>QSCI01000007.1:0-85246 GCA_003463005.1 Segatella copri | reverse complement strand
AGTGTGCAAATATAATCATTTTGTAAGCGTTCCTTGATACGCAAAACATTGAGAATCAGCGCAATAAAATCCGTTGATGCACAAAGTTGCCTTTCCGCATTGTTACCTGCTTTGCATAGGTAACTGTGGCTCACGATTTAGTAACTGAACTACTTCAATATTCCTCACTCGCTTGCTTTATGCCGATTTGGCAACTTTGTGCAAATCTGCTCATTCCCAACAGTTTACGTTCCAACCTCTCTTATTCTCCTTAGGCTGCTTTAGAGCTTTATGTTAAAAACTGTAACTCATAGCTTCTTCCCTTTCAACTCTATGACTTATGCCCCCGCAAAGCACAGAGACGGGGAAAAAAGAGCGAGGGGTTAACAGGTTAACAGTTAACACCCCAAAAATGCATGGTTCCCCCCACACACATATAAAAATAAGTATATATATTATTATATTATAATAAGGTACGCGCGAGGGGGAGTATCGAAAAAACAGCTGTTAACTGTTAACTCTGTTAACCCCCAGACATAAAAAGGCAGAAAGCTCTCAGCAAAACGATGCTGAGAGGCTTTCTGTATTTTTATTTGAGACTCTATAAAACTTCCATTTCATTTCTCTTCATAATAAGAGGATAACGCTCAGGATGCTTTAAACTCTCTATTTCTAAATCTACATCCAATTTAGGCCACTCAATGGCATTCCTTCCACTCATCTGCACATCAAGAGCATCAGAAATACATGCATTCTTCATCCAAGGAATCCGATTATAAGATATGAAATAATCGTTTCCTTTCACAGAAAGCATAATGCCTTTATCATTTATCATCAAGACGCTTACCTGTGTGTCTTGCGAATTTGATTTTAAAATCGTCTCCATAATCTTTAAGTATTTCTTCTATAAAACTTAATTCTTTAGTATTGAATCCGAAATTTTCTGCTAGTTCAATATTGGGTTCTAGCCAATACTTAGCTTCATTTTCGGCCTTAACGACATGAATATGCATTCTTTTTTCCTCATTGGAATAAATCTTGAACACAAACCCATTTATTTCTTTAAATTTAGGACTCATATCCTCTTTATTTAAGAAGTTATATTTCTGCGGGCAAAGTTACGATATTTTTATGAAACTTCCAAGAAAAAAGACATAAAAAAAGCACTCCAAGGAGCGTGAACTCCTCAAAGTGCCCTGATCATAATTATATTTCTAATATTGGTTTTTACGCAATAAAGAAGTCATTGATTACTCAATAACTACGGTTGTCCAACCATGCTTGTCCTCGATGGTACCATACTGGATTCCGCGAAGCGTATCATACAGGTGCTTAGAGATAGGACCTGGCTTCTCACCGAAGTTGTAGCGCTTGCCTGTATCCAAGTCATCAATGTAGCTGATAGGACTGATTACGGCAGCAGTACCGCAAGCACCAGCCTCCTCGAAAGTATCCAGCTCATCCTCAGGAATCTGACGGCGCTCCACCTTCAAACCGAGATCCTCAGCCAACTGCATCAGACTCTTGTTGGTGATAGAAGGGAGGATAGATGTACTCTTAGGAGTAACGTATGTATTATTCTTGATTCCGAAGAAGTTGGCAGCACCACACTCATCCATGTATTTCTTCTCCTTGGCGTCGAGATAGAACTCGCATGCATAACCCTTCTCGTGAGCGATATTGTTGGCTCTGAGAGAAGCAGCATAGTTTCCACCAACCTTATAGATACCTGTTCCGAGAGGAGCAGAACGGTCGAAATCACGGATGATGACGTATGGGTTGGTTGAGAATCCACCCTTGAAGTATGGACCCACTGGAGTTACGAAGATAAGGAAACAATACTCCTTAGAAGGATGAACACCCACCTGAGCACTTGTACCGATGAGCAGCGGACGGATATAGAGCGTAGCACCACTCTCGTAGGTAGGAATCCACTCCTGGTTGAGGCGAACCACCTTCTTCACCATTTCCTCGAACATTTCTGTAGGCACCTCTGGCATCAGAATGCCGCGACATGTGCTCTGTAAGCGCTTAGCGTTCTCGTCCATACGGAACACGCGCACCTTACCGTCTGGGCAACGATAAGCTTTCAAGCCCTCGAATGCCTCCTGACCATAGTGCAGACAGGTTGCAGCCATGTGCAATTTCAAATACTCATCAGAGCAAACTTCTATTTCGCCCCATTTGCCGTCGCGATAGTAACAGCGAACATTGTAGTCAGTCTGGCGATAGCCAAATGACAAATTAGACCAATCTAAGTCTTTCATAACATCTATATTTTTAATGTTCTACTAATATTTTAGATGCAAAAGTACAAAATAATCTATTAATCTGCAACTCTTTTATAATATTTTTAATGAAAACGTTATCTTTTTATTCATTTCTGCCATTTTGGGGCATCATTTTACCATTTTAGGGGGTTCTTTTATTCTAATTGAGAGATTGTATTTCTGAAAAAGAAAAAGCTGCACCCATTCTTCGCGAACAGGATGCAGCTTACTAACTAACATTAACTTTAAATCAACTATTCTTTAAACCTATCATCTTATATTGCTATATAACCAATAGGGGAAGCGGGGTTAACGGGTGTATTCCTCGGGAATCTGAGGCATCGCTCCATTCTGGGTACAAACGTAGGCACTTACCTTTACGGCAAGTTCGTGAGCCTCCTGAATGCTCTTGCCCTTCAGGATGCTGGCACAGAATGTACCGGTAAAGCTGTCGCCTGCACCTACGGTATCAGCACCTCAACCTTTGGAGTCTCCTGGAATGACTTCACACCCGGAGCAAAGACATAGCTGCCGTTTACACCGCAGGTCAGCACGAGCATATCGAGATTGTACTTGCCGAGAATCAGCCAGCACTTGTTCTCGATATCCAAACCTGGATAACCGAAGAGACGGCCGATGGTAATCAACTCCTCATCGTTGATCTTCAACACATTGCAGCGCTTCAAGCTCTCGGTAATCACCTCTGGAGTATAGAAGTTCTGACGAAGATTGATGTCGAAGATCTTCAGACAATCCTCTGGAGTATGGTCGAGGAACGTATAGATGGTCTTACGGCTAACCTCACTGCGCTGAGCCAGAGAACCCCAGCATACAGCTCCAGCATTGACAGCAATCTCCCTGATATCACTGGTGAACGGGATATTATCCCAAGCCACACCCTGCTTGATATCGTAAGTAGGAACGCCCTCCTTGTCGAGCTGCACCTGAACAGTACCGGTAGGATAATCTACCTCAGGCATTACATACTTCAACTTCTTCTCATCGAGAATGCGAAGGGCTGTATCGCCCAGGGCATCCTTGCCCACAGCACTCACGGCTACAGAATGCAAACCATGCTGACCTGCGTGGTAAGCGAAGTTGGCAGGAGCACCGCCGAGTTGAGAGCCACTAGGGAGAACATCAAAGAGGATTTCGCCCAAACCTACACAATATTTTGTATTTAAATTCTTTGTTTCCATAATTACATCTTATTATATATAGTATAAATAATTGCGAATGAAGATTATTATAACTTGCGGATATAAGTGAAGAGATAAGCGACTCCCACAGCCATGACAGCCACAGCACCAGCCTGCCCCCAAGTATCGCTGGCAAAGCCATAATCAACGGGAAGACGGTACCACCGAAGAGTCCCATGATCATCAGTCCACTCACCTCGTTCTTCTTATCAGGCATAGCTAGAAGTGCCTGAGAGAAAATCATGGAGAAGACGTTAGAGTTGCCGTATCCCACGAGGGCGATGGCGATATAAAGCATCGTCTTGCTCTCGCCTACCCACATGCCTATCATACTCAGAGCCATCATCACTACGCTGATGACGAAGAAAGTGCGGGTCTTCATCATGCGGAGGAAAACGGTACCGGTGAAGCATCCGATGGTACGGAAGATGAAGTAGAGCGATGTAGCGAAGGCAGCCTCGTTCAGCGTCCATCCCAGACGCTCCATCAGAATTTTAGGAGCTGTGGTATTGGTACCCACATCGATGCCTACATGGCACATGATACCGATGAAAGAAAGCAGCACGATAGGTTTGCCGAGCAACTTGAAGCACTCGCCAAAGCCGGAAGCCTTACCCTCGTTCTTCTCTTCTTCAATAGGTGTACCAGCCAGGAAGAAGGTAGCTGCGATTCCGATAACCATATAGATTGGGAAGAGAATGCGCCAGCCCAGACCGAAGGTTGGAATGCTTGCCATGGCGCCCCACATAGCGATGTATGGAGCCAGGAAGGAAGCTATCGCCTTGACAAACTGACCGAAGGTCAATGTGGATGCAAGGTTCTGACCTGATGTCACCACCGAAACCAGAGGGTTCAGGGAGGTCTGCATCAAGGCATTTCCGATGCCGAGCAATGAGAATGACACGAGCATAAGCTCAAAGTTTTCGCCGAAAATGGGCAAAAGGAGGGAGATAACGGTAACGAGCAAAGACAGAAGTACTGTCTTCTTTCTACCTATCTTATTCATCAGGATTCCCGTAGGAACCGAGAAGATGAGAAACCAGAAGAATACCAGCGATGGGAACAGATTGGCTGTTGCATCATTGAGGTTGAGATCTTCCTTTACGTAGTTGGAGGCAATACCTACCAAATCTACAAATCCCATGGCGAAGAAACAGAGCATCACCGGGATGATTGATAACTTTGATGATTTATTCATAATTGTTAGCGTTATTGTTTCTATTTTGCTGGTGCAAAGGTAGCGATAAACGGTATATAGCATTATAAAATATCGTTCATCGGCTACCATTTTTGTTGCATTGTTACATCAGTAACACACTAAGAAACAATTATCTTATAGATTCAGTTCTTAACAGATGAGGTTACTTGATGTCGTAAACCTGATACTTACCCTTTCCCTTTACAGTAACCTTGTTGTAAGGCTTGCTTGGGAACACGAGATTGGTCATTGCCATCTTGCCATCGGCATCAAGAGCCTCGATGCTGCTCTTGTCGATGAAGATGCGCAGCTGGCTGATATTGCCGTAGGTTGGAGCCTTGGTGACTGCAGCGAAGTCCTTGCTGAAATCCATCTTACCGCTCTTGGTTCTATCCATTGAGAAGGTTTCTGCCTTGGCATCGTAGTTCATCACTACCTTCTCGCCCTTGTCGTTGCTCAAAGTGATAGTAGCATCTCCCTTTAGATTCACTACCATCTCGCAAGACTCTGTAAGTTTCTTGCCAGCCTTCTTGCTTCTTGCTGCTGTCATCTCTGGAGATGGAACCACGCTGCAATAAGTTTCACCCTTATACTCGAAGAGACCTAAGTCGCGAGGAATAGAGTTGCCTGAACGGTACTGCTGGGTAGGAACCTGGTTGGCATACTGCCAGTTGCTCATCCAGGCAATAGCCACGTGGCGACCTTCTGGTGCGTTATCAAAAGTAACTGTAGCATAATGATCCTTTCCGTAATCCATCCACTTGGTTACCTCTGGCTTGCTGTCGCAAGTAAACTTGTGTCCGTCGAAATCACCTACGAAATACTGGGTTGCTGAACCACCGGATGGACCGCCAGGGTTGATGTTGCAGATGAGCATCCACTTCTCCTTATCGGTGCCACGAACCTTCATCTTCATCAGGTCTGGGCATTCCCAAACACCACCATGGTTGCCATACTTCTCACCAAAAGAGCTTTCGTATTTCCAGTCCTTCAAGTTATCTGAAGAATAGATTTCCATGTGCTGACCGGCAGCCAGAATCATATTCCACTTCTTGATATCCTCGTTCCAGAACATGTGAGGGTCACGGAAGTCTGGCACAGTACTGGTGATAATAGGATTTCCCTCATATTTAGTAAAGGTCTTGCCATTATCTGTACTGTAAGCCATGCTCTGGGTCTGGTTTTCTGCAGCAGAAGTATAAAGTGCAACCACAGCATCCTTTCCGAAACCCGAGGTATTGTTCTTGTCAACCACGGCAGAACCACTGAAGATAGTACCTACAGCATCAGGCTGTATAGGAGTACCCTGGAACTTCCAGTGAACCAAGTCGGTGGAAGTAGAATGTCCCCAGGTCATATTCTCCCACTGTGATCCGTAAGGATTATACTGGAAATAGAGATTCCATACGCCATCCTTATAGAACATACCATTTGGGTCGTTCATCCATCCGTAAGCAGGAGTGTGATGGAAAACTGGGCGATACTGTTCACGATTCTTCATATCGAAAGTATCAGAGAACTTCATGTTCTCCCAGCAAGTGAGGGCATTCAAACCCTCCTTGCTATAATCGCCGTTTACATGGATATCGAGAGCCAGGCCCTTCAAACCGGCAAACTCATTCATATAGAGAGGCACGTAATAATCTACGTGGTCTTTAGCCAACTTCACATTGAGGGCTTTCACCTGCTTGTTGTTGGCAATCACCTTAATATTGGCTATCTCTGCATTTTCCTGCACAGGAAGCAAGAGACACTTCTGGTTCTGACTCTTCTGGCTGATGCGATAGAGACAGTGGTTATTGCTCAAGAAGGAAGCCTGCTGGGCATAACTGGCGGTGAAACCGCAAAGAGCGACAAGCGCTGAAACAAAAATCTTCTTCATATTAATAAGACTGTTTATTATTTATTGTTTATTCTACTTAATTTTATATAGGATGCCTTCAGCAACTATCTTATATATGATGCCTCCAGCACGTTTTACTTTTTTATATGTATCCTGAAAAACAATCCTCTTACCCGTCAAGCAACTAATTCCTACTATTACCTAAAAACTAACTAACCTTAAAACTAAACCCTTTTATCAACTAAAACTAAAATCCTAATTATATCAACTAAACCAATCAACTATCAATGGATTAAACTGTTTTTATTTGCATGACAAAACGATTCAAGAAAAACCTCTTCTCGTTTTCTGCTGCAAAATTAATGGTTTTGTTGAAAAACGGATTCAACTAATCGTTCATTACATAAAAAATATGTAACAAGGATACATTTTTAATAAGCAATGAACATTTTTTCTCACCATCGATGAAAAAACTATGATTCCAAAGCTATCTTCGTGGAATAAACCAAAGTTTTATGGGCATCCAAGACCTTCACGATGAATATCCCGCTGCCTATTTGAGCTATGGAACCAGACTTTTCCAAAGCAGAGAGAGATTTCAGGAGTCTGCCGGCAACATCAAAAACCTTCAAGGTATAGCCATCCTCAGCAAACTGATAATTCAATCTGCCATCTGCAACATGAAACTGTGCAGAAGAAGAGTTCTGGACATGCAGAATGCCCGAAGATACCTTGTTGGCATCGAGCTTATAAGCCTGCAAAGACTTAACGAGCGTTGTTCCCTCGCTGAAAACAGTAGCCTTGACTGCATCCACATTCTGAGGGAAGATTCTTACTGATGCTGCATAGGTATCATTCACAAAGATATCAACAATGGAATGATCCACATAAGCAGTAAGCTTTACTTCCTCGCCAGCTGCAACAGGTTTTGCCAATGTTGACTGATAGATGCCCTTAAAGACATCGTCCTGCACGATACGGTTGATACCGCTGGCATCCAACTTCACTACTCCACTTACAGGAGAGTAAGTAAGACGAACCTGCTTGTTGCCATCGCCAAAGAAGGTAAAGCCGAAATCGCTGCTGCCAGCAACAAATGTACCGTTCAGTTCCAGACTTCTTCCTTCTACAGGCGAAAGATTCTGCTCGCCATGCAAGGTAAGGTTGTTCTGAACATAAGATATCTCTGAACGCATAGCCTTCAGGCCCTCGAACGGTTTCTGAACCAAATTGCCCTGAGCATCGAGGCTGATTTCGCGTGGCAAACCATAAGTGTGAGCATATCCCAGGCGATAATTGTCTGCACCAGGCAACTTATCAGGCACGATACCCAACATCAGGGTTTTGCCATCTTTCTGGAAAATGGTTGGCGACAGGAAGCCATAGCCATCCTTTGAGAAACCCGGAAGTTCCAGGGTCTTGGGAGCCTCATTATCAGGAGCGAAGGTACCATCATTATTGATATTTCCCGTCCAATACAAGGTATGAACACCCAGCTTTGTGTTTAGCGGAGTAACCATAAACACCCATTTGTTGCCAAACTTGGTAACGGAAGGCATCTCCCAGAACGTTCCATCCTGTGCCTTGCTGGTTCCTCGGAAGAAGATGCTGCCATCGTTGCTCCACTTACCAGTGAGCTTATCGTAACGATGTAAAGTTGTGGCACCTATACCATCTTTTGAGGTACCGGCAATCATATAAAGCTTGTCACCATCACGGAAAAGGAAACAATCGCGGAAGTCATCGCTCAATCCATCAGGACGGCCATTCACTATCGGATTGTTCTCCATCTTCTGCCAACCTAACAGGTCTTCATCCTTTGGCTTAGCCTGTGAGAACATAGCCTTTACATAATCCACACCCGTATAGAAGATATTTGGCTTGCCACCCGTCAGTTCATCATCGGTAAAGACACAACCCGACCAGCAACCTTTCTTGTCGTACCATTCTTCAGGACTGACAGCTACAGGAAGTTCCTCCCATTTATAGAGATTATCGCTCACGATATGTCCCCAGTTCAAGCGGGTCATATAAGGTCCGTTAGGATTCTTCTGGAAGAACACATGATATTTTCCGTTATAGAAAACAGCTCCATGCGTTTCGTTGGTCCATGCTCCCGAAGGCATACCATGGAAAGCCGGGCGCAGGATATCAGAAGTATAACGTTCCGGAGAATAAGTCAAGACAGGGGCGTTCTGAGCCTTCTCCTTAATTACTTCGCTGTTGATACCTTTGAAGATTTCAAAATCATCAATCAAGCCATTATAAGTATTCAGACAGAAAAGACCATCCACCTTATCATCCTGGAAAGACTTTCCTATCATGAAATCTGCTGCACCACCATTCATGCCACCTTTCTGACACTTGGCTGTAGCCACCTGCACACCATTGTTGTACATTACCACCTGCTTGTTTTCGGCATCAACGGTTACCACCAGATGATTCCACTTGTAACGCGCCAACTTGTCACTAGCTTCCAGCATCACCTTCCAGCCCTTGACATGACAGATGAACATATAGGTGCCACGGGAACCCAGGCGGAAAGCAAATCCTTTATCACCACTCTCCACCACATTCAAGTCGGAAGCCTTCAGGTTTCCAGCCATCGTGGTAAACCACTCGCCATCCTCGTCGAGCCTCATCACCGGATAAGACTCAGGTGCTACCCAAAGAGAGAATGTCATCTGACTTTGCCCATCAACAAGAGTTGGGTCTATCTTAGCCTGAAGACAGGAAGAATAGCCATCCAGTCGCCACGCATTTCCCTGGCACCTGCCACAGAAACCGGAGCCAAGGCTCCCTGAGCCTGAAACTTCTGATTGCTGACTGATTCTGTGGTAGTAGCATCAGCCGACATCTCCATAGAGAACTTCACCACCTGGGCTTGGACATTGACACAAGCCATCAAGGCGAATGAAAGAAAAAGTGCTTTATTGAGTTTTTTCATGTCTCACTTGTTTGGTTATAGGATTTAAAACCTAGAAAGGGAAGGCCCTCTTTGCGCACACAACAAAGAATGATACTTGTTAGTTTTCGCAAAGACAGCCTTCCTTTTTCTGTTTAATTCAATTTTTTATTCTGCAAGATAGTCGATGCAGTTCTTGGTCAAACGCTCTGTGTTTGCCTGGAACTTGTTGCCACTTTCCTGATTCTGATTCAACTCGTATGAGCTCAAACCGATACAGAGAACTGTACCCTTAAATTCTGCAGTAGGCTGGAATTCTACGATACCTGCACAGCAATAATCGGTTACATGACCCCAGGTAGCGAGTACTGTAGAGTTGGTCAACTGCTGGAAAGCATCTACTACATTCTTTCCTGCAGGAACCTTAGATGGCAAGTCGTAGGCATTGAGATCCCACATACAGTTATGATCTTCGCGGTGACCAGGACCCTCCAGAGGATAAGACTCATGGTCGTAATTGTCAACAGGATCATTAGCAGGAAGTACTTCCAAACCTGCAAATGCTGCATGTGAACGATGATCGTACTTAGGATTCTGATTGCTGCCGATTACGGCATTGGTAGTCCAATAATCAGTACCGGAACCACCTTCGCCAGAACTGAAGATGCCAGGAGCCAGCGAGTTGTCAATACGCCCGATGGCAGAAGAAAGCTGAGTGGCATGCTTGGTGAGGAACAGGTTACCTCCCGACTGGGCGAAAGCCTTCAACTTGGCAATAACATCGTTATCAACGATTTCTGCAGGCAACTTCTGCCAGCCGAGTTCCAAGCCTACACGGTCTATCTGAATCCAAATCATGCTATACTGAGCACGGTCAATCTTATTCATTGCCTTGATATCAGAAGGTGTGAGTACAGCTCCCTTGTCACCATAGGTCTTCTTGAACCAAACCAAGGCTTCGCTCTCATCATCATCAAGAGCAGATTCATCATCTGAAGGAAGCAGGATGGCAACCTTAGAAGGCTCTGTATCGATGGTAACACTTGTTGAAACACCATCAGAAACACGACCATCATTATACTTCATCTTCACAGTATAGAGAAGCGTAGATTTACCTGGCTGCAACTCCAACACCGCAGAGTTGACCAATCCCAAACTCTCCAGGAGAGCATTGTTGCGATAAATATCCACACCCGACTTGTTTTCATCTGTTGGCAAAGTCCAGTTCAACGTCACGGTTCTACCATCTACCTGCGAGGTAAGATTCTCTGCCTTTGGAGCCTTGACACCCTCAGGAATATCTACATCAGAGCAGGATGTAATGGCAAAGAGAGCCATGCAAGCTACTATGAAACTATATATATACTTTTTCATAATTGTCTATTCTTTAAAAATTCGTACCCGATTACTTGTAAAGTCCATTTGAATTGTTCACCTCATCATAAGGAGTTGGCAAGAAGATTTCATCCTTTGAGATAGATGCACCCTCGTAATAAGAGTGATATCTCTTTTCAGACTGCATGTACTTATTGACAGTATCAACCACATTGCCCCATCTTACAAGGTCGAACCAGCGGTTACCCTCCAGGGCAAGCTCCAGACGGCGTTCCATGCGGACAGCCTTGCGGGCATAGTCCTGAGTCCACTTGCTGTCATCCGGATAAAGTCCTACCTCGTAATTAGCCTTTGTTGGGTCGAGATCCACTGGGCTATAGTCTGCATCTACACTACGCTGTGCCTTCTGGCGAACAGAGTTGATCAGATTGCGAGCCTCTGCCAAATCCTTGTTCTGCTCAATGAGAGCCTCAGCCTTCAAGAGAACGATATCAGCATAACGAATCAGGCAGAAGTTCAAGCCAGAAGCACCCCAAGGGAATCCCTGTACCATATCAGGTGAGCTAGGATCGATCATGCACTTCTTATCAGAATACTCACCATAGATTTCGTAAGCACGGCACCAGTTCATATTGTAAGTATGACCACGGAAAGGCATACCCAAACGACCTACTGTGAAGTCGAGACGTGGATCTACATTGCCCTGATAATCATTAGTACCATCTACAGAGGTCTTTACGTAATGCTCAGAACCATCCAGATAAGGAAGACCATTCTCGTCTGTAGCGAATGCATCAACCAAGTTTTGGCTGCCGAGGAAGAAATCATCACCATTACCAAAGAGATTGCCCTCAGACATGGTAGTGTTCAGAAGATTACTCCAGTTGATGTGCATATTGTTGTTACCAGTAGAGAACTGAATAGCCATCACAGACTCATTTTTATTGTTGAATGCAATCTTAGACATATCGCCATAATTGTTGTAGAGCGAATACTTGTTGCTCTTGATAACCATATCACTCCACTTCTCCACCTCAGAATAATTGCCAACAAAGGCATAAACCTTAGCCAAGATAGCGGCAGCAACATACTTGTTGAATCTACCTACCTGGCTCTGAGACTCAGGCAACACGTTGTAAGCTGACTCCAGATCCTGCTTGATAAAGCCGAAAATCTGATCACGAGTATATTCATCAATGCGCTTACCATTAGGATCCTCATTCTCTGTGAAGTAAGGAATGCGGTCGAAGATGCGCATCAGGTCGAAGTAGAAGTAAGCACGAAGCGTCTTCAACTCGCCAAGCAAAGCCTCCTTGTTGTTCACGTTATCAGCCATATCAATCGCATTCATCGCCTTGTGAACACGAGAGATTGCATAGAAATCGTTTCTCCACTTGAAGAGCGCTGTGGCATTATCGCTGGTGATATTTGAAATCTCCAACTGGTGGATATTCTGCTCCATAGAGATTCCACCACCGCCCTTGAGAGCATCGTCAGAGCGAACATCAAACACCCAGTTTGTGATAGGACCGGCGAAAGACTCGTTGTTTCCGAAGAAGTGAGCCTCCAAACCTGCGTATGCCGCAGACATCAATCCCTCAACAGAACTATCATCCAACTGTGCCTCGGTAAAAGCACCCTGTGGCTTGAGGTCTAAGAAGTCGTTACAAGACTGGAATGTGATAGAAGACCCCATAAGAGCAGCAGCCACTGCCATATATTTAATATTAACTGAGAATTTCATATCTATAATATAATTAATGTGTAACACTTAGAATTGCAAATTAACACCTACGGTAAAGGTACGAGAGCGTGGGTAAGGACCATTATCCAAACGTGCGCCATAAGCACCCATTGGGAGTTCTGGGTCGAGACCAGAATAATCAGTAATGGTGAATACATTCTCCATCTGACCATACACACTAAGAGCAGAAGCACCGATGCACTTGAGCCAATGGTTAGGCAACTCATACTGCAATTTGATGAACTTCATCTTCAAGTAAGAACCATCCTCAACATAATAAGTTGACATGCGAGCCTCGTTGTTGTTGTCATCGAGTGACAAGGCTGGGATAGAAGCACTTGTATTGGTTGGTGACCATGCGTTCAACACATCCTTACTACGGTTTGTACTAGTACCGCCATAACTCATGAGGGTAAGCTGACGCTTGGTTGTATTATAGATATCAAATCCGAATTCACCTGTAAGGAAGGTGCTCAGGGTGAGGCGCTTCCAGGTTACGCTCAGGTTGAGACCCAAGCTAAGGTCTGGGTTAGGATCACCGATTACGCACTGGTCCTTGTCTGTGATAACATTATCGCCATCCAAATCACGATAGATTAAACGGCCTACGCCCTTGCCTTGCTGGGCTGAATGGTTAGCCACCTGCTCCTCGTTCTGGAAGATGCCGTCGCAAACATAACCATAGTAAACACCCATTGGCTGACCTTGCATCAAACGGACATCACCACCGATGGTATTCACAAAATCGTTAAGCTTCACTACCTCATTCTTATAATGAGAGATATTGAAGTTACCATTCCAAGACCAGTCGCCATACTGAGGACTGTTATAACCGAGGGTCAACTCCCAACCAGTATTCTTCATATCACCCGTGTTCATCCACTTGCCAGCATTCTCACCAGCTACAGAAAGTGTTGGAGGAACGGTCAACATATCCTTAGTCTTCTTCCAGAAGTAGTCAAAAGATGCACTCAAGCTGCTATTGAACATATAGAGGTCGAAACCGAGGTTGGTCTGGGTTGTTGTCTCCCACTTCAAATCCTTGTTACCTGTTGCCGACAACTTGATACCACTGACGTAACTGTTGTTTGTTCCCTCCAAATCACAGGCACCATTTCCATTGTCGAAGATGTAGGTAGAGTAAGCAGCATAATTACTAACTACCTGAGAGTTACCATTTTGTCCCCAAGCTACACGCACCTTGGCATCATTAACGATATTGTTCTTTGGATAGAACTTCTCCTGAGAAACGCGCCATGCACCAGAGAAAGCTGGGAACACACCAGAGTTCTTCTTGTTATACAAGCGAGAGGTTGCATCACGACGCAAGGTAGCAGAGAAGAGGTAACGATCGGCATAATTGTAATCCAACTTACCAAACAAAGAGAACAAAGCCCACTGTGACTTGCCACCACCATTGGTCTGAGTGCCTTCACCCGTACCAATCTGCATATAGTCATCATCCTCGAAAGCATAATGATTTCTCCAGGCACTGATATCCTCGAAGGTATATTTGATAGCCTCAGAACCTACCAACACATTGAAATGGTGATCCTTGCAGATATCGAAGACATAGTTACCAGTATTGGTCCATGTATAAGTATCACCCTGACCATAAGCACGGCTCAAGGCATTGACATCAGCTGCAAGAGTCTTGCGGGTAAGTACCTTGTTGAAATACTGTGAGTGGTCGATACCAACATTGGTCTTCAAAGACAAGCCTTTGATAGGAGTCAACTCCAGATAGGCATTACCGAAAATACGCCAGCTGTCATTGGAATCATCGCGACCATTATAAAGCTGCTGAACAGGGTTGGCATAATCAGATTTCAACTCTGTCATAGGGTTAGTGAAGCTACCATCGGCATTACGAACGGTAAGTCCCGGGTGCTGGCGCATTGCCAAGAAAGGAATACCACGCTCATCGCCTGTAGAAGCACCATGATCCTGGAACTTAGCTACCATCAGGTTCTCACCTACCTTTACATAATCAGAGATATTGTAATTAGAGTTCAAACGGGCTGAATAACGACGATAGAAAGTATAGTCAATCAAACCATTCTGATTGATATAGTTGGCAGAGAACATCACACTACCCTTCTTAGAACTGTTAGATACACTGGCAGAGAGATTGTGAGTCCATGCAGAACGATACACCTGATCCTGCCAATCTGTATTTGCCAAGCCTGCGATAGGCTGAGGAGTATCACCACTACCATAATAAGGATGAGAAGGAGCGATGTTTGAATTCTTTGCGGCAGCCCAATAAGCCTGGCCCCATTCTGTAGAATTCAGCATATCGTAAGTCTTTCCCACTGTCTGCAAGCTGGCAGCATAGTTAACATTCACTGTTAACTTTTCGCCCTTACCCTGCTTGGTAGTGATAATGATAACACCATTGGCAGCACGAGAACCATAGATTGATGCAGAAGAAGCATCCTTCAGAACCTGGATACTCTCGATGTCGGCTGGGTTGATAGAGTTCATGTTCTCTGATGTAGCAATACCATCAACAATGAGAAGAGGGCTACCACCATTGATAGAACTCATACCACGCACTACGATAGAAGAACCGCCACCACCAGGAGCAGCATCAGTTACAATCTGCACACCAGCAAGCTTACCCTGCATAGAGTTGAGCATGTTAGGATCAGAAGCACTGACAGGTTCCTTCATATTCATAACGGATACAGCACCTGTTAAATCGGCCTTTCGCTGAGTGGTATAACCTGTTACAACTACTTCCTGCAAGTCGTTGGCATCTTCCTGAAGTGTTACCTCCATATTGTCTGAAGCCTTTACTTCTTGCGTCTTATATCCAATATAAGATATAACAAGTGTGGAACCAGGAGCACATTCTACATGAAAGTTACCATCAAAGTCGGTAACAGTACCAGTCTTTGTGCCTTTCACCATGACAGATGCACCAATGACTGTCTCACCAGCAGCATCTTTCACAATGCCATTTACATTTACCTGTTGTGCACTAGCTACGGTGCAAACAGTACAGAGCGCAGAGCTCATCAGTAATCTTGAAAGATTGTTCATACTATTATAACGTTTTAAGTTTCAAAAATTGTCATTGCTTGATTTCTGCCGCAAAATTAGGGAAAAGACTGTTATATAAATAAAAAAAATCGTTCCTGCAACAATAATTATGTTACATGAAACGATTTTCTTATCTTTTGCTAAGATTTTAAAGTTTTCTATCAGAAGCAGTTAGAACCATATCATACATCTTACACCGGTTTATGTCGTAAATCGGTTGGAAGAACGCCATATTGTTTCTTGAAACAGGAAGAGAAATAGCCCGGTAATGCAAAGCCTACTTCTGCCGAGACTTCAGCTATAGTCTTATCAGTCTGCATCAGGAGCGTATAGGCTCTCTGCAGGCGCATCTCTTTCAAGAGCTCGGCAGGCGTTTTTCCTGTCATAGCCTTCACCTTGCGATAGAGCTGCACCTTGCTCAACAGCATCTGGGCTCCCAAATCATCCATCTTCATATCAGCATTGCCCATATTCTCAAGAATCTTCTTCTTGAAACGGTCCATGAAGTAACGATCACTCTCATCCAGGTGATTCAGTTCAGCAGCCCAGTCCTCCTTGTTCTCGATGAAGCCACGAGCCACGGTTTTCTGTTTCTGCAGCTTCTTTCTATATACCTTATATATATAGTAGATGACAAAGAGCAGAACCAATACGATGACGATGGCAACAATAATCATCCATTTCTGAATACGGGAAACCTCTGAATAAGAATCAAGACTGTCAGAAATCTGATCCAGATTCTTCATCTTGGCTTCCAAATCCTGATATTGTAGAGCGATGGCATCGCAATTTTCAGGGGTAGCAAGAAATGATTTCATCACATTATCCTTCTTATAGGGTTTACCCTGAAGGATATTCATCGCCAATTCCATAATCTTTTCGCCCTGGGTAGGATAGACATAAGAAGCAGCAAAATGCCCCCTCTTCACTCTATCCACTCCTTCCCAGATACCAGGCAATCCATCAATGCCCACTATCAGCATCTGCTTGTATATTCCTCTTCTCTCTGCTTCATGAAAGGCTCCTATGGCACTGAGGTCATTATGTCCGAACACACCATCCGCATGTCCGCCTTTATCCAGATATTGCTTCATCAACTCCTGGGCTCGCTCCATCTTCCAGTTACTGTCCAGGGTAACCACCTTGATTCCCGGGTAATTCTTCATCACCTCGTGGAAACCGCGATGGCGCTCAATGACAGGGGAAGCATCCTTCAAGCCCGTAATCTCAACAATGGTACCTTTTCCATCCAGTTTACTGGCAAGAAAGCGGGCTACTTCCCTACCCGCTTCTACATTATCGCCACCGATGGAAGCTGTATAATGGGTTGTCTTTACCTTTCTGTCGAAGAGAATAACCGGGATATGCGCACGATAAGCTCGCTCGATGGCGGGAGTAACATCATTCACGTTATCAGGGGCAACCACGATCAGATCTACCTTCCTGGCTATCATGCTGTCTATCTGGCGAGCCTGGCGTTGCCCGTCATTCTCTGCAGTAGTAAACAGCAAATCCACATTCTTATATTGATACTGCGCCAGTCGCATCTCATTATTCACCTTCTCGCGCCAAAGTCCGCCGCAACATTGCGACACACCTATCACTATCTTCTTCTGGGTACAAGCACCAAGAAGAAGGAGCATACTAAAAGATAGTACTATTAAGATAATATTGATTCTTTTCATTGAATTTATACTTCTTCCATCCGTTTAAGTTCCCACCCCTCAAACTGCATGATGATGAGATGGAGTTTTGTTCCTTGGCGCAAAGCCTCAACCCTTGGAGCTCGGCATATCGATGAATCTGCTCTACAGCCTCACGCCACTGTTTCTCGGCCTTGGTCATAGGCTTGCCATCTTCCGTAAACTCACCTTCAACTATCGCAGAGAAATCTTTCTTCGAAAGAACCTTCAACTCCAGAATGTAGCTATGCTGACTGGCATAATGGGTAAGGTCTGGCAAAAGGAAGAAATCACAATAGCCATGATTCAACTCCAACTCTGGAGCCGTGATATAATAATCATTCAGATTCAGATAAGCCATGAAGAATCCCTGCAGGTTTCGCTCTGCCTCAATGCCATCACGCACCGATGAAACCTTGGCATAGGCATCTGCCATGAAGCGCAATCCTTCTTTCCACTTACCATCGTATGCCATATCATAATAGTAATCGGTGAGCTGGTTGACATCCACATAAGCCTTTGCCTGATACTCTTCTTCCAGATAACCATAATACTGCTTGCGGACATTATTGTTCGGAATGCCCAGAATGAGCTTGGATCCACGAGTTCCCTTGATGGTCAACATGCCATAATAGAACAGAAGACTTGGGAATATCTCTGCCTTTGGAATCTGATACGCAGAAAACGACTCATAAAGCTGGGTAACAATCTGCTCCTCTTCTGCTATCTTGCGGATAATGCCCTTACGCTCTCCATCCAGCTTGTCAAACTGCAAAAGTTTCTTCATCTTGCCGTAATCGGTACGGGTATTCGGGTCTATCATCTGACGAGGAGAACATCCGTTATCCATGTAATTACGAAGGTAATAAAGAACCATATCACAATTAAACATACGAGTTTTCTTCTTCAATGCTTCTTCTGCAAAGCAATAATTGTCATACCAAGGCTTCATATCGTTGACAATGGCATCAATATCACTATCAGCAGGAATACTACCATGCTCCTTATAATAGGTAAACATCTCCATCACATCAGTGGTAGAGAAGCCCAGCATCTCATCAAACTCCGGCTTGATAGAAATGTTCCAACCTATATTGAATCCACTCGTCACATCATCCAGGGTTACAGGGCTCACACCCATCATGAAGATACGCTCAAAATTACCCTTGAACTTCTTGAAGACATCACGATAAAAGCCGTCGGCATGGGTAATCGCATGATACACATTCTCACCACGTTCGTTGAGTATGACATTCGTGAAGTTGTCATACTCATCGATGATGAGATACAGATGATACTGGTGCGCCTTGGCAGCCTTGAATATCAGTTCCATCTTTTCCTCGAAATCTTCCTGCGCCAGGATTTCTTCCATCTCTGCTTGATAATATTCTGAGTATTGACGGACAAAAGCATCAAGGTTGATGCTGAGATAAGAATTAAACTTAGTCTCAAGCTTATCGATATTACCCGTAATCTGGGAGAAATCTAGGAACAGCACCTGATACTTTCCCTGCAAAGGTGTAGGATGCTGGCCTATCCACAGATTTCCAAAAAGACTCTGGAACTTATGGCTCTGCGTACAGTCATAGTAAGAATAGAGCATACTCAAGAATATGCTCTTACCAAAACGACGAGGACGGATGAAGAAGAGATTGCGAGGCTGCTTCTCCAGCTCCGGGATAAACATCGTCTTATCCACATAATATAGATTCTGCTCTATTACCGTAGCAAAATCAGCCACCCCATAAGGTACTAGTTTTACTTGCTGTTCCATCATGATCTATCTTTAAAAACACTATCTGTGTGCAAAGATAGCATAAAAAAACGAAAAAGCCACAGTTTGCGTTTACAAACTGCGGCTTTTATTATATTTTATCCGAAACACACGTTCCTACCATACGACTTTCTTGTTGCCCATAATATAAATGTGTCCTTTTTGTGGCACAAGGACTTTTCTTCCCGAGAGGTCGAACAGAGTAGGATAAATGCTTCATTACCAAAATAAACGTCTCCAAAAGTGCGTTTCTCAAATTTTATTTGTACTTTTGCAGTGTCATTCAGAACTTTGTTTTATTTTTACAGCACGATAATAAACAAAATGTCTGGATATGGCAAGCATCCCGGTGCACCAACAGAGTAGCTTAGGTACACCCTGATAAAGAAGATAAATGATAGTGCTGCGTTAATTAAATAAATCAGATTCAACATGTCGTTTCTAACTCGAACATATCCTTTTAAACAGAGTAAACACTTGCTAAAAGATAGTAGCATCTTTGGCTTCATCATTTGGGTAATTTTATATTTTCTGCAGCCATTTGGACTCTGCTTATATCAAGGTAACAAATGCTTTGTTGCTACATTATTCGGACTGGTAACTTTTGGATGCCACATAACATACGCTGCAACGATATTGAAGTATTTGCATCAAACTATCAAGCCCTGGCGTATCTGGCATGAAGGAGTAGCTATACTCGGACTGATTTTCATCATTGCCTTCGGTAATTTCCTTCTATTCTCATACTTGTTTCATTATACGATTACATTCAGTCTGTTTCTCTTGTTTCTAAATTGGACTATTATCATAGGCATATTTCTTACGACATTATCTATCGGAATGCAATACAACAGAACATTACGAGAGAGAATGGAAGAGTTGTTGCGCAATACAACAAAGGAACAGGAAGACGTATCTATTACCATCCATGATACTAACGTAAGAGGAAACGATCTGTCGATTGCCATCAACGATCTACTTTATATGGAAGCACAGAAAAACAATGTATCCGTCTGTTTTCTAAAAGAAGGTAATGTTGTTGCTGTTGATATCCATACAACACTAACCCATGCTCTTGAAGAGTTGAAAGAGTTTGAGAACATTTTCCAATGTCACCGTTCTTTTGCAGTCAATGTGAATAATATCACTTCGGCACGAGGCAACTCAAATGGTTATCAACTGACTCTCGGAAATTGCACAAACATCATACCCGTTTCCCGAAGATTTGTGCCCAAGTTAAAGACTTATCTTACATAGTTATTTGTCCTTCAACTTAGTTATTCGGCATCTTAACTAGCTTTCTATCATAAGTTTTAGTTGTATATCCTAAGAATTTGGTAACTCCAGTTTCATGCAGTATCTTTGCGGCATGAAACATCGAATAATACATATCGCATTGCTGCTGACTTCAGTCTGCAACCTGGCTGCACAGACCATCATATCAGGCATGGTAAAAAGCGGTCAGGAACCGCTTGCTGGTGCCAATGTTTTCATCATGGGCACAATTGATGGATGCCTGACAGATTCTCTGGGCAGGTTTTCCTTTTCCACATCAAAAACCGGAGAAGCGTCTATCAAGATTACCATGATTGGTTTTGAAGAATATATGCAGACTACAGATGCCTGCAAGTTACATAATCTTTCTATCCAAATGAAAGAAAAAGCTACGGCAATCCAAGAAGTTGTAATATCTGCCAGCACTTACAGTTTCGGGAAAAGTGACAACTTCAAGACTATGGATGCCTTAGATATTGTGATGGCAGGTAATTCATGCGGGGACATTGTTGCAGCCCTGCAAACTTTACCCGGCACTCAAAAAGTGGGAGAAAATGGAAAGCTCTATGTCCGTGGTGGAGAAAGCGAAGAATGCCAGACTTTCATTAACGGAATGCACGTCCTTGTTCCATATAGTACAAACACAGGAAATACTGCTGTACGTGGACGATTCTCTCCTTTTATATTTAAAGGTATCAACTTTTCTCTTGGTGGATATAGCGGAGAATATGGACAAGCACTTTCCTCCGTTCTCCCTATGGAACATCAGATGCTGCAACAAGTGACAAATATGGAGTCAGCGCATCATTGGTTGACTGGAACATCGGTGGCACCAAGGCATATTCCCACAGCAGCTTATCCTTTAATGCCGCACTGACAAGTTTGGGAATCTACAATCAGTTATTTTCAGAAAGGCTTGATTTCAACAAGCCTTATCTAAAACTATCTGGCGAATCACAATACAAGAATGAGTTCCGAAATGCCGGAATATTGAAAACATACGTTGGCTATGATTTTACATCTGTAGGACAGCATATAGACAACCAAAACCTTTCGCTCAAAGAGAATAATATCTATGCCAACACAACCTATAAGGCACAGTGGGGTGCTGGCTACACGCTCTTTTGCGGTATGGCAAGCTCATCGGTATTCAACGATATAGAAGATGCGAAGATTGCTGGTGACCGATATTACAACTTCAGGAATGAGATACATCTGAAAACAGGAATACGCAAAATTTGCTCGGATGCACTAAAAATATCGGCAGGAATGGAGGACTATCAGCGAAACAGCCTCATGGAGTACGAAAACGATCGCTACAAGTTGGATTATAATATTCTTGCTGCTCATATTGATGCCCAATGGAGGATGATGCCCCATGTGTTCCTGAATATTTCGACAAGGACAGAATATATGGCTCATGCCAACTGGCTGTTTATGCCAAGGGCTACACTATGTTATATTCCTAACAAGAATTTTCAGCTTTCATTTGCTACCGGTCGGTATAGCCAGACTCCAGAAGATGACTATCTTGCAACAAACAAGAAATCTCTTGGACAAAGTACGGCAGATCATGCTATCCTATCCATACAATATAAGTCGCCTGGTACACTCATACGAATAGAACCCTACTGGAAAGAATATCAGCGATTGCCTTTATGGGAAAAGGGTATTTACCAACCGAAAGGATATGGAAAGAGTAAAGGTATAGACATTTTTGTAGAAGAGCATTCGCTTTTCAAACATCTGACCACAGCATTTTCATATTCCTACAACGATTCCAAGCGATTCTATCACGAATACACAGAAGAGCGAATACCTGACTACGCCTCAAGGCATAATCTGAGATTGACAGCAAAATATTCATTCGGCAAAGCAATCATCGGGCTGACTGAATCGTATGCAAGCGGACGTCATTTTCTTATTGGCAAGACACCACATTATAATAGCGTAGATATAAACCTTACTTATCTGCTAAGTCCCAAGGTCATTATCTATTCTTCTCTGAACAACATCCTCGGCCGTACAAACATTTTCGGATATAATACTAACGGACGTTCGATAGTTCCATCTAGAGACAGATTTTTATATATAGGCATATTTGTTTCACTTAAAAATAATAAAGCATATGACATTTCAAACTTTTAAACGATTCCTATTGATGTCAGTCTTCTTCATGACAACATCTGTAGTTATCTATGCCCAGCAATTCACAATGCAGGGACTTATCGGACAGTCGCTTGCTAAACTTCAGCAACCGACATCAGAGAGCATACTTAATTGTATTGCAGAGATGAAGCGTATTGATGATATGTTTCCTGATAGCATCCAGCCCAAGTTTCAGATAGCTTTGCAAAGTCTCAATTATTCCGTGATGAATCCGCATGCTCCACAAACAGAAAATCTTCTAAAAGAGACAGAAGAAACTATTGCCAAGATGGAGAATATAAAGCATGCTGACCCGTCTGACATCTGTACCCTTCGCGGTTTTCTCTATATGGTACGCATCGTACAGAATCCTGGGCAAAACGGTCAACGCTATTATCTGGAAGTGATGCAGGATTACGAGAAAGCTCTCAAACTCAACCCTGATAATCAACTGGCCAAACAATTGCAGCAAAAGTTTTTTGAGGGAATGAAACAGCAAACCGGTAAATAAGAAACAGAGGTTGTTTTATCCACGGACAATCTCCCCTGAGCCAAAAAAAGAGTCGCAACCTAAAATATTATCAGGTTGCGACTCATTACTATTTACATTTAAACCTACAATTCAACCATACAATATCTACGTGATTACAAACCAAGTTTATGAACCTTCAGGTTCTTGAATTCAGCCTTGCCATCCTGAGTGTAGAGCTTCACATTCTCGTATGGAGCTACAGGGAAGACGAGGTTGGTCATGGCGATACGACCGCCATCTACGAAGAGCTCAACTGATGACTTATCTACGAAGATATCAACATGATAAGTCTTCTTGCCATCCTCGCAAAGACTCAACGGAGCCCAGGTAGCCAGAGCGAAATCGTTCTTGTAGTTGATGGAATTGGCGATGCGGGCAGGCTCCTTGCCTTCTGCTGCACGCTGCTTGTCCCATGCCAACTCGATATCGTGAGGAACTGCCTGCTTGCCGAAATCGGTCAAACCGCTCTCTGTTCTATCCATAACTACCTTGCCCTGCTTCATATCGAAATAAATCATAGTGCGCTCACGCTTGTTGTTTGAAATCTCAATACCGGCAATGCCGTTGGCATTTGGAGTAACATCAGCCTCAATCTCGAATGCACCTTCCATATTGGCTGCAACACCCTTCAAATCCTTGGCATCGGCTACAGAAGCATCTGCCAGATTCTTGGTATCCTTTCTCAAGGCATATACCTCAGGAGCTACATCCTCAGAAATATAGTACTTGCCATTCTTCTCGTAAAGCTTCAACTCTCGAGGCAAACCATTGGCACCACGGTTCTGTTTGAACGGAGTAAGGTTGGCATACTGCCAGTTGCTCATCCAGGTGATTCCCAATACTCGGTCGCCTGTGTTGGAGAAGGTAACGGTAGCGTAATGATCCTTACCCCAGTCGAGCCACTTCACATCGTGGGCATCAGGACAGGTGAAGTTCTTGCCGTCGAAATCACCTACGAAATACTCGGTAGCACTGCCACCAAACCAGCAGCCTGGATTGATATTCATCGTCATCACCCACTTCATCTTCTTCTTATCACCATTTACAGGCAACTGGAAGAAGTCAGGGCACTCATACTGGCATGGCTGCTGACCCAATCCTTTGCCGAAAGCGCTTACATAAGTCCACTTTTTCAAGTTCTTTGACTTATAGAAACGGGTCTCCTTATCGGCAGAAACTATCATGTACCAGCACTTTCCCTTCTCATACCAGAACACCTTAGGGTCGCGGAAGTCCTTCAAACCGTCGAATGGAGTCAACACTGGGTTGCCCTCGTACTTGGTGAAGGTGCGGCCATTATCGTTGCTGTAGGCGATGCACTGCACCTCATCGTGGTTCACGCTGTTGTTGGTATAGATGGCGATGATGGCATTCTTGCCAAAACCGGCAGTATTCTTCTTATCTACACAGAACTACCTGAGAAGATATGACCTACTGGGTCGCGGGCAATGGCTGGGTCGAGGTGCTCCCAATGAACCAGGTCCTTGCTTACGGCATGTCCCCAGTGCATGTTGCCCCACTTGCTTCCGTATGGGTTATACTGGAAATAGAGATGATACTCACCATCCTTATACACCATACCATTAGGGTCGTTCATCCAGCCGTAGAGCGGAGTGAAGTGATAAGATGGGCGATAGTAATCGGTGTTGGTGGTGTCGAATGTATCGCTGAGCTTGAGCAAGTTAAGTGCCAAGGCATCCTTCTTCAAACCGAGAATCTTGACTGTAGCGGTCTTACCCTTGCCCAAGGCAAATGGCACGAAGTAATCAGAACCATTCTGAGCCAGGCGAACGTCCATCCAGGTATCATCCTTAGAACCTGTATCGAGCAAAACCTGGGCCTCATCCTTCTCTTCCTGGATAGGGAGAAGAAGATACTTGGTAGGATTCTCCACCTTGATGATAGTAGTATCACCCTTGTGTTCGATATTCATCTTCTGTGCAAAGGCAGAAGTTGTAGCTGATGCCATCAACATGAGGCAGGCAGCCTTCATCATATTATTTGTTCTCATTGTACTATTATTGTTAATTGTTATTGTTTATATCTATAACGTATTATTGTTTGTCTTATTACCGACAGCCCTATACATTATATTATATATAGGAGCTGTCGATGATGTTTATTGATATTTATATCGCTTAGAACTTCAGCGAAGCTGTGAATTCTACAGTGAATGGACGGAGGTAGCTACCCGTCATAATCTGATTCTTGATTCCCTTAGCCTCATCCTTGGTAATCAGCTCGGCACCTGCGATACTACCCTTGGCACCAGTCTGGTTGAGGAAGTTGACTACGGTGCAGCCGAGAGCCAAGCGCTTGGTTGCCTGCCAGTTCAAACCTCCGAAAGTCTCCCAGTGACCGTTGAAGTAATATGCCTCGTTGATGTTGGCGTAGGTCTTGCTGAAGTAACGGAAACTGGTCCAGAGCTTAATGTCCTTGGTAATCATGTAGCTAGGATCCAACTCGATGAGAATCTGAGGAATCTCGGCTACGATATTACCTGTGGCATTGATGTTGCCAACATAGCCATCGCTGAAGGTGATGCTGGTTTCATACTTCTTGTAAGTTGGCTTCTGATAAGTGAAGAGGAAGTGGAAATCGAATCCCTTGAAAGGATGAGCCACAGCATCGGTTGTCCAACCCCATGTCTGGATATCGTAAGTCATTGGCGCAGCCTTGATCTCCCTGCCATGCTGCAGGTTCAGAGTTGAGTTGTTGTTGGTCTTTGAGATGTAAGAGAACAACGATGTCAAACTCAGCCAAGAGTTGTTGTAGTAGATACCTGCACGACCGAGTGGCACAGAAATCTTACCTGTATTTGGCAATGTAGCTGGAGCAAAAGCCTCGAACTTAGGATGCTGCACAATGTAAGTGAAATCGCCAGTGAAGCCGAAGTTATCGGTCAACTTATAAGTTGCTGCCACTGAGAAATCGTAGTTGATCCAGTTGTAACTCAAGTCTGCTGGAGCTATCTTGGTTCCATCTACTGCGGTAGCACCGAGATAGTAATCGGCGAAGCGACCTACGAATTCACCCTTTGCATTCTTCACTGCTGCGTTTTCACCCTTCAGCTTCTGCCACTCCAGACGGGCACCATAGTAGAGATTCAACTTGTTGGTAACATCCCAATCGTGAGTGAAGTAGAGAGCCAGCTTGTTTTCGCTTCCCTTGTAATACTCAGAGGCATTCTTGTTGAAATCGTAGAAGTAGCTGTCGCGCTGTTTTGCATCCCAAACTCGCAAGGCATAACTTCCATCAGCAGGTACACTCTGGTCATACATGGTTGTATTTGAGCAATAATCAATATGATAGAACCACTCATTCACGCCGAGGCGGAAGGTGGAAGTACTGAATTTCTTGCTAAGCTCGGTGGTGAAGAGAGCCTCATCAATTTTACCGGCATTGAGACATGACATACGGGTCTGGATGTACTGACCGTTGTAAGCCTTGGTCTGTCCGTCGATATCGCGATACTTATAATTATATACGCCCTGATTGGCAGCGCTCTTCAAATCGATGATAGACATTGGAGTCTGATAAACCATCGCACCACGGGAATGGTCATACTTCAAAGTAGCTTTCCAGTTCAAACCGTTGTCAAAACGGTAGCTGTTCATGAGGGTTACCTCACTTGCCTTGTTCAGACAAGCATCGTAGAGAGATGTCTGCTCCACCTTGCCGGTACGCATATTGCGATAAGTAATCTCGTTATCGATAGGAAGATAAGAGGTGGTACCGAGCTTGAAGTCACCATACTCCTTTACGCTTCCATCGCCCACATAGATAAATGGAGCACTCTGGGTTGCGTAGTTATACACGTTGTGGCTGTTGGCATACTTATACATGGCAGTGAATTCACCACGGTTGCCGTTATACTTCTTGGTGAGGAGAGCCTTGTAAATCTGAGTACGGTCCTGATAAGGAGTTGACTTGATCTTGAAGGTTCCCGGGTCGAAATCCTGATACATATTAAAGCTGTAGTACCAGTCCTTACCCAAATCACCATTCATATTCAGAGAGAATTCCTGCAATCCAAAGTGATTGCTCTTATAGTTCAGCGTACCATTGAATCCTTTCTGTCCCTTCTGGGTGAAAGAGTTCACGGCATAACCGATATTACCGGTAGTGATGGCAGTCTCGGCAATCTTGAGCAAACCCTGATGGCTCAAACTAGCATCACCACGCCAGATAGTATTGACAGAATGAGGATTGGTAGCGTAAGTAACAGGCAAACCATTCTCCAACACGTTGACATCGGCAGAAGGCAAACCAATCTGAATCTCACGAGGACCATTCGCACTGGCAGCATTGAGCATCACATTACGATTACCCTCTTCCTTAGCACTTGAATTATCATCCTGTGCAAAAGCTGCTGTAACATTTACCAATGAAAGTGCAAGCATCATAGCTGCGCTCTTTCCATTTAATAAGTTGTTCATACTTTAAATGTTTAATTTGTTAGCGTTAATGTTTTGATTTCTGCTGCAAAAATACATAAAGGTCTGAACAGCGGCTTAAAAAATCATTTCATCGAATAAAAAATTCCGTTCATTGTAACATAATTGCTATTACATGAACGGAATTTCACACTTTTCTGCTACTTTCTACTTCTTAACTAACTCTTTTCTATTTCAGACAAAGGGAGTCATATAGATCACTACAGACTATTAAGAGCGTGTCATGATTGTACTTGAGCTAATGAGTTCAAGTGCTTGAATCAGTGAGATCAAGTGCTTGAATCAGTGAGGTCAAGTGTTTGGTTCAGCTTACTCAAGTGGTTCCGTAAGCTATCGGAGACGACTCAACAAGCTATCGATGACGACTCCATTAGCTATTGGAGACGACTCCGAAAGCTATCGGAGACGACTCCGGAAGCAGTCACAGATAGCTTCGTTGGCTAACGCAAGTACTTGCGATGCTCAACGCAGCCTGTTTCGATGGACCATGTAGGCTAATACCCCAAAACGTTAACGAACAATAAAAAACAGCTTAGATTTTGTGGAAACGCATCTTTTTTGTACTTTTGGGAAAAATAAGGCAAGAATGACTGAG
This sequence comes from Segatella copri, assembly GCA_003463005.1. Classification (GTDB taxonomy): domain Bacteria; phylum Bacteroidota; class Bacteroidia; order Bacteroidales; family Bacteroidaceae; genus Prevotella; species Prevotella copri_I. The sequence goes on along the minus strand of QSCI01000007.1, from coordinate 57,262 downwards.
CGAAAGATCATACATATCGACATGGATGCCTTCTTTGCTGCGGTAGAGCAAAGAGACAATCCGGAACTTCGGGGCAAACCGGTAGCGGTTGGCTTCGACGGACCTCGTGGTGTGGTTTCTACAGCCAGCTATGAGGCAAGGAAGTATGGCGTTCATTCGGCGCAATCCATCGCTCAAGCCAAGCAGCGCTGCCCTAACCTCATCATCGTGCCCTGCCGGCATGATTATTACGCTAAAATATCCCATCAGATACATCAGATATTCCAGGAATATACCGACCTCATCGAACCCATCTCCATAGATGAAGCCTTTCTTGATGTAACGCAGAATAAGAAAGGGATAGAACTGGCGGTGGATATTGCCAAAGAAATCAAAACCCGTATCAAGGAGGCAACCGGACTCACCGCCTCGGCAGGCATCAGCTACTGCAAGTTTCTCGCCAAAGTGGCTTCTGATTACCGCAAGCCCGACGGCATCTGCACCATTCATCCCGACAAGGCGCTCGATTTCATCGCCCAGCTGCCTGTAGAGGATATCTGGGGTGTGGGCAAGAAAACACTGCAAAAGATGCATTTTATGGGTATCTTCAACGGAGCTGACCTGAGGAAAGTATCCGAAGAACATCTGGTAGAAGTGTTCGGAAAAGCCGGACACATCTTCTATGATTTCGCAAGGGGGATAGATGAACGACCTGTCATCACCTACCGGGAACGGAAATCGGTAGGCTGCGAACAGACTTTCCTGGAAGATATCTATCTAACAACGGCTGTGATTATCGAACTGTACCATACTGTACTCGAACTGCTGGAGCGCATCGCCAAAAGCGGTTTCGAAGGAAGAACCCTGACGCTGAAGGTGAAGTTTGCCGATTTTACCCAGATAACACGAAGCATCTCGCAAGAAAAGGTTCTGAAAAAGAAGGATGATATTTTACCTCTTGCCAAACGGCTGCTGAAACAGGTAGATTACTCCTCTGCTCATCCCATCCGCCTGCTTGGTCTGTCCGTAAGCAATGCCTCATCAGAAGAAGCCAGGAAGCAAGATAAGGAGAACAGCAGTTTCAAGCCCGAATACAAAGAACTGGAACTGGAATTCGAAGATTGGGAATAAGCCCCTTTAAAAAGCTATAGTATGCCCGCTTAAAAAGAAACAAACCATAATACGCGAAAAGCAGCTGTCAGACATCCCGTCTATACAGCTGCTTTCTCTCATTACTACTTATTTCCCAAAACAAAACTTTTTACCTTAAAGAAAACTACTTACCTTAATGAATACTCAATCCTATAACCTTAAAACATAAAACCTAAACCTATGAAAATGCAACTATTTCTGCATGAAACAATTTATAAACTTCTAAATTCTGGTGCAAAGATAGTAAGTTTCAGCGAACAGCAGGTACAATTATCGTTCAAATAGTGATAAAAATGATACAATGTACCTTTTATGCTAGGAAATGAACGATTTTTATCCATATATTCACAGATTTTATACTTCAGGTATAGCGTATTTCTCTCTATTTCATCACATTACCTACATCACCAGGTAACATTCCATACTCTTCCTTGAAACATTTTGTGAAGTAAGACGGCGCTGAAAAGCCCACTTCATAGGCTACTTCAGAGACACTCATGCTACGGGTTTCGAGCAAACGCCTAGCTTTGGCAAGGCGAGCCTTACGGAGTAAGTCAACAACAGAAGAACCTGTCATCGCCTTCACCTTGCGATAGAGCTGCACACGGCTTAAGCCAATCTGCTGTCCCATATCCTCAACTCCAAACTCGCTATCAGAAAGATTCTTCTGGATAATGGCTTGAAGCTGCTTGAGGAACTGCCTGTCACGATCTTCCAGATGAGCCTCAGAAATCTCCTTCTCAGCCTCTTTAGAACCTTGATAAAGATTCTTCAGGAGCTGACGCTGTCGCAAGAGATTCTCGATACGGGCGAGAAGCACCTTGCTGTGGAATGGTTTGGTAATATAGGAATCAGCTCCATGCTCATAACCCTCGGCGCGATGCTCCTCCAGGTTCTTCGCCGTAAGCATAATAACAGGAATATGGGAGGTAGCCGTATTCGTCTTCAGCCGTTCTGTCAACTCCAATCCGTCCATAACAGGCATCATCACATCGCAAATCACCAGGTCAGGCACCTCTTTCAAGGCGACAGCCAGACCCTCTTTACCATCGGCGGCCTCAAGAACAATATACTCATCCTGCAAAAGAGTACGCTCATACTGACGGATATCGGTATTATCATCAATAACCAAAACAGTAGGACGATTGGTATTCTCGCTTACCAGCTGCTGAACTTTTCCACGACTTCTGTCTCCATCGTCAATATATTGCAAAACAGATTCATCTACAACATTCTTACCAGTTGACGCATAAGCATTTACAGAGTTATCCACAATATCCACATCATTGTGGATAACTTGTGAATCACCCTCCTGTTTACGAGGAATGACAACGATAAAATCAGAACCCTTTCCCAGTTCACTTTCTACCCTAGCCTCACCATGATGCAACTCTACAAATGATTTCACCAGAGCCAGACCGATACCCGTACCGCTGGCAGCACCCTTGGCCTGGAAGAAGCGTTCAAAGATCTTATCAGCCTCATCCTGCGAGATACCCTTGCCCGTATCTTTCACATCAAGACGGAGATTGGCACCTTCATCTTTCAGCGAAACAAAGATTTCGCCACCAGCAGGCGTATATTTCAAGGCATTGCTCAACAGATTGAACACGATACGGGAAATCTTCTCCTGATCGGCAATCATTTCATGGCTGCCTTTCAAGTCATCAACATCCAGATGCAGTCTGATCTGCTTGCGCTCAGCAGTAAGCTGGAAGTCGCCCACCCACATCGTCAAGGTCTTCACAATGTCGAAGCGGTAGAGTTTCAGTTCCATCTTGCCATTCTGAATCTTACGGAAATCAAGTATGTTACTTACCAACTGTTGGAGGGCAAGGGCGTTACGCTGCACCATCTTCAAGAGTTCGCGGCTCTTGCCCTTGATGCCGGAATCTTCAAGCAGCATCTCTACCGGGTCGGCTATCAGGGTTAAAGGCGTACGAAGTTCATGACTGATATTGGTAAAGAATACCAGACGGGAATGAGTGAGTTCCAAGACCTCCTCATTCAATCGTTTCAATTCTCCATTCTTTTCACCCAATTCTACATTCAGTCGCTTCAGTTCGCCATTTGTCTTAGCCAATGTTTCGTTCAGTTTCACCTTTATCAGATAACCTCTGAAAATTAAAGCCGCAGCTGCAAGGCAAACAAGCAGGAACAGACACAGACCTATGAGCATGACTTTCTGTGAGTTATAATCAGACAGATACTGATTTACCTGTTTATGCAAAGTCTTCAGATTGTGCGTCTGACGCTCGGCATCTCTAGCCTCCATCAATGTAAGGGCAGCATTTGCCTGGGTTATGATAGAAGTGCTCAGATAATTGTCGCGTTCATAAGGCTGATGCTTCAATATCTTCATGGCAAGCGCTATGACCTCGTCACCCTTGGTAGGATAAAGATAAGAGGCTTCGAAAATACCATCGCGCACAAGTTCCAAACCACCACCTTCGGTAGCCATGCCGTCTACTCCGGTATACTTATAGTTACGCTTTACCCTCATCTGGCGGGCAGCCACATAAGCTCCCCAGGCAAGACAGTCATTATGGGCAAAGACATAATCAAAGTCCTGTGTCTGTTTCAATATGCGTTTCATCGCCTGGATTCCACCCTCTTCTTTCCAGTTTCCTTCCTCCGAGGCTACAACCTGTAACCCAGGATAAGGCTTGATAGCATCCATAAAACCACGATGACGCTCCAAAGCAGGCGAAGAGCCCTCCAAACCGCTGATTTCAACGATGCGACCCTTTCCCTGAAGTTGCTGGGCGATAAAAGTTCCCATCGATTTACCTATCGTATAGTTATCGCAGCCGATAAATGCCGTATACTTATCAGAATTGGTCTTCCTGTCATAGAGAATCACAGGAATACCTTTATCGTAAGCACGCTCTACCGACTTGGATATAGCACTCAGCTGATTAGGAGATACGATAAGCAGATCTACGCCCTCATCGATAAACTGGTTAACCTGCTTATTCTGCAACACATTATCATCGTTGGAAGAAGCCAGTTTCACGATAAGCGAATCGTTGAGATACTCGCCCATCTTCAGTTCATCATTCAGTTTATCGCGCCAGATATCTTCCGAACACTGGGATACGCCAATGACAAACTTCCTTGGCTTCTGAGCACAACCGGTCAGCAACACGATGATCGCTACATATATAATAAGGTGTAATTTTCGTTTCATACAGCTTATACAATTTCTATGTTTATAAAGAATAGGCATTCAACAAATTCCTAAAAATAAAACTTTACCGCTGCAAATATACAACTTTTTTTTGTATTTTAGCCCCATTGGTCAGTTTTTTAAAAATATTTTATTCTGAAAACACCAAGAAAAACATAGGAAAATCTTTCATATTTATCTTTTCCACACCAATTACCAACAGGAAAAACATCTGATAACCAACGGAATAACATAGTTATCAACACATATGTGGATAACTTATCCATGAGAAGTGAATAAGTGTGGAAAAGTTTAGAGCATAAAAAAGACATCAACTAAGAAGTTGATGTCTCTCATCTTGTAGCGGGAGGGGGCCACGATCCCTCGACCTCCGGATTATGAATCCGACGCTCTAACCAGCTGAGCTATCCCGCCATCCAAGCAATTGATTTCTCATTTGCGGGTGCAAAGGTAATACATTTATTTGAATTGAACAAATTTTTCGGCAGAAATTTTCAAAAAAAGTTTCATTTTCTCATTTTTCTCACATTCCAGCCCCACTTTCACCTAATTATATATATAAAAAAACGAAAAATAAAGGTTTTCTTATTTTTTTATATTACCTTTGCACGCTGAATAACAGACCTGCTATTATTTTAAATAAAGAAAAGGTCTGAAACAACAGAATATTGAAATGCTTAGAATTAAGAAATTAGACATATTTATTGCCAAACAGTTTGGTCTCCTTTTCATGGGAACTTTCTTCATCTGCCAGTTTGTGCTGATGATGCAGTTCTTATGGAGATATATTGATGATCTCATCGGTAAGGGACTCACGATGGACGTGATGGCTCAATTTTTCTGGTACATGGGTCTGATGCTCGTACCACAGGCCCTGCCTTTGGCTATTCTCCTGTCTTCACTCATGACGTTCGGTAATCTCGGCGAGAGTTCGGAACTTACAGCCATCAAGGCTGCCGGCATTTCACTGATGCAAGCTTTCCGCTCACTCATCGTCATCACCATCATCATCATGTTTGGCTCATTCTATTTCCAGAACAATGTGGGACCTAAGTCGAACATGAAACTGGCACAACTTCTGATTTCCATGAAACAGAAAAGCCCGGAACTGGAAATTCCGGAAGGAATCTTCTATGATGGTATTCCAAACTGCAACCTTTATGTGCAGAAGAAGGATTTGAAAACCGGAAAACTTTACGGCATCATGATTTACCGCATGACCGACAGCTATGAAGATGCAGCAATCATATTGGCAGACTCTGGCATGCTTCAGAGTACTGCAGAAAAGAAGCATCTTGTTCTGAGTCTCTACAGTGGAGAATGGTTTGAGAACATGCAAAGCAGTGCACTTGCCAATACTGCTGCCGTACCATACAGACGAGAGACTTTCGTTTCCAAGAAAATCATTCTCGACTTTGATGGAGACTTCAGCATGACCGATGCAGCTTCGCTTTCAGGAAATGCAAAGGGTAAAAGTCTGGAAAAAATCAACAACGACATCGATTCGCTCAACCAATTATATGATTCTATCGGAAGAATCTACTTGAACGAAGCCAACGTGAGATTCTATGGAGGTGCACAGCGCATCAACAAGAAGGACTCTCTCAAAGAAATCAAGAAGGGCGAAAAGCTCAATTTCGACACCTTATATAATAAGTTGCCACAGGACAAGAAACTCATGGCGGTAAACCAGGCACAGTCTACCGTACAACAGGAGCTTTCTGACCTTGATTTCAAATCGATGTCAACGAGCGATGCAGACTACATGATAAGGCAGCACAAGATTGAGGCTATCAACAAGTTCACTCTAGCCCTTTCGTGTCTCATCTTCTTCTTTATCGGAGCACCATTAGGAGCCATCATCCGAAAGGGAGGTCTGGGTTTCCCTGTCGTCATCTCCGTACTTGTGTTCATCGTCTTCTTTATCCTCGACAATACAGGATACAGAATGTCTAGAAGTGGCATGTGGGCCATCTGGTTCGGTAAAGGTCTTGCACCGGCAGTATTGACGCCTTTGGCTATCTTCGTAACCTACAAGGCAACCAATGACTCTTCCGTATTCAATATGGATGTTTACAAAGAGTTCTTCATGAAACTGCTCGGTTTACGACAGAAACGCCATTACTTCGGCAAGGAAGTCATCATCACCGACCCGGATTATCAGACGGATGCAGAGAAACTGGAAAGAATCAACCAAGACATCACCTTATATAATAAGGAACACAAACTGGTTCATCTTCCAAACGTCATCAATGTATTCTTCAAATACGAGCCTGATCATGAGATAGAAAGAATCAATGCAGAATTGGAAGAGGTAATAGAAGATTTGACCAACACCGCCAACAAGTATATCCTGCACGACATGAACCAATATCCGGTTCTTTCTGTCAAGGCACATACACGCCCATTCGAGCGGAAATGGCTCAACATCATTGCAGCCATCATCTTCCCTGTGGGCACACTGCTCTATTTGAGAATGTGGCGATTCCGACTGCGCTTGTTCCGTGACCTCAAGGTCATCAGTCAGACCAATACGGACATCATCCAACGGATTAGAGAACAGAAAAAGTAAAATGTAACTATATAATAAGGTATCAAACATGTCAGAAATCAAATTAAATAGCATCGAAGATGCAGTAAAAGACTTCAAGGAAGGAAAGTTCGTCATTGTTGTTGATGACGAAGACCGCGAAAACGAAGGCGACCTCATCATTGCCGCAGAGAAGATAGACGCAGAAAAAGTAAACTTCATGCTGAAACACGCAAGAGGTGTACTCTGTGCCCCTATCACCCTGAGCCGCTGCGATGAGCTCGACTTGCCTCATCAGGTTTCAGAGAACACCTCAGTATTGGGTACACCATTCACCATAACCGTAGATAAACTGGAAGGCTGCTCTACCGGTGTTTCTGCACACGACCGTGCTGAAACCATCAAAGCACTTGCCGACCCGAACTCTACCCCACAGACTTTCGGCAGACCGGGTCACATCAATCCGCTCTACGCACAAGATAACGGAGTATTAAGAAGAAGCGGACACACAGAAGCAGCCATCGATCTTTGTAAAATGGCAGGCCTCTATCCAGCAGGCGCACTTATGGAAATCATGAATGAAGACGGCACCATGGCACGTCTGCCAGAACTGATGAAGATGGCACAGGAATGGAACCTCAAGGTTATTTCTATTAAAGACATGATAGAATACCGACTCAAGAAAGAATCACTCATCGAAGTGGGCGAAGAGGTTGACATGCCTACAGAATACGGACACTTCCGCCTTATTCCGTTCCGCCAGTCTAGCAATGGTCTGGAACACATGGCACTCATCAAGGGAGAATGGAAAGAAGACGAGCCTATCCTGGTGCGCGTTCACTCTTCTTGCGCTACTGGCGACATTCTGGGCAGCAAGCGTTGCGACTGCGGTCAGCAACTCCACAAGGCCATGCAGATGATAGACGAGGCAGGAAAGGGAGTTGTTGTCTACATGCAGCAGGAAGGACGCGGCATCGGTCTGATGAACAAGATTGCAGCCTACAAGCTTCAGGAAGAAGCTACGATACCGTTGACGCCAATACCCATCTCGGTTTCAAGCCAGACGAGCGCGACTATGGTTGCGGTGCACAGATGCTCCGTCATCTCGGTGTACACAAAATGCGTCTGCTCACCAACAATCCGGTAAAGCGCGTAGGTCTCGAAGCATACGGTTTGGAAATCGTAGAAAATGTACCTATCGAAGTTGTACCAAACAAGTACAATGAGCGTTATCTCAAGACCAAGAGAGACCGCATGGGGCACACTTTGCACCTCGGATAATAAAATTATGTTATTATTTCAATACAAAACATGAAATAATGCTCAATTTTCTTCCGAAAAAGAAATAATTTGCTTACTTTTGCACACGATAAACAAATATAAGAATAAAATTATGGCACAATTATCTGATCGTTTAAACAGATTGGCACCTTCAGCAACGCTGGCGATGTCACAGAAGAGTAGTGAAATGAAAGCTCAAGGTATTGATGTAATCAACATGAGCGTAGGTGAACCAGACTTCAACACTCCTGACAATATCAAACAGGCAGCAAAGAAGGCTATTGACGAGAACTATTCCCGTTATTCACCAGTACCAGGTTATCCTGACTTGCGAAAAGCAATTGTAGCCAAATTAAAGAACGAGAATGGTTTGGAGTACACTACCAATGAAGTAATCGTTGGTACTGGTGGTAAGCAGTGCGTCTGCAACGCTGTATTGGCACTCGTAAATCCAGGCGACGAGGTTATCATTCCTGCACCATATTGGGTAAGCTACCCACAGATGGTGAAATTGGCAGGAGGTACTCCGGTCATTGTGAATGCCGGTTTCGACCAGGACTTCAAGATGACAGCAGAGCAGTTGGAGAATGCCATCACAGAAAAGACCAAGATGCTCATTCTCTGTTCTCCAAGCAACCCTACCGGTAGCGTATACTCTAAGGAAGAGTTGGCAGCACTGGCAGAAGTACTCAAGAAGCATCCTGAAGTATTTGTGTTGGCAGATGAAATCTACGAACACATCAATTATATCGGCAAGCACCACAGCATTGCTCAGGAACCGGGCATGAAGGAGCAGGTTATCATTGCCAATGGTGTATCTAAGGCTTACGCCATGACAGGATGGAGAATCGGTTTCCTGGCTGGTCCGGAATGGATCATCAAGGGCTGCAACAAACTCCAGGGACAGTATACCAGCGGTACATGTTCTGTCAGCCAGAAGGCAGCAGAAGCAGCCTACACACTCGACCAGAGTGCAGTAGAGGAAATGCGCGTAGCTTTCGAGCGTCGCCGCAACCTGATTGTAAAGTTGGCTAAAGAGGTTCCAGGTCTTGAGGTAAACATGCCACAGGGTGCCTTCTATCTCTTCCCTAAGTGCAACAGCTACTTTGGCAAGAGCAATGGTGAGAAGACCATCAACAATTCAACCGACTTTGCCATGTACCTTCTCGAGGAAGCACATGTAGCCACCGTAGGTGGTGACGCATTCGGTGATCCAGACTGTTTCCGCATGAGCTATGCAACAAGCGACGAGAACATCGTTGAAGCTATCAAGCGCATCAAGGAAGCTTTGGGTAAGTTGAAATAAAAATGGCTTAAAGACCATTTTCAAGGGTCAAAATGTAAGAAAAAAGCGAGATATTGGTATAAAATAAGCCAATATCTCGTTAAAACTTCTTAATTAGGCTGATAGTAAACTTTAATTTATTATCTTTGCCAATGCAAAATAGATAACCCAACTGTGTTTATTGACAAACGACACATTCAAGGTCTACGAAGCGAGAAAGAAAAAAAGAAAATATTAATAATTTATTAACTAATAATTTAAAAAAAAGTAAAATTATGGCAACTACAAAACAAGCAGCCCCAGCTAAGAAGTCTGAGGGCTTTCAGGGAGTAAGAGGCGCATTCTGGATCATCGTGGTATGTGCTATCATCGCATTCACATTGTTCTTCACATGGTTCGGTAATGACATGCACTTCCAGGATCCAGGTGTACAGGATCACCCAGCAGACATTTGGGGTACTATCTACAAAGGTGGTGTAATCGTACCAGTTATCCACACATTGTTGCTCACAGTGTTGGCTATGACAATCGAGCGTTGGTTGGCTCTTAAGACCGCTACAGGTAAAGGTGCTCTTCCTAAGTTCGTTGCAAACATCAAGGCAGCTTTGAACGCAAATGATTTCGCTAAGGCTGAGCAGCTCTGCAACAAGCAGCGCGGTACAGTAGCTAACGTTGTTATGGCTTCTTTGAACGCTTACAAGTCTATGGAGTCTGGTGCTAACGCATCTTTGAAGAAGGCTCAGAAGGTAGCTAAGATCCAGCAGGCTCACGAGGAGGCAACTCAGTTGGAGATGCCAACTTTGACAATGAACTTGCCTATCATCGCTACAATCGTAACACTTGGTACTTTGACAGGTCTTCTCGGTACTGTAACCGGTATGATCAAGTCATTCCAGGCCATGGGTGAAGGTGGTGGCGCTGACTCAGCAGCACTTTCTGTAGGTATTTCTGAGGCGTTGATCAACACCGCATTCGGTATCTTGACATCATGGTGTGCCGTTGTATCTTACAACACATTCACCAACAAGGTAGATAAGTTGACATACGCACTCGACGAGGTAGGTTACTCAATTGCTCAGACATACGAAGCTAACCACGCAGAAGAGGCTTAATTTTTGCTAACCCTTTAAAATTTTATCGCTATGGGTAAAGTAAAAATTAAGAAGAGTGACGTCTGGATCGATATGACGCCTATGTCAGACGTTATGACCCTGTTGCTTACCTTCTTCATGCTCACCTCTACATTCGTAAAGAATGAGCCTGTAAAGGTTAACACACCAGGATCTGTGTCTGAGATTAAGGTGCCAGAGAACGGCGTCTTGACTATCTTGGTAAGTCCTGAAAAGGACAAGGCTGGTAATCCTACCGGCGAGGGCCAAGTATTTATGAGTATTGATAATACTGATCAGTTGGGAGCTACACTGAGCACAATGACAGGAGCATTCGGCGTGTCATTGAATCCAAAGCAGATTGAGACATTCAAGAGCGAAGGTACGTTTGGTGTACCAATGAACGACTTGAGTACTTATCTGACAATGAACGCTTCTAAGCGTCCACAGTATCTCCAGACTAAAGGTATTCCTCTCGACAGTATTAAGGGCGGTATGAGCGAGTTCCAGCAGTGGGTTGACGCAGCTCGTAACGTAAACGAGGACATCAAGATTGCCCTGAAGGCAGATGCTTCTACACCTTACAAGACCGTTAAGAGAGTGATGAACGAACTCCAGGATATGGACGAGAGTCATTACTATATGATTACACAGTTAAAAAAACAGGGGGACGAATAAATGGCAAAGAAAGAAAGCAAACAAAAGAAAATGAATGTCCGCGTAGACTTTACGCCTATGGTGGATATGCTCATGCTGCTTATCACGTTTTTCATGCTGTGTACATCATTGAGCAAACCTCAGACTATGGAGCTGACTATGCCAAGTAATGATGACAACCAACCAGAGGACAAGAAGAACGAAGCAAAGGCTTCTGAGACTGTGACACTCTACGTAACAGCAGACAACAAGATTTATTATGGTGCAGGTATTCCTAAGTACGATGACCCATCATGGATCAAGGAGACTACATGGGGCAGCCAGGGCATCCGTAAGGTCTTGAGAGAGCACGCTACAGAAAACGGCACACGCCCTGTAGAAAGAATCGCACTTGCTGTCAAGGAGTTGAACATGGACCGTCAGAAGAATCCTAAGCAGTATCCTGATAGCATCTATCAGAAGAAGTTGAGCGATTTGAAGGCTGGTAACTTGAAGGACGGAAAGATTCCTACTCTTACCATCGTCATCAAGCCTACCGACAACGCTTCTTACAAGAATATGGTTGACGCTCTCGACGAAATGCAGATTTCAAACATTGGTACTTACGTCATCGATAAGATTAACGCAGACGACGAGAAACTTCTCAAGTCTAGAAACGTTAAGATGTAAGATGAGTAACAAACAATTTTAAACAAGAAAGAAATGGCAAAAATAGATCTTTACGATCCTAAATGGGTCGATATGGTTTTCGCCGGAAAGAACAAGGAGTATGGTGCATACCAACTCCGTAAGGGTACTTCTGGCCGAAACATCAAGGCTCTTCTGATCTTGGTCATTGCTGCAGCTCTCGTGGGTGGATTCTTGGCTTGGAAAGTCATCGAACAGAAACAGGCCGAAGAACAGCAGGCATATATGGAAGCTATGGAGTTGGCTAAACTCCAGCAGCAGGCTAAGAAGGAAGAAAAGAAGAAGGAGCCAGTGAAGCCAAAGATTGAACCAAAGAAGGAGATACCTGTGGCTCGCGAAACTCAGAAGTTTACCGCACCTGTCATTAAGAAGGATGAACTCGTAAAAGAGGAAAACCAGGTTAAGCAGATGGATAAACTGGATGAAAAAGTTGCAGTCGGTACTGAAAACAAGGAAGGTGTGAAGGACCGTACAATTGAAGCTGTTAGAAGTGATATTGCAACGGTAGCTCCACCTCCACCACCAGCACCAAAACCTGAAGTTTCAACTAAGGTCTTCGATGTTGTAGAGGAGATGCCTTCATTCCCTGGTGGACAAGGCGCCCTGATGTCTTACCTTGCAAGCAACATCAAGTATCCTGTAGTTGCACAGGAGAATGGTGTACAGGGTCGTGTTATCGTATCATTCGTGGTAGAGCGTGATGGTTCTATCTCTGATGTTAGGGTAGCTCGTTCAGTTGACCCTTCACTTGACCGTGAAGCACAGCGTGTCGTTAAGAGCATGCCTAGGTGGAAACCAGGTAAGCAAAACGGTTCTGCTGTACGTGTTAAATATACTGTACCAGTTGTATTTAGATTGCAGTAATAGAATGAAAAAAACATCTTATATTTTTTTAGGTATAGGATTAACAGTACTATCAATGGCTTTCTTCTCGTCATGTGGCGAGAAGAAAGCCAAAGATGGTAGAACTGATACTCCTACTTCAGGCACAATTGAATTTGTGGCTGACGAGAGTTTGAGTCCTATCATTGACGAAGAAAGAAGTCAGTTTGAGTATGAGTTCCCGAAAGCTAAACTCAAGCCGAAGTATACAGATGAAGTCACCGGACTTCAGATGATTAAAGATTTCAAAACAGCGCTCTTGTTCACTACACGTAATTTGAAAGATAGTGAAATAGCCTACTTGAAGTCTAAAAGCAATGTAATTCCTTCTGTTTTCCCTATCGGTTACGATGGATTGGCATTTATTGTAAACAAGCAAAACAATGATACTTGTATTACGGTAAAAGATATCAAACGTATCCTTACAGGTAAGGCAACTAAATGGAGTGATATTGTGAAAGGTTCTAAGAGAGGTGACATCGAAGTTATTTTCGATAATACCCGCTCTGCAACAACCAATTATGTAGTAGACTCTGTACTGCACGGAGCTAAAATGGGTGCAAAAATCATGGCCGCAAAAACTAGTAAAGAGGTTATCGACTATGTGGATCAGAACCCAGGCTCAATCGGTGTAATTGGATCTAACTGGCTCAACGACCGCCGTGATTCAACCAACACTACATTTAAGAAGAATATTCATGTCATGCGAGTATCTATCAAAGATGTGGCAACACCATATAACAGCTGGCAACCATATCAGGCATACTTGCTGGATGGAAGATATCCGTTCGTCAGAACATTATATGCTATTGTAGTTGACCCTCACAAGGCATTACCTTGGAGCTTTGCAAACTACATTTCAGGTCCAAGAGGACAGCTCATCCTGTTCAAGACCGGCTTACTTCCATACAGAGGTGACATCACTATAAAGACCGTTAATGTAAAGCGCTAAAGAAAAAGCTAAGAAAGAGACGCATATAAAAAAGTAGAATTATGAAAGCAATTAAATATTTAGTAGCAGGTTTGCTCGTCATGGGTTTGGCTGCACCTGCAATGGCACAGGATGTCAACTATAAGGACATGCTGAAGCCTATAGAGACAACATTGAAGGCTGGTAACGCTGATCCTAAGGCTTTTGCCAAGGAAATCAAGGAATACCAGAAGGAGTTCAAAAAGGATCCTAAGGCATTGGTTGCTTTGGGTAACCTTCTTGCAATGAACAAGAACTATGATCAAGCTAACGCTGTTGCTGATGCTGTCATCGCTAAGTTCAAGAACTATGGTGACGCTTACATTCTGAAAGGCGACATCTATGCAATGCAGGACAATGGTGGTGAGGCTGCTACATGGTATGGTCAGTGTATGACAATGGATCCTAAGAATCCTCAGGGATATATCAGCTATTCTAACGTGTACCGTAAGATTGACCCACAGGCTAGTGCGGAAGCTTTGAACAAACTGAGAGAAATCAACCCTAACTACCCTATCGAGGCAGAAGCAGGTCACAACTTCTTCAGCGCTGGCAACTACGAGAAGGCTTATGAGTATTTCTCAAAGGCTAAGCCAAACACACTTGAAGAGTATACTCAGTACGAATATGCTTTCACAGCTTATATCGTTGGAAAGAAGGAAGAAAGTTTGAGCCTTTGCGAAAGTGGTATCCAGAAGTTCCCTAAGGATGCAGCTATGCAGGTTTTGGCTATGCGCGCTGCAGTTGACGTAAAGAACTTTGAATCTGCTCTTAAGCATTCAAACATCGTAATGAACACCGATTCTATCAAGAAAAATGCTAGTATCGTTGCTTATTATGGTTTGGCTTTGGCTGGCAACAAGCAGTATAATGAGGCTATTGCTCAGTACCAGAAGGCATTGGAGATGAAGGCTGACGATCCTAAGCCATTGCAGTATATCTCTGAGGCTTACAAGGAGTTGGGCGATGAAGACAAGGCTTTGGAGTACAACCAGCAGTACATGGACAAGAATCCAAATGCTGCTCCTACAGACTTCATGAAGCTTGCTGAAATCTATATAACAAGGCTAAGAAAGATCCAGCCAAGAAGGTTGAGAATATCGACAAGGCTATCGGCGTATACGCTAAGTTGGCAGAGAAGTATCCTACATTGAAGCCATTTGCAAAGCTTCAGGAGGGTAACACAGCTTTCCAGAATGAGTTGGACGACAAGGCTATTGCTGCTTATACAGAAGTAATCAATGAGCTGGAAGCAAAGCAGTGTGATGAAGATGAGCTCAGCTACCTGAAGACATCTTACCAGTATATGGGCTTCATCTATACCTACGACAAGCAGGATTTCAATACAGCTAAGCCATACTGGGATAAGCTTCTGAAGCTTGATCCACAGAACAAGTTAGCTAACGATGCTTACGAGAAGGCAGGTCTCAAGCCAGGCGAATAAGCATAACATTATTAACTACAACATATTGGGGATTGCATCAGATATTGATACAATCCCCTTTTAGTTTATATGATTTGTACAATAAGCAAATAAAAGGATATAACGATAAAACAAAATCTTTAAACAATAGAAAAAGAAAAGAGCGATTCCAAAGGAACCGCTCTCAATGTTTTATGTAACTAAAAGTATCTATCCTTATAGATTAAGGAAGACTGATTGCCTCGTTAGGGCAAACATCAGCACAAGTACCACACTCTGTGCAGACGTCTGGGTTGATAGAATACTTCTCGCCCTCAGAGATTGCACCTGATGGACACTCATCAATACATGTACCGCAAGCGATACAATCGTCACCAATTACGTATGCCATAATTATTAATGTTTAAATGTTTATAATGTTTTTGTATAATATGCTTTTAATTTGTCTTACTTCATAACATCAGGTATATTACCTAATAATTATGGTGCAAAGATAATAATAATTTCTGAAATACCTACAATTAGGTATAAGAATTTTCAAGAATTAGATTAATTTATACATAATCGAAATAAAACGGAAAGCAATATGAAGAGGAATATTCCGTTATAAATATATGAAAAAGAAACTATTGACATTCATCATAAGCCTTGCCATCACAATCCAGGCTGGCGCACAGGAAAGAACGGTAGAAAACCGTCCTTATACCGATTTGCGCCCATTCCACTTCGGTGTATTAGTAGGCACCCACTTCCAGGATATAGAATTCCAGAATGTAGGACCGGTGACTTATCTTGATGCTGACGGCATTGAGCAGCAAAGCTGTGTAACAGTAGACCAGGACAGATGGGATACTGGATTTACAGTAGGTGTACTAGGAGAATTCCGCCTCAACACCCACTTCCAGCTACGCATAGCACCAGCCATGTATTTCGGTACCCGACATCTCTCCTTCTACAACATGCTGGAAAAAGATGGAGCCGGTAATCCGATCCAACAGAAACAGGAGATGAAGACGGCTTACATTTCCAGTGCCCTCGACCTGATATTTGCAGCACAGAGATTCAACAATCACCGCCCATACATCATGGCAGGAATCAACCCGATGATGAATCTGAACAGCAAGAACGAAGATTATATCAAACTGAAGAAAACAGATCTGTTCCTAGAACTGGGATTGGGGTGTGATTTCTATCTGCCTTATTTCAAACTTCGCCCTGAATTAAAATTCATGTATGGAATAACAGATACATACAATAAGAATCACATCAAAAATATAAAAGACAAGAGTACACTTCCATATACACTATCAGCTAAATCAGCACATAGCAAGATGATAGCTCTCACATTCTATTTCGAATAATCGAACAATATCATAAAAAAATGAGGCAGACTCCCCACAGCGAGAGTCTGCCTCTTCTAATTTATAAAGAATAGATATCTTTACTCAACAACTTCCCATGTAAAAACACACCCGTTCTTCATGCCGGCATCAGCACCTTGGTAATCTGCAGAATAAGGACTTCCATCCACAGGATTTTTACCTACATAACGCTGCGTCTTCAGAGAAAGCAGCATGCAGCGGTTATAAAGCATATCCTGCCATACAAACTCCTCTGCCTTGGAAGAGTCGAAAGTCAGACGAACATCACCAGATAAACCTGCACCAGCAATATAAACATATCGTCCGTCAGCCGTCTTCAAAGCAATCTTTCCCTTACCTCTATCCTCCACAACAAACTTCACCTGATTTCTCATGTCCTTTCGATTACTAGAACTATGCATCAACCCATGTCCGGTAGCATCCATTAAACTTCCATCAGCGAGATTAGAGAATCTTATGGTCTTTCCTATAGGCAGATTGGCAGTTCTGTCTGCCATCGGCTCCTCTACCATGAAATCATCGAAATCAGCCACACCGCCATTCAATTCCTTCTTGTTGAAAGCATAAAGTGCCACACGAATACCCTGGAAGGTCTTCAACTGATAAGGTGAAAGCATCTGCTCGCCGATATTCTCCCAGTTCTTACCATCCAGAGAATAGGAATATTGCAACTGGCTCTTGTCATAATCACCCCAAAGTCGCAACCATACTACCTTACTTTTAGCCAACGGCTTCCACACTTCCTTGTTGGTATTCTGGTCATAACACCTCAAGTTCAACCCCTTATCCGTCTTGACAACGCCCAATGAAGCGTATGGCGTATTGATGGCACCCAAACCAGCCTCATCACCTACCTTCAAGCGGGATGCATCCAACTTAACAGATGTATAAGATACCGGTCCGATGGCACGCTGCGTCAATGTATTCTTTGCCCAAAGCAGTTGCTTAGCAGGCATCGAATGCAAACGGAGCCATCCTTTTCGCTCCTTATTCAGCGACCACATCTTGTCATTCGGATTATGATTCCATTGCCAAACCGGTTTAAAAGTTTTACCCGAGAAATCATCACATCTGTCGTATGGAGCCTGTGGTGTCTTTACCATATCATTCGGTTTGAACCAGGTACGAGGCGAGCGTCCCAGGTTCTTCTCCAATCCGAAGTAAGGCCAGCCGTCAACCCAAGTGATAGGCGACAGGCACACCGTTCTTCCCACGGCATTGAAGTCCTGCATCGAAACACCCCACCATTTCCCGTCAGGAGCCTGCACGATGCCGCCCTGATGAATGGCTGCACAGCCCAGGTTCAGACCATTAGGCTTGTTGTTCTGGAAACAGAAACCATCTTCCGGCAAAGGACGACCGATTCCCATGTTACCTACGCTCCATCCCGCAGCATAACCATACGATTCACGCTCGCTGATTACGCAAGTTTCATAAGGCCCCCAAATGCTCTTGCTTCGGGCACACTGCATGCGGCCCATCGGTGAATAATCTGCAGAGAGGATATAGTACATACCGTTGATTTTATACACATGATGTCCCTCACCCATCGCATTACCTTCAGGAATCACCACCTTGCTGCTACCCTCTACCGGACCACTCAAATCGGGCTTCAACTCCGTAACGGTTACGTTGCCATACTTGTGCACGGCATAAATCTTACCATCCTCATCGAAGAGCACAGAGAGGTCGTAGATATCGCCATTAACTTTATGATGCGTCCAAGGTCCCTTGGCACTGTCCGAAATATACACCTGTAAGCCATGTCCGTTGATATTAGAGAAGATATAGAACTTTCCGTTGTGATAGCGGATGGCAGGTGCCCAGATACCCTGTCCGTAAGCCTCCTTACCGTTTCTGAGATTGAAGTCATCAGAATCATCCAATCGGTCGAAGCAATAAGAAGAGAATTCCCAGTTCACCAAATCCTTGGAATGCAGCACCACCAGTCCCGGCACACAGTGCATCGTAGTACCTGCCAGATAGTAATCCTCCCCCACTCTGATAATATCAGGGTCAGAAAACTCATCATAAAACAAAGGGTTTGTAAAGGTACCATTACCATTATCTGCCGACCAAGACTTCCCTTTCAAAGTCTGTGTCAGAACATTCTTGGCTACAGATTTTTTCTGCGCCGCAGCTCCCAAAGAACCGCTCAAAAAAGCGATGCAACAGGTTGCAAATAATAATTTCTTCATTCTCATTGATAGGTCTAAAAGATTATTATAAAAAGTATTGCCACAAAAGTACGAATAATTATCCAACCAGAGGTGGACAAAATGATACTTTTATGGCAACAAATGTGATTTTAGAACATTATTTAATCAGATAAGTCTTTCCAGGTTCTGTTTCCAAGTCATATTCATATACGTCAGGAATAGGAACCTTCACTCCTTCTGCTATCCGATGCTGTTCCATTACTGGTTTCACTTCTGCAGATGCAAAAAGGATATTTGGACATTTTCCTTCAGCCTTCTTCAGATTCTTCGCCTTAAGCGGAACGTAGGAGCGGAGACGCAGCACACCTCCGATGGTGGAACGAATCTTCGCCTTCATCAGTCTGCCATTCTTCCAGTCCATATCCACCACAAAGCCGCCACGGGCACGAAGTCCCTTTACGCTTCCTTCTTTCCAGGCATCAGGCAATGCCGGCAAGAGATGCACGGCTCCATCATGACTCTGCAGGAGCATTTCGGCGATACCGGCTGTTACTCCGAAGTTGCCGTCAATCTGGAATGGTGGATGGGCATCGAAGAGATTCGGATAGGTTCTGCCATCAGGATATTCCTTTGCCTGCGCATCAGATGGCAACAGGCGAAGCATATTGCTGATGATTCTGAAAGCATGATTGCCATCGAGCATACGTGCCCAGAAGTTCGTCTTCCAACCCAGACTCCAGCCCGTAGCCTGGTCGCCACGATGCTTCAGAGTGGTGGCTGCGGCATGGAACAGTTCAGGATGAGAAAAAGGAGAAATCTGATTGGATGGATACAATCCATAGAGATGCGAGATATGGCGATGCTCATTCTTCGGATCATCCGCATCCACGAGCCACTCCTGCAACTGTCCGTACTTTCCTATCTGCATTGGCGGAATCTGCGAAACCAGCTGCTGCATATCCTTGCGCTCAGCCTCATCAACACCCAATATTTCAGAAGCCTTCACAGCACTGGTCAGAGCATCGAAGGCTATCTGGTTGTCCATCGTGCATCCCGCCGTTACGGCAGTTCTCTTACCCTTAGGTCCCTGTTCCGGACTCACCGACGGCACGGTTACCTTCAATTCGGTGCCCGGCAACTTCTGCATATAGTCGAGATAGAACTCAGCGGCACCTTTTATTACCGGATACCACTGTTTGAGGAAAGCCTTGTCGCCCGTATAGAGATAATGCTGCCAGAGATGGGTGGTGAGCCAGGCTCCGCCATTCGGAAACATGCCCCACTGCGCACCATCCACCGGACCAGCTATGCGCCAGATATCGGTGTTATGATGTGCCATCCAGCCACGGCAGCCATACATTTCCCTAGCCGTCTGTGCTCCCGTTACACTCAAATCCTTAATCAGCGAATACAGAGGTTCCGTGGTGTTACCGAGATTCGTTACCTCGGCAGGCCAGTAGTTCATCTCCGTATTGATGTTGATGGTATATTTACTGTCCCAAGGTGCATTTTTGCTGTCGTTCCAAACGCCCTGCAGGTTTGCCGCCTGTCCACCAGGCTGGGAAGAGGAGATGAGCAGATAGCGACCATAGTTATACATCAGTGCCACCATCGCCATATCCTTGCTGCCCGCAAATTTCTCCAGGCGCTGGTTAGTAGGCAACGAAGCATTGATATCGGTTGACAAAATCAGAGAAGAAGTAGCGAACTGCTTCTGGTAAGCCTCCACATGGCGTTTCTCCAACTGTGCATAGCTCATCAGTTTCACCTTATTTATATAGTCGGCATTGCGTTGGGCTGCATTGCCCGACACATCGTGATAGTTCACAAAATTGGTGGCAGCACTCACAATGATTGTTGCCTCGGTGCCATCTGTCTTTACATCCGCCACACATTCGGCAGTGAGAGCCGCCTTGATGCCTTCCTGGTCTTGTCCCTTCACCTTCAGCATAACCCCTGAAGGCGTTTTCTGAGCCTGATGTTCAAAAGGCGAATCCAGGGTAACATCGATATTCAGGGCACCCTTTCTACTCACCTTGATGTGGCAAACGATAACGCCATCAGCCAGCGAAGCAAAGGTTGTACGAGTATATCTTACGCCATCCATCACGAAAGAAGTCGTGGCAATCGCCCTCTTCAAATCCAGGTTGCGCACAAACTGCTCAGCCTTTCCCTGGTTCTTCATTCTGACATGCAGATTTGCCATCGGCAGGAAGCGCATGCCATGAGGACCTGGGATGAAGGTCTGGTTGATGAGAGCCGCTGCCTCCTCTTCCCTTCCGTTGAAGATGAGTTCCCTCACCTTTGGCAGATTCTCCAGGGATTTCTTGCTATTGTTATTATGAGGACCGCCACTCCAGAAAGTCTCCTCATTCAACTGGATATTCTCGTCCGTGGTTCCGCCATACACCATACCTCCCAGATGTGAGTTTCCGATAGGCAGAGCCTCCAGCCACTGCTGAGCAGGGGCGTTATACCAAAGCAGAGTACTATTATCTGTGCAACTTGTCTTAGCCATCATCTCTATCGGAAACAATAGTCCCAAGACCCAAGCCCCCAAAATCATCTTATTTCTGTTCATAAAATCAGCATTGATTAGTTATTAAAAACGGCACAAAGATAAGGAAACTTTTTGATTTTCCTTCACTTTGTGCCGTTAAAATTAAAAAAAGCTCAAACTTTAAATCTATTTTCTTTTAGAATACTCAAAAGAATCAACATCCACATATCCGCCAGCAGCCTTTGTCGCATAATTATAGATGGCAATACGGGTGCCCATGAAGAAGCGGCGATAATCATATTGCATCTTGAAATCCTTGATGGCAGGAACCCAGGTCTTGCCGTCTATACTATATAATAAGGTGGCGAGATCCTGATGAAGACGGAAATCGCAACTCATCTTCAGATAGATGATGCTTGACTTGGTTGCCTTATCCACCTTCAAGTTCAAAGGCTGGCGATAAACCACCTCACGCTTCACATCAGTCACAGCCTTTTCCTTTTCTGTCAAAGCTACACTCTCCTTGGTACCAACCACAAAGAGTTTCTTGCCTTCCTTTACGATAGAAAGCAGGGCCGCATCACCCTGGAAGGCTGACAAGCCAGCCACATCGCCATCCTTCATCTTGCTTACATCCATCTTGACGATTCCCTCGCAAGTTGGTCCTTCGGTACGGGTACTGATGGTATTAGGAGCCAGGAAGATGTTAGGAACAATACGGGATGTCTTCAGACGGAGCCAGCCCTTGCGCTCTGTGAGCGACCAGGCATTATCCACAGGATTGTGGTTCCACTGCCACTGCAATTCCAGTTTATCCTTCGAGAAATCGTCGCTATACACGAGTCCCTTGCCATCGTAGCCCAATACAGGCTTCTGCATCTTGGCAGGAATATTGCCCTTCTCATCGGTCAGCATAGGCCATCCGTCCTTCCAGGTACATGGCTCCAGCGTGAGCACTCTGCCCACACCACCACGGTCTTGGAATACGATGCCATACCAGTTGCCATCCTTATCATCTACAATCGTACCTTGTCCCACGCCGTTGAATCCGGCAAACTCCGTTTCCAGAATCACCTTCTTTTCGTAAGGACCCGTTATTTTATCAGCACGATAACAAACCTCACGACGAGGGTGTCCCTGTGGCCACGAAATCATCAGGAGATAATACTTGCCGTTGTGCTTGATCATGCGGGAGCCTTCGAGCAAACCCGTTTCATCAGCATCACGCTCAAAGAGTTTGCGATGGCTGCCCGGCACTACTTCCGTAAGGTCTGTATTCAGCCGCACCATCTCTCCCGTTCCATAAACCACGTATGCCTTATCGTCGTCATCGAAGAAGAGAGCGGCATCATGGAAATGCTGCAAACGGCTGTGGATAGTCCATTTGCCTTCGATATCATCGGCTGTACAGATATAAGTCTCTCCACCGGGATTATCATTCGGAGCAAAGAGCGCATAGAACTTGCCACGATGATACTGCAGAGAAGTGGCCCACTGACCACGACCATACACGGTACCCTCCTTCATGTCATACTTAGGCGAATCAGTAAGTTTAGGGAAGATATAGTTCACGGTTTCCCAGTTCACCAGATCCTTCGATTTCATGATAGGCGCACCCGGCATCAGATGCATGGTGGTGCTTACCATATAGAAACTGTCACCCACACGGATTACATCCACATCAGGCACATCAGCCCAAACCACAGGATTGGCGAAGTTCTTCTCAAACTTCCACCAGTCGAAATTGAAGAGTTTGCTTCCCTTCAATCCTTTGAACACGAAGTATATATCATGTTTTCCTGTTACTTTCTTTAGCATTTGTGCCGAGAAAGTCTTCCACTTTTCCCAGCCACCCGTCTTGGTAACATCAAGTTTAGCTATCAGTTCGCCATCTTCCTTATCGAGATGAACCTCCAGCGAACCTCCAAGCGAAGAGCACGCCGCTGAGATGGCAAATGCATCCGGACTCTCATTTCCGAAATCCACCTCGCGTACCTTGATATAATCGCCTTCATGGATTTCAGAAATATAAACACCCGTATCATCGGTCTGCTCCGACTTCACTCCCTTAGAGAAAGCGATGGTTTCAGCCTCCTGACGCTTGTAAGGATTGAGGGTTGCGATAGGAGCCACTCCTTCCTGAGTATGGTGGATAATTGGGAATGTGCCGTCGGCATTATATTTGAATTCTTCCACAGCCACACTGCGTCCGAATCCGCCACCCAGTTTACCCGTATGATAGAAGAAATAAGACTTGCCCTTGAAGTCGGTCACACCGCAATGGTTAGTAAAGGACCCCGTATCTTCCAATGGCATGATTTCGCCCATATACTTCCATGGTCCGAAAGGCTTCTTGCTCATGGAATAAGCGATATGCTCAGGCACTCCACCTGCAGCATAAAGCATATAATAGTTCTTGCCACGCTTCATGAACCAAGGTCCCTCTGTGTAGCAATCCTTATATTTTCGGGTTGAATCGCGCTTCTCCACGTCAGGCGAACCGAATCCCTCCTCAGTCATCACGATTCTGCCCACTTCACGCTTTTTATCAACAGCTGCCTTAGCATCTATACCACCCTTGAAGCTGATCATATCTTTATTCAGTTTGGCATAGTAAAGATGCGGATTACCCCAATAGAGATAAGCCTGACCATCCTCGTCCATCCAGACGGTAGGGTCGATATTGTCCCAACTTCCATTATCGAAAAGCGGTTTTCCCAGCGCATCCTTGAACGGACCGGTAGGAGAATCAGCCACAGCTACGCCGATAGCCATTCCACCCGTCAGTTTAGAGTGCGCACAGATATACCAGTAATACTTACCATTACGTTCGATGGTCTGTGCTGCCCAGGCACGGTCGTCAGCCCAGGAAAAAGAACTGAGGTCGAGCGGAGAACCATGGTCTGTCCAGTTCACCATATCCTTGGTGGAATACACACGCCATTCGTTCATCCAGAAGAAGTCAGCCTTATCTTCATCATGACCGGCATAGACATAAAGCCGGTCACCGACAGGAAGAGGAGCTGGGTCTGAAGTCAACTGTGTTTGTATGATAGGATTCTGCGCATTCATCGTTGCGCTCATACTCATGCACAAAGCCGAAGCAATCAAAAACTTATTGTTCATTGTTTATCTAAAATTATTAGTTTCTATTTTTGAGTGCAAAGGTAATAAAAAAGCAGAAGATTCACTTTGCTGTATGTTACAAATACTTTGGCAAGACAATCATGGTGTAAGAAAAAAACGGTGCATTTCAAAAGAAACACACCGTTTTACATCTTTACCTACAAGTTTTGCCCGAACGACATGAAGCATATGCTTGACAGCAGATGATAACGTAGCTGCCAACCATTCGTACGACTAAAGAGGTTATAGATTTACGACAACAAGGTGTTCCCACTAGGCTCGACAGAGGTGCTGACTGCAGTCAGCAGACCTGCTGACTAGGCTCAGCAGGTCTGCCGAGCCTAGTGGCAACAATGGAGAAGTTACTTCCTAGCACCCGGAATGATACTTTCTCCAACCCGAGAAGATATTCTTTCCGACATGAAGTATAGAGAGTGACCTTACTTCACGTAAGGACTCTCTAGCATTCCTAGATGAGTAGGTTTATACCCACCAAGATTGATGAGTATTTTCTCAAATACAATACCAGGCTGCATAGGACGAAGCCTCAAGGTATGTTCAGCCTTCTCCATGTTTCCTACAGCCATCCTCACCTTCTTCTCGATGATGCGAGATGCGGCTGTAGGATACATCAAGTCGTACTTATGCTCCCAGTTCAGATTCTGATTCAGCCCTACAATCTCTTCCTTGCCACCATCCAGCGACACTGCCACATAATGACCACCCAGCACAAAGGGCATCACTGCATCGGTAATAAGATGTACATCCACCGAATCCACATCTGCCTTAAATCTCATTTTATAGGTAAGGTATGCTCCTGCTGTTGGCTGGGTATATGGGAAGAGAGCTATACCCGACTTCGTCCGTCCTAAACCTGGGATGAGTCTCCACTGCGACTTGTCAGATTCTGCAGGTTTCAGTGAGAAGAGATGCTCTGCCTCCATCACCACCATGCCGCCATCTTGCTCGAACACGTAGCCTGTACTAGGCTGCGTAACGGCAAAAGGGGTACTCTGCTGAATGCGATATACCATAGGCATAACTTGATGCTGTGGAGCATGCCAGTTTTGATAGCCGATATGCACTTGATCCATCATGTGATTCCACTTGCCATTGGCGATATGGTGATTATAATTGTCGCAGAGCAAGGAGTCTCTCCTGTAACATTCCTCCACCCTATCTGCCCATGTATTAGCCTCAATACGTCCCTCACGATAGAGTTGCTTGTTCATCGCCAAAGAGTAATACATATCATAGAGATTTGCCATGCCCTGTATTGGGAAGAGAACCAACTCTTGATAGGCATCCTTCGCAGTCTCATCCAGGGTGAGATACTGACGCAGGGCTCGTGCCTCCAAGGCCAGGAATTCATCCCGTACGCCCTTAAACTCTCCCGTCTGCAAATTGTATGTCTTGTCATCCAGCAATTCGGCTTGCACCCTAGACGCATATCTTCCATAGCTCATCAAGAGACGAGCAGCCTCTTTCGCCTCTTTATCACCAAACTGCTGGGCACAGAATCCCTGTGCATATTGCTCCAGGTTGCTGGCATCGAAGGCATCGGGATTCCATGCCATGTTCATAAAAAAGTCAATGGCAAACTCATGGGGCTTGATATCACCGACATTGAGCATCCAGAGTTTATCCACACCATGTTGATAAGTGGCTTGCAACTGCTCCCACATCTCGGCGATATGCGACATGGTGAGCCACTTGCTGGCTCTCGGCGCACCATAATAGCCTACATGATAATACATACCATAGCCGCCCTTGTGGAAATTTTTCTTTCTATCAGGAAGTCGGCGCACATGACCGAAATTGTCATCGCAAAGCATCACGATGACATCATCGGGCACCTTGAGTCCCTGGTCATAATAATCGAGCACCTCACTGTAGAGTGTCCAGACCTGTGGGGTCTCGGAGGCTGGTTTCCTGGTGACATCAGCTATGATTTTTCGCTGTTCCGAAATGATTTGTTCCATCAGCCGGAAGTTAGCCTCTCTACTACCTGCATCGGTCATCGGACGGTCTTCGTCACCTCTCATACCGATGGTCACTAGCTTGTCGTAACCCTTGCTATTCTCGATTCCCTCTCGGAAGAAACGCTTGATGGCATTCTTGTTGGTCAACCAGTTCCATTCACCGTTGCCATAGTTCTTCTTATGTCGAATCCACTCTTGCTGCGAGCGTTGCATCGGCTCATGATGCGAGGTACCCATCACGATGCCATACTCATCAGCCAGTCGGGCATTCTCCGGATCATCCTCATTGAAGCAGTTGCCCTCATACAGTCCGTTCTCATCCTTCAGGATAGGTACCAAAGGCTTGTATTCCTTGAACGAGCCCCACATGGCAGGCCAGAGGCAGTTTGCCTTGAGGCGAAGAAGGAGTTCGAAGACATGGGCATACATCTGGCTGTTCATGCCCCCAAACTTATTTCTAGCCCAGGTGGTCATACAAGGGAACTCATCATTGATGAAGAAACCACGATATTTTACCTTCGGCTCTCCACTCTCCACAGAGCATGGCTTGGCAAAGACCTCCTCATGCTTGGCTATCGGCGCATCCGCCCACCAATACCAAGGCGACACCCCCATCTGTCGGGAAATCTCGTAAATGCCATAGATGGTGCCACGCATATCGCTACCTGCCACCACCAAGGCACGCTCCATACCCTTGGCAGGATGATCAATGGTCTTGATGACAAAGCTCTCCCACTTGCCCTTGAGCGAACGCTCTGGCAAGATGCCTTTCTTGGCAAGGCGAGTAATAGCTTCACTCACTCCGTATGTACCAATGAGGATGGGATAACGCACCACATCCTCGCCCTGGCAGCACACTCTGGGTGAACGACCCGACACGGTATAGATATCCTTACGCAGGTCTTCCGCTGCTCTTTTCACACCTTGTTTTTCGTGAGCATCCATGCAGATACCAGACATCTGAGAGGCGGTGGAAATAGGAAATGCTCCCCCTTGCTGTCGGAAGCTGATAAAGGAATCAGCCATTGCAGTGAGGGCAAACATCACAAAACAACAGGCCAAGAGAGGCCTTGACCATGGAAAGTTGATTTTCGTTGTATTCATCATTATGATTGTTAATTCGTTTAATGCTGCAAAACTACGAAAAAACAATCATAATGACTTTACTAGATGTTCCAAAAACTTTATTAAGTTTGTCTTACCACACATACCTACTGTTTATTGAGGCACTTGCCCCATTCTTGAGTAGAATATATGCTAACATATACTTTTCTACAATTAATTCTTCACAAGTCGAAC
This sequence comes from Segatella copri, assembly GCA_003463005.1. Lineage (GTDB taxonomy): Bacteria > Bacteroidota > Bacteroidia > Bacteroidales > Bacteroidaceae > Prevotella > Prevotella copri_I. The sequence goes on along the minus strand of QSCI01000007.1, from coordinate 29,669 downwards.
TCCATAAATCTGACCAACCTGCTTGCCCTTATGGGCCACAAACTTCACTCTTACTTCCTCCTTGCCCTTAACAAACTCAGAAGGAATGGCATAATCAACGGTCTTAAACTGGGTGGTGCGCCAACGATGACTGTTGTTTACACTTGTCAGAAGTTGATTGTCAATGTAGATATCAAACTCACTAGTGCGCCACTCATCCTGCCCCCAGAACTTAAGTTGGAGACTAAGATTACTCTCTCCTTTAGTCTGCATCAGATAGCTGAAGAAATGTCCATCCTTCGCATCGCGGAAGAAGACACCTTCTGTATTGCCATGCTCAGTAGCATCAGCCTCCATGCGATGGTCAGTCTCAGGCTGCTGCTCTCCCGGACTTACCTTATCCACAGTTCGAGCCTCCAATTCCTGACTTTCCCTCTCCTCTGCAGCCAACTTCTGCATATAATTCCTATATTCATTCTCACCCAGAGCCAACCAATACATCATGTAGCGAGAATCATGAATCTCGAAGAAAGGCTGTAATTCACCTTCGATGGCATTCTCCATATGGGTACCAAGTTTAAAGTGTAATGGCTTGCCAGAAATAGGCTTCAAATCCTTCGCAATATCGTTAAGATGTTTTGGCAAAAGGATTGGAGCCTTGTTTAGAGGCAACTTTTTTCCACCGGCATACTGTCCGAAACGACTGTCATCTGCTATGAGCGAACGCATATCCTCCGTTCCAGTCTTCATGCCGAGCAGGATAGGACCATACATGATTGCCACATACTGAGGCACATTGACCATCGGTTTGATGGAAGCGTGCATAGGCATAGAGATTTTTAACTTATCTCCTTTCTTCCATTTTCTTTTGATACAAACAAAACCATTCTCCTCATAATTGTTGATATCGAAGCCAACACCTGTCACGGTGAAGTTGTCACACCAGGATGGCTTGCGAACTTTCAGGATAAAAGTCCCCTTACCCTTGGTTACTTCTATGACAGATGTTTCCGCATAAGGAAAGGCAGTCTGCTGGCGAAGAATCATTTTTCGATCCTTCCAATTCAATTCGGAAGCCACGAAGAGATTCACATAGAGCGCATCATCCTCCGCCTTCACACCCTTATCGTGCGTCCAGACAAACTGTCCGTACTTTCCGTGGTCTTCCATTCCTGTTCCCACGCAGCACCACATTGCCTTATTAGGAGCAGAATAATTGCGGTAATGACGAGGACGGGCAGAAGTGAAATAGACATAGCCACCATGTTGCGGATGCTGGGCAGAGAGGATATGGTTGAACATCGCAGTCTCATAAAAGTCACCATACATTCCATCAGGTTTCACTCGATTCAAGTCCTCTGTCAGTTTCAACATATTATAGGTATTGCAAGACTCCGGACCATCGATGTCGTTGATATAGTCTATACATGTTTCCTTAGTAGGAAAATGCTCACGTCGACTGTTTCCTCCCAAAGCCAGCGAACGCTGACGTGTCACAATTTCCCAGAAATACTCGCTGGCATTGTGATATTGCACATCATGAGCCAACTCAGCGATGCGCTGATATCCGATAACCTTCGGAATCTGTGTATTGGCATGCATATTGTCAAGACAATCCTTGCCTTCTTCCATTGGCACCAGCAACAGCTTGTGAGAGAATCGGCGAGCACAATTCAGATATTTCTGCTCTCCGGTAATAGCGTATGCATCAGCAAGCACTTCGTTCATGCCTCCATGCTCATTGCCTAACATTTTCTCCATCTGTCCGTCGCTCAAATCATGCGTTATGTCCACAGCCCAATCGCAGAACTTCAGAAACAGATTCTTTGCCTGTTCATTTCCACAATAGAGCCATGCATCACGAAGTCCTGCATACATCTTATGAATGTTATAGAAAGGTGCCCATGTTCCGAAGTAAGGTCCGAAATCTCCTTTACTGAAAGCCGTCCACATCTTGGCACTATTCGGAACACCACCGATATAGTTATGGCACCAGGCGTCATGGCGCTGATTGTTGGCATCAAGCACCAGCTGGAGTTCGGATATCATATATTCCATGCGCTTGCGGCATTCCTCATTGCCTGTGGCTGCATTTATGGCAAGAGCCGACAGATAATGTCCGCCCACATGTCCGTCCAGTCCATCCCAGTTGGGATAAGAAGGTTTACGAGGCTGCAAGCCAGCCTCCTTGCGATAAGGGGCCAGCATGCGGTCGCAATCATATTTCAGGAGCACCTGCACGTTCAAGTCGCGAGCATGCTTCAATGGTCCGTCAAGAAGGGTGATGTCGCCCAGCGGGAACTCATCCTTATAAAGTTTATCTTGCGCCACAACACCCAAGGCAGGCGCAATGCTCAGCAGAGCGATCATCAGTAACGGCTTTCTGAAAGCAAGATTTTCGTTGTATTCATCATTATGATTATTTATTCGTTTAACGCTGCAAAATTACGAATAAACAATCATAATGACTTATTTTAGTGTTTCAAAAACTTTACTCAGAGTATCTTGCCGCATATTCTGTAGGCGACATACCGAAATATTTCTTAAATGCAGTGGAGAAATGACTGTTATTGGCAAATCCCACCATATATGAAACCTGCGTAATGTTGATTTTATGCTCTCTTATCAATCGGGCAGCCTCATTGAGACGGATGTTTCTCAAGAACTCGCTAGTAGGAACACCGGTCATTTCCTTCAACTTACGATGCAGCTGAGTACGGCTTACGCCCACCTCATCACACATCTTCTCTACATTGAAGTCAGAATCGCTCAAGTTCTCGTTCACTACCTTCATGATACGCTCCATCAGCTCCTCATCGTAGCCTTTCACCTCTACCTTCTCCACCTTGTCATCCTGCTTCAGAGCTCCAGTGAACTTACCCTTCAGGCGACGTACATTGTCGATGAGATTGTCTATCGTGAGATGAAGTTCCTCCAGACTGAATGGTTTTGCCAGATAAGCATCAGCTCCTAGCTTAATACCCTCTAGCCTATCGCTGATTTCCGATTTGGAAGTAAGCATGATTACTGGCACGTGGCTGATATTGGCATTGCCCTTGATATTTCTAAGCAGCGTGATACCATCCATCTCCGGCATCACCACATCGCTTACCACCAAGTCGAAATCACCAGAAAGCAGCTGCTTCAGCGCCTCCTTGCCATTGTTGCAGATTACAAAGCGATACCAGTCACTCAGTTCCGACTTGAGATAACGGCAGATTTCGATATCATCATCCACTAGCAGGATTTTACTGTTTCTGCTAGCCGCACCTCGCTGCTGTTTCTTTTTGGTACCCACATTGTCCAAACAAATCTGATTATTCTTGAGATGCTCTTTACCCAAAGGCAATTCTATGATGAAACAGGCACCGCTCTTCCCGTCTTCACGATTATGTGCATATACATCGCCACCATGAAGCCTTACGATGGATCGGCATAGATTCAAGCCGATGCCCGAACCTCCCAGGTGCATATCAGCCGAATTCTTTCCCTGATAGAAGCGTTCAAACAGGGTTTTGGCATCATCGTTCTTTCCCAATCCCTTGCCGCTATCAATCACATACAGGAGCACCTTCTTATCCTGCTTCTCAATGCGGAAGATGATTTCGCCGCCATTAGGCGTATATTTAAAGGCATTAGACAGCAGATTGGCTATTGCCTTATCCAGTTTATTACGATCTATCCATGCATTCACAGGCGTCTCTGGCATCTCCAGCCTGATATTAATACCACGCAGATTGGCATTGTAAGTGAAGAGTGAAACCAATCCCCTCGAAAACTCCACCAGGTTGGTTTCCCTGCACGAAAGTTTCATCTGATGCTTGTCCAGGCGTCGCTTGTCGAGAATCTGATTCACCAGGGTGAGCAGACGCTGTGCGTTTCGGTCCATGGTATCAATATCTTCATGATACTCCTCAGCATTTCCCAATCGCTCCTTCAATTTCTTCAGAGGCTCCATAATCAGAGTAAGCGGCGAACGGATATCGTGGGTGGCATTGATGAGGAACTGCATCTTAGCCTCTTCAAGATCTCTTTTTTTCTTGTACAGATAGATAAAGATGACAGCAGCCATAAAGCCGAGAACCAGGATCAGATAGATAAGCTTAGCCCAAACTGTGAGATACCAAGGTGCCAACACGTTCAGTTTTATCACCTTATTGTATATAGAGTACTTACCGTTGCAATAGGTACGCACCTCTATACGATAATGTCCATACGACAAACCAGTGAAGTTAAAGCTATTGTCGCCAGCCGCATTGCTGATCCATTTGCCCCCGTTGATGCGATACTGAAACACGATGTTACCCACGCTCTGATAATCAAGCTGGGAGAAGCTGAGCACAATCGACTTGAAATCAGACGGAACACTCAGATTATCTCCAATAAACGGAGCCATCTTTCCATCAAGCAACACACCCGACAGATAAATGGCGGACGTTTTCTCATCATAATTCTTTACCTGAGAAGGCCTAAAATAAGTCAATCCTTCGGAGTTTCCATAACAGATAACCCCATCAGATGTAGAACCTACTACTCCAGCCAGATATTCCTTGGTCAAGAGTCCGTTTCCCTTTTCAAAAGAGAAAAACGACTTAGCTTTACTATCATAACACCAGATACCCTGCGCAGTACTCATCCATAGGTTTCCCTTGGCATCCTTCTTCAGCGAATAAATTCTCAATCCGCTAATACTCTCGGAATGAGGCCAAGGGGTAGTCTGCTGTTTTTTCCTGTCATAGAGATAAAGCCCCATCTCTGTGGCAATAGCAATCTTACCATCCGACAGTTCTAATGTAGAATAGCACGTTTTACCCTCTAACAAAGGCCGAGAAAGAATGATGTCAAAATATCCGGTTTTGGTATCCATGCACGACACACCATTGGCTGTTGCACACCAGAGCCATCCCCGGGAATCTAACCTGATCTCCGATATCCAGTTATTGCAAATGGTTTTGTGTGGACGCTTATCATCCATCAGATATTGCGTCATCTTGCCACTCTTTCTATTCCATACATAAAGTCCGTTGCCCGGGCTCGCAAAATAAATATTACCAGCAGCATCTACCTGCATACCATCTAGAGAAAGTCCATTGGCAGGCTGCAACAACCGGTAAGTCTGATGCTTCCAATCATACTCATAAATGCCATCACGGCCATATACATAAACATTCTTCCGAAAATCCGAGTACACTTTGATTGGTCCTGCAGGACTTTGTAGTAGCTTGGTATTGCCCGTCTTCTCATCCAAGAGATACAACCCATGATTTTTGACCACAAAAAGCATCAATCCGTCAGCAACTCCCACTACAGACGAAATGGTTTCCATACCCCCCCTAATTCATCCAAAGAAACCGGATGGAACACATTCTTATCATTATTCGACAAGAAAAGTCCTTTCATATAGCATCCATACCACTGATTACCATCTCTATCTATCAGCAAATCGCTGATATGCGCATTATCAAAGATAAACGATTGGTTATTCAACTCCACCCGATAAGCCTTTCTGCTTCCATGCGGTATCTTGAAAGTTCCATCTCCCGAAGTACCCAACCATAAATTGCCATACTTATCCAAGGTAACAGCGCTGATATATCCTGCCCCCTGATGAGCTGAAAAATCGAAATCGTAGCGTGAGAAGCTATGCGAGGCATAATCATAGCGCATAATGCCGCCCGTATGCGCCACAAAGAACCCCTTCTTGTCTGTGGCATATAATTTACGGATGCCAAACAGACCTTTAGGTTCATATACACTTACCAGTTTGATAGACTTGCCATTGTATTTATATTTTCTCAACACCTTTGTATGATTAGCCTGCCACAGATATCCCTCAGCATCAAAGAACAGCATAGCAAAGAAATTATCCACTGAATTTGCAGATTTCCTTGAAAGGCGAGTAACTTTACCTGTAGTCATATCCAACCTATAGGCACCATACCCGGCTGTACCTATCAGGAGATTATGCTTTCCATCCTCAATAAGAGAAGTTACTCTTATCTTCTCATCTTTCTTTTCCAATACGATATGCTGGAAACTATTGGTAAGATAGGAATATTTATAGAGTCCACGATTTGTTGCCACAAAGAGGAACTCTTTGCTGTAAGGATAGAGCTTTACGATTTCATTATCCTGGATGGTGGTGATATCAGCAGGATTGCAAAGATAGGTACTGAATTTATAGCCGTCAAAACGATTCAGTCCATAATTCGTACCCACCCAAATGAAACCATACTTATCCTGTATGATACATCGAATCAGGCTACTCGACATGTCGTTGGATGTATAAATCCGTCCAGAGTTAGCATGAGAGAAGCTTGTCAACATTTGCACGAGGCAAAGAACTCCAAAAAGTAAAAAACGCTTCATAGGTTTATGATTGAAATATACAAAATTGTTGTTTACATGATGAATGATGCAAAATTATATAATTTTTGCTAGAAAAAAGAAAGAAAGCCCAAGAATTTGCATTCTTTACCTGTTTTTTTACTCAAAAAGTTACAAGAGATAAAGTTTATTATACGATATACTCAAAAAGAGGATGCGTCATAAGTTTATGATTCACCCTCTTCTTGTCGTTGGAAGAGACAGGATATGTCGTTGGAAGAGACAGGATAAGTTGTTGGAAGAGATAGGATATGTTGTTGAGACAATCAGTATCTCCGGTCGCACAACAGCTGTTGTGCGCTTGCATAACAGCTGATATGCGCATGCACAACAGCTGTTGTGCATGCGGTGACCAACTGTTATGCACCAACTATTACCCAGTTTACTATTTTTTGATTACCTTTCTGGAAACCTTCTTACCATTGGCAAACTGAATCTGCTCTATAACCAAGCCCTTAGTCTGAGCGCTGATGCGCTGACCCGCCAGATTATAAGTTGTGACAACACCTTTTCCGAAGGCATCGGTTGTACAATCAGTGATACCCGTACCGGTATCCGCCTTTCTAATCTTCACATTACCCAAGATAACCGCAGCCCAACCAGAAGACATGGTGAAATAAAGTTCATAGTCACCTTCTTTTTCTACAGTGAAGTTCAAGAAGTGAGCCAGAGAACCTTTCACCACCTGATTGGCATTCTCCTTCAAGTTACCTTCCGAATCCAAGTTCTGTTCCAACAAGACAGAATTATTGTCGCTTATGCCAGCAATGCCAGCATCAAAGGTCACTGCCCCATTCTCGGAACCATCATTCCAATAAGAAGAGTTGAAAGAAAGCTGGTATTTGCCAGGAATCAAATGCAGACGATGCCCATCATACAAGCCATAAGAGAGCTTGCATTGGTCAAAGTCACGAGCACTGAGATAGAATCCTGTATTGAAATCACCACCAGCCACGAAATCCTTGATACGAGCACCACCCGTATTGGCAGCGCCGTTCGCTTTCTCATCGCTGCGGCTCCCATCATTCATGCTATTGATGCGCTTCCACCCAGCAGGCACGCCTTCACCTACGTTGATGACCTCGTCTTCCCAATTGTCAGAGAACAACACCTCACCCTTAGCCTCGCTAGAATCTTCATTATCAGGAAGATCGAGCTTATACTGCTTAAAGAAGTTCCAAAGCTCGCGGGTAGAATAGACTGCATTAGGATCATCCGAATGCCAATGTCCCTTACTATCAATGGCGATGAGAGTAACCTCCGTACCATCCATCTTATTGATATAGCGAGTACGAGTGGCGGCAGCATAACTCATGGTTGCAGGATAAGGGCGAATCACCTCTGGATTATCCACATCACAACCTTCATAAGCAGCCCACTTCTTGACATAATCGTCAATCCTACCATAGCCACCAGCGGCATGGTTTGGATCGCCGCCCCATTTCACGACATCATCTCCCGTGCCATGGATGTGCATAATAGGCACATGGCGTGGAGCCACAGGCTCACGATAATCGACAGGGATACCACTCACAGGACCAAAGGCTGCAACTACAGTTCCCAATTTGGTCATACAATGATAAGTCATCATTCCGCCCATGGAGAAGCCAGAGATATAGATGCGATTCTTGTCTACCTTATATTTCTTCTGCATCGTCTTCATGATGGTTTCAATGAACTTTACATCTCCCGAACCCGAAATATCCCAGAAGTTACCGTTTCCCTTAGGATAAACCACCAGAATTTTTGCCGTATCAGCCACCTCGTTCCAATGAGTCTGGTTCATTTGATAATTGGGATCCTGGTTTGCTCCATGCATGGAGATAACCATCGGAGCCTTCTCGGGCAAATCGGCAGGAACATACACCAGCATCTCTCGTGTAGCAGTACCCACCTTGATGGTCTGTTTCTGTGGTTGCTGCTTATAGCTATGCTCTGAATCAGCCAGTACCTGCAAGCAGAAGACACAAAGCAAGCAAAGCAAGAAAATTGTTCTTTTCATTTTCAGTTAAAATTATCAGTTATACGATTATCTGTTGTTATAAATGTCAGTTGTTATGACACATAAAAAAATCGGCAAAGTATCTGCTGGATTCAACAAATACCTTGCCGAACATCAGAACTAGGGACTAATCCCTAGTTACATGTAAAGAGTAGAATTTCTGCCATTACTTATTATTCATTACCTTTACTACCTTACCACTCTTGAACTTCTTGATAACAAGGCCCTTGGCATTGGCTGCTACCTTAGCACCAGCAGCATTGAATGTTGCAACCACTGCATCATTTGCTACATTAACGTTCTTGATACCAGTTGCTCCACCTCCGAGTTCCTCAGGAAGGGTATTGTAAAGCATGATAGAAGAAATAAGGATAGTACCGCCCCATGAAGCCTTGATAGTAACCAAGTGGGCAAAATCATCAGCTGCAGGTTCTTCACCAGGTACAGTACGAACCAAATCTTTCTTCAAATCAATAACAATAGCACCTGTATTTGCATCAAAAGCTTTGTTCTCTATGGCAACCATGCCACCATCAGCCTGTTGACCATTCTCTTTGGTACGGTTGAACATGAAACGAGGTTTGGCAACTTCACCTTTATCGTTTGTGCTACCTTCACCATAAACTACCATGTAATGATAGTCTGACAAGTCGGCATAGATTTTCTCAGCCACTGTAGATGTACCTAGGATAACAGAACCTGGAGCACTTGGATTCTCTGCACCCACATTCCATTCCATATAAACATGCTCATCAGTTGGCATTGCGTCCTTTGTGAGACCATCCCATACGTGGAACATGTCCTTAGTCAATTCAACACCCTCATCTGCACTCTCTTCCTGTGCAGAAGCTGAACCAAAACCAGCAAACAATGCTACGGCTACCATAGCCAAGCTCTTAATTGTTGTGTTCATAATTGTAAAAATTAAAATTGTTTTTATAAATCTTCTTCGTATAGGTCTTACCGCTACGAAGATAAACTTTCTTGATACTGATACCCTGCTTGGCAGCAGATAAGCGCATGCCCTGCAAGTCGTAATACTCTACATGGTCTATCTGGTCGGCATCGGTGGTTACACCGGCGATACCCGTCAAGGCACCCTTGTAGTTCAGGCGGACGCAATCGAGCACAGCTCTTTTTCCGCTCACATAGTTAACCGTCATATTTCCCTTGGCATCAGCGATGTCCATGTCAAACTCCACTTCCGACCATTCCTTGTTGGAAGAAGCATTCTTTGGCAGTGTAACCTGCTTGGTCTGATTGCCGCAGATAACTTTGATAACAGCATTTCCCATGGAAGCCTGATAACGGATAGCCACCTTGTAATTACCAGGCTTGGTAACAGGAATGTAGCCACGAACGGAAGCCCCCTTCTGGGTACCCAGGTTCAAGCAGCCCTGACCATAGTATCCACGGAAACCGTTGTTCCAAGCGTTGCCATAGCAACCACCCACATTCTTGTAATCGAAGTGTTCAAACTCATACTGCATCTCGCCTTCGTAAGCTTCTGGAGCAGCAGGAGTCTCGATGACAGCAGCAGTCACATCAGAATCCTTCAACTTTCCTGTAGTCTTGGTGCCCTTACAGTTATCGATGGTCAACTCCAATGGACCATTATGCTTTACATAAACCGTGAACTGACCATTTTTCCACTCGCTGGTAACAGTACTTGCCGAATGCTCGGAATTATCCTTCCAAGAGATAGTAGGCTGAGCACTGGCTCCCACCACAATGATGGTATCAGTCTGCTGGGAATATTCAGGGAGATTCTTGTCATCCTGCAATCTACCATCACCCACACCATAACGAAGTCCATCCTTGATACGGTAGTTCTGCATGTAGAGACTCAACTTGTCAGAATACTCACGCATGTGAACCAAAGAATATGGAGCGAGGTTCATCTTAATCTGGCTACAGGTATTGTAGGCAGGTTTCAATGTACCCTTGGCACTGCGTCCATTGTTTACCCAGTACTTACGGATATATTTCATACCACGATTTGGGGCAGCCAACGGAATATGCTCCTCATTATACTGATAAGGGTTGTAGCAAACCCAGGTATTCTCCAGACGCGAAGCATAGATATCACCCATATATTCCTGTGTGAAGAGCTTATTCATATAAGCCTTCTTGCTGGCTACATTACTCCAGGTAGGGTTGCTGGCATACTCGCTGCTCTTGATAGCCACCTGCAGTTTCTTGGCTTCTTCGTCGATGAGATCATACACCACAGGGATGGCAGGATAACGTCCTGAAACCTTCAACCACCATTTGTTGTTCAAGGTGGAGTTAGGCCATTGTGTGCCATTGTCATCCTGCTCGCTCCGATAGAGCCCATCATACAGTCCGCTAGGCGAAACGTATGGTTCCATCTCGTTCTGGCTGGAATAGATATTCTTTGGCTTGATATCATTCTTCACGCAAATCTTGGTACGCTCAATCACCTCGCTGCGAGATGGGATTCTGATGGTTCCATCCAGTATCTTGCGGAACATATCGATGTTGATATTTTTAAAGTGATTGAACCATGCCCAGTTTCTGCGGGTATAACCGTCAGCAGTCTTGGAAGTTGCAATCTCACGCAAGTTATCAGTCGTCACCAACTCAGGACCGTCAATCACCGTCTCACCTGTCAATGCCACATGCTCCAAGATAGGAATGGCACCACAAGCCTTAGGGAAATCATTGTAATACTCCTTCAGAAATTTTGAAGCATCCGAAGGGTCCTTGATGGCATTGCCATTCTCATCCAGTTTATCTTGTTCTTCCATCCAGCCGCAGATATCGAAACGAATACCATACTGGCCGGCATATCCACCCAGATAAGCACCCAGACAGTTGCTCTCGATATCATAGAAACCATTCTTCATGGTGTACTTCTCGCAGCAGATGAAATGTTCCTTATCGGTAGAAAGCAGACGGTTCATCTCGGCATTACGCTTCATGTATGCCACTGGCATCATATTGGCAGAATAGCATGCCTGCGTAAAGCTCACGCAAAGATAGCCACCATACTGATGGGCAAACTTCATGAGATGCGTGAAGAGTTCCAAGCGTTTCAGGAAAGTAGGCGTATGAACGGTTCCGTTCTCACGCTTACGATCCTCATCAAATCCCCAGAACTGCTCGGCATAGTTCCATCCCAGAAAGTTAGGATAGTTCTTGTAGTAGCTCTCATAGAGTTCCAGGTCGTCGTCATAAAAAGCGCTGCATCCGCCGCTGGCAGGCTGTATCATCGTCCATACGCGGTTCTCTGCACATACCTTCATCCATGAATCTACCACCTTCTTACCATCCGCACAGATACTCTCCGTAGCAGAGAGCGAGAGGTTGAATATCACGTAAGGCTTGATGTCTTCCGGTACCATATTGATGATGGCTTGCGGATTCGGAGAATTCCATGTGTCGATATGGATAATCCATGCCGGCTGGGATGGCGAGATAACTCTTCGCAGGGCAGGCCCGTCATGAGCCTGCGCCACTGCGAATGTCAGTATCCCAAAAATAAATATAAATAATCTTCTTACCATTTTATTTCTGTTTTCTGAAGTCCATTAACCACACCCACGTAAGTAGGAAGGCGATTGAAATGATTCCACAGTCCTACACCCGTAGTGCCCTGATTGATAGTAGAGAAAGATACCCCATAGAGTTTGTCGCCCAACACATCCTGTGCCTTGTTCAGAATATAGGCATAGAGTTCAGCCATAGCCTTGTAATCCTCGAATGTAGCCTTGCTCTGATCGGCTACTGTTCCGTTGGCATCAGCCAGGTATACGTTCATATCAGAAAGACGAATCTCCAGGCCTGATGCTTTCAGCGTAGCAAGAAGATTGTCGATATTCGCCTTAGCTTCTGCCACAGAACTGCTATTGTATGGCACGTCGAGCTTCACATCGATGCCTTCAATCTGTGCACCAGCTTCATTCCACTGCTTGATGTAGTTAATGGCTGCCTCGGTCTTCTCGGCATTAGCCAGCAGATTTTCTTCACTGTAGAACAGTTTGGCATCTGCCTTCTTTGAATGGATTTCCTTGCATACATCAGCCACCCAGTTCTCATCCAGATAGTCGTTAGGATAGAATTCATCAGTAGCTCCCATGTTCTCTGAAGACTTCAGAGAGTAGAAGAGATCTTCTATCAGGTTAGAAGCCACATTCCATGCCTGCACCTTGTCTCCATAGTTCTGCATAACGGAATCAACGTAAGCAACATAGCCTTTTTTACATCAGCAGCCTTCTCTTCTACAGGACGAGGTTTATAATAACCCGGCTTCTGATATGGAGCGTAAATATCAATATTGTCAACATACACCTGCTGAGGAACAGCCCCCTGACCAATTACCAGAGAAATATCGGAAGATTTCATATCATCGGCATCAAAGGCTTCTGTAAGGTCAACCTTTGACAAATCCACCATGAATGTTTCCCAAGTCTTAGCCTTGGTAGGAACACCGAAGTTTCTCAGCTCCTTGGCTTTGTCACCCACCTTTACTCTGATAACCACATTCTTCTTGACATTTGATGAATAATAATCAAAGGAGATGGTCTTGATAGTAGACAGCGAAGCTCCCTCTGGTAGATTCACTGGGAACTCGATGAACTTGGCAGCCTTCTTGTTGAAGAGCGACTTTCCGTTTTTTCCTGTCGGATCCTTTGCCACTTTGGAATTCGTGTCAGTTCCGAAGACATCACCGATGGCACTGCTTTCGAAATCATACTTCTGATGGAGATCCACATTCTCACCATCTACCCAAATATCCTTAGTTGCCTCTTTCATCACGGTCAAATTCCATGCGTTAGGTGCAAAAAGGGAAGCTGTAGGAACGAGTCCTGCGGCAATAGCAGCACCAACTTCATCTTTTGAAGCATCGGCACTGATCGTACCATCATCAGCAACCACAGCAGCATGGGAGAAGCCATCTACGACATTCACTTCATTGAAGTTGGCCAAAACGGTACTAAAGCTAGTATTGGCAGCTTTCAAATCTGCAATGGTCAAGTTGGCTCCCAGCTTCATGCCCGTATAGTTCTTCAGAACTTCATAACCTCTGGTAAGGTCAGCCATCGCTACGCTCTCAGGCTTATCACCGGCAGGGTAGCTTTTATCGAAGTCCTCCGCACAACCAGTGAGCAGCATGGAAGCTGCTGCACTGGCCAAGAGGATATTATGTATTTTTTTCATAATTCTGATATCAAATTAAACATGTTCTTACTTCTCAGGAGTGAAAGTCTTGAACCCAATGCCACGATTGCGGACCACCATGGTATCTGTGGTTTCAACCGTACCCAAGGCATCGCTCTTGATGTTGTAGTTCAAATAGAGAGTGTTGCGCTTAAATTCGCCCAAAAGCTGGTCGTTCTTGACAAACTTACCATTACCTGAAACCTGAACGCCCTCACTGCCGGAAGAGATGGTGCAGTCATCACCGTTGAAGGTCATCAGCACGTTCACCGGATGTTCTTTGCCACTTGCATCCTTCACATCCACAGTCATCTGTGCCTTGTACAAGCCTTTGGTCACCACCTTGATTACCTCAGCCTTCTCAATATATGGATAAGCACGGTGAGATTCCTTGCCGTTGCTCACATCCTTACCCTTGCGAAGATAAGTGGCAGTCCAAGGATTAACGAACTTCACAAGGCAGAATGTAGTATTCTTCGACTCCAGCACCTTGTCAACGCCCTGAGCCTTGGTCAGCTTCACAGGAATTACGTAGCCCTGCTCATAGCTCTTGTCATCGTTGAAGAACGCATCAGTAAGCTTCACTCTTACGCCTCCCAGCTGCTGTCCCTTGGCAATGACAAACTGGTTAGGGTTCTCTATCTCATAGTAAGTGGATGGCATCACCTGGATGGCAGCGCCATTGATTTTATAGCCATCACAAAGACTGGCATCAGATATATAATCCACGGTAACGTTATTATTGTTGCCATAACCACCGGCACAGTAGGCCTTGATGTTGATGATGTGGTTGTTGTCGTCGGTAAGGTCAGCTTCCTGATCCTCACCCAGCTCCACGGTGCGCACATAACCAGCATTGGCAAAATAGACAGCAGTTTCTCCGTCATATCCAAATTCCTTGTTACCGCTCTCGCAGGAAGCGGTCATCAACAAAGTCATGGCAGCAATGCCTATTGTATTCAATAACTTAAAACTTTTCATTTTCATTATCATTTTTAACTGGTTTATTTCCATCCCTTGTTCTGATGGAGATTAGAGTACTTCAATGCTTCTGAATATGGAATATAACCATAGTTCATATAGCTATCGAAATGGCGCTCTTCTACATTTGGCAAGATGGTAAACGTATCGTTGTTCCAATCGATACCCTGTACAGAAGTAAGCTTGTCCAACTGGTTCCAGCGGCGCAAATCCCAGAAGCGGAATCCCTCGAAGCAAAGCTCCAGGCGGCGCTCGTTGCGAATCAGCTCACGCATCTTAGCCTGGTCGCCGGCACACTCGTCGAGATAAGTATCATCTGTCAAGCCTGCACGGTGACGAATCGCCTTGATTACATCGTATGCAGAATAAGCATGTGTGCCAGGGTTCTTAGGACCCCAAAGCCTCATTGGCAGCCTCAGCATAGTCGAGGAAGAACTCGGTGAAACGTGCCTTGCAGCTATATTTGATTACCTTGGATGTATTGCTAGGATTACAGTTGGCTGTCATGCGCAACATCTTCTTCATATAGTAACCGGTGCGGGTAGAAGCATTACGGCGACCGATACCGTCATCGCCCGAAGAACTACCAGTCTTGATAACCTTGTTCTCAACTCCCGCTGTTGCTCCATTATAAATAATGTATTTAGCCAGACGAGGGTCACGGTTGACGTATGGATTATTCACATCATATTCACTGCGTGCATCGGTGATAGGATAACCCTTTGCATCAGGGAAGGCATCTACCAGATTCTGGGTAGGATTGGTCTTGCCGCTTCCGAAGAGCGATGGAGGGAAATTGTTCTTCTCGTCATCAATCTCACCTTCATTCTTGGTACTGCGCCAAATGATTTCCGGAGGATTGGAACCATTCTGCAAGGCACTTATCTCTGCATCGTTGTCGTAGTAGGTGAGTCCTGTAGAAGGCAAGCCTGATGGACCACCTACATAATCAACCACTTCGGCAGCAGCATCTGCAGCCTGCGCCCAGGTTACATTGTTCTGGGCAGGATCCTGGAAGGCAGGACTTGCAGCAAGCAGCAGGGTACGAGCCTTGATGGCACGCAGAATCAGACCATTGATCAACTGACGTGCATTCTCACCCATCACCTTATTGTAGATTCCCATCTTGCCATCCTTAACCGATGTCACCTCAGGCACATTCAGGATATCATCATACTTGGCTGGCACCTTGTCGTCGCTTTTCACTGGCTCATAATCCATAGGCAGCAGCTTGTCAGCCTTCTCGATGTTCGCCAGAATGAAATCCACATGTTCCTGGAATGTCTTGCGAGGCTGATTGAAATCAGCATCCGTACCTACATATCCGTCAAAGAGCTGTGTGCCGAGCAACTTTCCTTCATTGTCAAATCCGGCATGGGCACGAAGCAGATAATAGGCATGGGTAGCCAGAAGTCCGTAGGCCTCACCTGTAAGGCGTCGTTGCATCAGCTTGTTCTCATTGGCATTCTTCAGGAACCCGATGTTCGAAATGTTTGAGTTCAGGAAGATATGCAAATACTGCATGGAAGACAAGTCGTTGTTCCAGCGGCCCGTAGGGTCCCAACTCTGAACGGTCCATGAGCCTGTGGCATACTTAGACCAGTTGGCTCCCTTCTCATTCGTCACGGCATCATCCGTCGCTACATCCGTACCTGTGCCCACCTCGTAGTTTGGCAAGTTACGGTAAGCGGTGAGCACGAAGCCCTTGGCCATGATAGGATCATTCTCCATCTCGTTGATGTCCTTCATGTTTTCTGCTGCAGGAGTAAAGACATCATCACATGCTGTCAACAATGCCGCAGAAGCCAATATCATGAATATATTTCTTAATTTCATAATTCTTTATTGTCTAATTTTTCAATATCTAAGATATGATTTCATCAGCCTTTAGAACATCATCTTCAAGCCCAGGTTGTAGAAACGGCACTGTGGTGAACCATAGCTGGTCTCCATATACTTGCGATGCTTGCTGATGGTGAGAAGCTCTCGCCCAATACGTAAACACTCATACCCTTCACTACCTTGTTCTCAAACCACTCTTTTGGCATATCGTAGGTCAGCTGCACCTTGTTGAGGTTGAAGCGGTCTGTACTGTAAATCCAGAAGGTTGAGTTGCGGAAGTTGTTGGTATTGTCCTTGGCTGTCAAACGTGGATAGGTAGCGGTAGCGGCTGTCTCAGGTGTCCAGCGTCCGCGAACCACAGAGGTATATTTCTTCTGGTTGTAAATCCAGTCGTTGCTCTTGAAAGCCTTGGCACCCATCTGACCTGTACCGGCGATGAAGAGGGTAAACTGCTTCCAGTTCAAGGTGATGTTTACACCATAGAAGAAAGGAGTTGCACTCCATCCATACTTACCCATCACCTGCTGGTCGTTGTTGTCAATCTTGCCGTCGCCGTTGATATCCTTGTACTTCAGGTCACCAGCCTTGATTTCACCGAAGGTATGGTTTGGCACGAAATTAGGATCGTCCTTGTCGAGGTTTGCCTTCATGTGGTCCACATCTTCCTGTGTGAAGAAGCCTTCGCAAACATATCCGCGTATCACGTCGAGAGCCTGACCCTGTGCGTTCATATAGCTATATTCGTTTTTCTCCTCACGCTTGTTAACCTTTGAGTCGAACACCATACCTGTGAGTCCGAGCTGTGCCTTCACCTTGCCGATGTTCTTCTTGAAGTTTACGGCGAAGTCGAAGCCCTGTCGCAAATCCTCGTTATAGTTCAGGGATGTGATGAAAGAACCGTCACTGTTCATCCATGAAGGATAGATGGTAGCAGTTCCCGGAGTAAGCAAGCCCGAAGTAAGCTGATGGAAATAGTTCATGTCGAAGCTTACGGTTCCGTTGAGGAGTGAGCCCTCCAGACCTACTCTCCATTCCTTACGCTTCACGAAATCAAGACCATAGTTGCTACCACGCTTAGAGAGTGTGGTGTTAGTTCCGTTGCCACCACCTTCGTTCCAGGTGTACCAGCCACCCTTCACATCATAGTATCCCTGGTAGAGATAATAATCAGAGATGTCGATGTCCTGGTTGAGCACAGAGTAAGAAGCATTCAGCTTCAGATCGTCGAAGCAAGGAAGTGCATTCTTGAACCATTTCTCCTGACCAATTCTCCAACCCAATGTTCCTGATGGAGAAAGAGCGTTGCGATGACCCTCTGCCAACTTGGATGAGTGAACCAGAGCACCGCCAAACTCTGCGTAGTACTTCTGAGCATAATTGTAGGCTGCTCGAAGGGCAAGGTTGGCATTGGTGGTGCGGTGGTAAGAAGAACCCTTTACACCAGATGAGCTCTCATGATTCTCGTCCACGGAATTCGACTTGGAGTAACCCCAGCCAGCCAAAGTAGCATTTACGTTGTGCACACCGCCAAAGGTGTTCTTATAGTCAAACTGAGCACGGAAGGTGGTGTTCTGGTAATATTTGGCTGCACCGATATACTCGTTCGTACTACTTGATTCCTTACCATATTTCTTCAGGTCGATAATCATGTCCTGTCCGTTCACATTTGCCCAGGTAGGCTCGTAAACGGCATAGTCGAGCTTGTAAGCCTCAGAGTAGTTGTTCCAGTAATCGATGCTGAAAGCTGTCTCGAAGCTCAATCCCTTGACCCACTGATCGAAGTCGGCTTTCACACCCACATCAAAGTTGAAGGTACGGGAGTGATTCTTCACGTAGCCGGCAGCAAGCGCATCACCAAAGAAAGTAGACTGGTTATCGTTGTTTCCACCCAGCAGATACTGACCATCGAGCACGTGGAATTTTGAGCCAGCTATCATCTGCTGCAAGGCTGAATTGTTAGCATCCATCATGGAGATTGGCAACAGGCCGGAATACCAGTTAGGACGAACGCTGGTAGCTGTTGACCAGTAGTCCTCAGGACGTCCACGATAGTTGTCCGAGATGTTGATGCCTACATTTACATAAGCCCCCAGCCAGTCGGTGATGGTAGCATCAATGTTAGAACGCACGCGGAAGGAATTGTCCTTGTCCTTCTTGTGCTCGCCAAACTTCACCAGGCTGTTGTTGTAGGTCATGCCCAGGTTGGCATAGTATCTGGCAAATTTGCTACCGCCCTTCACCTCCATCGTTGCATCCGTACGGTTGTTGAACTTGCGCAGGTAGTCACTGCTGTAGAAGTCCATATCCGGATAGCGGTAAGGATTCGTACCTATAGCCGTGTTGTAAATCTGCTCCTTAGAGTATTTCAGCGGCTGTGTAGGGTCATCATTGGTCATCGCCTCGTTATAGAGCGACATATACTCAGCCGCACCCAGATATTCAGGATAAGCCTTAGGTGTATAGATGCCCGTATTGACGGTGGCGGCGATGCTCAATGGCTGCACCTTACCACGCTTGGTAGTGATGAGGATTACGCCCTTGGCAGCCTTGGCACCATAGAGTACTACGGCAGAAGCGCCCTTGAGCACGGTAACCTTCTCCACCTCGGTGGCATTGACGGTGCTGGCCTCACGGGGAGCTCCATCTACGAGAACAAGTGCACCCTGTCCCCAAACATTTCCGTTATAACCACTGATGAGCGACTGAAGATCATTGAGTGCATTGGCGCTGTAGTCCTTTTTCAGCAGCTCTTCGACATTCACCTCGCTGACACCGCCCATCAGGTCGGCCTTGGAAACCTGACCGAAAGCCACGTTTACCTTGGTAGTGTCAGCCATTTCCTGGGCGCTTGCCACACCACTGGCGACTAGCATGGAAGCTAGCGCCAATGACATTCTCTTATTAAATATATTATGTTTCATAATAAATTCTCGAATTGTTTAATTATTCCCAACCAGGGTTCTGAGAGAACTCAGGATACATCTTTACATCCTTTCTCAGGAATGGGAACCAGTAATGCTTTGAAGTAAACTTACGGGTAATCAATGGCTCCTCCTTCAGGTTGAGCACGTGATTTTTCTTTGGATCGTCGTAGCGGTCAACATCCTTCTGGTCGGCTGCACGGTCGAAGTAAACAGCCATCTTCTGGGTGTAAGGAGCCTTGTCTATCAGGAGCCAGCGGCGAAGGTCGGTGAAACGGTGTCCCTCGAACGCCAACTCTACGGCACGCTCACGGCGAAGCTCGCTCATGAAGCCATCCAGATTGGTAAGATACTCATCAGCAATCTTATCCACATGCGCACGGTTGCGGACGATGTTCACGGCATCCACGGCACTCAGCTTGAATGCCTGGCTTGATTCCTTGTAACCATAACCCTGAGCCACCGACTCAGAATACATCAGATAAACATCTGCCAGACGAATCATGCTCAAGAGTACTCGTATCATCTTAGCACGCTCACCACCGTCATCAAATTTATTACGATATGGATCACAGAACTTCTTCAGGCAATATCCCGTAAAGCAATCCTTGGAAGGTGTTGCCGTACGATACTTTCCTCCCGTATAAAGAGAAGCATACTGCACATCTGCATCTTGTCCTGCACTCTTCACACACTTCACACCATCATAGATGAAGAGATCGTAGAAGCGAGGGTCACGGTTTTTGAACGGATATTCCGGATCATAGCCGCTGTCGGCATCCTTCTTCGTGATGTCCTTGATAGGCTTACCATTTGCCATACCGAAGTAATCCACATAGTTGGCTGTAGGATAAACCTTGATACCACCTGCAATAAGGCTGGTAGGACGATAGTCTGTCACCTGATTCCAAACCCAGTTGGTGTTACTTGAATTCTCGTAGAAGATAGCCTCCTTCTCACCAGGAATCTTGGTTCCCTGATCATAAGTATAGAAGATGTTCATGTAATTATCATAAGAAGACAACTGGTAAAGTCCTGTTTCCTTATTGATCTTCAAAGCCTCGCCGAATGCCTCAGCAGCCTTCTGGCAATACTCCTTATTATATCCGTTAACATTCTTAAAGTCAGGATTCTCCTTACTTACTTCATTCATCAGCGGCGAACCAGCCCACAGATAATTCTTACCCAGGAAGCAGAGAGCAGCTATCTTGTTAGGACGGAACTTGTTCTTACCCACAGTCTGCTTACCCACGGTAGTCTTATCCCAATCTACAGGCAACAACTCAACAGCCTTCTTGAAGTCTTCGGCAGCCTTGTCGGCACATGCCTGATAGGTGAGGCGCGGATAGTTGAACACGGCATCAGAAGGAATCAGGAAGTCGATATATGGAATACCGCCCCAATACTGCATAATCTGGAAATGGAAGAATGCACGGAAGAAATAGAGCTGACCTGCAATCAGGTTCTTCTCTTCCTGGGTAGCATCTACCAGATTACCCAGATTTTCCAAGCCCAGGTTGGTGGTATAGATTCCCTGCCAGCACATTCCCCAGAGACGACCCTTGGCATCGCGGTTCACATCATCATTGCCGTTCAGGTTGATGCCCGAATGGAATGGGGAATACTGCACCTCGTCCCATGCCCAATAATTACCCTGGTCGATGGCATTAGTGAGCATACGGACCTCTGATGGTTGCCAGTATTCATCCTCACCATAGTTCCAGCAGCCATGATACCAGGATGTTGAGGCAAGACCAGGGATGTCATTGTAGCACTGCTCCAAGAAGCCCTGAAAATTGGTATAATTCTTATATGGCTCCGTTGGGGCAATATCGCTGCCCGGTGCCTTGTCAAGGTAATCAGTACATGATACTGAAGAGAGAGACAGGGCTGCCGCAAACAGCAATGTATATATTTTAATAAACTTTTTCATATTTACGATTCATTTAAAATGTCAGGTCGAAACCTAAGTTAAATCTGCGTACGGTTGGATAAGCACCATTTGCCGAGTTGCCGCTGAAGTTATTCTCACGGTCATCCGGCATATTGGTCCAGAGCAGCAAGTTGTCACCATTCAGATATACACGGAGTGAATTCAAGTGCATTCGTTTCACCCAAGCGCCCCTGAAGGTATAAGCTATCTCGGCATTCTTCAGGCGCAGGAAAGCACCGTCATAGAAGTAGCGTGTACCGGCATTTCCATCGTCTGCCACTGTGGTCCAACGTGGCAAAGACAACTCTCCACCCTGATTGGATGCCGTGAAGTAAGAACCCTCCTTGAAGGCAATGTGGGTTTCACGCTCAAAGGTTGGGAAGTTCACCTCGCGGGTAACATTGGTTACACCATAGAACTGTACCGTTACACTCAAACCCTTCCACTCTGCTCCCAATGTAGTACTGAAGGTATTCTCTGGAATAGAGGTGTACTGATAAGGTGCCTTGTCATCTGCTGTAATCTGACCATCTGCATTGAAGTCGGAAATGATGGCATCACCCGTATATTTCTCAGAATCATGGCTACCAAAAGTTGGTACGGCATAGAGATCATCCCAGTTGCTGATAAAACCATGATCAATGTAACTATGGTTCTGACCGATGGCATAACCCGCCTTGTTCAGATAACTTGCCTGAAGCTTTGGGTCATCAGCAAACTTAATCTCGTTGGTAGCATGGGTCATATTGAAGTTTGCCCATGTACGCAGATTCTTGTTCCATGCCTTGTTCACCTTCAGGCTCAACTCGTAACCCTTGGCATCCACCGAACCAGCATTGGCAACCGTGTAGCTCATACCATAGTAAGAAGGAATGGAACGGGTGGTTAAGAGCACATCGGTACGCTTGTCGCTAAATACATCCAGCGAACCGGTAAGCAATCCACCCAGGAATCCAAAGTCGAAACCCAGGTTGCGCTTCTCTGATGTCTCCCAACGCACGTTAGGGTTTCCGATGCGGGTAAGGCGATATATAGTATAAGGTGAATCATAAGTATTATCACCACCCAGATAGGTCTTACCACCATAGGAATACTGGTCGGAATAGAGATAAGAACCTCCGGTAGAATCATCACCGATGCGACCCCAGGATGCACGCACCTTAAACATATCTACATATTTCCTGATGTTCTTCATGAATGGCTCCTCGGTGATAGTCCAACCGAGAGAAGCTGATGGGAAGAACTTGAAGCGATAGTCGGGACCAAACTTCTCAGAACCGTTGTAGCATCCGTTCAACTCGAGCATGTAGCGCATCGCATAGTTGTATGTGGCACGGAACACCCAGTCTTCACGATAATGCTTGAAAGAAGAACCGTTGGCATATTCGTTGCGGTTGAATACACCCATTGCACCCACTTCATGATTGCCGAACTTGCGGTTCCAGTCGAGCTGAGCCAGATAATAGAGACGGCGATAAGTTGCATCCGTTTTTACCTTACCGCCATTGATGGTCCATGCCACAGACTCATGGTAATCCACGCTCTGGTCATAGGAAACTGAGCCATCATCAGGGTTAATCCACTTCAGCTGCGGATCCATATACTGGTCGCTGATACCACGTTTCTCCTCTACCATGGTATTGTCAAGAGAAACCTTGGCAACAAACTTCAGACCCTTGGTCAGGAAATCGAGTTTCTGGGTAAGAATAAAGTCGGTGGTAATCTGTGTATTGGTACGGTTCTCCACACCGCTTCGGGCAAGGCTCATCACAGAGTTAGGACAGTCGGCCTTACGTGGACCATAGTATCCATAAGTTCCGTCAGAATAAATAGGACGCATGGCATCTGGAGCTGCATGATAGACAGAAGCCCAATAAGCACTGGAATCACTCGCCTTGTCCCAAGGGAAATGGCGGACACCGTTACTACCGAAAAGGTTGGTAGAGAACTGAGTGGTCTTGGTCAGGTTGAAGTCCAGGTTGGCACGCATGTTAACACGGTTATAGCCGAAACCAGACTTATAGCCACGACCGCTGGTGAAGTCCTTGAACAGGTCACCTTCGTGAGAGAAGTCAATAGCTGCAAAATATTTCACGAGTTTGGTACCTCCCGAAACATCCACGCTGGCATTGTAAGACATGGCAGTATTATTGAATAACTCCTTCTGCCAGTCAACGTTAGGATATCGGTCCCATTCCTCAGCATTAGCAGGGTTACGATACTTGTCAATAATAGCCATTGGCTTGTAAGAACCCCAGGATTTTTCGTCGCTGATGTTCAGCTCGCGCTCTACCACTCTATTCAGAAGACGGAAAGTATCGTAAGAATCATATTTCTCAGGCAACTTGGAAACCACCTTCATGGTAGCATTCGCCTTCACGTGTACGGCAGCCTTACCTTCCTTACCACGCTTGGTAGTAATGAGGATGACACCATTACCACCCTTCACACCATAAACGGCAGTGGCAGAAGCATCCTTCAATACGGAAATGCTCTCTACTGAAGAAAGGTCAACGGTGTTCATGGCACGCTCCACACCATCCACGAGGACGAGAGGGTCATTGGAACCGTTGATAGATGTCTGCGTACGGATTACGATCTTAGGATCTTCCTCACCTGGCATACCTGTAGAAGAGAAAGTAACGACACCTGGAAGATTACCTGTCAGTGCCTGACCCAAAGAAGAAACTCCGGCATGACGATTCAAGGTTTTCGCATCTGTCTGTGCAATAGAGCCGACAACAGAGGCTTTCTTCTGCTGACCATAACCAACCACTACTACCTCGCCCAATGTATTGTCATCAGTCAAGGTAATTTTAAACTGTCTTTTCTTACCTACTTTAATCGTTTTAGATTCCATACCGATATAGGTAATGACAAGGGATGAATTTTCAGAAGGTACTGTAATCTGAAAGTTACCATCCATGTCGGAGATGACACCCGAAGTGGCATCACCCTTCACTTTCACAGTAGCACCAATCAGTGGCTCTCCTGTGCCGTCAACAATACTACCCTTCACGGTAATCTTCTGGGCTTGTGCGTTCAAGCTGCAGAAGGCTCCCACGAGGCATAGAGCTGCTGTCCGTTTAAATGTAAACACTTGTTCAATCATGTTGTATCATTTTAATTAAGTTTGTTTCTAGGTGTTGTTAATCTTGTATAAAGAACACGGCTGCAAAGGTAAGAAATAGTCATGGGAACGTGTTTTCCTGATGTTCCAATTGTTTTCACTCTTGTTACAACACACTGCAACTATCACATTTTCTGCACTTTATGGCAAAGGAAGAAAAGTGATATAACATCACAAAAAATGGCGCATATCACTATGCACCATTCTCGTAAACAATTAAACCTGTTTCACAACAACCTTGTTTCGTTCATCAATATGAACTGTTTTTTTATATAAAAGCATAAATCTAAAAATAAATTATCTTGTGATTTTATATACAGCAAAATTACAACAAAAAATAAAAATCATGTTTGGTAGACGTTCCAAAAGATTTTCATAATAACACATGATAAAGAAAAAGACCAAAAAAAATAAAAAGATGACCTCACGTTTTGCGAGGCCATCTTTCACATTTAACAATCTATCTCACATATTTTATCTCAAAACCACCTTCTTGCCATTATGGATATAGATACCCTTGGTTGGGTGTTCTACTCGCTGACCCTGAAGCGTGTACCAGCCAGAGTTCCGTCTGGTCTCCTGCCCGCTGACATTCTCAGCACTCTCAACCTGCTCGATACCCGTAGTGCCATCATCCCAACCGCCATCGATACTTCTTGAAAGGGAAACACTGGTCTTGGAAATCTTCAGATGACCTACCACCACCTCAAGCCATGAACCACTGCCACCCCAGCTGTTTGCCACAGGAGTGAAGCGGAAGTGATAGTAACCCGTGTGGGAAGCGGTGAATCGTACCTGACCACTATTGCTGCCATAAGTATTTGCACCGGTGTTCTTGTTCACATTCTTGGTACACTGGATAATCTGAGAACCCAGCACGTTGTTGCTCTCGTCGAGAACCTCACACTTCAGATAAGGAGACCCCGACCACGCCACGGCATTATAAGAGAATACATAGCTGCCCTGCTTCAACGAGAAGCCATAGCCCCAAGTAGAACCAAACTCAGCGTAGCCTGCCTTGCGGGCATCGCTCTGACGGATGTAAAGACCCGTAGAAAAATCACCACCGGCAAACTTGAAGATACGTGGACCTATGCCAGCTGCACCAGCAGCCTTCTGCTCTCCGGCATCAACAATCTTCCATCCGGCAGGAACCTGTCCCACGGCATTCAGTGCCAGCGGATTGCCCTTGAAGTAAAGAGCCACATTGCCTACCAGAGCCTCAACCCAGGCACCACCTGTGCCCTTGGCATCTGCCACAGGGGTGAAACGTACACGGTAATTGCCCTTAATCATGGAATAGAACGAGAGAGAAACCCTGGTGGTACCCGAGAGATAAGCCCCCATATTGCCTTTGGCATTGCCATTTGCCTTGACGATGGTAGAAGCAAGAACGGCATTCTGAGGGTCGAACACCTCTACCTTCATGTATGGAGCACCCTTCCAGGCAGCTACATTGCAGCTCAGCTCATACTCGCCATATACCAGAGGCAGGGTATAACCGTTGGTATTACCATATTCTATATAGCCAGCCTTATCGGCAGAAACACTTCTCACATAGAAAGCATTCTTGAAATCACCAGAGAAATTCATGATGCGAGGACCTCTCGACTTATTGCCGGCATAAACCTGACTGCCATTATCTGCCACCGTCCAGCCCGAAGGAACGAATCCGCTGCCATTGCCCCACGACTTGATGATGTTCTCGCCCTGGGTATTGGCAGAAGTAGAAGGCTGAGTATTCTGGTTAGAAGAAGACGTACCAGCAGACTTATGAGCATAGTCTTTCTTAGAATACTCATAATACCAGTAGAAACAGGTCTGACCGCATGCCTCAGGGTTAGCCTCCAAGCCTGCCTTGATTTGACCAGTTTTCAGGAAGTTGTCGATATCAAGATAATCATCAGTACTGGTCAGCGTCATGCTGATGTTTCCGAAATGATCCATCACCTTCTTCCAGGCATTGCCCCATTTGCTGGTAGTAGCAGTTCCCCATGA
Source organism: Segatella copri (assembly GCA_003463005.1). GTDB lineage: Bacteria > Bacteroidota > Bacteroidia > Bacteroidales > Bacteroidaceae > Prevotella > Prevotella copri_I. The sequence continues at coordinate 3,312 of QSCI01000007.1, read as the reverse complement.
ACCCAGGTTGCTGGCCACCCACTGTCCAAACTCATTATACTTACCGGCACCTGGTTTCTCCGGGCTCCAGTCTATCTCAGAAACAAGAATCGGTTTATTTTTTACAACAGGCACCTGCTTCTGGAAATTATAGATGAAAGCGTTGGAATCATAGTTGGTATCACTTGCCCCATACCATCCCGGATATACATGCACGGCATAGCCGAAGTTGCTGTCGGAAACAGGATAAGAGGCATAATTCTCATACTGGCTCTGGTAGCCCGTGCCAGGAATCCAGATAATACCCTTGAAGCCATTCTTACGAATCACATCAACCACTGGTTGGAAATAATCTCGCATGGCTGTGGCAGAACTCTGACCATACCTATTATATATATGAACAGGCTCGTTGGCAAGTTCCAGGGATACGATGCCTGAATTATTCTTCACCCAACTGTTGCTGGAAACAATGTTCCACACCGTTTTAAGATAATTCTGATAAGCATCTCCTACCTTCAAATCCTTAGGACATACGCCTGGAGGACGAATCACCACATACAAGCCATGATTGATGGCCTTCTGCGCAATAGGCAGATAAAGGGCATCAAGATACTTCTGCAAACGGGTAGCACTGAAACGCGATATATTAGCCTCTCCAGTATCAGAACCCGTTGACTTCTTGTTGGGATCATTGGTCCAGCCTGGTTCGAGATGAAGACGGAAGATATTACAATAGGTACCTTTGGCAGGATTCTGGAGTGCTCCAAAAATCTTGTCATAATAGCTTATGCATGCCGAGATGTTATTGTCGGTACAGCTATAACCCCAACGATATTTGTTGAAGTAAGGACTCGGTGTATCCATCACACCATGCAAAACCACTTTGTTGCCATAGGCATCATTCAACTGATTGCCATTCACATGAAGCGGCGAAACCACTCCAAACTGGGCGAACAGACATGACGGTAGCAACACAGCCGCCAATATCGCCAAAAATCTCTTTTTCATTTGTTTTTAGGTTGAAATATAAAAGTTTATAATTGTTATAATGCCGACAGTTTCACCGGCTTTTCTGATTTACACAGTTAAAACGCTGCAAAAATAGCGATTTTTTCGAATCATAACTTTATTCCATGTAACAAATGCTTTATGATTGGTTTCATAGTCTAATGATTATCCAAGAGTGTCTATTTCATACTACAGAAAAGATGACACCGCATATGGCGATGTCATCTTTTTGTTTACTCCCAAAACTTCCACCAATCCAGGAAGAAGAGGTTCTGCTTCTGGATGTCGCCTCCCTTAAAGACGAAGTAGAGATCATGAACACCCTTTACCTTCTTCACCTGAGTAGAGAAGGTTTTGTATTCGTCCTTGGTGTTCTTGATATCCACCTTGCCGATGCACTGGCCGTTTACCCCATCAAGACGGATTTCGATGCTGCCGCCAAACATGTGGCAAGAAGCTGACACCTCAAACTTACTTGCTCCCTTCTTGAAGTCAACACCCTTCACGAGGATATACTCAGCCTCATCAATATTCGTAACCACCTGGTTCCATCTGTCCTTCTGCGCCCATTCGTTCTTAGGCTGCGTTTTCAATCCATAGCCCCAAGCCATCGTCTCAGCCTCAACCTGGCGATAAGGGTTGAACCATTCTATCTGCTCTAGCTTGCAGTCCTGGAAGTATGGCAACTCCTGGATGGTTCCGTCAGGATTGTAAGTCATTTCGGCCGCAGAAACAGAACGCTGCTCGGCATGACGCCCCGTCTTCAAACGGAAGATGTCATAATTCAAGCCGAAGCAATAGCTCTTGCCCTTGTAGTCGATGATGCCCGGATGATTGCCACGAGTGCGAGGCGTATGGTTCATGATATGTCCCTTATATTTCCACGGTCCGAGCGGATTCTTGCTCATCGCATAACCGATGCCCTCAGGACAGCAGGTAGAAGCATAAGCCAGATAATAATTGCCATTGCGCTTCCAGAACCAAGGACCTTCCTGATAATCCTGAATCTTCGGGAAGTGCATGATGGAATCAGAATATGAAATCATGTCCTCGTTCAGTTTCACTGCCTTCAACTCCGGGTTGCCCCAATACATGTAAGCCTGGTTATCATCATCTATCCATACGGTAGGGTCGATGTCGAACCAGTCGCCCTCCCATGCCAGAGGCTTTCCGATAGGATCCTTAAACGGTCCGTATGGATTATCAGCTACCAGCACTCCGATGCCATGACCATGGATAGGGCAATACATATACCATTTGCCATTGCGTTCGATGACCTGCTCTGCCCAGGCACCATTTTCGCCCTTGAACCACTTGAAATCTTTCAATGAAGCCACGGCACCACGGTCTTGCCAGTTTACCATATCCGTTGAGGTATAGAGCAGCCAGTCTTTCATCAGGAACCCTTCAGCCCCATCCTCATCGTGGGTGGTATAGAGATATACCGTATCGTTGTGCACATAAGGTGCAGGATCGGCCGTGTACTTGGTCTGGATGATTGGCAAGTTGATGTTCTGTGCTGTTGCAGCAGTTCCCATGCCAGCCAAAAGCAGGGATAAAATCATTCTGTATCTAGTCATTTTATGATTTAAATTAATTATTAGTTGATTAAATTGTTATTTATGGATGCAAAGGTAAGCAAAAAAGCAGAATTCTACTTTTTCATAATTATCAAATACTTTATTTTATGTAACACTTACATCTGTACCTTTACTGCCTTTCCGACATATTCCACCCTCTTGCTTGCCAGCATAGGCTGATAGCCTGCACTGCTATCAGTACTCAACAAGAAAAAAAACACACGGACAAATTGAATTTGTCCGGATTGTTTGTCTGAGAGCTTATAACTACCCAATAATCAGATAATTATGTAACATCGGACAATTTGTCCGGACAAATTCAATTTGTCCGTGTTATTTTTTTAGCATGAAATCATAAAGAAATACAAGGATTCCCATCCAGTAAGCAATGAGTTCCCAAATAGAAAACGCTGACTTCAGCCCCAAGAAACGGTGAGTTTTAGAGGAGAAAGCTATGAGTTAGGTTTTTTAACATAAAGCTCTAAAGCAGCCAAAGGAGAATAAGAGAGGTTGGAACGTAAACAGTTGGGAATGAGTAGATTTGCACAAAGTTGCCAAATCGCCATAAAGCAAGCGAGTGAGGAATATTGAAGTAGTTCAGTTACTAAATCGTGAGCCACAGTTACCTATGCAAAACAGGTAACAATGCGGAAAGGCAACTTTGTGCATCAACGGATTTTATTGCGCTGATTCTCAATGTTTTGCGTATCAAGGAACGCTTACAAAATGATTATATTTGCACACT
>QSCI01000069.1:0-18827 GCA_003463005.1 Segatella copri | reverse complement strand
GTAAAGTATATATGATAGATTAGGAGTATCTTTGCATCGGTTTTTAAGTTGTATATATTTAGAATATTTAGGTTAGTTAGGTTTATACATAATAGTTTGTAGAATAGGTTTAGAATTTCTAAAAGATTTTGATATTATGGTTTTTATATAGAATCATGATTAATTGGTTTTCGGGAATGGTGCGTAGTGATTACGCGCCATTCTATTTTAAAAGACCAGCATCCTTTTCTGTAAACTGGAACCTGGCAATCCTTCATAATATAATAAGGTGACTGACAATAAATGGTAAATCTAAAAATAATTGTAACAATGAACAGAAAGAAATTGTTAATATCACTCGCTATGGCTATGCTGTCAATGGCGGGGCTGGTTGCAGATAATCTGCCGGCACTTCGTGTGCAGGGTAAGAACCTGGTGGATGCCAATGGTAAAACTGTGGTTCTTCATGGTGTGATGGATACACCGAACCGTTACTTCAATGGGTGGAGATGGCAAAAGTGGAAGGCTGACTATTCTGAAGCCGACATCAAACCTTGCTTGGATTATTTCTCTAAGCAGTTTTCTGCCATCACCGACAAGAAGCAGGGTGCTTATTGTACTGTGTTCCGATTGCACATGGATCCATGCTGGACCAACGATCCATCGAAGAAGGCAGAGAATGAGGCTGATATCTCGGCATTCAACATGGCGCGCTACCGCCGCTATCTCCAGAAACTCTATATTCCTCTCATCAAGGATGCTATAGCACATGGACTTTACGTCATCGTACGTCCACCGGGTGTCTGTCCTGGTGATATTAGAGTAGACGATAAGTACAACCGCTATCTGAAGGGTATCTGGAAAGCATTTGCTGCCGATGAATACATCAAGCAGAATGAAGGAGTAATCTCCATCGAACTTGCCAACGAGCCTGTGAGAGTACATCTTTCAGACGGAACGAATTCAGAAAAGGCTTTACGTGATTACTTCCAGCCGGTGGTGGATGTGATTCGCGAGCAGGGCTTCAAGGGAATCATCTGGGTTCCGGGCGCAGGTTATCAGAGTCTGTACCAGGATTACGTCAAGTATCCTATCACCGATAGCGAGGACAACTTCTCTTATGCAGTACATGTTTATTCCGGATGGTATGGAAAAATGACCGATAAGAATTGCAATCACGATACTTTCATCCGCAACTTCAAAAGTCAGGTGCCGATGGTGGAAACGAAACCTATCATGGTAACGGAGATAGACTGGAGTCCGGAAGATCCTAACCAGAAGGATAAAGGTCACTACAATGAGTGGGGACAGTGGACACAACCTAACCTGGGAAGCTGGGCAACAGCATCTACCTCGAAATGGGGATTGGCATGGAAGGCAGTTCACGACCACTTTGGCAATATCGGTATGACCCTTACCCATCCGCAGGAATATTACGATATTGATGAATATCTTAAATCGGGCAAGGTGATTCCGGGTTTCCAGAATGCCAAGAAACACGGATTGTTCGAAGAATGTTGCGGCTATGCCTGTATGAAGTGGTATAAAGAGTGGTATTTGAAACAAAATACAACAGGAATTAAACAATTAGAAACCCAGGCAGATGTGGTTTCCACCTTATATTATAATATAGAAGGAAAAGAAGTTGAAAAGCCAACTGCAGGTGTTTATATAATAAAACAACTGTTAAGCAATGGAAAAATACGTTCTCGCAAGGTTTTTCTAAAATGATAAACTTTCTGTTACACCACGCAAAGTATGTTTCGAAAGAAATCCATACCTTTGCCGCCGTGAATAAACAATTTTTGTGCACGCCTAAATTTTTAAAGCATAAATCAAAAATGAATAGAACATGATTGAACAAGTGTTAACAATGAAACGGACAGCAGCCTTATGCTTGGTGGGAGCTTTCTGCAGCCTGAATGCTCAGGCACAGAATATCCAGGTCAAGGGTAATCTTGTTGACGGTACAGGTGAGCCTCTGATAGGTGCCACTGTAAAACTAAAAGGTAATGCCAGCGTCGGTGCGGTCACCGACTTAGATGGTAATTTCAGTATCAGTGTTCCTTCAGAGAATTCTACCCTCGTATTTACATACGTAGGTATGAAGACCAAGGAAGTAAAGATCGGTAAGAAGAGAGAGTTCAAACTTACTCTTGAAGACGACAACGCCATCGGCGAAGTTGTAGTCGTTGGTTATGGTCAGCAGAAGAAGGCATCTGTCGTAGGTTCCATCACCCAGACTACTGGTGAGGTTTTGGAACGTGCAGCTGGTGTCAGCGACGTTGGTTCAGCCTTGACAGGTAACCTCCCAGGAGTTGTTACAATCCAAGGCAATGGTATGCCTGGTGAGGAGGAACCTCAGATTATCATCCGTGGTTCTAGTTCATGGAACAATTCCGACCCTCTCGTTCTCGTTGATGGTATTGAACGTCCTCTGAGCAGCGTGGACATCTCTTCTGTGGAGAGCATCTCTGTACTGAAGGATGCTTCTGCTACTGCAGTCTATGGTGTGAAGGGAGCCAATGGTGTCATCTTGGTTACCACCAAGCGTGGTCAGGAAGGCAAGGCTAAGATTGACGTTGGTTTCAATGCTACGTTGAAAGCTCCTTCTAAGTTGCCTAATAAGTACGACTCTTATGATGCGTTGATGCTTCGCAACCAAGTGGTAGAGCGTGAACTGGGCATTTATCCTGAAGGTGTTTCATATCTTCGTCCTCAGTCTTTTATAGACAACTATCGAAACCAGACTACTCAGGAGCAGCGTGAACGTTATGCCAATGTGGATTGGCAGGATGCACTTTTCAAAAAGTCTGCTGTGTCCTATAATGCCAACGTGAACGTGAGTGGTGGTACAAAATTCGTTAAGTACTTCGCTTCTGCTGATTTCGTGCATGAGGGTGACCTCTTCCGTGAGTATGACAATGGTCGTAACTACAACTCTGGCTATGGATACAATCGTATCAATGTTCGTAGTAACTTGGACTTTGCCATCACAAGTAGCACTACTTTGAAGGTAAATGTGGCTGGTAGCAATGGCGTAAGAAAAGCTCCTTGGAGTAACATGAGCAATAGTGAGTGGCAGATTGGTCAGCAGTGGGCTGGTGCTTATAACATCGCCCCAGATGTGTTCTTGCCACAATATTCTGACGGCACATGGGGATTCTATCCATCTGCTTCCAATGTAAGTAACTCTGCACAGAATCTTGCTATCGGTGGTACAGCACAGGCTACAACCACTCGTATCAATACAGACTTTACCCTTGAGCAAAAATTGGATTTCATAACCAAAGGCTTGAATTTCCGTGGTACTATCTCTTGGGATAATGTTTTTGTTGAGACAGGACGAGGTATCAATGACTTGAATAATGAAGCCCAGACTAAGTATATTGATCCTGAAACAGGTCAGGTTACTTATGGTAAAGAACTTGAAGGAAATAATAAGTTTGATTGGCAGCAAGGTGTGAACTGGTCAACGGAAGGTGGTTCTGTAGATAATAACCAGACTGTTCGCAACCTCTACTATCAGTTGCAGCTCAACTGGGCTCGCAAGTTTGGACAGCATGATGTATCAGCCATGGGCTTGTTCTCACGTCAGGAGAATGCACGTGGTAGTGTGATGCCAACTTACCGTGAGGACTGGGCGTTCCGTGCTACCTATAGCTATGCAGGTCGTTACAACATCGAGTATAACGGTGCTTACAACGGATCAGAGAAGTTCAGCAAGGACAATCGTTTTGCCTTCTTCAATTCAGGTGCTATCGGATGGACCGTTACTGAGGAAAACTTCATGAAGTCTCTGCGTGACAATCACATCATCGATATGTTGAAGTTCCGTGCTTCCTATGGTGAGATTGGTGATGACAACATAGGTGACCCATTTGATTCTACTCGTCGCTGGTTGTATATGAGTCAGTGGGCGTATGGCGGCAAGAGTACTATGGATCTCGACCATACAGAGAGCATCTATACATGGTATCGACAGAACACTCTTGGAAATGATAATGTGAAATGGGAAACAGTTAAGAAAACCAACTTCGGTATTGATTATGGTTTCTTGGGAGGCTTGATTACTGGTTCTTTGGATTTCTTCTGTGATCGTCGTAATGACATCTTGATTTTCGGCTCCAACCGTTCTGTTCCTTCTTATTTCGGAACTACAGCACCTACTATTAATAAAGGTAAGGTTCGTACCAGTGGTTACGAGTGGGAATTGAAACTTAATAAGGTGTTTGCTAATGGCTTGCGACTCTGGGGTAATTTCAATATGACCCATGCCAAGAATAAGGTAATTTTGAAGGATGATGCCATCTTTACTCCAAATTATCAAAAGGAGGCAGGATTTGCCATGAATCAGTATCACTCTTATATAGATAAGGGCTTTATCAATAATATTGATGATTTGATAGGTTCTCCGGCGCACGACTCCAATGACAATCACCGTTTGGTTGGTGACTATTACATTGTTGATTTCAATGGTGATGGTGTTGTTGATAGCAGGGACTCGGCTCCTGTAGGTTATAGCAGTAGTCCGCAGAACACCTATAATGCTACTATTGGTTTCGAATGGAAGGGGTTCTCTGCTTTCGCTCAGTTCTATGGAGTAACTGATGTGACCCGTGACGTATCATTGACAAGCTTTGGTAATATGCTTGATAATGTTTATGATACTGGTACTTGGTGGAATAAGAATCAAGGCAATGCAGAATGTATCCTCCTCGTTGGGGTGCCACAGCTTCAAGTTACACCTATGGTACACAGTTTATGTATGATGGCTCTTACATTCGTTTGAAGAATGTCGAGATTGCTTATACCTGGACCAAGGGCTGGATTAAGGCATTAGGCATAAACTACCTCAAGGTTTACTTGAATGGTAATAACCTCTGGCTCTGGACTCGTATGCCTGATGACCGTGAGGCAAACCTCGGTGGTGGTGGCTGGTTGGGAGCATACCCTACGGTTCGCCGCTTCAACTTAGGTGTTAAATTCTCATTGTAATTATAAAAAAAATATTCAGATGAAAAATAAGATAAAGACATTATTGTTGACGGGATGCGTCTCGCTGGCTCTCGGTACTTCGCTGAGTTCTTGTCAAGACTACTTGGACAAGGAGCCAGACTCAACAGTTTCTGCAGACGATGCCTTTGCCAATTTCCGTAATTTCCAAGGTTTCGTTGAGGAAATATACAACTGTATCCCTGATAAAGAGAAATGTAACTATTGTCCTTCATGGAACTGGGGTGATGATGAAATCTTCAATCCTGAGGCTGATAATAGAATGACCCATCAGGTTGATTTAGGTAACTTCCGTGCATGGGAATCTACTGGTAACTGGCTAAAGCGTGATGGTTCTTCTACTTCCACAAATAAGTTCGACCACGGTATTTGGAACCATGCGTGGTATTGCATCAGAAAATGTAATCTCGGTTTACAGAATATCGACAAGTTTGTGACTGGAAGTGCTGAAGAGAAAAAACTGATAGAGGGTCAGCTCTATTTCTTCCGTGCATGGTGGCATGAGGAAATGATGCAGTATTTTGGTGGTATGCCTTATGTGGATACTTTTCTCGGTGACAATGCCGAGCAGAGATTGCCACGCCTTTCTTTTCAGGAATGCGCTGATAAAGCGGCAGCAGATTTCCGCAAGGCTGCCGATTTGTTGCCTATTAATTGGGATAAGACTTCTGCAGGTTTAGCCACACAAGGTAAGAATGATCTTCGCATCAATAAGATCATGGCTCTTGGTTATCTTGGTAAAACCTATCTTTGGGCTGCTAGTCCTTTGATGAAGAATGGTGCGCAGACTGGTGCCAGCAAGAATGGCAAGACTTATGATTATGATCAGGAATATGCTAAGAAGGCTGCTGAGGCTTTTGGTGAACTGCTCTCTCTTGTGGAAGCTGGTCAGACACAATATGCATTGGCAGAGTTTAAGTACTCAGACATCTACAATCATGAGAAATCTGCTGATGCCAATAGCTGTTTTTCTGATATATTCTATACCAAGAAGCAGAACTGGAAAATGCCTGGAACGGTTGAAGCTATCTTCCGTGGTCCATCTGCAGATTTTAATGGCTCTAACTGGAATACCTCTAAGGTCTTTGGCCCTAAGGTACAGAAAGTAGTTGCTCATGATAATGTCATTCACCAACCTACGGCCAACCTTGTAGAGGCTTATGGAATGGCTAACGGAGAACCAATCTATTTGGTTGAGAATGGTAAGTATGTACTCAATCCAAAGTCTGGTTTCGACCCTGAGCATCCTTTCAAAAATCGTGATCCCCGTTTCTACCACGATATCGTCTTCGATGGTTTTAAGTATTTGAACGGAACACCTGGTCAGTATGCAGATTTACAGTATTGCCAATTATATACGGGTGGTAATATGCGCCCAATAGCAAATGCAAGCCGTACGGGTTATTTCATTCAGAAGTTGGTGCCTCATACTTGTAATGAAGTGGATAAAGATTACGACTGGGGTTCAGCTTTACACTGCTATTTGCCATATATGCGTCTTGCAGACATATACTTGATGTATGCAGAGGCTTGTGCTGCATTCGGTGGTGCTTCTGGCAAGTCTTCAAACTTTGGCAAGACCGCAGAAGATGCAATTAATACACTTCGCGACCGTTGTGGTGCAGGTCATGTTGCTCCAGAATTTGTTGCAGACAACCATAAGTTCATGGATGAGGTCCGTCGTGAGCGTGAGGTAGAACTTTCTTTCGAAGGATTCCGTTTTTGTGACTTGCAGCGTTGGTTGCTTCTGACAGAGGCACCATATAATCAAAAATTCTCACAGGAGTTTGACCGTGTGGAAAGTGCCGACTTCTATACGAAGCATGATCCTAAGGACGCTCAGGTTGCCAATTATCGTAGAAAGTTGATATTGACTCGTAATTTCGATGCCAAGCACTATTGGTTCCCATTGCCAATCAAGGAGACTCAGATCAGTTCAGAGTTTAGACAAAATCCAGGCTGGTAAGGTTTAAAATTATAAATTAGTAATACTAAATGAATAATGATAGTATGAATTCAAGATTCAAATCATATAATTATAAGCTTTTTGTAGCAAGTCTCGTGGCTTTGGCTCCTCTTGGTGTCAATGCCAAGACTGCACAGACAAGCGAATCCGACACAGCCAGTGCCGACAAGGAGATGGTTCAGGTGGCTTACCGAAAGGTAGCCAAGGATGATATCTTGGGCGGTGTGTCTGTAGTCGATGTAGAGAACTTGATGAAGAAGAACTACCATACTTATAGCCTCGACAATATGCAAGGTTATGTAGGTGGTTGGAATGGCAATTCTCTCTGGGGTATGGATGCCGACAACGCTGGTTATCTCGTCTTGGTAGATGGTGTGCCTCGTGAAGCTAACAACGTTCAACCAAGTGAGATTGCACAGATTTCTTTCCTCAAGGGTGCGCAGGCTGTGGTGCTCTATGGTAGCAAGGCTGCCAAGGGTGCTGTAGTCATAACCACCAAGCGTGGTCATAATGACGGCTTGAAGGTCGAGGTGCAGGCTAATGCAGGTTTGAATGTAGCAAAGTCTTATCCTGAGTATCTTAGCAGTGCAGAGTATATGACTCTCTATAACGAGGCTCGTCGTAATGATGGTCTGTCTGAGCTTTATTCTGCTGAGGATATCTATAATCATGGAGCAGGTTTGAACCCTTATCGTTATCCTAATCTCGATTTCTATTCTTCTGATTATCTCAGAAAGATGAACAGCCGTTATGAGGCTACTGCAGAAATCAGCGGTGGTGGTAAGCGAGCTCATTTCTATAGCAATATCAACTATTATCGCCAGGGCGATTATTTCAAGTTTGGTGAGGCAAAGAATAATAATACCCAGCGCTTCAGCGTTCGTGGTAATGTGGATATAGACATTACTGATGATATTAAGGCTTGGGTCAACTCCAGTGCAACCTTCTATGATTCTCATTCTGCAAAGGGTAATTACTGGGAAGCTGCTTCTACTTGGCGTCCTAATTTTCCACAGAATGCAGCTCCTCTTATCTCCACAGATATGATAGCCCCTAATGCTAAGGCTGCTTGGGACTTGATGAGCGTTGCGAAGTTGGTAGATGGCAAATACTTCCTTGCTGGTACTCAGGCAAACTCTTCCAATGTTTTTGCTGACATCTATTCTGCAGGAAGTAGTAAATTTACTAGTCGTCAATTCCAGTTTGATACGGGTATCAATATCAACTTGCACAAGGTGTTGAAGGGCTTGTCTTTCGAGACTCATTTCGCAGTCGACTATGCTACCTCTTATAATACTTCTTTCGATAATAGCTATGCTGTTTATATCCCAACATGGGCTAACATTGATGGCAAGGATATGATTGTCGCATTGAAGAAGGAAGGTGAGGATAAAAAGTCTGGCAACCAGAACATCAGCGGAAGTACAGATAACCAGACCATGTTTTTCTCTGGTCAGTTCAACTACAACAATACTTTCAACAAGGTTCACAATCTGTCGGCAATGTTGATAGCTTCTGGCTTCCAGCAGTCGAAGTCTGGACAGTATCATAAGAACTCTAGTGCCAATCTTGCATTCGATGCTTCTTACAATTATGCCCAGAAGTATTACGCAGATTTTGGATTAGCTGCTATCCACTCTGCCCAGTTGGCTCCAGGTCATCGCGAGGCTCTCTCACCATCACTTTCTTTGGGTTGGAGACTCAAGAATGAGTCTTTCTTGAAGAATTCCAAGGTGGTAGATGACATGCTGATTAGTGTATCAGGTAGTATTATCAATGAGGATATTGATATAGCAAATGGTGACAAACGCTACTATCTCTATCAGAGTATTTGGACTTCTGATTACGGCTATGGATGGTATGATGGATCTAGCGATAAATACACCTATTCAAAAAGAGGTGAGAACAAAGACCTTGATTTTATCAAGCGCAAAGAGTTGTCTCTGAATTTCAAGACATCCCTGTGGCAGAAATTGGTGACATTGGATGCAAGTTTCTTCATCAATTCGATGGAGGGTTATCTTATCTCTTCGCTAACATTCTATCCATCTCATTTGAATACTGGTTATCCAGCGGCTTCGTTTATGCCTGTACTTAATTACAACAATAATCGAAGAGTTGGATTTGATTTCGCAGCCAACTTCAATAAGAAGGTAGGTGATGTGGATCTCTCACTTGGTGTGACAGGTACTTACTATACAACCAAGGCTACCAAACGAGATGAGAACAACGTAGAGCAGTATCAGAACAGACAAGGAAAGGCACTTGATGGCATTTGGGGCTACAAGAGCGCAGGTCTCTTCCAAAGCGAGGAGGAAATCAAAAATTCTCCAGACCAAAGCTATTTTGGTGGAACAGTTAAACCTGGTGACATCAAGTATGTGGATGTAAATGGTGATCATAAAATTGACCAATACGACCAAGTCTTCTTGGGTAAGGGTGGTTGGTACGGAGCACCATTCACGCTTGGTGTCAATCTTACAGCTAAGTGGAAGAACTTTACCTTCTTCGCTCTTGGTACCGGTAACTTCGGTGCTTGGGGTGTCAAGAATAATTCTTATTGGTGGGTAAAGGGCGATAGCAAATATTCTGCTGTAGTTCGTAACCGATGGACTGAGGAAACAAAAGAGACTGCAACCTATCCTCGTTTGACATCTCTTGATGGTAACAACAACTTCCAGACATCAGACTTCTGGATGTACAAGACAGATGCATTCCGCTTGGCTAAGGTCCAGATAACTTACGACTTGCCTAGTACTTTGTTCCAAAAGACATGGCTTAAGGGGTTGTCGGCATACGTAAGCGGAGCTAACTTGCTTACCATTTCAGGAGAGCGCGAAGTCTTAGAGATGAACGTTGGATCTGCGCCTCAGACACGCTATTATAATATAGGTGTGAAGGCAACATTCTAATCATTTTAAAATGTAGAAAGAAATGAAAGTAAAAAATATATTTATATTAGCAGCAATGTCGCTTACTTTGGCTTCTTGCTCAGATCTCTTCGAGCCTGCAGATGAAAACAACCGTGGCTTGGATGAGATTTACAATGAGCCAACATACGCTCAGGGACTATTGGGATATGGTTATGCCATGCTTCCTTACAATACGAAGAGTGTTACTGATGTTGCTACAGATGACGCTGTAAGCAATGACTTGACAAATGGCTATCTCAAGATGGCTACAGGTTCTTGGACTGCTAATAGCGATCCTATGTCTAAATGGACAAATGGTCGTGCTAGTATCCAATATCTCAATATCTTCCTTCAGGAGGTAGATAAGGTAAACTGGGCAAAGGACGAGAATGCCCGTAAGATGTATTGTGATAGTCGTAAAGGTGAAGCTTATGCTTTGAGAGCTCTCAACTTGTATTATCTTTTGATGAATCATGGTGGATGGACAGCCGATGGCAAACTGCTTGGTGTTCCTAATTTGACAGAACCAGAGACTTCTACTGATGATTTCAACAAGCCACGTAATACATTCCAAGAGTGCTTGGATCAAATCTATAGCGATTTGGACGAGGCTGCCAAGCTTCTCCCTCTTGATTACAATGATTTGACTGATGATAACGCTGTTCCTGCCAAGTATAAGGAAATCGGTGTAAAGACCGCAGGAGACTACAACCGTGTGTTTGGTTCCATTATGCGTGGTCGTATCAGCGGTCGTATCGCTGAGGCTATTCGCTCACAGGTATCTTTGCTTGCAGCTAGTCCTGCTTTCTCTGAAGGTACAAACGTGGATTATGCTAAGGCTGCTGACGATGCAGCTACCGTTCTTGATCGTATCAATGGTGTGAATGGTTTGTCGGCTACAGGTAATAATTGGTTTATGCAAACCAAGGAAATAGATGCGCTTGGCTCAGGTGCTTGCCCTGCTGAAATTCTTTGGCGTGGCAGTCGTACCAATGGTTCTGAAGATTATGATTTTGGTCTGAACCAAGAGGCTGATAATTTCCCTCCGTCTCTTTATGGTAAGGGTAGAATCAACCCAACTCAGAATCTGGTCGATGCATTCCCTGCTGTAAATGGTTATCCTATCACCGATGCTCGTTCTGAGTATGATAAGTTGAATCCTTACAGCAATCGAGATCCTCGTCTTGACCTTTATATCATTCATGATGGTAGTACTTATAAGGGAAAGACCATTCATACAGACATTACGACGGCTAATAACAATGATGGTTTGAATAAGATTTCCAATTCTACTCGTACAGGCTATTACATGAAAAAGCTGTTGCGTGAGGATTGTAATCCTGACCCTAATGCAAAGAATGCTCAGTATCATTATCCTGTGTATATTCGCTATACTGAGATATTCCTCGATTACGCTGAGGCTGCAACGAGGCTTGGGGACCACAGGGTAAGGGATCTCACAACTACTCAGCTTACGATGTAATCAAGGCAATCCGTGAGCGTGCCGGGGTTGGCGAGTTTGGCGAGGATCCATACTTGGATGAGTGCGCTGGTAGCAAAGAGAAAATGCGTGAGTTGATTCGCAACGAGCGTCGTTTGGAACTCTGTTTTGAAAATAAGCGCTTTAGCGACCTTCGCCGTTGGAAAGCTCCTCTAAATGAGGCTGTGCGTGGTATAGAAATCACTTCAGAGGCTGGTGCCCCATTATACAAAGTCATGAAGGTTGAGGATCGCAACTATAAAGATTACATGTATTACGGTCCTATACCACAGAGCGAAATGTTGAAGTGGAGCAACTTGCAGCAGAATAAGGGCTGGGAAGTAAAAAATAACGACTAATATTTAAAATGATGAAAACAATGAAGATAAGCAAATATTTGTCCATGGCTGCATTGGGAATCTTGGCTTTTGGCTTTAACTCTTGTGAGAATGGCAACCAAGAATTTCCTGATTATGAGGGCGGTACTACTGTATATTATCCTTATCAGTATATCGAACGTTCTGTAGTTTTAGGCAATGATGAGAATCGCGATAATACGGATGATAACAATCATGTATTGTATATCGTATCTACAATGGGTGGAGCATATAATGGAAAAAACATCACATTGAATGTAGATGTAGATAATTCATTGTGTGACAATCTGTATTTTGAGGATGGAGTCACTCCTGTAAAGCCAATGCCTAGCAATTATTATACAATTCCTACCAAGACGGTTGCGTATAATGGGAAAATGCAGGGACGTCTTCAGGTTAAGTTGGAGGATGCTTTTTTTGCTGACCCTGATTGTGCAAAGAATACATATGTAATCCCAGTTCGCATCAAGGATTTGGTGGGAGCCGATTCTATTCTTTCGGGTTCTCCTGCCGTTGCAGGTACAACTCCTGTTCGTACTGATGCTTCAGCTTGGTTAATTGCTCCTAAGGATTATATCCTTTATTGCGTTAAGTTTATGAATCCATGGGATGGCTATTATTTCCGTAGAGGAACTGACAAGATTACAGAGAATGGACAAACTCATGAGGTAAAGCGTGAAGGTGCAACTCTTGAAAAGGATGAAGTGAGTCGAATTACAACCAAGAGTTTGAAGGAATGTAATTTCGTAGTCTCTGTAAATAAAGCTGACGGCAAAAAGGTCACTTGCAACTTGAAACTTACGTTCGATGATAATGGTAATTGTATCGTTACTTCTGATACAGAGGGCATGACTGCTTCTGGTTCAGGAAAGTTTGTAGAAAAGGGAGCTAAGTTGGCTTGGGGTAACAAGGATCGTGACATCCTGACTCTCAATTACAAGGTTGATTTCGGTTCTGGCATTGTTTTGGAAACATCCGATCAGTTTGTTGCCCAGACTCGTGGTAACACCAATGGTGTTGTTCAATTCAGTCCTCAGTATATCAAGAAGTAATATTCTTGATAGATAAGTGTCATTCTAATAATTTGATTATTATGAAATTGAAAAATATTAATTTAGGTTTAGGCTTGATGGCTCTCTTGGCTTTGTCTTCTTGTGCTGATGACAAGTTCTCGGAGTACAGAACTGATATGACCAAGAATTTGAAGGATTATCAGTATCTGAATAACTACGAGCCTTTGAAGAAATACGTGGAAGATATGAAAGCTGCCGGCAAGTGCAATCCCGACTTTAAGTTGGGCATTGCGCTCGAAGCAGCCGAATTCAACAAACAGGGACTTGTATATTGTCTTGCTGGTAGCAATTTCAACGAGACTGTAGCCGGCAACGCCATGAAGATGGCTTCTTGTGTTGCTGATGATGGTCGCATGAATTTTGATAATGTAAGTGAATATGTTAAGAATGCCACAGATGCAGGTCTTTCGGTTTATGGCCATACCTTGGCTTGGCATGCTCAGCAGCCTAACAAGTATCTGAATGGACTGATTGCTCCTAAGGAAATAGAAGTAGATCCTGATGCTAAAGTTGAGAAGACTGATTATGAACTTGACTGTTCTACTCTTTCAAATTACGATTGGCATAAGTATCCTGCTTCTGTACATACAGAGTTTAAAAAAGATGGTGCAGTGGTCATAACCAATTCGAAGCCGATAGACAATTGGACGCTTCAGTACTGGCTGGTAAATGGCATTCAACTTAAAACGGGTACAAAATATAAGATTACCTTTCTTTGCAAGGCAGAAGGTGAATCGCCTGCTAAAATCCACTTTAAGTTGGGTAACTGGGGCGGTGGCGCCGAAAAGGACTTCACGATTCCTGTAGGTGGTGATTATAAAGAAGTTCCGTTCGAGGTAACTCCTACCATGGATAGTAATGGTCTCTTCTTCCAGCACGGACAATTTGTAGGTAAGATTTATTGGAAGTCTGTTAAAATCACTCATTCCGAGGCTCCTTCTAAAGAAATCTTTACTGATTGTATTAGCAATGGTGAGATGAAAACTGGTGGTGATATGAGCAACTTTGTTGTTCGGGAGGCTGGAAAGGGTGATGTTGCTGGTACTCCTATCGCAGGTGGTCCTGACGGAAAGAATTGTGTTGTTGTTCATGCTAATGCTAATGCAGCAAATGAATGGGATACTCAGTTCTTTATCTACACTCCTAACAAGATTTGGTCTGCTGGCGATAAATATAAGATTACCTTCTACTACAAGGCTTCTGAGAAAAATGGCGCTGACACACAGTGTCATGGTGAGCCTGGTGCTTATAAGCACTATGCGTGCTTGAACCCTAACCCTTCTTTCACCACTCAGTGGCAGAAGTATGAGGCTAATGGTACAATCCCTGCTGAGGGTGATGGTATGAAGCTATTGCCTTCAACTTGAACAAGGGTAAGAAAGACCATGCAATTGATTACTACTTCGCTGATATTCATTGGGGTACTGTAGAAAAGGGCAACAAGAAGCCTTTGACTCCTGATGAAAAGAAGAAAGTACTTACTCCAGTTTTGCAGAAGTGGATTTACGGCATGATGGAAGCTACCGAGGGCAAGGTGAAGGCTTGGGATGTTGTAAACGAGGCCCTTTGTGGTGACGATAAGGATCACGATGGTTACTACGATCTCCAGTCTGCCACACGTGGTACAGTTTCTCCCGATGATGCCAAGAACAATTTCTACTGGCAGGATTACCTGGGTGACATTGAGTATGTTCGCACTGCTGTAGCTGCAGCTCGCAAGGGCTTTGCTGATGCTGGTGGAAATCCTGAGGAGTTGAAGCTCTTCATCAATGATTATAACCTCGAAACTGCTTACGACGATAACAAGAAGCTCAAGAGCTTGATTCACTGGATTGAGGAGTGGGAGAAGGACGGCGTTACCAAGATTGATGGTATCGGCAGTCAGATGCACGTTTCATGCTGCATGGATCCTGTTGAGCAGAAAAAAAGAGAGGATGCTTACGTGAACATGCTCAACCTGATGGTTCGTACACATAAGTTGGTTCGTATCTCTGAGTTGGATATGGGCTTGGAGGTTCCGAACTTGGATAAGAACAGCAAAGACCCATATATCCAAGTAAAGACTACTGATATGACCGAGGAACAGCACAAGGCAATGCGTGCTTACTACGAGTTTATCGTCAAGAAGTATCTTGAGATTGTTCCTAAGAATCAGCAGTGGGGTATCTGCCAGTGGTGTGCTACTGACAGTCCTGCCAATAGTGGTTGGCGTGCTGGTTTGCCTACTGGCCTCTGGGATTCGGATTATTATCGCAAGCACACCTATGGTGGCTTTGCAGCAGGTCTTGGCGCTCCAGAATATTGGAACAACGCCAAGTAAATACTCTAAAAGACATTAGTTTTAGGTTTATCATACAAAGATTAACCGAAAAAAGATGTTAGTCGTTAAGGTTGGCTGTGTTGTGATGACACGGTCAACCTTTTTGCGTTTTTTTAATGATGAAAATATTCTCTTTCTCCTATGTGTCATTCTTGAAAGAGATTGTCTAGTGTGACTTCGCTGTTTACTATACTTGAATGGATGCCATTGGCAACACCAAATGTTGTGACAAAGGTATTTACCAATGATTTTGTGCAATGGGTTCGGTCTCTGAATAATTCCATCCTATTGCGCAGCTTTATCTCATAATCTGCTGAAATTTTGTATTGGGCTTGACTAAATTTCATCTCGCAGAGGTTGATGACTCGGTCGGTACGCTCTATGATGAGATCTATTTGAGCTCCTCTCTGATTCTTGGTTTTGTCAGCCTTGTCAAACCAAATGTAAGCCTCGCTAGCCACGCCACCAATATTCAATGCCTTGCGTATTTGGCTGATATGGAACAAACAGAGTAATTCGAAAGTTAAACCTTGCCATGCCTCAACACTGTGAGAGAGATAATGCTTGCTCCACCATTGCTCATCAAAGGAGTCGATATTGGGCTCTATATACTTTAAATAAAATAAGGTATAAAAGTCTGTCAACTTATATAGGCGGTTTTGCGTCTTCTTGCCATAATATCTGAACTTCATGATGAAGTCACATCTCTCCAGATTCTTTAATATCTGGCACAACTTCTTTCCGTCCAGTTTGGCTGCTTTAGCAATTTCTGCATTTGTCATGCCGCCTTTATGATTAGCCAAGAGCCTGACCACCTTGATGTAATTGTCTGCATGAGTAAATAAGGCTCCATATAATTTGTCAAATTCTTGTCTTAGTGCCCCTCCCTTGTTAAAGCACAGGGCATCAACATTCTGTACAAGGCTAAGACTTGGATCTATTAAACTTAGATAAAAAGGAATGCCTCCAAAGAACATATAGCATTGGGCTATCTGGAAGCGATCCCAAGAGCATCCCCGCGATTTTAGGTATAGTTCTGTCTCATACAAAGTAAATGGGCGTAAATATATCTGGCAAGTGATGCGAGCATGCAGACCTCCTTGGTTTTCTATGAGCTTGTCTACCATCCATGATGTGGCAGAACCGCTAGCGATGAAAACTATATCGCGACGACGGGCTGCCCATCCATTCCAAAAGTTTTCAAATGCTGGGGTGAAGTCGGAACGCAAGGAATCTATCCAAGGCATTTCGTCTACAAAGATTATCTTTTTGCGGTCTTCTGGCAAGGATGACAGATATTCTTCCAAAACATCAAAGGCATCAAACCAATCTGATAATTTGCGAGCTGATGTCTCGCCCATGGCTTGTTTTAATGCTTTGGCAAAACTGCGCAATTGGGTGCGTTGGGGGAGATTGTGTCCTCCAACGAAAGTGAAGTCGTACTTCCGACCAAAGAATTCATCTACTAGATAAGTCTTGCCGACACGTCTTCTACCATAAACGATAACAAGTTCAGAGCGATCTGAGTCTATACAACGTTGAAGCTCTGCCTTTTCTTTATCTCGTCCGATTATTAAATCTGCTTTCATACTTCTAATGTCTGGGTTCGACTGCAAAATTACGATATTTTTCCTTAAAATGGCACGAAAACGCACTTTTTCTCACTTTTTTTCGAGAAAAAGTGCGTTTTCGTGCCAAAATCTTTAATTTGGCTTCCCAGAAGGACGTGATGTATTAGCGTACGTGTCAGCCATCCTACAAGCGGAATCTTTATTCACAAGGGTAGAAAAATTGTGATGAAGTAGTTAGGTTTTGTGATAAAATAAAAATAGTTTTGTTGTTTAGATGTCCTTTCACCTTTCATCTATCTTCTTGCATTTCAGATAGATGAAAGGTGAAAGGACTTTTTTGTTTCTTATAGGTGCTCTAGCCAATTCTCGGGAGTGATGATCGTTTTATCCTTCACATCGTATGTGTTTAGGAAGGAAGCAGGAAACTGAGTATTTGCTCTCTTTGGATTCCATTTCATTTCGAAGAGAGTAAACTGTCCGTCGCTTTCCTCGATGTAGTCTATCTCTTGCTGTTGGTTGGTTCGCCAGAAATAGCTGTTTACATATCTTCCTTCATACTGGTTAGCTTTTATTCTTTCGCTGATAACGAAGTTCTCCCACAAGGCACCAACATCTTGTCGAAGGGCCAAAGGCGCAAAGTTTTGCAATATGGCATTTCGGATACCATTGTCGTAAAAGTAAAACTTCTTGGCTCGTTTCAGTTCTGTGCGCAGGTTTCTGCTAAAACCATTTAGCTTGAAGATGATATAGCATTTTTCTAGCAAGTCTACATATTTTTCCACGGTTTTGCTGTCCGTACCTACTGTCTGTGCCAGCTCATTGTATGAAACTTCGCTAGTAACTTGCAGTGCTAAAGCAGTGAGTAGCTTGCTAAGCAATGCAGGTCGGCGTATACTCTCTAAGGTGAGCAAGTCCTTATAGAGATAACTATTGGACAGATTGTACAAGATGTCTTTTGCATCTTTTGTATGATTGATGACATCTGGGTATGAGCCATAGATGAGGCGATTCTCTAGTGTTTGCTTTACTGTAAGTAAGCCTTGAGATTCGAGTAATTCACCAGTGGACAATGGAAAGAGATGATACTCAAACTTTCTGCCGGTCAGTGGCTCATTGAGCTTGTTTTGTAATTCAAATGAGGAAGAGCCTGTTACCAGTAATTGTACTTCAGGGAAGTTGTCGGTAATCAATTTTAGGGTTAGCCCTATGTTTTCTACTCTTTGTGCCTCGTCTATCATGACAATCTTGTGTTTGCCAATGAGCAATTTTAGTTCTTGGCTATTCACCTGGGATAGCATTTCTTTTACTTCTGGCTCATCACAGTTTAATTGCAATATAGATTCCGTACGTTTTTCAAGTATCATTTTGAAAAGCGTACTTTTTCCTACTTGTCTGGCACCTATTATAATAATAGCTTTACCACCAAACATTCTGGCCTCTATCGTTTCTTGTAGTTTCCTTCTTATCATTTTATTCTTATGTTTAAATCTTTTGCAAAGATTATGCAAATGAGCGCAATGAAAGCTCGCTTTCAAATTGCCGAGTGCAGCTAATCTTCTGCAAAGGTAATGAAAATATTCGCTAATCCAAAAAATAATACTGTTTTTTGGGATTATAATCCGAAAATTCGTACTGATTTTTTGGATTAGGGACATTTTTGAGCTATTTTTGCCTTGTTAATAGGGTGCCATGTAACTTTAGTTTATACCCAATGTTACTTACGTCACTTGTAGGCATCAAGCCCTACGCTTGTAATCATTCAGTACTGGGAGGCAGGTAACAAACCTGCCCTCCCAGTGCATTTTGATACGTTTGATAAAGTATTTGATATATGGCGCAAAGCCTATGTCGGATTATTCTTGTAATTTTGCAACGAATAAGTGTGTCCTGAGACAGAATAGAGTCCGATATTGGCTATATTTGATAGATTTCTGTCGTAACTTCTAGAGAGATGGTGGCAGCCCCACCGCATTCGGCATGCAGGTGCTGATTGCAAACCACTTTGTGCTGCTCTGATGGAAACAGATGGGTAGTGAACGACAATTGAAAGCCTTCCGTAAGGTTGGCAAGGTATGTGTCAAGGAGATGAACGCAAGTGAACCATTGATGAAGCATCGTTAGCAAATTTGGCAA
>QSCI01000068.1:0-18829 GCA_003463005.1 Segatella copri | reverse complement strand
TTGCCAAATTTGCTAACGATGCTTCATCAATGGTTCACTTGCGTTCATCTCCTTGACACATACCTTGCCAACCTTACGGAAGGCTTTCAATTGTCGTTCACTACCCATCAGTTTCCATCAGAGCAGCACAAAGTGGTTTGCAATCAGCACCTGCATGCCGAATGCGGTGGGTCTGCCACCATCTCTCTAGAAGTTACGACAGAAATCTATCAAATATAGCCAATATCGGATTCTATTCTGTCTCAGGACACACTTATTTTCTACAAAATTCCTATTCTTCATTATCTATCGCCAGAAAACAAAAAGCTATGTTTCCACTGCTTCAAGAACCAGTTCAACATCTTCTAATCCATTATCTATGAAATCCACCTTTATATTCCCGATTAGGTATTTGGCATATTTATTATCCTTATACTGTTCAAGGAAAAGAACCATATCTTTGGCTGTTCGTTTCAAACCCCAACTGCCTCAATCAAGTTGCTTACACAACGGATTGTCCACCAAGTCCCAGTAGATTACATTGCCTCCCTCCAAATATTCATACGGTACGTTCTTTCCATAAAGCAACGTAGGCATATAGCCATTCCAATTGCCTTCTTTGTCAAAATCAAATGCCTTGTCATGTGCAAGACCAATATAAACATCCTTATACATTCAAATAATATTTATTCGTAACTATACACATTTAACAAATGTATTGCCTAGTGATAAACTGCATGACACTTAACATTTTGTTTGGCGCAATTCGCACAGTAATTATTGCCATCATTTATAAAACCAGGACATTTATGAGATGGTACGTTCTTTATTCTCCTCAAAATAACTACCCGCTTCCATCTTGCAATCCATCGCACGGCACTTGTTGTAGCGCTCTCTGGCTCTGTTTTCTCTTGCAAACATCGCCTTGGTGCCAGCCTCATCTTCTGAGAACTGCAGATGATTGTCGATGCCCATACCATGAGCAATGTTCTCCACATCAAGATCATCGGTACCGATGAAGGTAAAGGTCCAGTTCTGCTTCTTCAGTTTCTCTATGAGGTTCTTGATCATCTTCAGATCATACTCCTCGCTGCAGTTCTCCTCACCATCTGTAATGATAGTCACCAATACGCTGTCATCCTCGGTGGTCAGGGCGTTGAGCTTGGCGATGCCCATGCCTATGGCATCGTAAAGAGGGGTGCCGCCACATGGGTTGTAATCCCTTGATTTCAAAGGCTTAATATGATGAGCAGACACATTATCATAGAACAGATTCTTGTGGGTGCTGTCGAAGGTGATGAGCGTAACCCGCTGCTCCATGTCCTTATGCGTCTTCTGCATTTTCTGAATCGTGGTCAGGGTCTCGTTGATACCCACCAGTGCCTGACGCTCGATAATACTCATGCTGCCACTCTCATCCACTACCAAAAGATTGAATACTCGTTTCATAACTTGTTTCTCCTATTTATTTTAAATTGTTCAACATAATTTTATAAGCAAGAAGAACTATTCCCTGCTTCTATTTATCCCTTAAAAGAAAGAATAGAGGGAAAAATTAAGAAAAGGATTATCTTTTTTCCAAAAATATTTTTGTCAGTAGAAATAAAACCCGTACTTTTGCACCAAATTATTATACATATATTATATAAGGAGATGAAAGAAGTATTGATAGTAAGCATCGGCAGCTTCTTCGGGGGCGGCATGAGATATTGGGTATCGAAGATGGTGCAATCCTGCACGGTGATTGCCTTTCCGTTCGGAACGATGGCGGTGAATGTGGCGGGATGCCTCATCATCGGGTTCCTCTCGGGATTGAACTGGCGGGAAGGGGGATGGATGTCGCCATCTGTCAAACTGCTGCTCACCACGGGATTCTGCGGAGGATTCACTACCTTCTCTACCTTTATGAACGAGGGGGCAGGACTGATGAAGGAGGAGAATTATGTCTATATGATGCTCTATCTCTTCGGAAGTCTGGCGCTGGGACTTATCGCCGTTCTCGCCGGACATTATCTGGCGAAAATGATTGCATGAGAAGAAGTAAGAGAATAGAAGAAAAAAGGCTCAGATTGCCGAAGAATATACTGAAGATAGTATTCCATCAAATGAAGAAATGATGAAAATACTATCTTTTTTATTATTTTATATTTCCAAAATGCCTTAATTACGAAATTTATTCGTAAATTTGCAGAAATAATCTGCATTCGACAATTTGAAAGCAAGCTTTCATCATGCTCGTTTGCTTAATTTTTGCACCAATGAATACATTAGATACAAACAATATAAAATGGAGCGAGAATGTAATTATCGCTGATGCCGACTATATCGACCGAGTGGCTTTCGACCTGATAGTCAACTTCGAACGAATGATTAACCGTCGCATCCAACCAGCCGATATGGCACAATGGGCAGTCTGCATTGCCCTTGACGGAGGTCTGAGAGAGGGCGAGCACGAGACACAGGTTGTGCTTATCCACGACAAGCAGTCGATGGCGATGAAGAACTTCCGCCCTGCCAACTATGAGAAGGATCTGAACGCTCAGGCTTTCAAGGATGATAAGCTCGGAGAATTCATCATCTCTTCTTATCCTACAGAGGAGAAGATGGTAGGCAAGGATGACTTCCTCATAGATGTGGCACGCACCGTATGCAACGCCAAGGAGGTGAAGCGAGTGATGGTAATCCCAAATTCTGAGGATGGAGATGCTTACGACCGACTCCGCGAGATACTCCGCAAGGTAGATGACGACGACAAGCGCATCACCCTCTTTGCCATGCAGCCCATGCCAGGCGGCAACTTCAGACAGGAGATTCTCGGTTATTCGCTCATGAATGCCCTGGGAATTTCGGCAAATGAAATAAAATAAACTTTAAAATAATAAACATAAAAAAAATAAGATTATAAATGAGTAGAGTACTTATGATTGGCGCAGGTGGCGTGGCTACCGTGGCTGCCTTCAAGATCGTCCAGAACCAGGACGTTTTCACCGAGTTTATGATTGCTAGCCGTCGCAAGGAAAAATGCGATAAGCTGGTTAAGGATATCCATGCCAAGGGCTACAAGATGGATATTCAGACAGCTGAGGTGGATGCCGACGACGTTGAGCAGTTGAAGGCTCTCTTCAATAGCTACAAGCCTGAGCTTGTCATCAACCTCGCTTTGCCTTATCAGGATCTCACTATCATGGATGCCTGTCTGGCTTGCGGTTGCAACTACATGGATACCGCTAACTATGAGCCTAAGGACGAGGCTCACTTCGAGTACTCATGGCAGTGGGCATACAAGGATAAGTTCGAACAGGCTGGTCTCTGCGCTATCCTCGGCTGCGGTTTCGACCCAGGTGTATCAGGCATCTTCACCGCTTATGCAGCCAAGCATCACTTCGATGAGATTGAGGTGCTCGACATCGTGGATTGCAACGCCGGTAACCATCACAAGGCTTTCGCAACCAACTTCAACCCAGAAATCAATATCCGCGAGATTACCCAGAAGGGACTCTGGTATAAGGATGGCGAATGGATTGAAACCGACCCTCTCTCTATCCACAAGCCTCTCACCTACCCTAACATCGGCCCTCGCGAGAGCTATCTGATGCACCACGAGGAGTTGGAGAGCCTGGTGAAGAACTACCCTACCATCAAGGAGGCACGTTTCTGGATGACCTTCGGTCAGCAGTATCTCACCTACCTCGACTGCATCCAGAACCTCGGAATGAGCCGCATCGACGAAATCGAATACGAGGCTCCATTGGCAGACGGTTCTGGCAAGACAGCCAAGGTGAAGATTGTTCCTCTGCAGTTCCTCAAGGCCGTATTGCCTAACCCACAGGATCTCGGCGAGAACTATGACGGCGAAACATCTATCGGTTGCCGCATCCGCGGTAAGAAGGATGGCAAGGAGCGCACCTACTACGTATATAACAACTGCAAGCACCAGGAGGCTTACAACGAAACCGGTATGCAGGGCGTAAGCTACACCACCGGTGTGCCAGCCATGATTGGTGCCATGATGTTCCTCAAGGGCATCTGGAAGAAACCAGGCGTATGGAACGTAGAGGAATTCGACCCAGATCCATTCATGGAGCAGTTGAACAAGCAGGGATTGCCATGGCACGAGGTGTTTGATGGCGATTTGGAAATTGACTAAACTTTAAACTAAATAAGATATGGCAAAAGAAATGCAAGAGGGAAAATTGAATCCCAATGAAGGCAAGCTGAAAGCTCTTCAGGCAGCCATGGCTAAGATAGAAAAGGACTTCGGTAAGGGCTCTATCATGAAACTCGGCGATGAGCACGTTGAGAACATCGAAGTTATCCCTACAGGCAGTATCGCTCTCGACAATGCACTGGGCGTAGGCGGTTATCCTAAGGGACGTATCATCGAAATTTACGGTCCGGAATCTTCTGGTAAGACAACATTGGCTATCCATGCCATCGCAGAGGCGCAGAAGGCTGGCGGTATCGCTGCTTTCATTGATGCTGAGCACGCTTTCGACCGTTTCTATGCGGCTAAATTGGGCGTTGATGTTGATAACTTGTGGATTTCACAACCAGATAATGGTGAGCAGGCGTTGCAGATTGCAGACCAGCTGATCAGTTCTGCTGCTGTAGACATCGTAGTTGTTGACTCTGTTGCCGCCTTGACTCCTAAGAAGGAAATCGAAGGCGATATGGGTGACAATGTGGTAGGTCTTCAGGCTCGATTGATGAGTCAGGCTCTCCGCAAGCTCACTTCTACCATCAGCAAGACCAACACTACCTGCATCTTCATCAACCAGTTGCGTGAGAAGATTGGTGTTATGTTCGGTAACCCAGAGACAACCACCGGTGGTAATGCATTGAAGTTCTATGCATCAGTGCGTTTGGATATCCGCAAGGCAACAGCCATCAAGGATGGCGATGAGGTAGTAGGTAATCTGGTTCGCGTGAAGGTTGTGAAGAACAAGGTGGCACCTCCTTTCCGCAAGGCTGAGTTCGACATCATGTTTGGCGAAGGCATCAGCCGTGCCGGCGAGGTATTCGGTCTGGCTGTAGCCAACGATATCATCGAAAAGAGCGGCAGCTGGTATAGCTATGGCGGTTCTAAACTCGGACAGGGTGCCGATGCCTGCAAGGCATTGCTCAAGGATAACCCTGAACTTCTCGATGAACTGGAAGCTAAGGTTCGCGAAGCACTTGCTGCCAAGGAACAGAAATAAAGCCAGATAAGGTTTACACCTTATTATATATAGGAGCTTTATCTGAAAAGAAAGATTTCTCAATCATATTACAGGAATCAAGATAGGGAGAATGCGACATTTTATCGCCTCCCATATCTTGATTCCTTTTATTTTGTCAGCATTATCTGACACCTTGTCAGCCACTTTAAATTTTACAATCCCTTGGCACATGCTTTGTTATGACAGAAAGCGTGAACGCTGAATAGAGAGGTTCCCGACAGATGCATATCTTCGGCAGACTTCCATTAGCCAGCAGTTCATGAGATAAATAACATATTAATAACGATAAAAATAAAAAAAGATATAATTATGGGAAAAGTAATTGGAATTGACTTGGGTACCACAAACAGTTGTGTTGCCGTTTTCGAAGGTAGCGAACCAGTTGTAATCGCTAACAGTGAAGGTAAGCGTACTACTCCATCAGTAGTAGGTTTCGTTAAGGATGGTGACCGCAAGGTAGGTGATCCTGCTAAGCGTCAGGCCATCACAAACCCTAAGAACACAGTATATTCTATCAAGCGTTTCATGGGTGAGACATACGCTCAGAGCCAGAAAGAGGCTGAGGCAATGCCTTACACAGTAGTAAACGAGGGTGGTTATCCACGTGTTGAAATCGAGGGTCGTAAATATACTCCACAGGAGATTTCTGCAATGGTTCTCCAGAAGATGAAGAAGACTGCAGAGGATTATCTCGGACAGGAGGTTACAGATGCAGTCATCACAGTTCCTGCTTACTTCTCTGACTCTCAGCGTCAGGCTACTAAGGAGGCTGGTCAGATTGCAGGTTTGAACGTTCAGCGTATCGTAAATGAGCCTACAGCCGCAGCTTTGGCTTACGGTGTTGACAAGGCTAACAAGGATATGAAGATTGCCGTATTCGACTTGGGTGGTGGTACATTCGATATCTCTATCCTGGAGTTCGGTGGCGGCGTATTCGAGGTACTTTCTACCAATGGTGATACTCACCTGGGTGGTGATGACTTCGACCAGGTAATCATCAACTGGTTGGCTGATGGCTTCAAGGCTGAAGAAGGCGTAGATCTCCGCAAGGACCCTATGGCTATGCAGCGTTTGAAGGAAGCAGCTGAGAAGGCTAAGATAGAGTTGTCAAGCTCTACATCTACCGAAATCAACTTGCCATACATCACAGCCGTTGACGGTATGCCAAAGCACTTGGTTAAGACTTTGACCCGTGCACAGTTCGAGCAGTTGGCTCACAACCTGATTCAGGCTTGCTTGGTACCTTGCCAGAATGCCGTTCGTGACGCTAAGCTCTCTACATCAGATATCGACGAGGTTATCCTGGTTGGTGGTTCAAGCCGTATCCCAGCCGTTCAGACACTCGTTAAGAACTACTTCGGCAAGGAGCCTTCTAAGGGTGTTAACCCAGATGAGGTTGTTGCAGTAGGTGCAGCTATTCAGGGTGCCATCCTGAACAAGGAAGAGGGTGTTGGTGACATCGTATTGCTCGACGTTACTCCATTGACTCTCGGTATCGAGACTATGGGTGGTGTGATGACTAAGCTCATCGATGCCAATACAACTATCCCTTGCAAGAAGAGCGAGGTATTCTCTACAGCAGCTGATAACCAGACAGAGGTTACCATCCACGTATTGCAGGGTGAGCGTCCAATGGCAGCTCAGAACAAGAGCATCGGCCAGTTCAACCTGACAGGTATTGCTCCAGCTCGCCGTGGTGTTCCTCAGATTGAGGTTACCTTCGATATCGATGCCAACGGTATCTTGAACGTATCAGCTAAGGATAAGGCTACCGGTAAGGAGCAGAGCATCCGCATCGAGGCTTCATCTGGCTTGAGCGAGGACGAGATCAACCGCATGAAGGCTGAGGCAGAGCAGAACGCTGCTGCTGATAAGGCTGAGCGCGAGAAGATTGACAAGATGAACCAGGCTGACAGCATGATCTTCACCACCGAGAACTTCCTGAAGGATAACGGTGATAAGATTCCTGCTGACAAGAAGCCAGGTATCGAGCAGGCATTGCAGCAGTTGAAGGATGCTCACAAGGCTGGTGATGCTGCAGCTATCGATTCAGCTATCAACAACTTGAACACCGTCATGCAGGCTGCTTCTCAGCAGATGTATCAGGGCGGCCAGCAGGCAGGTCCTCAGGGTGCACAGGGCGGTCAGCAGGCACAGGGCGGCAATGATGGCGCTCAGGACGTACAAGACGCTGACTTCGAAGAAGTTAAGTAATACAGACTAATATTATAATAAAGGCGTACAATGCTCAGAAATGAGTTTTGTACGCCTTTTTTGTTTCATTATGATTTTTTATATCCCAATAGTTTGCTAATTCGCTGAAAATTATGTATATTTGCAAATTAAGGGAGATAGAACATCGCCCGAAAGAGATAGACAGTTTAAGATAAATATAAAAGAAAGGAGAACGAGATATGGCAAAGAAGAGACCACAGGTAGCGCTGGTTTATGATTTCGACGGCACACTGTCGCCGGATAATATGCAGGAGTTTGGATTCATACAGGCTACAGGCAAGACAAAAGACGAGTTCTGGGAGAAAAACAGAAAGTTTGCAGAGGGTAAGGATGCCAATGGCATTTTGACCTATATGTATCTGATGCTCGACGAAGCCAAGAAGAACAATATCTCGCTCACCCGGGAATCTTTTCAGAAATTCGGCAAGGATGTAGAACTGTTCCGCGGCGTAAAACAATGGTTTTCGCTCGTGAATGAATATGGCAACAGTATCGGACTGGACGTAAAGCACTACATCAACTCCTCGGGACTGAAGGAGATGATAGAGGGCACACCTATCGCCCAGGAATTTGAGAACATCTACGCCTGCTCCTTTCTCTACAACAAGGAGGGAATCGCCTATTGGCCAGCCGTAGCTGTAGACTATACTACCAAAACGCAATTCCTCTTCAAAATCAACAAGGGTATCAAACAGGTGAGCGACAACAGAAGAGTGAACCAGTATATACCCGACGAAAAGCGCCCTATCCCTTTCCCCCGAATGATATATTTCGGAGATGGAGAAACCGATGTGCCTTGCATGAAGATGGTAAAGGAACATGGCGGCCACTCGATTGCGGTATATGATAACGAGGATAAACAGAAAACAGCCTGCCAGCTTGTCAAGGAGGGACGGGTAAACTTCATGTGCTCTGCCAACTACAGCAAAGGAAGCGTGATGAATATCATCGTAAAGAGAATATTGGATAAAATCAAAGCCGACTTTGAATTCGACCGTCTGATAGAACTGAACCAGAAGAAGGCATGGAAGTGATTTAAAGGTAAAAAAGTAAAAAGGCAAAAAGATAAAAGGGTAAAAAGGGCAAGAATGTAAAGGGAGAAAGGGATTCTTTTGTGAATTCCTTGAAACTTTTCTTGGTTTTATCGAGGATTATGCTTAATTTTGCACGCAAAAATAATAATATCAAATCATATTAATGGGAAGAAACAAATACTCAGCAGGAGAAATCAAGGAAATCGGCAAGTTGCTGCGCCTCAAGAACGCAGGCAACCGTTTACAACAGAAAATGATACGCCACGACCTCGTGTGGATTATGAATTCAATATCTCTGACTTCAATGAGCCTGGCAAGGCTTTCGGCGAAGAAGAACTGCAGGATGCCATCAAGCGTGGCGCCATCCAGATTCTCGACGATGCCACCATAGAGGCAATGAAGGCAAAACGTGCACGAGATAAGGCTCGCGACGAGGCAGAGAGACAGAAAGAAGCCGTAGCCAGCGGTGAACAGACCGACTGGCAGGAGGCTATGAAGGAGTGGAATGAGTATTATAAATAATTTTGAATGTTGAATGTTAAATGTTGAATTACACGTTGGGCTATGATAGCCAAAAGCAAGATATAACTTAACATTCAACACTTAACATTCAACACTTAACATTTAATTAAACGATTATGGCAAAAGTATTGATAAAGACATCAGAGGGCGACATCAAGGTACGCCTCTACGACGAGACCCCTCAGCATCGTGACAACTTCTTGAAGTTGGCAAAGGAGGGATATTTTGACGGCACTCTCTTCCATCGTGTCATCAAGGATTTTATGATTCAAGGCGGCGATCCAGACAGCAAAGGCGCTCCTAAAGGCAAGATGCTGGGCACAGGTGGTCCTGACTATACCATCCTGCCGAGTTCGTTTATCCACAACTTTTCCACAAGCGTGGTGCCTTGAGCGCAGCCCGTTTGGGAGATGAGGTAAACCCAGAACGAGAGAGCAGCGGTAGCCAGTTCTATATTGTATGGGGAAAGACCTACAAGCAGAATGAACTGAAGCAGATGGAAAAGCAGATGGGCATGCAGATGGAGCAGAACATCTTCAACCAGCTTGCCAAGGAGCATCATGATGAAATTATGAACTTCCGCCGCAACCGCGACCGTGAGGGTCTGATGAAACTCCAGGATGAACTGGTGGATGAAACCAAGAAGCGCTGCAAGGAGCAGGGCTATCCTAAGTTTACCGAAGAGCAGCAGAAGGCTTACACCGAAGTAGGCGGAACACCTTTCCTCGATAACCAATACACCGTTTTCGGTGAAGTGGAGGAAGGACTTGACATCGTAGAGAAGATTCAGAACTGCGAAACATTGCGTGGCGATCGCCCAAAAGAGGATGTTTCTATGCAGATTTCAGTCATCGAGGAATAAGAAATTTCCATAACGCTCCGCCGGACGGCAAATCCGGCGGAACGCCTAATAAAAACCTGAACAAATATTATATAACTGAACTTTCAGGGCGTATGGGATGTGACTTATGACACACCCTCTTTTTATTCCTCCTTTGTCTTTTTTTATTCCGCCTTCGTCATTCTATCCGCAATATACATACCTGCCAGGATGCAGCAGGCACCTGCCAGAAAGTAAGGAGTTATCTTTTCGTCTAATACCAGAGAGGCGAAAATCATAGTGGTGATAGGATTGAAATAAACCCAGTTGGTAGCTTTCACGGCTCCCAGCTTAGAGATACACCAGTTCCAGGTAAGGAAACATATCATGGATGCCAAACAACCCAGGAACAAGAGATTACCCACCACCTGAGGCTTCATAAACACATCCCATGCCGGCCACCCAGGGATGATAAGATAATAAGGCAAGATAGTAAGCACGCCATAGAAGAATACCTTGCGCGTAATAAAAGCTGCGCCATAATCGCCCGATACCGATTTCATCAGGAGCGAATAGACAGCCCAGCTCATACATGCCGTAAAAGCCAAGGCATCACCTACAGGCGACAGATGCAGCACGAATCTGCCATTCAGCACCACGATAATCATACCTACAAAAGCAAGCAGAGAGCCCAGCAGCTGTATCATGTTGATACGCGAAGAATGGCGATAAGCCAAACGAACCAGCAAGGTAGCAAAGAGCGGACAGGAGCATACGATGAGCGATGTATTGGTTGTTGTGGTATAATTCATCGCCTCGTTCTCGCTCAGGAAATAGAGCGAACCGCCCGTTATTCCCAGCATTGCCAGCTTAAACTCATCTTTCCAGCTATCAGCAAACATCCGCTTATGATTCACCAGCAGCAGCATCATGTATGCGATACTGAAACGGAGCGTAAAGATCTGTGCTGGCGAAAGTCCGTTCAGCATCAGCACCTTGGTAGAAACAAAGGTGGTTCCCCAGATGGCTACGGTGATGAAAGCCACAAGATGATATAATAAATTACTATTATTCTGTTTCATTCTATTTTCCTGATTTTTGAAATTATGGTGCAAAATTATAACTTTTATTCGAAATGAGCAAATTGTAAGCAAGAAAAGCTGAAAAAGACAATAAAAAGCGAAATTGGAACAAAAGAAAAAGTCTTAGGAGTAAGTGCAGATACGACTTATCCTAAGACCTTATTATTTATATAGTTAAAAAATCAAGCCTTATTTTTTCTGGAATACTCTCACGTAATCCACTTCCATCTGAACAGGGAGGGCGCTTTCGTCAACATCCTTCATGCCGCCCCAATCACCGCCCCAAGCCAGGTTGAGGATAACATAGAATGGTTTATTGAAAGGCCATGAACCCACATCATTTTTACCGTCATTGTTGAAATTGAGCAGTTCCTTACCATCCACATAGGTTTTGATATAATCAGGAGTCCACTCCAGGCGATAAACGTGGAAACCATCTTCAGCACCCGCAGTCAGACGCTCCTTGGTAATCTGGGTTCCCTTCACGTGATTAAACTTCTCAGTATGGAGCGAAGAAGAAGTATAGTTAGGATTAACGCCTACCTCTTCCATAATATCAATCTCGCCACACTTAGGCCAAGGATTTGCTACGAAATCATTGTTGCAAGGCATCATCCAGAAAGCAGGCCATGTGCCTTTACCTTTAGGCAATTTGATGCGAGCTTCGAAGATACCGTAAAGCCAGCCCTGGGTTTCGTGAGCATATACGCGACCCGAATATATCTTGCCGTCGCTGCCCTTGAAACAGTTGATATAAAGCCGGTTATCTGCAATTTCTGTTACGCGCTTACCATCAGCAGAGCCATTCACATAATTCTGAAGTTCATGATTTACCCAGCCCGACTTCTGCACCTCATGACGCCAGTCGGTACTATTCAACTCAGAGCCTTCATTAAACTCATCATTCCAGACCAGTTTGTAACCTTCCGGAATCACCATTTCGCCACCTTCAATAGGAGTAACCTGTTTTCCTGCCTGATGCACAGACACCGATACCTTCTTATCCTCTAATGAAATCTCGACACTTCCGTCAAGAGCTACAGACGATTTATTCTCTTCCACATCTACAGTTACCATACCCATAGCTTTGTTATTACCGCTGGCACTCACTTTAAACCAAGGGTATACATTTGCTAAAGGACCTTCTCCAGGGAAGGATGCTCTCGCTTCCCAGCCTCCTTCAGAAGCCACAACCATGATTTTATAAGTACCGCCCTTAGCAGGAACATCTATTCTCGTAGGAGAGCAGGATATCGTCACCTCTCCATCGCCGTCAGAAGAGCTGCTGCTGCAAGAAAGCAGCAGCAGCGAGAGAAGGAAGGAAAATATTTTCAAGAATTTCATGTTATTTAAAATTTAGAAAGGGAGCCACTCCTACTTACTTATTTATAGGAGCAGCTCCTGTATAATTCTATATAAACCTATAAAACCTAAAGCCTATTTCACAATCAAAACGATATCGCTGACAGTTATTTCTGCATCCTTAGGAGCACCGGCAAAGTCCATTACAAGTTTTATTTTGGCCATATCTCCAGGATTCTTACCTTTAATCACGGCATCATCATAACGGACAACATATTCACCTTGTATATCAGTATACATATCAGCAAACAAGAAGCTATCATCATTGCCTGTATCACAAAGTTTAAAGGTTGCAAGAGGTAACGGAGCAGAAGTTTTTACTTTACAAGAGAAATCAACTTTCTGTCCCATCTTGATAGCGACAGGAACTTCTGTCAAAGCCCATTGTGCGTGCCACTGCTCAGCTGGAGTTTCTACAGGTATCACGATAGAATGCTTGTTACCCTCATGCTTGACAACAGGAGTACACTCGATAGGTGCCCATCCTGCATCACCAAACCAATTGGTGTTTACGAATGACTGATTCTCATCTACATCCTTCCAAAGGTTTCCAGCTGTATTATAGTCGAATGGCACCTTCAATTCTACCGGAACCACAGTACCGTCATCGTTGGCATGATCTTTTAACACCAGACTTTCTATCATGATTTCATCATCAGCCTGATTTCCACCAAAGTCGAATACCACCTTCAGGTTTTGAATATCCTTACCTTCGAGGTCTGAGCCGAAAATACACTTAGGCTCTCCTGCCTCAAGACCGGAATTTACATCCTTAGAGTCAAAGAGAATGATGTCATCACCACCTGCGCCAGAATCACAAAGTTTCACTTTAACGGCATTATGTCCCTTGGCAGATGTAATGATGCAAGAGAAGTCATAATGCTTATCTGCGCTAGTAGAGATACCTAAGTTTTTGAAAGGAACCTGAGCTTGCCAACGCTCGGTAGTTGCCTTAGGGAGCTTCAATGTATAGCATCCCTTGCTGTAGCTACAAACCGGGTCAGCAATTTGGGTCCATCCTGGAGCATAATAGCCAGCAGAAGGTTTTTCAGGGAAGGTAATTCTCTTGAAGAGATTAAACTCACTATCCTCTACGAAACCTGCGAAGCCATTCATCTTGGTTTTCTCCACCGTGAATTGCTTCTTGACGCTCTCCTTGCTAATACCATTGCGATTCTTCACAAAGCACTCCACATCGTATGTTCCCTTCTTACGATAGTACTTGCTCAATGTATAGTCTGAAGAATAAGCACCATCAATTACCCAAATTGGGGTGATGCCCTCTGTTGAGTTAAAACTGAAATTAGCTGTATTGATGTCTTGATCAACACTGATATTGAAGTTGTCAGCATAATCAGCAATGTTAGGCAATTCGCCATTGGCACCGCTAAAATCTTCTGGGGAGCATGCTCCTAGCAGAAAGGCTGCTAGGAATGCAAATGCTGAATGATATAATATCTTTTTCATAATCGTTACCATTTTAATGTATTAGTAATTGTTTTGTACCAATGCTGGGTCTGAGTCAAGCTCTGCCTGAGCAATTGGGATATACTTCTTAGATTCTGTCCAAGAATTGGTACGATAGCCATACTCATCTGGCACCAATACGCTGGCAGCCTTGCCTGTACGAACCAAGTCGAAGTAACGCTTACCCTCACCCACAAACTCCAAGCGGCGCTCATTGATAACATCATCCAGAGTTACGGCTCCAAGCTCTGCGATTCCTGCACGGTTGCGAATCTTATTCACATAATCCTTAGCCTGATTAGCATCGCCACCTGTCTCCAACAAAAGCTCTGCAGCATTGAGGTAAGCCTCAGCCAAGCGATATACACGGAGATTGTTATTATAGTTAAGGTTATTATCGAAACCTGCGTCAGCATTGTTCTCTGTGAACGGACGATACTTGGCCAGCCAAAGACCAGTATCCTCATAACGTTTGGTATATTTCACGCCACGACAGTCCCATACAGTAGCATCACGGCGCTTGTCGTTGTCAGCAAACAGAGCATAGGTTTCGGTACGAACAGGTAGGAATCCCCAACCGTCACCGCCTTGGTTCCAACCATCGCCACCAGGCCAAGAGTTTGGAGAAATCAAGGTAGGCAATATTGTACCACCAATAGCCAATGGTGAATTCCAACCACGCTCGTTGTTACCATCCTCATAGTTTACTTCCCAGATGCTCTCCTTGCACCATTCGCCGCTCTCTTTCCAAATAGAGGCGTAATCGTCTACTATATCATAGTCACTCTTGTCGGTGATGAGCTCCTGCATATACTGGAGAGCCTTAGGATAGCGAGTCTTGTCATTCTGATACATCACCATCTCGGCATACATCATATAGCACATGGCCTGCGACATTCTTCCACAGTTGGCATCGTCCCAACGCATTGGCAGGACCTTGGAGTCAATTACAGCCTCAAGCTCTACTATCAATTTGTCATATACTTCATCAGCCTTGAGCTGTGGGGCTGTGTAAGGAGCAGACAAGTTCTCCAGATAGAAAGGAATATTGCCAAAGTAGTGCCACAAGTTATTGTAGAAATATACACGGAGGGCTCTACCCTGCATCTCATAAGATGCCTTGTTGGCAGCAGTGAGATTAGCCTCTGCCAAGCCCAAATACTTCAAGAGGTCATTACAACGCTTGATGCCTGAGTAGTCCACTGTCCAAAGTGAGCTAAGGGTATTGCTGGCATTTGCCTCATAGTTGGCAAGCATGTGCCAGTGCTGTTGATCGGTTTTGTTAGAACCGCCTACCCAGAAGTTATCGCCCATTATCTCGGCATCGATATTGAGAGCATTATACTGTCCCAATCCCCAGTCTGGCCAGTGGATAGGATCGTAAGCCGCATTCAGAGCCTCATTGATATGGGCATCTGTGGTATAATATTCTTCGAGGTTTTCACCTGATGGGTTCTCCACCTCTAGGAAGCTGTCGCTGCAAGATGTGTTTGCCAGTGTCATACTGGTTGCCAACACTCCTAAAGCTATATATTTTATTGTCTTCATAATAGTCTTTATTTTAAAGGTTCTTATTTTAGAATGAAAGGTTTACGCCGATGGTGTAGGTGCGAGCCTGTGGATATACACCATAGTCTACACCGAGAGAAGTTCCACCTGATGAGATTTCAGGGTCGAAGCCCCAATACTTGGTCCAGGTAATCAGGTTCTCTGCCATCACGTAGAAACGCAAGTGACTGATAGACAACTTCTGTGTAAGCTGCTTTGGCAAGGTGTAACCCAAAGAGATGTTCTTCAATCTCAAGTAAGAGCCATCGCAAAGATAGAGGTCAGAAACCTGCCAGTTGGTAGCATCGCCATTCTTCAGGATAGGATACTTATTGGAGGTACCCTCACCAGTCCATCTGCCGAGCATCCAAGTAGGGAAGTTGCCAGAGAACACATCTGTACGATAGGTAGCATCAAATACCTTATTACCTGTTACACCCTGCAAGAAGAGGTTGAGATCGAAACCCTTCCACTCAGCATTGAAGTTGAAACCGAAGGTCCATGAAGGTGTACCATTACCGATGTTGGTGCGGTCATCTGGATCGATTTTACCATCACCATTGACATCAACAAAGCGTACATCACCTGGCTTGGCATCTGGCATGATCAAATTTCCATCTGCATTGGTATAAGCATTAACCTCTGCCATATTCTGGAACACACCAGCTGTCTTATAACCATAGAAGTATGGGAAAGGCTGACCGTTAGATCCACGAGTGCCACCACCAGAGATACCCAGGAAGCCATCGAGGTCGATGTAACCTGTATCATTACCGAGGTTGGTCAACTCATTGTGCAGATAGGTAACATTAGCCTTGGCATTGAAGCGAGCATCAGAGATGTGCCACTTATAGCCGAGCTCAAACTCAAGACCTGAGTTCTTCATGTCACCCACGTTACCGATTGGCTTGGTCTCACCTACGTAGCTTGGGATAGGCATAGTAATCAACATACCGTTGGTCTTCTTTACATAATAGTCAGCTGAGAATGTCAGCGCACTGCCGAAGAAACCGAAGTCGAAACCGATATCAGTCTGCTCACTCTCCTCCCACTTCAAGTCTTCATTGGCTGTGGCATTCGCCTTAGAACCATTAAACTTGACTGCATTCTTTCCGAAGAGCACGTTGTTGCCCATAGCGGTCAATACGGTATAACGGAAGTCACCGATGTTATCATTACCATTCTTACCCCAGCTGGCACGGAACTTCAAGTTGCTCAACCAATCGCGAGTACTTTCCATGAATTTCTCGTTCATAATATTCCATCCGATAGAGGCAGATGGGAAGGTACCATATTTATGAGATGGTCCGAAACGGCTTGAACCATCTCGGCGGATTGTAGCCTGAAGCATGTACTTCTCATCATAGTTATAGCTCAATCGACCGAAGAGAGAAGATATAGCATGCACTACATTATTGCCACCTGATACATCATGCTCAATGGTTGGAGCACCTACAGAGATGATGTTACCTTTAGCATCCTTCACGATGGTCTGGCTATA
Organism: Segatella copri; assembly: GCA_003463005.1. GTDB lineage: Bacteria > Bacteroidota > Bacteroidia > Bacteroidales > Bacteroidaceae > Prevotella > Prevotella copri_I. Next base: position 2,060 of record QSCI01000068.1, on the reverse strand, counting down.
TTTACCAGTAGCATAGTCGATAGAAGGCTTGTTTACATTCACAAGATTCCAACGGCTGCCGTTCAGATAATCACTCTTATTCTTCATTGCACTCTGACCTAAGACAACAGCAAAACTATGCTTGCCAATAGTCTTATCGTATGTCAAAGTATTCTCCACCTGCCAGTTGATACCCTTGTCAGAACTCTTGTAAGCCTTGGTATGCTCAGCCTTGGTGTTACCAGAGAGGTAATACTTGGATGCGGTGTAGCTATCTGAACCCCAGAAGCTGAGGTCTGCACTATAAGTGAAATGATACTTCAAGTTATCCCAGAGCTGGAGGTCGATAGAGAACTTAGGCACAAACTTATGTGACCAGTTCTTAGCTGCTGGGCGCGCCATCATGGCAAGAGGGTTGTTCATCTCCTGATAGGTACCTCCCATACCTGGGATGGTATAATAGTTGCCATTGGCATCACGAAGAAGCTCGTAAGTATCACGAGTACCTGTAATATTACCATCTGCATCGTATGTATTAGGATCCTCGTAGGTATTATAATACTTCTTCGCCACATTGCTATTGGTTACCGTAGGAGCCAATGTTGGAGCAAGATAGAGGGCACTACCCAATACTGAGCCATTACTATTAGTATCGATACCTGTACTCTTTACACGGGTGTAAGCCATGTTGACGGTTACATCGAGCTTGTTGAGGAAGTTGCGATCCTTGCTGGCATCCAATACATTATAAATGTTGTTGCTACGCATAGAGAGACGCTCATAGTTGCTCTGTCCGTAGTTACCACCTACGATACCTTCCTGCTTGTAGTAGCCCATGGAGAGGTAGTAGTTGATTTTTTCAGAGGCACCACTGATGCTCACCTCATGGTTCTGTACAGGGGCATTGTCGTTGAATACCAGATCCTGCCAATCAGTACCAAATCCATTGATGGCATTACCATTGGAGTCGGTCAGTTTGTATGGATCAGCATAGATAGGAGCCTGACCACCATTCACTGCACGCTCGTTCTGAAGGATGGCGTAGTCAGTGGCGCTTGTCACATCACGCTTCTTCCATGCGCTTTGCCAACCGTAAGAGAAGTTATAGTTGATCTGTGCCTTTCCTATCTTACCCTTCTTGGTGGTTACGAGAATTACACCGTTGGCAGCACGGGCACCATAGATAGCACCCGAAGCAGCATCCTTCAACACCTCGATACTCTCGATATCACTAGGGTTGAGATAGTCGAGACCACCCTCGATAGGCATGCCGTCTACGATGTAGAGAGGATCTGAATTGCTGATAGTACCTGTACCACGAATACGAACCTTAGGAGATGCACCAGGCTGACCTGAAGAAGAGGTTACGTTGACACCGGCAGCCAGACCCTTCAATGCGTTATCAACACGCACTGGGCTCTTGCCAGCCAAATCTTCGGTGCTCACTTTAGCGATAGCTGCAGTTACCACGCTCTTCTTCTGAACACCGTAACCTACAACAACCACTTCATCCAAAGCCTTGTCGTCTTGTTTCAGAGTAATCTTCATGTTGGCTGAAGGACGAATCTCTGCATCCTTGTAGCCAATGTAGGTAATAACCAAGGTCTGGTTAGCATCTGCATCGATGACAAAGTTACCATCAAGGTCGGTAATTGCACCGGCACCCTTGACGCCTTTAACCTGTACGGTGGCTCCGATAACGGGTTCACCCAGGTCATCCAACACGACACCCTTAAAGGTGTTTTTCTGTGCGAGCGCTGACGTCGACATCAATAATGCAGTCGCCAGCAATAGACTTTTTGTTTTCATACTCGATTATTAGTTTATCTAATTTCCGCAACACTATAATTTAATATTTTTTATAAGCACCTGAGCAACAAAAAGTTGCTCAGGATTTTGCCTTGTCAGAAATTTCACTTATCTTAGTGTTGCAAAATAAAAACAAACAAAATTCTGAATGACATGGCAAAAGTACAAATAAAATCTGAGAAACTCACTCCTTTTGGGGGAATTTTTTCGATTATGGAGCAATTTGATGCTCTTTTAGCTCAAACCATAGATTCCACCTTGGGATTGAGATG
>QSCI01000067.1:0-18933 GCA_003463005.1 Segatella copri | reverse complement strand
ATTGGTGCGCTATGATGGTACCGATTCAAGTGATACGATGGTACCGAATGCAGTGCTATGATGGTACCGATTCATGCGCTATAGTGGTACCGAATCGCCGATACTGTCACATAATGAAGTTCATGATTTCTGCACAATTGCCAATACATGCGAATGGTAAAGCAAAAAGAAGTTTATTCCTACTTTTCCCAATTCTTCTCCCAACATCAGTAAAGTTTTTAGCGAAATCGGGCTATTTTTCTTTATTTAACTCCGAAATAGAGTGGAATATCAGAGAAAATCTATAAATTTGTACCCGAATACAATGTTTTGTAAAGAATGGAAGATAGAGAACTGTTACTGAAAAGTGACCCGGAGTTTGACCGCCTCGCCTTTACGGTGTTCTCATAGATAATTCAGCTCGGCATCGGCATGAATTAAAATCAAGAAAGTGATGGAAGCAAATAATAATAAGATAACTTGCCCGAAATGCAACTCGCAGAATGTGCAATCTGAAGGGATGATTCATCTCTGTATGGATTGCGGATATAAATGGGAGGATGAAGTGCAGACGGATTTGGGCGAAATGATTATTTACCAATCTGATGAAGGTGTAAGACTTGACGTGAGATTGGAGAATAAAACCGTGTGGTTGAATCAAGAGCAAATAGGTGCTTTGTTTAATAAAAGTAAAGCAACTATTAGTGAACATATTTCCAATATTTTCAAAGAAGGAGAATTGAACGAAAAAGTGGTTGTTCGGAAATTCCGAACAACCACTCAACATGGTGCTTTAGAGGGAAAAACGCAGAGTAAAGAGGTAAAATTCTACAATCTTGATGTTATTATCTCTGTGGGGTATCGTGTAAAATCTATTCAAGGTACACGCTTCCGCCTATGGGTTTGAAAACTTTTGAAGGGGAATTACCTGCCATCAAGGATATAAAGATAGCCAAAAATTATTTGGATAAAAACGAACTGAAGATTCTCAACAATCTTGTTTCCGGATATTTCGATTTTGCAGAAATCATGGCTCTGGAACATCGTCCTGTCTATATGATGGACTACGTGAAACAGCTCGATACCATCCTGCAATCTACAGGACGTCCATTGCTGAAAGGTTCTGGTAGCATCAGCCATCAGGAGGCTATGGATAAGGCTTTGGCAGAATATAGAAAGTATCCCCCTTTATCCCTTATACTTATTTTCATTCGGAAAAGACAAAAAAGTATAAATAGTGAATTGTATAAATGTTTTTGTGGAACTTTATCATTATCTTTGTAGTTGAATCAATAGGCTTCTGGCAGAACCATAGACCAAATGTCAATTCGAGGCTGTTACGGAGTTGGAAAAAGATAGTGTGGATTTTAGACCGATAAAAAATGAATGAAATTAGTAAACGTGAAGATTCTCTGTTTGAGCATGTATCAAAGCTTATAGATGAGGCTAGGAAACATCTAAAGACAACCATTGATACCACAATGGTTTACACCTATTATGGAGTTGGCAAATACATTGTTGAGGATGAGCAACAAGGGGAAACTAGGGCTGCATATGGGAAAACTGTGCTAAAAAGGCTATCAGTCCGATTAACAGAGAAATATGGAAAAGGCTGGTCCTATTCAAATTTACGCCAAATTAGACAATTCTATATGGTTTATAGTGATTTGACAGACAGTGTTTGTCAAATTCATGATAGAAATGATAGACAGTGTTTGTCAAATTCACAAGCAACTAAATTGCATCAATTGGAAAAGGGCAATACTGTGGCTCCAAAGTTCACTCTTTCCTGGTCTCATTATCTCATACTCATGCGTATTGCTAATCAAAATGAGCGTAATTTCTATGAAATTGAATGCTACAAGCAGAATTGGAGTGTCCGACAATTACAGCGGCAGTACACCTCCAGCCTCTATGAGCGATTGGCACTGAGTCGTAATAAGGATGAAGTGATGAGGTTGGCGCAAGAAGGACAAACTATAGAAAAGGCAAGTGATGTGATAAAAAGTCCACTCACATTAGAGTTTTTGGGACTAAAGCCTGAAGCCGTTTATTCTGAGTCAAAGCTAGAATGTGCAATCATCAGTAAAATTCAAGATTTCTTGCTGGAGATGGGAAAAGGATTTCTCTTTGAGGCCCGACAGAAGCGATTCACTTTTGATGAACAGAATTTCTATGTTGACTTGGTTCTATACAATCGTCTCCTGCAATGTTATTGCCTTATCGACCTAAAAATCGATAAGCTGACGCACCAAGATCTTGGACAGATGCAAATGTATGTCAACTACTTTGATAGATTTGTAAAGCAGGATTTCGAAAAACCTACTATCGGCATTCTCCTTTGCAAAGAAAAAAATGATGCACTTGTGGAACTGACATTGCCAAAGGATGCTAATATCTATGCATCGGCTTATCAGCTCTATCTGCCAGATAAGGCTTTACTTCAAGCAAAGGTGAAGGAGTGGATTGCTGAGTTTGAAGAAAATGAGGAATTAATGAAACATGAAAGTGACGAATAGTATGATGCAATACAAGAATATCATATTCGATTTAGGTAATGTCCTGGTGAAGCTCAATCCGGAAGGATGCATCGGGGCTTTCAAGGCGATAGGAATGGGGGAACTGGCGAATCCGAATCCTCAGAGTGAAGGGATGAAGCTGATGAGCAAACTGGGTGTGGGAATGATTACCACCGAAGCATTCTGCGATGCAGCCCGTGAGTTGACAGGAGCAGATGTGACGAATGAAGAAATCATTGATGCTGCCAACAAGATGCTGGTGGAGATTCCTGATGAGAAAAAGGAGCGACTCCTGCAGTTGAAGAAAGCTGGTTATCGCCTCTTCCTCTTGAGCAATACCATTGATATACATTGGGATTATTGCGTGGAGCATCTCTTCCCTTATCAGAACCATGGGGTAGAGGATTATTTCGAGCACTGTTTCCTCTCTCAGCGAATGCACTTGGCTAAGCCTGATGCCCACATCTATGAGGAGGTAATCAGGCAGGCGAACATCCATCCCGATGAAACCCTCTTCATCGATGATCTGAAGGAAAACTGTGAGGCTGCCAAGAAACTGGGCATCCATACCTTCCAGAACGTGAAGTTCGATGATTGGCTTTCACTTCGATTCTGACTTCTTATCATCTGACAGGAAGCCCTATCTTGTTACACACATAATAAAGCGAGAAAAATGATATATATAAATTATTGCCACAAAAACAACATATCCGATAGCAAAATGTCATTTTCAAGGCTGAAAACAAGTGGTTGACCCATATCAAGAAAAACATATTGCAATGATATTTCTCGGCAAAAGATGCTGTTATTCGATAAAAAAGTGTTAACTTTGCACTCGTGTTTAAGGAATAACAAATAATAAATTTTAAAAAGGTTAATAATTATGATGACTATTTTTACAATGGCTTTCGCCGCAGTTATGTTTTCAGGTATGGTTCTTTGCATGGGCATGTTCTTGAAACACGTAGTAAACTCAATTCCAGAAATGACTAACATGAGCCATTCTGTTAGCTTGAGCAAGTAAGAATAGAACATACGATATACATAATATATATATGTGAATCACTTTAGAAATAGAGAGAGATTTATATAAAGATGAGGGTGCGTCATAAGTCTGTGACACACCCTCTTTTATTTTTTATTTATCCTTTCTGAATATCTTATCCACGACTATAGCAATGGCGCCATCGCCGGTTACATTGCAGGCGGTACCGAAACTGTCCATCGCGATATAGAGGGCTATCATAAGTGCTTGCATATCAGCATTGAAACCTAAAACTGAGGCTAGCGGACCTAGCGCTGCCATGACGGCTCCTCCCGGAACTCCCGGAGCTGCTACCATGCAGATGGCGAGCACGAAGATGAAGTTGAGAAAGAGGGGGAGATTGCAAGGCATACCATTGATGAGACAGATGGTGAGCGCACAACAGGTAATCTTCATCATTGATCCCGAGAGATGGATGGTGGCACAGAGCGGAATGGTGAATCCGGCAATGCCATCGGTGACGCCGTTTTTCAAGGTCTGCTTCAGTGTTACAGGAATGGTGGCTGCCGATGATGATGTGCCAAGTGCCGTGAAGTAGGCTGGCAACATGTTGAGCAACAGCTTAAAAGGATTCTTGTGGGACAAGCCGCCAGCCAACAGATATTCGTAAAGTAAGATGACGATATGAAGTACGAGAATCACGAGGATAATCTGTGCGAAGACCAGCAGAATATGGTAGGCTTCGCCGGAGAAAGTCATGCCCAGAAAGATGCCGAAGATATAAAGGGGCAGTAGGGGAATGATGACTTTGGCAATGACACCTGATACGATTTCCTTGAATTCCTGAAAAACGTTCTGCATGGTGCGGCTGCCTTTGTGGGCAATGCCCAGTCCGGCAATGAACGAGAAAACGAGGGCACTCATCACATCTACCATGGCAGGTATCTTGATTTCGAAGAAGGGTTTGAGTTCTTCGGCCTTATCTACTGCCACATGGGCAGAATTTGCAATCATGTGTGGGAAGAGTGCCGAGCCGGTGCCATAGGCTAGCAGACCAGCCAGGATGGTGTCGGCAAAGGCGATGCCCACGGTGGCAAGGAGGAGTTTTCCGGCTCCGTGACCGATGTCGGCAATGGCTGGTGTTACGAGACCGATGATGATGAGCGGTATCATAAAGCCCAGAAACTGGCTGAAGATGCCGTTGAAGGTGAGAAACGCTCTGACGGCTGCTTCATTGAAGAAATTGCCGAAGATTACACCCAACAGGATGGCAATGATGATTCTTGCCAAGAGTGGCATTTTGATTCTTTTCATATTCGTAAAATTGCTTTTTGCCTGCAAAGGTACGATATTTCTGACTTTTTTCCAAGTATTTTGCTGTTTTTTTAGAATCTGTCATGCTTAGTGTACAACTTTCATGATGTTCGAAGGTGGGCGCTGCGCCATGAGTTCCTGCTTCATGTAATCCATGTAGGGCGCTACATGCTGATAATAATGGTAATAACCCGGACAGAGATAGTTGAGACCGGAATCGCCATACTTATCTTTCATGAAGCGGTTCTTCGGGCATTCTCCATGACAGGCAAACTCCATGTCACACTCCTTGCACTGGCGGGGAAGAGAACTGTGTTTCAGACGGCTGAACTCCTGTTGCTGCTCACCATAAAGCATATCGATGAGCGAATGGTCACGGATATTGCCCAACTTATACTCCGGAAAAACAAAGTGGTCGCAGGAATAAACATCGCCATTGTGCTCCATCACTCCCGCATGACCGCATTCCTTGGAATAAGCACAGATGCCGGGAGAAATACCCATCCAGTTTGCCAGTGTGCAGTCGAAAATCTCAACGAAGATTTTGCCCACATCCTTCCGTACCCACTCATCGAAAATTGCACAGAGAAAGTAGCCCCACTGCTCCGGCGCAACCGATGCCTCGCTCAGAGAAATCTCATCCTTGTCGGCAAGACTTGCAGGGTACGGCCATCCTCATGTCGGGTCAGTCGCTCAACGATAGGTGTGAACTGCAGAAACTGACAGCCGTTTTCCTTGAAGAAACGGTAGAACTCTAGCGGATGATTGGCATTATAGGCATTTACCACCGCCATCGCATTCCATTCCACCCCGTGTTTCTTCAGCAGTTTGATGCCCTGCATCACTTTCTGCCACGATGGTTTTCCCGCAGCCGTCAGCCGGTAATGGTCATGATCAGGCTGCGGACCATCGATAGAGATGCCTACCAGCCAATGGTTCTGGGCGAAAAACTCGCACCATTCATCGGTCAGCAACGTGCCGTTGGTCTGAATTACGTTGTCGATGCGCCTGCCTCCAGCATACTTTTGCTGTAGGGATAAAGCCTTGCGGTAGAAGTCGATGGAGCGCAGCAGAGGCTCGCCACCATGCCAGGTGAAGAGCACCTGGCTCATGGTTTGCGCCTCTATATATTCTCGAGTAAACTGTTCTAGCATATCATCGCTCATCAGATGTCGCTGAGCAGTGGGATAGAGCTTGTTCTTCTCCAGATAATAACAGTATTTGCATGCCAGGTTGCAATGGGCACCCGCAGGCTTCAGCATTACATAGAGTGGCTTGGCAAAGGGATTTGCTATGTTGTCGTTCATCATTTTTTCTTGAATCTAGTTGTAATCTCTATCTCTCTGTAACCGGGAGAGAAAATCAGAACTTTGGTAGCGTAATTTCGAAATTCTTGCTGTCTCTATGCTCCTTTCTGATGGCAGCCAGGAGTTCGGTAAGAATCTTAGGATGTTCTGCCGCCACATTATGGTCTTCGTGGATATCGGAAGCCAGATTATAGAGCCGCGGCTCGCCTTTTACTACCACCAGTTTCCAGTCGCCCTTTCTCACGCCAATCTGGTCGGTTTCGTGAAATTCCCAGTACAGGTAATCGTGATGTTTCTGCTCTGCATCCTTGCCCAGAAGGGTAGGAGCGATAGAGATTCCGTCGAAACCATCACCAGCCAACTTTCTGTTGGTATAACGCTTGGCAAAGTTTCTGATGCCAGCCAAATCGCAGAAAGTAGGCAGCAGGTCGTAAAAGGCAAACTGGGTATCGTTCATCGCTCCTGCCTTGATATGCTCAGGCCACCAGGCGATAAATGGTATGCGGATGCCGCCTTCGTAGCACTGGCGCTTCAGACCTTTCAACTTACCGTCACGACCGAAGAACTCTGGATCAGCACCACCTTCTTCATGCGGCCCGTTATCTGAAGTAAAGATGACAACGGTATTCCTGTCGAGTCCCTTCTCCTTCAGCTTGGCGAAGATTTCGCCCACATACTGGTCCAGTCGGGTAATCATTCCGGCAAACTGTGCATGGGTATGAACCGCAGCGTTGTATCTCGAATCTTCCCATCCGCCCCAGGTTTTATCGGTAAAGAACTGTTTCTGGTAATTCTCTAGAATAGAGTCTTCCGGCTGGGCTAGTTCGGCATGCGGCAGGGTATAGGTAAGGAATCCTACGAAGGGATGTTCCTTATCCTGTCTGTCAATCCATTCCAGTGCCTTGTCGTGGATGATGCGGGCAGAATACTGTTTGCGCTTGAAATAATCCTTGCCGAACATCGGATGCTGGATGTTCTGTTCCATTACCTCTCTTACCACCGCTGTATCTCCCATTGCACGACTGTAGCGGTTCAGGAAGTTAGGATAATAGAGATGAGCCTGAAACTGGCAGATATAGCCATAGAATTCGTCCACGCCACGCTTGTCGGGAGTAGAAGCCGAACCCTCATATCCGCCAGCCCATTTCCCGAATACACCGGTTCTGTATCCTTTGTCCTTCATGATTTCGGGCAGAATCTTATGCTGCGGGTCGTAAGGTTCCTGTCCTACGACAGAATACTCCTCGTTGTTGCCATATTTTACCATTGGCACACCTCTCCAGTATTCCTTGTTTCCACGCACATGTGTATGTCCCGTATGCTGACCAGTCATGAGGGTAGCTCTCGACGGAGCCGAGACGGGAGAACCGGCATAAGCCTGGGTGAATCTCATTCCCTCCTGTGCCATCCGGTCTATATTAGGCGTGTGGATATAAGGTTGGCCGTAACAAGCCAGATCGCCATATCCCATGTCGTCACATAGTATGAAGAGAATGTTGGGTGGGGTGTTTTGTTTTCCACAGAGCAGGGTAGGAAGACACGCCAAACCTACCCCTGTAAGCCATATTGTCTTGTTCATATCAATATTATTTTGTTCGGTTTCTTTACTCATCTACCTTCAGATTTCTGCGATAGGTAGCGAGGAGTTTCTTCATTTCCTTTTCTACCTTCTGCATGCCAGGCTTGCCGTAGAGGTTGTGCAGCTCGTTCGGATCAACCTGGATATCATACAACTCGTAGTAGTCAATATCGGCATCATCGGTGATGTAGTTGATGGATTTGAGATATTCGAAACACCAGTTTTCTGAAGTTCCCGGTTGGCACTGATACTTGTTTTCTGGAACGCCTCTTTCGCCACCCTTGCCGTAGAAATGAATCAGTTTGTAGCGCTCGGTTCTCACACCATCGTGCTTGCGTACCAGATGATAATTAGGGTAGTCATAATAATGGTAATACAGACTCTTACGCCATTTTCTTACAGGCTGTCCGGCAAACAATGGTTGGAGCGAAGTGCCCGGCATATAGGCAGGCTTCTTCAAGCCCGCCAGGTCGAGAAAGGTAGGAGCAAAGTCGATGTTCTGTACCATCTGGTTGCACTCGCTCTTAGGCTGGATATGCTTAGGATAGCTGATGATGAGCGGTGTATGGAATGATTCCTCATACATGAAACGCTTGTCAAACCAGCCGTGTTCGCCCATGTAGAATCCCTGGTCGGAGGTGTATACGATGATGGTATTATCCGTGAGATGATGCTCATCGAGATAAGTCAGGAGTCGGCCTACACTCTCATCCACCGAAGCAATCACTGCCATATAGTCGCGGATATAGTTCTGGTATTTCCATTCTACCAGTTCCTTACCCGTGAGATTCTTGCTCAGGAATTCTCTGTTTCTCGGCATGTAATAGGCATCAATAGCCTCGCGCTGCTGCGGTGTCATGCGGTTCATCTCTCCCATGAGTCCGGCATACGAGTCTCTGCCTTCCGGTGTAGAAGGGTCGTACATTTCGGGCACTTTCAGGTCACGTACCATTTCCATATATTCACCGATAGTCATCTTCTGGGTGGATGCAGCCGAGCCTCGGGTCGCATAGTCGTCCCAGAAGGTTTCAGGTAGCGGGAAGTTTATTTTGCCGTATTTCCCAACATACTTGGTGCTAGGCATCCACAGACGGTGGGGTGCCTTATGATGAACCAGCAGACAGAATGGCTTGTTTCTGTCTCTTTGGTCGAGGTATTCGATGGCATGGCCTGTGATGAGGTCGGTGGCATATCCCATTTCCTGCTTGTATTCTCCGTAATGGTCTGTTGATGCGAAGGTCGGGTTGTAATATTGTCCCTGGTCGTTGAGGATGTGATAGAAATCGAAACCTTTAGGGCGGCATGACATGTGCCATTTTCCCACTACTGCCGTCTCATAGCCTGCCTTCTGCAGCATTTCTGAGAAGAAGGTTTTGGTGGAATCGATGCCCTCTGCTAGCATGCGCTGTCCGTTCTGATGACTGTAGAGACCGGTCATCAGACAGGCACGGCTTGGTGTAGAAAGCGAGTTTTCAACGAAAGCCTCGTTGAATTTCATTCCCCTTTCTGCAAGTCGGTCGATATTTGGGGTAGGCGCCAGTTGGGAGATGGCACTGCCGTAGGCGCTGATAGCCTGTATGGCGTGGTCATCGCACATGATATACAGGATGTTTGGTTTTTCGCCTGTATCTGGGCGAAGAGAGATAGCGGCAAGGCTTGAAGGGCAGCCATCGCCAGCAAAGATCGGTTGAAAGATAGATAATTATTAGCCATAATGTTTAAAATATTTATCAAAACAACAAAAAGAGGGATGCCAACTCACTTGGCATTCCCTCTTGATGTTTTAACATGAGTCATACTACCTGAAAAGTAGACAAGTCATGTGACTAGCTTATGAATTGATTACTTAAAAAGTTTACCTCTTCAAGTTTGGGTTCTTCTCAACGTCTGTTGTTGGGTAAGGACAGTAAATTCTATCCTCTGTCCAAGAACCAGAAACTGTGACACTTTCCTTAGCTGTATAGGTCTTGCCATCCTGCTCTGCTACTACGAGAGGAGCATTGGTTACGCGGTAGTCGAAGTTCTTCTTCAACTCGTCCATACGAAGCTCGTCAGAACGACGTGTAACCATTGATACCCAGTTACCAGCAACTTCCCATCCGTGCTCGATGTAGCAAGCCTCAGCAAGCTGAGCTGCGCTCATGTTGTCGATGTTCACGATAGAACCATCACTAAGAGTAACGTTATCTACGTCTGCAGAATTTACGGCACGCTGACGAACCTGCTTCAAGCATTTCTTAGCTTCTGTCAAGTCAGAGAGACCAGCACGGGCTGCACTCTCAGCATACCAGAGGAGTACCTCTGAATAGCGGATAAGGTTGTGACGGCGGTCGTTAACCATACCACCCCAGTTAGGAGCAGTATAATCGTAAGGCGCGCGAAGCATGTTACCTTCAGCATCACTGTTTACAGTGAAGATAGTGAACATAGGGTGATACTCCTTAACACATTTCTTGCCCTTTTCGAACAAGAGCTTTTCGTATTTGCCATCGACCTTTCTAATAGTCTTCTTAGGACTATCCTTCTCTTCTTTGATTTTTTCATCCAAATCCTTGATCTGTTTTGCGAGATCTTCAGGTTTAGTCTTCATTGTAACAGGAACCCATTTATCTTCTGAAGGAATTTCCCACCAATCACAATCTGCAGTAATTACAGTACCATCCTGGAAGGTAATCTTTGGAGCGTAGATGGCGTCCTTACGTGGACCGGCTGGATATCTCTTCCAGAAAGCGATCTCACCCCAGGCGTCACCCCAACCACTATCACCGAGACTTTCGAAACGGCAGCAAGAAGAAAGCTGAGAATCATGATCCCACCAACCCTTGGCGTCGTTGTTGATACCGAGCACGGTTTCCATGTTGTAGTTGTTGCCCATAGAGTAAACGTCCTTCCAGTCTGGATTCAGGATGAAACCATAGTTGCTATTGTTGTCGATGACAGACTTAGCCTGCTCTGCAGCGAGCTTGTAGTACTCTGTACCCTTGTTAAGAGGGTAACCAGCCATAGACATATAAACAGCAGCCAATGTAGATTGTGCAGCCTGCTTGGTAGTCCAAACATCAACTCCGAACAAGCGGCTAGGCTCCTTCTCGTACTTGGTAGGAAGCTCGTTGACAGCTGCCTTCAAGTCTGAAACAATCAAGTCATATACGTCAGCTACACTTGATGGAGCAACATCCAACTGGGTAATATCGGTACCAGTAATCAATGGAACAGGACCGAAAACACGTACCAGATAGTAGTAAGCGTATGCACGCCAGAAGTGAGCGTTACCCAAAGCTACATTGGTTTTTTCCTGTGCTACACCTGCATTACCTGCACCTTCTACTATCAGGTTAGCAGCTTTGATAGCAGAATAGTGCTGGTTCCAGGCATCTGTTACACCCTTGTTGGCACCATCGGATGCAAAAGCATCGAGGGCTGCACAAGCCTGCTTGTTTGAACCAGGGTTAGCTGTGATATCGTCGCCCTGCCACTGTGGGTACATAGGGTTAGTCCAGCTCTGGGTCTGGTTGATTCTATCGTACAAAGCATTGCAGCTTTGAATGAGGTCATCTTCGCTATTGAAGAAGTTTTCTGGAGTTAACTGTCCCTTAGGCTCCTCATCCAGGAAATCGCCACAAGACGAGAATGTAAGCAAGGATGTTGCCATGAGACAACCCATATATAATAATTTTCTAGTTTTCATAATTATTACAGTTTTTAGATTGTTGAAATTAGAAGGTTACACGAACACCCATTGTGATGGTACGAGGATTAGGGTAAGCACCCATATCCAAACCATTATCACGGTCTACAGAATCTCCGAATGATGCACCTGCTGGGTCAATACCCTTATAGCCTGTGATAGTGAAGACGTTCTGAGCTGAGAGTGAAAGGCGGATGTCTGCAATCTTGGTCATACTACGTGGGAATGTGTAAGCGATGCTGATATTCTCACAACGGAAATAGTCTGCATTCTCCAACCACTTGTCTGAGTTACCGTATGTCTTGTTCTCTGCATCGATAGAAGGCATTGTAACACCAATGTTGCTGAAGTAATCCTTGTCGGTTACGAACATTGAAGCTCCTACCATTGAGTTCATGGCGAAGCGTACCATATTCAGACGCTTAGCACCGAAGGCTGCATTGCAGAATACGTTGAAGTCCCAGTTCTTGTAGGTAACGGTGTTGTTCCAACCAAATGTAACGTCTGGGTTTGAACGACCTAATATGAAGCGGTCCTTTGATGCATCTGGATTAGCGGTCTTGCTTCCGTCTGCAGCGTAATACATGTCAACAAACTTACCATCTGCATTCTTTTCTACACCAGCCCACTTGAAGCCGTAGAATGTACCGATAGCCTCACCTTCCTTGATGATGGTACATGGCTCAACAGTACCAGGAGAAGGAGTCTGACCATAAATGATAGGATCCTCTGCTGTCATCTTGGTTACCTTGTTCTTGATGTAGCTGGCATTTAATGTAGATGACCATGACCAATCCTTGGTCTGGATAATCTGTGCATTGATGGTTGCATCAAAACCCTTGTTGCTTACCTCACCGGCATTTACCCAATATCTGGTTCCGCCCAGGTAGCCTGGAGATGAGGTCTGCAAGAGTGCATCCTTGGTCTTCTTGTCGAAGTAGTCTAAGCTGACGCTCAAACGGTTGCCGAAGAAACCGAAGTCAACACCGAGGTCAAACTGGTGAACCTTCTCCCATGTCAGGTCTGGTGTTGCAAGGCCATTTGCCCAGTAACCTGTGTAAGACTGATTGGTACCGTATGTGAAACCTGTAGTTCCCAATGCACCAAGTGTAGAATATGGAGCGATATCCTGGTTACCGATGATACCATAGCTGGCACGGATCTTCATGTACTCTACAGCATCCTTGATTGGCTCCCAGAATTTCTCATTTGAGATAGTCCAGGCTGCAGCTACAGATGGGAAGTAACCCCACTTCTTGTTGGTAAAGCGACTGGAACCATCCGCACGGAAGGTGCCGGTCAACATATAACGGTCTGCATAGTTGTACATAACGCGAGCTACACCAGAGAGCATAGTCCACTTGCTGTAGCCGTTGCTAGGACTCTTGGAAGCTGCATCTGCTACGTTCCAGTAACCCAACTGCTCGTGAGCAAGGCCTGTACCGGAAATACCCATGCTGCGAACCTCGTTTGAGGTAACTTCCCATACTCCTGTTGCTGTCAAACCATGATCGCCCCACTTGTTGCTGTAGGTCAAGTTGTTGGTTGATTGCAATGCGGTAACGGTAGCATCGTTGTTGCCCATTGAATTACCAGACTGGTTCACCTTGGTAGACGTGAAGTTATACCACTTGTAATCGTTGTAGTCGATACCATTGGTTGTGGTGAATGTCAAGCCCTTGAGAAGGTTGAACTTCAAGTCAACGTGACCAGTTACCATGGTACGCTTGCGGTCGTTGTCACCACCATGCAGAATACCGTAAGGGTTGTTCTGGATGTTGTTATATGGGTCCTTGTTATACTTACCGTTTGCATCCATCATCTCCATTGTAGGAGAGTAGTTCAAACCTACCCAGATTGGGTTAGACTGGTTCTGACCGAAACCTACACCAGAATTGTTTGTCTGAGAAAGATTGAGGTCGGCAGTCAATTCCAACCAGTCGAATACCTTATTGTGGATATTTGCCTTGAGAGCATAACGCTTAGAACTTGTGTCTGTAATAACACCCTTCTGGTCCATATAGTTGGCAGAGAAATAGGTCTGAGTCTTCTCGTTACCTTGAGAAATAGCTACCTTATAGTTCTGAGTAATACCTGTCTGGAGTATCTGGTCCATCCAGTCGATACCAGAATCTGTACCATCCAGATAACCCTGAACTGCACTCTGAGCTACACCCTTGTAGTCAACCAAAGCCTGTGCATACTCCTTGGTACCCATTACCTTTGGCATGTTGTAAGCGTTAGAGAAACCGAAGCTACCGTCGAAAGTAACCTGGGTAACACCAGCCTTACCGCTCTTGGTCTGTACCATCACAACACCATTGGCACCACGGGCACCATAGATGGCGGTAGAAGAAGCATCCTTCAAAACCTGGATGCTCTGGATATCCTCAGGACTGATACCTTCAAGACCTGTTTCGCGAACGATACCATCTACTACGTAGAGAGGGTCATTGCTCTTGTTTACTGAGCTGGCACCACGGACACGAATCTTCATAGATCCACCAGGTACGCCGCTAGACATAACCTGTACACCAGACATACGACCGTTGAGGGCATCCTCAACACGTGCAACTGGCTGATCCTTGAAGCTCTTGCCTTCCATCACAGCAACAGAACCAGCCAAGTCAGCCTTCTTTACTGTACCATAACCGATGACTACGGTCTCTTCAAGCATGTTGGCATCATCCTGCAAAGTGATGTTGAGCGGACTACCGCTCCATGTGAGGGTCTATGATTTGTAACCCACATAAGTGATGGTAAGTTTGGTACCCTTTTCGATGTTGCTGAGGGTGAAGTTACCATCCAGGTCAGTTACGGTTCCACCGGTCTTACCTTCGATTCTGATGGTAGCGCCGATGATAGGTTCTCCGGTAGCGTCTTTAACAGTACCTGTACATGAGTTTTGCTGCTGGGTAGCTGTAGCAATGGTAGAATTGCTTTGAGCAGCCAATGCAGAAACAGTGCAAAGAGGTGACATCGCACCTAAAAGCGCTGCAAAATACAAATTTGCTCTTTTGTTCATAGGGCTATTATTTATTGTTAGTTATAAAATTTTTCGTACTTCTTTCTAGTTATTAGAATGCTGAAACAGAGTTTATACAAGGGCATCCCTTTGCATCGTCGATTACGATGCGGATGCCACTTGTAGTAATCTTATCGAAGCGAAGTATTCGCTTGTAGCCGATAGTGGTAGTCTCTTCCTTAGGGTCGAGCTTTACCCAGTTTTTGCCTTGTCGGTAATAGATTGAGAAGGCTTTTACGCGCTGCCCCAGAGGTATGTATTCCTGGAGCATGAGGCGTGTGATAGATTTTGGCTTTCCGAGTTGAAACTCGATATAGGCATCTTTTTTCTTTTTAGAAGCCCAGAAGGTGTCATACTGGCCGTCTGTGATATTCTTGCCAATGTGCTTGCCTTGCTGGCTGTCTACTTTAGGTGTGATGCCTTTCAGTAGATTGACCGATAATTCTTGTCGGATTTTCCTGTGGAAGTTTACTGCATTTGCAGAGTCGATAGGGTGGATGAGTCCATCCTTGTCTACCGGGAAGTTGAGTAACATGGTAGCGTTGTGTCCTACACTCTTGTAGTAGAGATTGCACAGGTCTTCAACGGTTTTTACCTTACTGTCTTCTTTCTCATGGTAGAACCATCCCGGACGGATAGAAACATCGCACTCAGCTGGTGTCCACTGGTCGCCATCTTCCCATCCAAACTGCAACTGTTTGTAGTCTTTGAAGCCTGGATAGACGGTGTTGGATGGTATTGTAGACCAGCAGGTCTCGCCTGCAAATCCATTTTCATTTCCTACCCATCGACATCCCGGTCCGCCATCACCGAAAAGAATGGCATTGGGTTGTAAACTGTCAACAATTTCGAAAATCCTAGGAAAATTGTAGTAGTTCCTTCTGTCGATGGTTCTGCTTTCTTCGGCTCCTCCATACCAGCCGTCTCCTCCGTTGGCTCCGTCAAACCATACTTCGAAAAGTTCGCCGTAGTTGCTCAGAAGTTCCTTGAGCTGGCGCTGGTAGAGTTTCAGGTAGTAGGGAGAACCATAGCTTGCCTGGTGTCTGTCCCAAGGCGAGAGGTAAACTCCGAATTTCAAACCGTATTTCTTGCATGCTAGGGAGAGTTCTCCTACCACATCACCTTCACCATTCTTATAAGGTGTGTTGCGGATGCAGTAATCTGTGGTGCGTGTAGGCCAGAGACAGAAGCCGTCGTGATGTTTGGCTGTAATGATGACTCCTTTCATGCCTGCAGCAACCAGGGTTCTTGCCCATTGTTCGCAATCCAGTTTCTTAGGATTGAAGGTCTTTACATCCGAATTTCCGTATCCCCATTCCTTATCATTGAAGGTGTTGAGGCCGAAATGGATAAAAGCATAGGTTTCCAGTTTCTGCCATGCCACCTGCTTGGCGGTTGGCACAGGTTGGATGGGGTCTACCTGGCTGTAGTTGCGCTGGGCGGCAGCTGTTATGGTTGCCAGCCCCAGGCATAGTGCAAAAAGAAGAGACTTCTTCATACTTAAAATAGGTTTTGTATTGGTTGTTTAAATTCCTTATTTGTCGATGTTCTCATTCAGAAGCCGGTATCTTGCCATCAGGCAGGCTCCCGTGATTCCTGCAAGACCTTTCAGACTTGAGGTAACGATTTTAGAATCCTCATTCATGATGTTGAGAGAGAATTTCTTGATACCCATCTTTACCGGTAGCGTGAGGTAGTCGCCTGTAACCGACATTTCACCTCCGATGACCAGCATTTCTGGGTTGAAGATGTTGATGACTCCTGCCAGCTGTTTGCCAAGTTCATCTGCTATGCGCTGCAGTGTGGCAAGGCTCAGTACATCTTCCTTTGCTATGGCGTCCAGAATATCCTGGAGTGATAGGTCTTCATTCTTTTTCAGAACTTTTTCAGAGAGGATGGAAGTCTTTCCTTCCTTTATCTTCTCGATGAGTTTCCTTTTGAGTGCTCTGCCCGAAACTTCTGTTTCTATGCAACCAATCTTGCCGCAGTGGCAGATGATGTTGTTGTTGTAGGCAGTCATGTGACCGAATTCGCCAGAATATCCCGACTTGCCGTAATAGAGTTTGCCGTCGATGATGATTCCGATTCCGATGCCCCAGCATACGTTCACGAAGATGGCGTCTTTCAGGCCTTTGCACTGTCCCTTAATCAACTCAGCGAAAGCCATGCTCCGGGTATCGTTCTCGATACATACAGGTAGCTGTATGAGCTGGGTCAACTTGTCGGCCAATGATTCTTTCAGGAAGGTGAACATGTTGTAGGCATTTCCCTGTACAGGATTCACGCGCTCAGCCACGTTCACGCAAACTTGAAGTATTTCTTCTCTTGAAACAGGAAGGCTTTCGATAAACTCATTGATGATTCTGCTTATCTCTTCCAGGTTTTCAGGAGAGTTCTCATATACGTAAGGCACTCTTGTTTTTTCGGTAATCAGATTGCCTGCGAAGTCGCTTGCTGCAAGTGCCAGGCAGTTCATCTCAGGATTGACGCCGATGAAGTAGCCTGCTGTTGGAACGAGGTCGTAAACCATCGGGATGCGTCCCGAAGAATTGTCTTTCTTTCCAATCTCTCTGGCGAGTCCTTCTTTTATCAACTCGTTGAGGGCACTTGTTGTTGTCGGTAAGCTAACTCCGATAGCCTTCGACATCTCTGGGATGGTGGAGGCTCCGTGAGAGATAAACTGCTCCAGGAGCTTGCCCTGAACTGAGGGCTTTTTGTTTATCTTTCTAAGATATTTTATTAAGTCAGCTTTCATAACTAATATTTTTTAGTTGCAAAGATAAGGTTTTTCTGTATTGGTGCAATATTTTTGCTGTTAATAAAACTTAAATGGCGAAAAATAGTATACTTTTCGTCGTTTTCGAACATTCTGTTTCATCCTATACCTTATTATATATAGAGAGGTTGGATACGTAAGTGCATAAAAGGGGGTTACACTTAATCGGCATCAGAAGCGAGCGAAGTGCAGGTATTTCGGCCATAAGAAGGCTCAAAGTATAAAAAATGTTTCTGTTTTAGAAATATTAACGCTATTTTCATTGCAGTGTTTTATAAAACTAGTAACTTTGCAAAATAAAATATTTTAGTAACGAACTGAGCGTTAATAAAGGATTTAATAAATAAAAGTTTGTATCGCTCCTCGTTATTTTTCGATTTTAACCTATTAATTAAAAGAAGTATGGAATACGATGTAAAGTCTTTAGTGATTGGCTTGGATTTGGGTGGAACCAATTCCGTTTTCGGCATCGTTGATGGGGACGGAGAAATAATAGCTACAACCTCAATCAAGACCCAGACATTCCAACGCGTAGAACAATACGTAGAGGAGTCGGTAAAAGCTGTGATGCAGATAGTAGAACAGGTAGGTGGTATGGAGAAAATTCGTGCCATGGCATCGGTGCGCCTTGTGGTAACTATTACAAGGGGACCATTGAAAATGCAGCAAACCTGGTATGGGCTAAGGGTATTGTACCGCTGGCTGACATGTTCTCAGAGAAACTGAGCATTCCGGTTGCTATTACCAATGATGCAAATGCGGCTGCTATGGGAGAAATGAAATATGGTGCTGCGGTTGGCATGAAAAACTTCGTAGAACTCACTCTCGGAACAGGCGTAGGATCGGGTATAGTGGCTAACGGACAGCTGATTTATGGTTGCGACGGTTTTGCCGGTGAGTTGGGACACATGGTAGTGGATCCTGACGGTAGACCATGCGGCTGTGGCAGAAAGGGCTGTCTGGAAACCTACTGTTCGGCTACAGGCGTGGTCCGTACTACCTTGGCCATGCTCGAAGCATCAACCGGGGCAACTGAGCTGAGAAATATTCCAAGGGAAGAAATTACATCTTATGCAGTTTATAAGGCAGCCATGGCAGGAGATACACTGGCACGGGAAGTGTTCAGACAAACCGGTACAAGAATCGGCAAGGCCTGTGCAGAGATAGCTACCTTTCTGAGCCCGGAAGCTTTTATCTTCTTCGGAGGATTGGCACAGGCTGGCGATCTGCTCTTCCGTCCTATCGAAGAAGCATATAACGAGCATGTGCTCTCATTATATAAAGGTAAGGCTAAGTTCCTGATGAGCGGACTGGATGGTGCCAAGGCGGCCATCCTGGGTGCTGCGGCAATGGCATCTGAACTCTAATCCGTCATTTAAAAAAAAAAGAAAATATAACATAACCTATTTATTTAAATACAGATAAAGATATGAGACTCAATCTTAGTTCGCAAATCGTACTCAATAAAGTACCTGTAGAGTTCTACAAGCCAAAGACGACTGTAGAATATTCTGAAATCTCCAGAATGGAGAAGATTCATACAGACATCTTTGCATCTATGGCAGAAGGTGCCAGTCATGTAGCTGATAAAATAGAAGCTGGTATCAAGGCGGCACAGCAGGAAGGCAAATTCTATGTGATGGCGCTGGGTTCCGGTTCTTCTCTCTATTCTGTATACGATGAACTCGTTCGCCGTTACAACGAGAAGACCCTGAGCTTCCGCAATGTTGTTGTATTCAATGCATACGAATATTATCCGCT
>QSCI01000066.1:0-19178 GCA_003463005.1 Segatella copri | reverse complement strand
AGAAGAAATTGGTAATTATAGCAGTTTTGGTTATCTCATTTGTTGCTTCCTATATATTATGCGGCACAGGACAAAACGATGTAGGTATTGACTCTGTTAAAGCCGAAGAATATACGGCAGTTTTAGAAAACAGTATTAACTTGGATTCCATAACAAGGGCATATTTTGGTGTGTTACCGACTAATGTAGAAACAAACTCACGCTAAATGCTTATGGCACCTATCGTTTGAAGCAGAAATCTCCAAACGGATTCGGATGATTGCAAAGTATTGAATGTTTTTTTCAAAGTGCTTGACGGCTGCATTCTGATGCTTGAACATCCGCAAAGCGGTGACAATATATTTTGTAAGGTGAAGAATGACAGCAGCATTATTTTGATAGACTCATTTGGTAATGAACCAAAAGCAAAGGATGTTAGTTCTTATATATTAATAAAGTAAAAAATGCCCAAATGCAATATATTTTAACGCCTTAACAATAAAAATTGTTAATAATACATAAATAATACATTCGTTATATATCGATTTAAAATAAATTTCGTAAATTTGCATCATTTAACCAGTAGTACAGTATAAATATGAAAAAGTATTTAGTTTTAATATTATTGGCAGTGATTGTATCATCGTGCCAAGATGAAATTCTTAATGACAGTAATCCTGTTATTGAGAACGTGAATGTTAATTTGTCTATGGATGAGGCAATGAGTATAGCAAATGATAATCCTACAAATTTATCAGAGGATGAGATTCTGGCAATGGTAAATGATTTTTCCTCTTCGTTGGGCTCAAAAACAAGAAGTGCTGCCAATCCAAGAATGTCTATTGTGGGCTCATATCGCATTGGCGGAATTATATCAAGCAAGACAACAAGAGGGACTACGACTGATAGTATTCCTGTTTATGAGGTGTGTTTACAGTCTGGAGAAAAGAGTGGGTATGCTTTAGTTTCTGCCGACTCTCGAAGTGCTGGTGTTTTGGCATATATAGAAAATGGTAATTTTGAGAAAAAAGATAGTACTGGGGCATGTTTGATGTTAAAATTGGCAGAAGCTTCAACTGTTTCAGAGATAAATAAAATAGAAAGGCTCAAAGTTGAGTTACGAGAGAAAACCTTGAAGAAAGTGGCTTCTTGTTTGGGTAAATCTACAGTAACATATGAAGAAATAAAAGATTTGATTGAGGTTAATGGTGTAAAAAGCCATGAAACAACTTCCCGTTCTACAGCTTATGACAAACCTTTGAGCCAGATTATATCGTTAATGCCTCAAAATGGTGGAGCTGTTTTAAAGACCGAGTGGGGCCAAAACAATCCTTATAACTTGTTGTTGCCTAAATCTTATAATGCAAAGTATCATACGGAAACAAATTACCCTATGGGGTGTGCTATTACAGCAGGAGTTCAAACTTTAGCAGCTATCGCTCCGAGCATGACGATTGATGGAACAGTCATAGACTGGGCATTTGTTACTAAAAAACCGAAATTGAACTATAATTCGTATTTTGGCGGAGATTATGAGGAGGCTATGATGATTTCCAAAGTAGTTAAGCATATGTATGAAGGAACAAATACAACACCAAATATTGATGAGGATTTTAAGTATGGGCCTTATGATGATCCGAATATACCTTGTGTAAAAAGTAGTACAACTTCAGTTTCTAATTTATTGAATTATTTAAAGAAGTATGTTTCTTGTGGCACTTATTATAATAAATATGCCCCAGATCCACTGTTAAATACGATAAATGCAAACCGCCAGATGCCTTGCGTTGCAATAATGGGTGGAACACATACTGCAAATGAACAGGCTGAAAAAGGTTCTCATGCTTGGGTTATAGATGGATATGCAATTTGCACTAAGACAAGCAGAGAAATTTTACGAAATAACGATTTGTACTTTCATGCTAATATGGGATGGGATGGAACTGACAATGGCTTTTATAAGGTAAATGCAGACGCTTCGACTGATTTTGAGACAACATTAGGCACTTATAATATAAATTTTTGGGAAATAACAGAAATTCATAAGAAATAATTAGTTTTAATTGCATTTGGTGTACAAAGTTATGTACATCAAATGCTTTATTCTATTGGCAAATATGAAAATAATTCAATCCTTTTTTCTTTTTTTATTGTTTTCTATAGTATATGGCTGTAGTAATGGTACTGATGTTTCATCATTGTGTTTTGAAAAAGAGTATTACGAAAAGCCATTATTAGAAAACCCATCGGAAATTATGTTTAGTGGTGGAAGCAACAATCTTTCAGTCGAAGTGTCAGATGATAATGTTTTGGAAGCCACTATTGGTGCTGGAAAAATAAAAATAAAGACAAAAAAGAATGGGATTGTTTATCTTGTTGTAAAGGATAAGACGGAGAATACTAGCGTTACTATTAGGGTTAAGGTCGTGGATAGTTACTTAGGTTTGCAATTAGGCCACCCAATTCCGAACTATTCTGTTTATAACGAAGATGACAGGCTTTATTTAGTAAATGATAAAAGTAAATCATTTTATTTATATGATAAATCTTTTAATTTAAAAGCTACTGGCAATTACAAACTGTTTGTGAAAAACTCAAATTTTTTTCTTTCTTTAGTCTTTTCAGATAAGGTTTGTTTTTATAATATTTCAAACAGTTCACATGATTTTTTATGGGGAGCCATTCCTACTTATTTAAAGTTTTTATGGACGAATGAAGGTCTTACAACTACTAATGCACGAGATGTATCACCTGTCGTTATGACTGCTTTTGATTTAGACACAAATAACGTTTACTATTTTAATGTTGATTCTACCGAATTTCCTTACGGGATATTAAATTAAAACACAACAGCAATTAGCAATATACAACACCTTTCTGTTGATGCTATTTTGAATATGTAGTGGAAAAAGCAAAACTATTATGTATGTAGCTATCACTGAGTGATTATGTTTGGTTGCTTTTACGAAAAAATGAAGTTAAATTTCTATGTAAAAAAGTCCTAATTTCCATATTTCTCTTCTTGTAAATTATGGGATATTAAGAAAAATATCGTATCTTTGTCCCCGAATTAAGGCGTTCTTTGCATATTGCAAAATACAGAAACGAGCAGAAGACCGCTCGTTTCCATATTGTTACCTGTATAATATAGGCAAACGCCCAACTTCTTGATTTTCAATCAAAGTCCAATTTAGAGCGAGTTAGATTGTTTAATAATAACAAAGAGACTAAGAACGATTTGATTAAGTTGTTTGTAGTCTATTTAAAAACTCGCCATTATCATAAAATTTCCGGAGATGAAAGTAGATTATTTAAACAGATTATTCAAGATGATTCTGTGTCATTGGGCTTTGTTCAAAGTTTAGATCAAAACAGAGAATTGTGGTATTATCTAAAGAGCATAGAACCAGAGTATATTGATTATGACTTGATTTGCGCGATTGAGAATATTCTGGTAAAACTATGTAAAGATAATTACGGTATTGACAGGTGCCTTCTTACGCTTTTAAGCAAAATTAGACACGACCAAGAAAAACAGCTGTCGCTATCTAAATATTTAGCTCGTTATTCTGATGTATTTAAACGTTGGGATAAATCTGAGGGTGAAGAAAACACTCCTAATAATGACAAAGAGTTGGAAGAAGCCTACAATTATCTTGTGGATCAGAATATTAAATCGAAAGACAAGTATTATTGGGCTCTCTTTTTGTGTGAGAACATTGATTATTTGAAATCTATTGACTACGATAAAGTTTTTACAGTTATATTTGATTTCTTTAACAATGTAGATCTCGATAAAACCAAAACCAAGAAAGAAGATCAGCATTCCTACAATCTGTCATGGGATCTTATATATATACCACATTTTGTAAATGCTGTTTGTGAACTCGGACAAGAAGAAAAACTAATGCAATATAGGATGATATTAGCTAAAACTCTTCCACTCACACGTCGTGTTGGTAATATTGATTCGCATACTATTTGTTCTTTCTATAAGAAAATAATAGGCAAATTGAGTACAGAAGAGAATGCTATACTCAGTGATTGGTGGAAATCTAGAAACGATGATTTTTTAAGGATTTCGCCAGATGATATTATGGAGTGTATTACAGAGTATGGGATGGATTTTTTATCATATAAGCTTGAAGAATATGTAAATAGTTTTATTGCGGAGCAATCCCAAGAGAATGCATATGTCGCTTCAAAAGCTCTCGAGTTGATAGCTAAGGGCTATGTAAAATGGAGTGTTGAAGACTATAGAAAATTGTTTGATTCAATTGAAAAATGTGGAATTAAGGGGATGAAAATGCAGTGTAATGCCATTATGATAGAAAATTTTCATGATGAAAAAGCAATATCATGGAGATTCTCTTATTTAAAGAATAATATAGTTCCTACAAGACAATTTGAAAGTCATCATGTACGACTAGTATCAGATGAAGAACAAGAAATTTCGGGAACAAATCCACGAATGTTTAGGTGCTTTATGTCAGTACAAGAAGAATCTGTTATTCAGAATATGTTAGAATTGTTTGAATTTGGGTTAAGTCTGTCTCCTCGAATAGTAACTAGAGAGTATTCTAGTTATTTGATGTCGCAGATATACATGTACTTTATCAATATGAAAAAGTTAAACTACATTCAAAAGTTAAGGATTCTCGTTGAGAAACATTGTGAAGGTGTTGCTGACAATAATGCCTATAATATAATGAATCATTATGAGTTAGTCTTCTTGAATTCTGAAAGAGGCAGTATAGATGCATCCGTAAAAAAATACAACGCATGTATAGCGAATGCATATTTGCCAATAAGAAACGATGCAGACTTTAGAAACTATTTTACAACAATTGCATTAGAGGTTCAAAAAGAGATTCAAGACCAAGGTATTTACTCTCTTGTCAACAGCCAAGCATTGAGTGAAGACTTTATACAACGAGAATTAAAAAACACCATAATAAACAAGTGTAGTCAATTGGGACTGACTAATGTACGTGTTGATCGTGAAGTTGCGTTGCAAGATAATAAACGAACAGACTTTTTAATTTGGTATGGAATGTGTAATCCTATTATGATAGAACTTAAATTATTACACAATAAGGAAATACAGCGTACTAAAGAACGTCATGCTTATAAAATGAAGTTCGAACAGTATTCCAAAGCAACCAATGCTTGTTTGTCTGTATTTTGGGTTTTTGATGTTGGTAGAGGTGGCAACCAAAATGTTTTTGAAGATTTAAAAGCAGAATATCTAGGATTACCTTATACAACCTGCTTATTAACCAAATGCAAGTGTAGCAGTGGACGAGATACAGGTGCGATTGTAAAAAAGCAAATAGGAAAAAGGACTACAAGAAAGAAAAGAAAGTAGTAAATCTGTTAGTCAATCCTGTCTTAATTTAAAATGCTCACATTGGAAGTCATTAAGAAATATACAATAGCGGCCACCTTCCTGCTTGTGTGGACAACGACACAAGATAAGGTGCCCGTCTAAAGCTTTACTATGCCAATCGTAACTTTTTGCACAATCCCTACAATGGTAGATTGTTTCAGTTGCGATTGGCTTTATTTGTTTTCTTCTTGGTTTGGACATAAATTAATCTTTGGATAGTGTTATCGCCGAAGACTTCTGGTTTCTTCTCTTTGTAGAAGAGTATCACTCATAGCAAATGATGCAATTGTTCCACAGCCAAGTGCTCTGATAGCTGCCTTAGCGGTATTGCCTGTATCTACTACATTATCAATGAGATAAGGAGTACGGTTTGAAGGCAAGTCTTTATGCCTGTAGAACCCCATATCTTCGGGAGAAAGCGTCTGGCCTCTTTTCTTAGCATCATATTGTGAGTCTCGCTCTATACCACGGAGGGCATCAACGATTGGGAGGTGAGTATATGACGAGATAGCCCTTGCTAACTGCATGGTTTGTTCGGCTTTGCCATGACGTCCTGGAATAGGAACGAGAACCGCATTTTGAGGTAACAGCTTTGCTATCTGGCGAGCAGCATAGTCTATGGCATCATGGTCTCCATCTTTCAGTTTATGTGCTACCCACCGGTTGATACCATCATAATATCTACCAGTGGATAGGAATGTGATACCGTCTGAAACAGTTTTGATTGGTTCGTTTTCTGTCATGGAGTAAATAATAGCATGAGTTCTGCATACCGTCTTCGCTCAATGGAAGGGATTCGTTTTCCTCGCCAATGGCAATGGTTCACATAATCGTCTCTGATGTTCCGGTTGCCTACTTCGAGTTTCTTTAAAACAGAACTTTTAGGGTATTTGCCTTTATATCCGGTCACCTTGTATGGTCCGATATTATATGATAATGCAGCAAGGAGTAGGGAGTCTTGACCATAGGAACGAAACATAGCACACAACTCTTTGAGGTCTTTACGAAGAAGTTGCTCTGCTTCATATGTTGACATATTAGCAGAGTAACGTTCTCCTGGCCTGAGCTTATGTCCATAACCTACATAAGGATAGTCCTTAGCTCGGTGCATTCCTTCATAGAACCTGATGCAGCATACTGCACGTTCGAAAGGTGGTAACTCAAAAATGGACGCCGACGTTGATGCCGGTCGCTCTGTCGGCATTCGAGCCTGGGCATTCGCAACCAGATTCAATGATATAAGTAGGAATAATATTATTTTTCTGAAAGTCATTTTATCTTGAATTTGTTTATCTCGTCAATCATATTCTTGACATCGAGGTTTACACTCACGAAATTCTGATACAGGATTCGCTCCTTGGCATCCTTGGATGGGAAGGTATAGAACTTCGGTATTTTATAGTTCGCATAGTCAGCTTCTTCCTCAGCAATCTTCTTCATATCAAAGTCCGTCTTACAATAGAACTTAGAGGTCTGGAACTCTGCTGATTCCTGGATATTCATGCTGTCACCTCGTCCGGTCTTGGTCTTAATGAAGTCACGAGCTGACTGACCGCATATCCAACCTGTAGGCATGTCTGAGATTTTACTGGCAGGAACAAGGCTGTCCATGTTCTCATTGAGATTGATGGAGGTCTTGTCACGGTCGATGGTCACACCTTTCTTTAGCTGAACCACCTTTCCGAAGATGTCGTTGGAGAGCCATTCCAAAGTCTCTTTTGCTCTTGCTGAACCACTCACCACGTTACCTACAGTTGTGATAACCTTCTGCATACCCACCTTTCCGTAGTCAGATTCAAGCTGTGGCAACTCCTGAAAACCCAGAGCCACGCTAACCTTGTTGCTTCGGGCAGTACCGATAAGTCGGTCAATCTTGTGGAAGTAGAGCGTAGGCAACTCGTCCACGATGATGCTGACAGGGATATTCTTGCCTTGGCCAGTATTGACACGGGTGACGAGGCGGTTCAGAATCAAAGCATTCAATGCACCAATGATACTTTCCATCTCTGGGTCATTGGCAATGAGCAGACATGAAGGATTCTTCGGGTCTGACACCTTCAGGTCAAAGTCATCACCATCCTTATGGAATATCCAATACGACTCCTTGGTAGCCAATCGGGAGGTATAGACACGGAGTGTACCAATCATACCTTCCAACTGTTCCATAGCCTTATTCTTCATGGCTGTCTGGAAAGGACCAAGGAGAGGAGCAACCTCTGGATCTGTTTCCAAAACCTCAAAGATAGTCTGGTAATCGAGATTGAGAAAAGAAAGGATATGGGGCATATCACTGTACTTGCCCAGCCAATACTCTGGCTCCACCTCTCTGCCGGTATGGTCAAAGACTCTGCCAGTAGGTTTCGGACGATGAGTCTTTGGCTCTGTTGTCATCTCAGCAATAAGAGGATTGCCGTTCTTGTCGTATGGCACCTTCTTGTAGTTGACAAAGAAATAGATACAAGCTGCCAGGAAGTTGACCGCTGATGTTTGGAAGAACTGGTCGCTACCGCCACCACCTTCCTTCTTACCTTTCTGCAAAGACTCCAAAAGGGTTTCTGCCGTTTCACTGGCTGCAGCAAGGTTACCAATGTATTTCTGCTGAATAGGATTCACACGTCTGGAATATTCAACATCCACAAAGTTGATGATGTTGAACTTGCATCCTTGTGGCACCTTCCCGGCTTTCTGGTTTATCTTGTAGTGATAATACAGCTTCTGCGCAAGAGTCGGGAACTTGTAATCATAGACAACCATAGCAAACCCCTTGGCACTGTGCTGACGAATGAACGGCTCAATGATGGAGAAAGTCTTACCGGAACCAGGAGTACCAACTACCCATGTTCCACGGAAAGGGTTCACGATATTCACCCAACCTTTGCGGAACTTGCCCTTGTAGTAATAGCGCATCGGGATGTTTACGCTATACTTGTTCTCCTGCAGTTCCTGGCATTGCTCAAAAGACTCGTTCTCGAAGTTGAAACGGTCTTTGAGCAATCCTTCCTTCAGGAACTTGGAGATATTGTCAAGGGCAACATGGATGCAGATGGTACCAAGAATAGAGGCAGCCATGTAGAGCCAGATGTTCAGACTGATGGTATAGAACCTCATATCCATACGATGACCGAAAAGCCATATAGACAGTATGGTAACGAACAGTCCACTCACCAACGGATAGAACACTTGACGGCGAGCATCAAACTCCAAGTGTTTCTTGTTTCGGGTGCCAATGCAGGTGATACAGATAAGCACGATGGTAGCAATCTTGCTCCATACGAGGTTACCATCCATATAGATGAACCACCTCTTTACACGGCTATGAATGTCACAAACAATGCCACCCCAATAGTCAAGCAACGCTGGGTCTATTGCATACTCAAAGAACTCCACTATCAATGATAAGTATATCAGACAGCGGAATATCTTATACATGGTCTGTAATTCTTTTGTTTCCTCCATGAAACTTTATTCTTGTATTATAGTGAATATTTAATGCTAATTATATAAAGTGATGATTGGACGAACTTTATGTGCTTGCGTCTTTGGTGTTTCTTGAAGTGCCCCTGAAGCTAACGAGTATAGCCAGGCTTTGGTAGTTTCCTGGTCTTTAACCTCTGTCGAAGTCCAATACCAACACTCATCCGGATTGTCTGGAATCACATCGCCACCGCACTTGCTGATATACGTATTTACAACACTGCGTGCTTGATACAAGAGTTTGATCTGAGCAACGGAAGGGATGTAGGCGCTCTGACCATATTGCCACATGTCAAAGACTGCTGAAGCTGCAGGCGAAGTGCCAGTGGAATACATAGCATGCGTATTTACATTGCCATCGAATGCTGCAATATCAGCTGATGTGTTATGCTTCAATCCGAGAGAGTCTGAGTATGCAAACGGCTCAATGTCCTTTAGATAGACAGCATAGCCTGTGCCTTGGATGTTCTCGTTCTGATTCACATAGAATACCACGGCTATAGGAGTCTTGTTTTGGGACTTAACTTCCTCGAATCTTACGACTTTACCATCTGTACAGAGGATGTCGCAGGTCTTCATTGCCGTATCAGGAAAGTCTCGATGCTCATCGCATGAGGCAAATGCTACTGCCATGAGAGTAGCACAAATGAT
This sequence comes from Segatella copri, assembly GCA_003463005.1. Classification (GTDB taxonomy): domain Bacteria; phylum Bacteroidota; class Bacteroidia; order Bacteroidales; family Bacteroidaceae; genus Prevotella; species Prevotella copri_I. The sequence continues at coordinate 9,685 of QSCI01000066.1, read as the reverse complement.
ATGTAGTATCTTCATTGTTGCTATTTCTTTAAAGTGGGTATCTTGAATCCTATCACGATGCCAGTGCGAAACAAGTCTTCCCGTTTGGGAAGAGTGAGGTCACATTTGGCTTGAACAAACAATCCCCATCCATGACGTAGGGCAAAGTTATGCTCGTAACCTACATGCAAGCCACCGACGAACTTGTCTGTGTCACTGCCAGCACTTGCGCCAATACGGAGGTTTCCGTAGTTGTTCCTTCCTCTTGCCACACAGGGTTTGTAGGCAGCGCCTATTCCCCATGTACGGTAGTTATTCCAGAAAGACTCAGGACAGACGTGTCCGCATGATGCGCATTCATCCCATTTGATGTAACCGTTGATAAAGTACTCCCAAGCGTTGTGGTAGCGTGTTTCATGTTCCCATGAGATTGTGGCATCCAAGCCTCTCTGATATAAGGCTCCTGCACCAACGGATATTCGGTCGCTATGGCTCTGGGCGAATGATGAGACTGAAACGCACAGTCCCATCATCAATGACAAAATGTATTTCTTCATCGTCTTATTCCTCCATCATTAAGTATGAGTTGAATGAGTCGGCATACAGAACATCTTCATAGTCTATATCCAACTGATGGTTCTTCCACTAATCTGCTTCTCAGAAATCTCAATAGTCAGCACCTTGTCGTTAGGGAATGTCATCTTTTTCAGGACGAGAACGTTTCTATAACCATATTTGAAGGTCTTGGACTGGTCAAGCACCATAGCTGGCGTAAGTTCAATCATCTGGGCATTAGTTGCCTTGGAAACCTTCTTGTCATTCAGCTTGATACGCATCTCGTCGATGTCAAAACGGATATTGGTGCGGTTCTCGATGCTGAAATCAATGAAGAAGTATTCTCCTACAGAGTAGATGTTGTTCAACCTCATGGTCATTCTGTGCTGCTTGGTGCTCACATTTCGTATTCTTGCCGGTGAGTTCCAGATCTTTCGGGCATATCTGGTCATATCCTCAGTACTCATAGATACAGAAGGATTATGGTATGGAATCTTCTCCGAAGTAAGAATCTGTTTGTCTGTGACTGCTTCCTGCATTCGTGTAGTGTATATCAGAGCGTACTGGGTTCTGTAACGCTCTGTAACTATCGTCACAATAGCAAGGATGTCACCATCGGCATGAACAGTAGCACCTTCCTTGGGTTTCAAACGAATGGTATTGTTGATTGGCTGGTCGCCGACCACTGCATCTGTAGATATGTCAACGAAGCGGACTGGCTCAGAGGCGGTAATGACTGTTGTGACATTCTCATTGATGGTAAGCTGCTCCATTTCCTGATACGTCTGTTGTGCCATGGATGGGAGGGAGGCTAATGCGCATACTACCAATGCGCAGAATTTCTTGATAGTCTTCATATTCGTATATGTCTTTATTATTTTTCTTTCTGGTTTGAACGTGAATTGATGAGATACACAAAGGTTCCGTATTTCAGCTTGGCTGAGTTCTTCTTGATGGCTTTGCTAATGGCGTTGCTTGTCTTCTGAACGGCATTGGTAACGGCTTGTGCTCCCCAGCTTGCCAGGTTGCCACCTCCTGTAGATGTACTGTTGGTAAGGGTTGAAGTATTGCTCAAAGCACCGCTTCCAACATCTTTCGTGGTTTCTCTGAACTGGCTGCTTGGTACATATAATCCTTCGAGTCCGTCGGTATCATAGAGCGAAAGGTTTACCTTGACGATGTCATCATCTACCATGATACTCTTGACAGTGCCCTTGACACGCTGTGAACCGAAGCCGCTCATGGTGGCATAGATGTAGGAGCCTTTATGAATGACCGCTTCATTGATGACAATATCATCGAGCAGACGAAGTCGTACTCTTGATCCATCCACCGCCTTGATATTCTCGTCTATGATAGCCTTGATAAGTCCAGCTTCCTTGTCATTGTCACACAGGGTGTTGAAGTAGTCGGAAGTAACCTTGACCTTCTTGACGACCTCATGAGGTTTATCATCGGTCTTCTTCTTTTCCGGAATTTCAACCTTTCCTTCCTTGGCATCGCCCGTTTTGGCAGTTACTTCGGCCTGCATGGATGGGGTAGAGACCTGCTGAGCCTGAATCCTTGCCTGGGCAATGGCTCGATTGAGTTCTTCCATCGCCTCCTGCTCACGCTGTTTGCCACGAGCTAAGCGATCATTTTCTGCAGAATTGTTGCCTTTGGCGATTTCCTGGCCTTTCTGTGCGCTCTCCTGTAGCTGCCTTTGCATCTCAGAGAGTTTCTCGGCTTCCTGGGCTTCCACCTGTTTACGTTCTTCATCTGAGTACTTTGTATCATACTCTTCCTTGGTATCTTCTTCATTGCGTTCAATGTTTCCTACTGCAGAATAATCGTCTATCTTACCATATGATTTGAGCATACTCTCATACTTGTTACCAATACCGTCTCCCTTCATTTTGGCATCAGGCAGGTCTGGATTAAGATACTCGGTCGTAGTGAGACCATCAGGAATCTCAGCCTTCTCCGTATGAAAGAGGTCAATGACGAAGTAGCCGACAAACAACAGAGGGAAGTAAATGATAAGCGGTATCATATACTTGGGCTGTTTCCAGTTAATCTTTTTCAATGCGTCCATCGTTTTCTATCTTTTCGTTATTATTCTTTTGATTATCTCTATTCATGGCAGGATGCGTGGTGTAGGCATTTTCAACAGCTTTCCAGACTTTGCTGTGTCGCAGACGCAACATCTGCTCTTGCCTTTCCGTAGCACTTTGTCTTGACTGTTGATGACTATACACCACTACCAACCTGTAGATGTTCAGACCAAAACAGAAGATTATGAAACCAAATACAAGGTAGAGGAACAACCGTTTATGGTCATTAGCAAACAGTTGTACCTTGACTGCAAGCACATCAAGCTTCATAGTCTTGGCAAACTTGCGACCTGCCTTCACCTCAGTCTCATATCTCTGACGATATTGAGGATCGTCTTTGTCCGGCATCTTTTCACCGATAAACATTTTCTTCCATCCCATATCAATATGTCAGTTTGGTCTTTTGTTCTATATCCTTATTGAGAAGGGTTCTCCAGTTGGTGATGAGCAAACCATGTGGGTTGTTGTCAGTACGGGGAACACGCTTCAAATGACCTGCCGTCACAAGTTCTCTGGTAAGAATGCTTGTGCGTCGCTCAATACGCTGTCTGCCATAGTAGGTGAACTCCATCTTCTCCTTGTCGAACTTGATACTGTCACAGAAGATACTGAATACGGCACTCGTACCCATGATGTTTGAGTAGAAGCCTTTCTCCTTTAATGTATTGTACTGCGCAAGACCCGTTTCATCAACCAGATACATGGCTTTATCCATTGTATATTTGATGTACTTGTCATCTGGCGCAAGAGTGAAGAAGTAATGATGGAACATTTCCACATGGCTCTTTGCCTCCACATCGAGTGTTTCTTCCATGGTGCTGCGCTGAACGAGAATAGGAACATTGCCATCCAGTACATACACTTTCTGATGAGCATCTGAAACCATTTGCTTAGCTGTCCAAATGCTGGATATACAGATGATGATGCAGCCCACAAGGAAGAGTGAGCAGATAATCATCACCAACTTGATTTTGTTTTCGAGATTCTTTATTACCATACCTTATTATATATGTATTATTTGCTGTTTACATCACTTTGCTAATCATGCCCTGGGTTGAAATCTTGGCTTGCTGTGCCACACCTTCACCGAAGTTTCGGGTAGAGAATGCTGTATCTCCTTCAGGAATCATCCATGCAGCAAGGTCTGGAACGAGGTTCAGACATTTCAATGCCACAATGCTTGCTGCCATCAGATAACCGGCTGAGAAGAACGAGTTCTGCAGATATGCTGCCATCGTCTGCTCACTTTCGGTAATGGCTGTAAGGTTCTCCACCTGAATGCAGAGCACTATATCAAAGAGTAAAAGGACATAAAAGCCCACGAAGTATAGCATTGCTCCATAGAAATGTACCGTGAGATAACGTATCAGCCACTTTGCCCAGGCTCCTTCCCATTTCGGCAAGAGAGAGAATGCCCATTGTATCGGACCGAATATTGTCAGCATACCCAGGAGTATCTGTTGGCAGTAGATTGTTGCCCACCAACCTATGCGGAAGACAATCAATGCTATGAGCATAATCACCTTGTCTATGCCTACCACCGCACCAGCTGTGAGTGACGTGAACCAGAGCTTTGAAGCATCGGTTCCATGTTTGTCACTTCATCCACACCTGCCTGTTCCATGGTGGACTCTATCAGGTTTGGATCCGATGTGCCAGAATGGGCTACGTCAGCCTGGGCTTGTAATGAGTTATAAAGAGTATCACGTGTATAGATGAGCTCCTGGACTTCTTCAAACTTATCCTCAATCTGTGCGGACTCCGCTTCATACAAGTCGTGGGTGTATGAACCTATGCAGTTAGGAATATAGGAGAGAAAGTCAAGTACACACCAGCTGCTGCCGCTGTTTGTTATGCCGGTATCTGCAGGTGGGTACCACCAACAGAGAATGACACTGACCACAAGAGGCTTGAACAGCTTCATAATGTCTATCGGCTCATGCTTTACCATCATCTTGTAGGCCATACTGCCAGCTACGACTATCGAGAATAGCGCAGCCAGAGCCATACACATCTGCAATATCCACCAAAATGGACCTTGGGAGCCTGTGAACGTGGCATCACAAAGGAACTCGTTGGTCTGGAATATCACATCATCAATCTCCTGTTCGAGGATCTTGATACCGAAATCGGAAAGGATGTTTGAATCTGCCATGTTTTATTGTCTTACTATGTTGTTATCATCGGAGTCATCTGTTTCTGAGCCTCCAGAGTTATTTCCTACATTCTTTTTGCCTGCTTCACGCCATCTGCTGATTGCTGATGATGCGTGGCTGGCTACATTGTTTCTTCTTTCAAGTCGTGCAGCAAGCAAGGAGGAGGTCTTTCTCTTGTTGCTTAGTTGGACTAAAAAGGAGATAAGTGTCTCATTCTGCTTGGTAATGTCATCATAGATGGCAAGATACTGCTGTTTGCGCTGGGCATTGGGCATATAGGCATCCTGCATCTCCTTGATGGCTGTCTTGTACATCTTGTAGTATTCTGTCCATCGTGTCTTGTCTGAAACAGAACCACCAACGCTTACTATTCGGTCAATATTCGCCTGAAAGTCCGAGAGCTTGGAGTTGATCTTGTTTCCTTCTGCAAGCCAGGCAATGTCAATCTGCCGGTCTGCAATGTTGAGTGCTTCTATTTCTGCTCGTTGGGTAAGAGATGCTTTGATACTATCAGCAACATCCACCTGCTGATATGCAGAGACTCCTGCCATGGTTCTGAAAAACTGCTTGTTCTTTTTTGCTGCAGTCTTCTGATAGCTGTTGTGTAAGGCATCATAATAGAATGCAGGAGTGAGACCACCAGAACCAATCTCCTGAACTGTAATCTGGTTCATCTTGGCTGCATCATGGTTGTAACTCACATATCCTTGGGCTGATGCGCTAAAGCATAACGTCAAGCCACATAAGCAAAGTGCTGTCCGTGAAGAGATTAAATGTTTCATATTCATTGATTTTTTATTTATTATCCTAATAGCCTAAATATCCAGCGCCTCTCCATCTTCCAAAGGCATCACTTATGATTTCCTCTTTGCTCTTGGCACGGTACACCTGCTTTTTCCAATAGCCGATTCTCACTTGGATATATCTCCATGTTTCGAAGTATGCCTTGTTGAGATGCTTGTTGATGTTGTCGAGCGAGTTGTTGATGCTCGTAATGATGAGAAGCAAATCTGACGTTGAACATGCCGCAGCTCCAGTAGCATATAGCAGCAAATCACTGACTGACCTATAGAGATTGTCGCCTTCATCTGCAATCTTAGCCAAAGCCTTGGTGTTGATGGTGATAATCAGCGTATCGGTACTCATGATGTTTCCTCTTTCCAGGCATTTTTTCCTGAAATCATTGAGCATCTTTCTATAGTCACCGACTTTGTCACTCACATTCTCATAGGTGCTGTACACATTGAGACTGGTACGGAGTGACTGATACAGAATATCAATCACGTCAAATGCCCTGGTGTACTTATCCAGTTCCTTGTTGATGTCCCTGAATCCAATGTTGGCATCGCCGCTGTAGTCATGCAGCAGTTTATTGCTTGCCTCCAAGGTGGAACGCACAAGTAGCAGACTGCGCTGTTGCTTGTGATCTTTGATATAGGCCTCGATAGAAACTGCATCAAAGCCTACCTGAGCTTTTGCTGCTGAAGGCAAAAGGGTCAACAGACAAATGAGTATTGTCAGTATCTTGCTATTCACTGTTGTCTTCTTCATCGTCTTCATATTTTCCGTTATAACTATCTGAATGTCCACTATCGGCTGCATGTCGCAACCATCGTTTCCTGCATTGTTCAATGTGAGTCTGTCTTCTGCCTTGCTCGTCATTCAGTGGGGGAGCAACACTCCTTAAAATGTCTATGATGGAATGCTTGTAATGCATCATCTTCTCCAATGACACCAAATCGGCAAAAATCTTAGTGAGACGGCTGTCTATCTGACGTGCTATTTCCAGGCGGTCACTTGACCAGAGCAAATGATAGGTATCATCCGTATTGTCTGATTCTACGGGGCTACTCTTGGCATATTCAACCGTAGGGTCACAGTCTGGATAGTCACGGGCAATCTCTGCAAGTTTAGCATTTACTTCGGCTGCTTTCTCCTCATCGGTCTTAGCTGGGTCGAGGTTTACTACAGCTACCACTTGCGTATCGCTATATTCCGTGGTCAGAGTCCATGAAATCTGCACGATGGCACGGTGTATCTTGATACCCATGAAGTACTTGGGCTTTCTCGCTATCGAGACTGTTGCCTTGAAAGTGATGACACCATTGATATTAGACATAGATGCAGTACGGACGAAAGTATTACCTTCCCATGCACCCGAACCATTCCAACTGAGATTATAGGCAGTCTTGCAATCCTGCATGATGGCCGGTATGCGGTAATAATCATCTGTCACGGCATTCTCACCATCAATAGCCTCTTGTTTTGCCTTTTGGTACTGGGCAAGTTTTGATTCGGCAGTACTCTTGTCAGACTTCAATGCTGTAATGCGATCTTTGTTAGCGTTGTACTGTTGACGATACCTCGCAGCATCATTCACATTTGAATTCTTAATTTTTCTAAGAAGTTCCGAATTTTCTGCCTCCAAGTTTGTGATTTCAGACTGGAGAGAAGCTATTTTCCTCTCTGTCTCCGCAATCTTGGAATCAATCTCTGAGGTGTTGACACTTTCATGAGTGACACTTGTGGCCATAGCACACTGCTTGGTGTGACCATTCACGCTACCTCCACAACTCGAACACTTGTATTGGGTCGAAGCTTCACCAAGTTTGGTACCGCCATGGCAGGTAACACTGATGGTTGCAGTTTCACATCCTGCAATCTTCTTGGCATCGGTTGTCTGATAGTATCTCTTTGCATCACTTGAAAGATAGTAGGTGTAACCTTCCTCGTTATCATTGAGTTCTTTCAGTCGTGCATTCAATCCGGCTTTGAATGTGTTCATGTCCATTGTGTAGGAATCAAAGACATCCTCATAAGCAACTTCCTTTTTATACCAGCTCTTTGAAACATGAATCTCGTAAGCATAGGCTTTAGCATATTGACCACTTTTCTTCTTACTGAGAATATAGCCTGACATATAGTAGGTTATGCTATAATTGTAGCCGTCATTCGAGTTGTTATGCTGCTGAACATCACTTCGACTCCATCCAGCATGGCTTTCTGAGTTTCTCAATGCAGCTTCTCTTTCTGCCGATGTTGGAGTATAGTTTTTGTCCTTTGTGCTGATACGATACCAGTGATCACCTTTGATGATGGCATCATTGTCTGTAGGTGGATAGTAGTCGCACAGCTTCACATTACCGGCATCAACTCTATAGATATACCATCGCTGGGTGTAGTATTGTCCCATTCCTTCACGGGCATAGTCTGTTACCCAAGAGGTCAGATTGTAGTTCGATAAAGAGAAGAGATTTGCAATGCTGTCCCTTCCTCCAACAAACTGCAAGAGCGTATTGCCTGCATTTGCAGACAGACTGTTGTAGAGTCCATACACATTTTCTGCAATCTCAATGACGCTGCTTGTCTTATCCATCATCGTACCACTGAAACTACTGTTGCCAAGGATTGAGCCTACAGCATTACCAGCTCCAGCAGAAGCAAGGTTGACTCCCATGGCATACAGGTTGTCTATGTCTTCCTTCAGATTCTCCTTCGTAAAGTTGGAACCGAACCCGGAAAAGTTGTCAAACATCGCTTCCCAATCTACGTTGCCCAACTCCGAGAGTTTCAGAATAGCCGCCAATTCCTGGTTGATCTCCAGAAATGCAATATCCTTGAATGAGAGGGTGCTGTTGGTGACGATTGACTCAAACTGATAGCAGAGAGTCTTGGTCTCTTCACATACCTTATATAAATAGCTTCCCCAGTAGAGAGCATTCTGTGGACTTTTGAGCATCATTCCAGCTACAGTCCATATCTTCGGTATGATCTTGGCCGACACCATGTTGTAGATACGGCGGTAATAGTAGTTCTCCGTCGAACTTGTCCATAGTCCCAGATGGGTGAGGGCTTTACGGTCAAGGAACTTTGAAGTAAAGATTCCTGCCGCAGCCACCTCTGCCGCCTGATAGTGTTCACGTATCTTAGCTACCTGTTCGGCATAATACGCCTCAGTAGTTGCCTCTGTTGCAAAAGCGGCTGTCATTGCTTCTACAGTGCGTTTGTCATAGTTTACACTGTAGTACTGTGCCATCGTCGGTACTACGGCACAGAGATAGAGAGTAAGTATTATCAGATAGCGTTTCATTGTTTGAATATTATCGTTTATTTCTTGTTACATATACTCATCAAATTTCCTCTTGGGTTTGAGGTTCAGCACATGACCAGTCTGGTTCACCTTTTGGGCAAATGGCAGGGATTTGGTGATTCCTGACAGTTCCCAGTCTCGGCAATAGGCTTCGATAGCATGCTGATGGTCACATTGCAACTCTTTCTTGTAGAGTTTCAAGGCTTCCTTCTCTGCTCGCTCGGTGGTATAGGTCATATAGCACTCGTGAGGTTCTTCTACACCAAACACGCCTCCGACACTTCCTCTTCGGATAAAGACTTCTCGGAAGAAGCTTCTGCCTTCCTTGTTTTCAAGGCGGTTGATGGTGAAGATCTTCTTGCAGTCCACATCTGTCAAACCCAGGATTGCCTTGATTTCGTCGAAGCGTTCTCGGAACTTGCTCTGGTCAAGCAGCATCACCACATCAGAGTTGTTGATGATAGCCTCTTTCACGATAGGACTTCCAACAATGTCCTGGATCTCCTGAGTAACCACACCCACCGAAGCCCAGAACTTACGGGCTGTCTTGTAGAGGTATTTGATGTACTCTGCCATCATTGGCGAAGCAATGGCTTTCCATGCCTCTTCAATGACAAGCACCTTGCGGTTCTTCTTGATACGCATCTTCTGGATGAAAACGTCCATGATGATAAGTGTAACAAGAGGGAAGAGGAGAGGGTCATGTAGGCTAAGCACCCAGCGCCTTGCCATATTACTATGGTAGGTTTCCAAATGCTCGCCCCCGAACCGGACTTACACATTTCGGCGTATCCGGCTCTCCATTAATTCTA
>QSCI01000065.1:0-19182 GCA_003463005.1 Segatella copri | reverse complement strand
ATTATTACCGTATGAAAAGAAAGTATTTTAGCGCGCTGCTTATGGGTGCATTGACAATTGCCTCGGTAAGCACATTTACTTCTTGTAAAGATTACGACGATGACATCAGTGGTTTGCAAAAGCAGATTGATGATCTTAACAAAATCGTGAAGGACATCCAGAGCCAAATTGACAATGGTGCTATTCTTACAGATGTCACAGATGTTGAGAATGGTGTAAAAATCTCGTTGAAAAAGGGTGGTGAATCAAAAGATTACACTATCACCAATGGTACCAATGGTACTAACTACATTTGGACAATCGGCGATGATGGCTATTGGTACTTGAACGAAAAAAAGACCGAGTACAAGGCTAAGGGTGACAAGGGTGAAAATGGTACTAATGGAACAAATGGTACCAATGGAACAAATGGTACAAACGGCAAGTACTATGTGCCAAATCCTGCAACAGGTTGCTTCGACATCTATCAGGATGGAAAGAAAGTCGAATCAACACAGATTGCATATACATCTACCAAGGAGAACATCATTACTGCTACTTGGGAGAAGGATGCTCTGACATTGCTCGGTGTTAAGGATGCAACTGATGGTAAGGTCACCATTAGCTTGACAACAGACTTGAAGGCTCTCGTATTCAGCCCAGAGTATTATTATCAGGGTATCGAAGCATTCGAGATGGCTACTTACAAGTTCAAGCCAAAGACAGTCGAGAAAGTTAATCCAGATGGAGATTATAAGACAGATGCTCCTACAACTGCATCAGAATTCTTCAACTATGCTCCTGATATGACTGCTTCTTATTTCCTGAATCCAGCTAATGCTAAGGTAGAGGATAAGGCTGAGCTGTTCAGCTTCATTTCAACTGATAAGAAGTATGTTACTCGTGGTACTGAACCAAAGCGTGACTTCAGAGTAGAGAAGGTTGACTTGTCTAAGAGTGGTATGGTAACCGTTCATACTAAGTACAATGGTGATGCTGTTAAGAGTATTGCTGCTGATAATCAGGTTACTGTTCTTGCATTGCAGTATAAGGGTGTTAACGGCACTGTTACATCTGATTTCGCTGCAGTTAGAGCTACAGCATACACAGATTTGCAGTTGAACTTGGCTAGTGATCCTCATGCTTGCAATCACTTGTATGGTACAGCATTAGCAGCTATTAATAATGCTGCACAGGTTAATCTTAAATATAACAATGATAAGGGTATTGACCTTCGTGAGTTGATTAATACCGATCGTGTATATCAGGGAGGAACCTGTCAAGGTTGGGATAAGAATGCTAAGGAAGACCTTGTGAAACAGGCTGGCTTTAAGTATTCATTCGAACTGGTTGGTTATCACAAGGGTGTAAATGAAACATCGCAGAGTGCTCATGCAGCTATTGCTGCCGATGGTTACACAATGCGTGCCCAGATGCCTGAAGGTGGTAAGCAGCAGGCTTATGGCTATTCTGCAGAAAAGGCAAACAACTTGCAGAATCCTGCAACTATGAACCGTGAACCGCTGGTACGTGTTATCTTGACCGATACCGTTAACAATAAGATTGCTAGCGTAGGTTACCTGAAGTTCAAGATTACTGATAAGGATACTCAGGATCAGCAGCAGGTATTCCCTATGGCAACTGTAACTACTCCTTATACCATCGATTGTGATGATGACAACGTTATGAAGCAGGATTTGAAGTGGTTCAATATCGAGGAGCAGATCATCGCTCAGTTGTCTTTGTCTAAGACTCAGTTTGAGACAACTTACGACTATGAAGGCGCTGCATTAGATCTTGATCAGTTTGATAAGGCTGAATTGAACGCAACTGCATTGCTTCCTGTTAATAAGATTGGTGTTGTTCAACATACAACTCAGGACGTGAATGGTACAGAAACAGAGGTTCTTAAGTGGGCTGTTAATAATCAGAGGGCTTATGCTGCATTCAAGTCAGGTAAGACTAGCCTTACAACTTACATACGTTTCACCAAGAAGACAGATGCAACAAGCGTAGCTAAGCCAGATTATGTAAACAGCGCTGACAAGTACGTTTATGTTAAGTTCACTTGGACTCCATCTGCTATCAATTTGACTCCAAGCACTGCATTTGATAATGGTAGTAAGCTTGTTTCTTACTGGTATGGTGCAAATAAGTTGGATGCTAATTCTGGTTTCGCAGAGATTCATGGTAACGTAGAGGCTGTTGGTTCTACTGATAATTTGAAGAATGGTGCTGAAACTGCTGCTGCTAACGACGAGTTCGTATTCAATATCAGCAATACATTGAAGGGCAATAAACTTGCTGTCAATGAAATGAAAGCCCCTTATGCTGGTCTCAACTCTAAGTTGGTTCTTACTTATGAGTTTGTTTCTGGTCATGGTCTCTATGCAAATGCTGATGGCGACAAGATCTTTACTGATCCGCTTCTCGCTAATTTGGTTGCTACATTGAACAAGACAACTGGTGTCGTTTCAATGAAGGGCTGTAGCGATGCAGCTAAGGAGAAGTTGAATGCTTATGCTCCTAAGACTGGTGAAGTTAACACTTTGGATAAGGTTCTTACAGCAAGAGTTAAGGTTGTAGCTACAATGTGCGGCAACATCGATGTTCCTGTTGACAATAAGGAATTTGATGTTAAGTTCATCCGCCCTATCAGTATTACAGATGCTACTGCTAAGTTCGTTGATGGTGTAACAACTACTGCTCCATTGAAGCTTACATTCGTAGATTGGCGTGGTTACAATTTCACAGGTACTCGCGTTCCTACAGCTAACTACTTCACTTACTATGGTGTTAAGAGTATCGCTCTTGACATTCCAAATGCTAAGACCAACTTGAACAATAATTGGAATGACAAGTTGAGTGAGTTGACAAGCAAGATCAAGCTTGCCTATGTTGCTCCAACAGAGGCTCAGATTGCTGCTGAGGACTTCGGTACTATTACTTATAGCAACAATGGTAGTACAGTTGGTACATTCCAGGTTAAGATTCCTGCAACCGTAACTTACGATTGGGGTGAGTTGAAGACTGAGGTTGTTGTAACTATCGAGAAGACTCAGATCGGTGGTGCAAAGAGAAAGTAAGATTTAGTTTTTACTAAGTAAATATTGAAATGAGGGCAGGCATGACTGTACGGCATGCCTGCCCTTTTAAATAAGGGATAGATTATGGTTAAGAAATTAAATGGAATCGTTTGGGCTTTTTTATGCGCCCTTCTGTTGATAGCATTTGCTGGTTGTTCTGACAAACCTAAAAAGGACAATGGACTTACTGGTTTTGAGCAAAGCTTAACCAATAAAGATTCTGTTGAGGTTACTCAACTTGTTAATACATTCTTCCAATATGCAGAAGCAGGTGATTATGGTTCTGCTGCAGGCATGTTGTATAAAAACAATGTTGATTCTGTATACGAAGAACCACAGCCTCTGAGCAACGAAGAGATGGCAAGTATAAAGAACATGTTGTCTGCACTTCCTATCAAGAGTCATACCATTGACTACATCAAGTTTAAAGAGGTTTATAATAACGAAGTGAAATGCACTGCTCTTATTATGGAAGCACATGATAATGTTCCTGAAATCAAGACAGCCTTTTATTTCAAGCCAATAGACCATCTGGGTAAATGGAGGCTGTGCATGGTTGATAGCCGTCGTGGTGATAAGACCATCATCACCCCAGAGCAGAAAGATTCCATGCAAAATCTATACAACAAAGAAATGAGAGACAAGAAACGTTCTCAAGGTAAAAAATGAAAAGATTAGTTCTGATTATTATTTCACTTATCGTCACATGTTGCCAGTTACAAGCTAAAGACAAAGAAGGGACCATAGCATTTGGTAAAACTTCATTCAACTTTGGTACTTTTCAGAAAAGTACAATCAGAAAATGTGTCTTCCCATTCAAGAATACTGGAAATGCTCCTATTAGCATTAGTGCAGCAGAAGTTACTTGTAATTGCACAACTGCTACTTATACAAAAAGTCCCATCATGCCAGGTAAAACAGGATATGTGACTATTTATTATAATGGAAGGAATTACGGTACTGGACATTTCCGTAAGACGGTTGACATCAGGTCAACAGCCAGTAATGGACTTGTCAGACTGGTAATTGAAGGTATAACCAAATAATTATCAAGATTATGAAATCAATTAAACTGCTCATGGCAACGGCCATGTTAGCCATCGGCTCTACAGCCGCTATGGCGCAAGCATCCTACACAGACAAGGATGGAAACGAATATCAGTTTAAGCGTCACTGGTTTCTGGATGTTCAGGCTGGTGGGCAATATACTGTGGGTGAGGCAAGCTTCTCCGACTTGCTTTCTCCTAACTTCCAGGGTGCCATCGGCTATCAGTTCTCTCCTGTTTTCGGACTCCGTGGTCAGATAAACGGTATCTGGAGCAAGGGCGGATGGAACGGATACAAGGCTACCAAGGATGGTACTCCGTATACCGCCAGCTACAAATGGAAATATGTAGCTCCGGGTGTGGACTTTATGTTCAACCTCTCTAACCTCTTCTGTGGCTGGAACCCGAACCGCGTGTTCAACGCTACTGCCTTCGTTGGTGGTGGTATCAACTGGGCAGGAGCTAATCAGGAGGTAAACGACCTGGCTGCCAACATCAAGAATCAGAACAACTATCTGCTGGAATATCTCTGGCAGGGAAAGAAGGTTCGCCCATACGGCAGAGCCGGTATCGATCTGGAATTCAAGGTAAGCAAGGCTGTGAGCATCATGCTCGAAGGCAATGCCAACATGATTTCAGACAAGTACAACTCTAAGAAGGCAGATAACCCTGACTGGTACTTCAATGCACTGGCAGGTGTACGCATCAACCTGGGCAAGAGCTATACCAAGAAGGCTAAGCCGGTAGAGGCACCTGCTCCGGCACCAGCTCCTAAGCAGGAATATGTAGCTCCTAAGCCAGAGCCTAAGCCAGCTCCTGTAGAGAAGAAGGTAGAGGAGATTCGCCGTGACATCTTCTTCACCATCAACTCTTACAAGATTGCTCCTTCTGAGGATGCTAAGATCCGTGAGGTGGTTGACTTCCTGAACAAGAACACAGAGTCAAAGGTTGTTGTAACCGGCTATGCTGACAAGGGTACAGGCAATGACGTCATCAACGACCGCATCGCTGCCAAGCGAGCAGCAGCTGTGGTTTGGATGCTGACAAAGAAATACAATATACCTTCTGAGCGCATTACAGAAGAATCTAAGGGTGCACGTGTGCAGCCTTTTGCAGAAAACGCAGAGAACCGTGTAACGATCATGATCGCTAAGTAGTACGGTAAGTTTATAATGCGACAATCAATTATTTTAATTGGTGGCGGGGCATCCTCAGGGGTGCCCCGTTTTTCGTTCAGCTATCCCTTCCTTCTCCCGCTCATTTTGTTATTTTTTCACCATTTCTTGCAGTTTCTCAATATTTTGTTGTACCTTTGCACAAAAATAATAATAAATTGCAAGAAAATGGGAAAGATTATATTGACGGGCGACCGTCCTACAGGTAAACTTCACCTGGGTCATTACATCGGCTCTCTGCAGCGCCGAGTACAACTTCAGAACGCTGGCGACTTCGACAGAATGTTCGTTTTCATGGCAGATGTTCAGGCTTTGACTGATAATGCCGACAATCCTGAGAAGATTCGCCAGAACATTACAGAGGTGGCTCTCGACTATCTCTCTGCGGGCCTCGACCCACAGAAGTGTACACTCTATATCCAGAGTATGATTCCAGAGTTGGCTGAGTTGACTACCTATCTGATGAACCTCATCAGCGTATCTCGTGTTCAGCGTAACCCAACCGTGAAGACTGAAATCAAGATGCGTAACTTCGAGGCAAACATTCCGCTCGGTTTCTTCTGCTATCCTGTGAGTCAGGCTGCCGACATCACCGCTTTCAAGGCTACAACCGTGCCTGCCGGTGAGGACCAGGAGCCTATGCTGGAGGTAACCCGCGAGTTGGTTCGCCGCTTCAACCAGACTTATGCGCCTGTATTGGTAGAGCCGGAGATTCTGCTTCCAGAGATTGCCTGCTGCCGTCGTCTTCCTGGAACTGACGGTAAGGAGAAGATGAGTAAGAGTCTTGGCAACTGCATCTACATGAGCGATGACGAGAAGACCGTTTGGAAGAAGGTGAAGAAGATGTCTAACGGTGAGCCACGCATGAGCATGGAAGAGCCGGGACATCTGGAGGGCAATGCCGTGTTCACCTATCTCGAGGCATTCTCTACACCAGAGGACTTCGCTGAGTTCTGGCCTGAGTTCAAGACTTTGGATGAGTTGAAGGAGCAGTATGTGAAGGGTGGTATCGGTGACGGCACCTGCAAGAAGTTCCTGAACAGCGTCATCAACAAGATGCTCGACCCAATCCGTGCCCGCCGTCATGAGTTTGAACAGGATATTCCTGAGGTATTCAATATCCTGAAGAAGGGTAGCGAGGATGCCCGCGAGTTTGCAGCCCAGACCATGGATGAGGTTCGCAAGGCTATGCGTATCGACTATTTCAGCGATGCTGCCTATATTGAGGAGCAGGCTGCGAAATTTAAGGTTTGATGATGATGTAAAAGATAGAAATATAAAGTGAAAAGGCAAAAGTTATCGTCAGCTGGTAACTTTTGTCTTTTTTATATTATTATGATATGTTTTTAACGCAAAAAACAAAATAATTTCTTTTCTTACCCTTTGTTCTCGTTTTTTTTTCTTATTTTTGCAAACAGAATAAACAAAAGAAGCAGAGTATAATGAAAATGAGAAAAATGCTCCAATACAGACTTGCTGATTTAGATAGTATGCTGGTATTGCTCTTCGCTTTTTTGCAACCCATCTCGGCTCAAAAAGCTGATGACAATGTGCATATATTGCAATGCAATGATAGATACGTCTTCAAAACTGATGACGCAGGTAAGACTATTGTTGTTAACACTACGGATTATGAGTATGGTGTAACCCAATATTCCGCTCTAGTTCAACCATGTGCTTATTACGGAGAGTTTATTCGTTTGGACAAGGCACAGTGTAAGGGGTATGCACAATACAAGTCAGCCATTCCTCGTAATGTCTTTTACGATGATACCAAGATTTGCTACTTTAGCTATCAGATTCCAAAGGTTGGCAAGACTCTGAAGGCTTCTTTTACCCGAACCTATCTCAATCCTATTTATTTCACAACTATTCCTTTGTGTGAAGCTAATTATGTAGAGCATAAGAAGATAGAGGTAATCAAGCCAAAAGCCTTCCAGCAGTTTCGGATAAAAGAATATAATCTTCCTGCTGGTATAGAGAAAAGTACTACATGTAATGCTGAGGGAGATTCCGTTTTTACTTATGTGATTCATTCCTTACCTGCACAGCTGATAGAACCTAATTCTCCATCTTGGGGATATAGTGCTCCTCATCTCTTGGTGTTGGGAGCATTCCAAAGTCTGCAAGATATGTTTGTCTGGTCTCATCAGTTGGCTAATGTGGATTGCTCTATTCCTAATCAAGAAGAAATACTAAGAGAGATACAGAAAGGGGCAAAAAACGATTATGACAAGATAGCCAATACTTATGCCTGGGTACAGCAGAATATCAGATATTTGGCTTTTGAGGCAGGCATTTCTGCCCATCAACCGGCAACACCTGCTGAAACTATTCGTAAGCGTTATGGTGATTGCAAGGCTATGGCTCTTTTGCTCAAAACCTTGCTCAAGGCTCAAGGCTTTGATGCTCGTCAAACGGATATAGGGACATGGGATGTACCTTATTCTTTGCAGGAAAATCCTTCTATTGCATCTATTGATCATGCGATATGTACGGTTTTCTATCAGGGAAAGCCATATTATCTGGATGCTACGAATCCATATGTTCCTCTAGGCTATGTGCCAGACAATATACAAGGAAGGATGGCTTTGGTAGAAGACGCAGATAGCTTTCGTATGAATAAGTTACCTGAGCTGGCTGCTGATTCTTGCTTTTCTTCTATAACATATCAGACAACCTTAGAATCTGGGGATGATGGAAACTACGATATAAAGGGAAAATTGTACTCTAAATGGAAGGGCGATATGAAGTCTTGGATACTAGTGGGGAATGACGCTACGGCACAAGATGAAAAAGAGAAGGCCTTGGTGGCAGCTATGGGGGCTGATGAACGATTGGATAAGATTGGGGATATAGTGATGACGGGAAATCGTCCTCGGGATGAGTCTTTGAATATCACTGCTTTTTTTATGAAAAAGGGAGCTGGGCAACTGGTTGACGGTAGTGTTTATTTAGATGCCAATCTCGATGAGAGCCTTTTTCTGACTCCAGTGGATACAACCAAACGGGTTTCCGATTACATGATAGACTTGCGGTCTAAGGAAGTACGTGATGTAAAGATTTTGATTCCAGAGAAAATGGAGGTCAGTAGTCTCCCCGCACCTTATCAGATTCATACAGCATGGGTTGATTTTTGTCGCACTTATTCTCAAACAGGCAATCAGATTGTTATGCATAAGGAGTGTGTAATACACCACAGACGTGTTCCGCGAAGCGAAATTCCTGCCTGGAATAAGATTATAAGTGATTGGGGAGCAGCTTGTAATGAGCAAGTAGTATTAAAGGAAAAATGAGTTAAATGTATTATTCATAGTCAAAAAGTTGAATTATGGGAAAGATTAAAGTAATCCGAGTTGTCTTCAGTATTCTGTTGGTACAGCTCTTTACGTTGTCAGTGAATGCTGACGAGAAAGCTGATTATTTGAAGTTGGCGCAAAAGGTGCGGCAAGAAGTTTGGAGCAGTACGCCTGCTGACTTTCAAAAACGAACGGTTCCCGACAGATACAAGAATGCTTCGGCCGTCATACTATCTTATTATCGGGAGTTGAGTACGGATTATTATCGTAAGGCAACGGCTGATCTGGTGCTCAATCTTCGCCTTACTCGTCAGATAGACTGTACGGATATGGAGCGTATGTTAATTCAAATCAATGACAAAAAGGCGTTGAAGGATTATTCTGAGTTTACTTTCAAGACGAAAAGTAGAAAGTGGACCTGGGGATATCATCATAAAACGCAAACGGTGCTTGGCATTCGTGTTATAAAGAAGAATGGTAACGTACAGGAAGTAAGTTTAGATGACTATGTAGATGTCAAGGAAGGCAAAAATGACAAGGACTTGAGTCAGAAGATAGCTGTGCCTGGTTTGGAAGTGGGAGATTGTATTGATGTCTTTTCTCTAGACCAAATAGATACACAGGAACAACAGCTGGATCCTTTCTATTTTGTTCTTCGTCAAGACGAACCTGTCCTTTATACCAAGGTTCACTGTGTGCTAGACCAAAGTCTTGCCACCGTCTATCGGACGATGAATGGTGCCCCTGATTTTACTCAGACCACAGACAAGGACAAAAATGCAGTGCTTGATATGGTTATGGATAAGCCGATAGATGCAGAATCATCCATTTGGTATAATTCTTTGGAGCAGTCACCTTTTATAGAGATGTATATTACCCCGACCAAGGCTAAAGTGGCAGTAGTAGAGAAGGCTATGCGCAAAAAAGGTGTTCGAGGCAATCCTGATGTAACACCAATCCTGCAAGACGATTGGAAATTGCTGAAATCTTATGTGTCTAAGGGGGGATATTCTCCTGCTGGTCTTCCTAGTACGTATAAGAGCGTCTTCAAGTCTGCCAAAAAAGAGGGGATGTCTGCCGAGGAGAAAGCTGACCGTATTTATTCTTTTGAGTATGTTAGTAGTGGATCTTCTCAGAGGGCTTTTAATACAGTGGCTAATTATTTGCGTAAATTGGGCGTGGAAATAGAAATGGGCATTACCACTCCGTTTGGTGCATTGCCTGTTGATAAACTGATTAATTATAATTCTACATCTTGGTTCTTCCGCCTTAAGGGAACTGATGTGTATTACTTCCCTGGGACTTATCCTAAGGTTGCTTCCGAGATACCTTATATATATCAAGGAAGAAAGGCGTATATGCAAGATTCCGAGGAACAAATAATGATACCTGTGAGTCAAGCTGAAGACAATAAGTCGGTTACAGATATGGTGGTTAAACTTGATGGTACTAAACTTGATATCAGTAGGAAGGTAACTTATTCGGGTGAACAGAAAATGTACGGTCAGTCTTTGGTGAGTCCTGATAACATGCTTTTTGGATCAAGCCAACTTGAAGCTTATTGGCGATATTTGAAATACGACGACAAAGATCCGTACTCTTGTTATACTAAGAAGGAATCTGTTGAATTAAAAGGAGCTTTCAATGAATATCGGAAAAATGCCATAGATCCGTTTAAGGCTGAAATCAGTAGTTATCACGATGCTGATCCTGTGCAAGTCGGTGGCTATGGAGTAGATTGCGTGGGAATCCGTCGAGATAGTTCTAACTTTGTTTATCATGTAGATTATGTGATGGATGGAATGGTGAAACGCGCTGGAAATAACTATTTGTTGTCGGTAGGTAAGTTAATAGGAAGTTCGTTGAAACTAGAAGGCAAGGATCGAGAGCGTATCGATGATGTTTGGCGCAAGATGGCGTTTGTTGATGAATGGAATATAGAGATTCCGTTGCCGCAAGGATATAAGGTCTCTGCTGAAGCATTAAAGAAGATTGAGACTTCGGTGGCTAATGAGTGTGGAGAATTCACGGTTAAGGCTACCGCTGGAAATGAAAGTGTAAAAGTGTATGTGCGCAAATGTTTTGCTCATAGAGTGGAACCTGTCTCAAACTGGAGCAAACTGTTGGCTTTGGTTGACGCTTGTAGTGCTTTCGCTGATAAGCAGATGGTAATAGCGAAATGAATGTAAGTTTATTGAGTATATTTTTTAATTCTAAAAGAGGTGGTTACAGCTTGAAGGTCATATACCAGTAAAACTAAATGAGGTTTAAGAATTGAAAAAGGTGAATAAACGAATATTACAATTAGCGGTGCCGTCGATAATATCCAATATCACGGTACCGCTTTTGGGTTTGGTTGATGTCGCTATCGTCGGGCATATTGGCGATGCGGCTTACATCGGAGCCATTGCCGTGGGGTCGATGCTATTCAATGTCATCTACTGGCTTTTCGGATTTCTGAGAATGGGAACCAGCGGAATGACTTCGCAGGCTTTGGGAAGGAGAGATCTGGCTGAGGTGCTGAGGCTCCTGGTACGCTCTCTGAGTATCGGCGTGGGGATAGGAGTGCTGTTCTTCGTTCTCCAGAAATGGCTGATAGGCTGCGGACTCTGGGCGATGTCGCCGGAAGCGGATGTCGTGGAACTGGCACGAAGATACTGTTATGTCTGTATCTGGGGAGCCCCGGCAGTGCTCGGACTCTACGGATTTACGGGCTGGTTTATCGGTATGCAGAACACGCGCATTCCGATGATGGTATCGCTGACGCAGAATGTGGTGAATATCATAGCCTCTCTGCTGCTGGTCTTTGTCTGCGGTATGACGGTAGAAGGCGTGGCGCTCGGAACGGTCATTGCCCAATGGTGGGGATTCCTGATGGCATGTCAGTTCTATCGCTTCCATTATCGCCGGTTAAGCAAGTATGATTATCGCCGGCATCTCTTTGCTGCCGAACCGCTGAAGCAGTTTTTTTCGCTCAATAAGGATATCTTTCTCCGCACCCTCTGTCTGGTGGCGGTCAACCTCTTCTTTACGGCGGCTGGTTCCAGGGAAAGTACCATTGTGCTGGCTGTGAATACGCTGCTGATGACGCTCTTTACCATCTTCTCTTATTTTATGGATGGTTTTGCTTATGCGGCAGAGGCGTTGAGCGGCAAGTATTACGGAGCCCGAAACATGGGGGCATTCCGCGAGGTGGTTAGAAGAACGATGGGTTTTGGAGCAGTCGTGGCAGTAGGTTTCACCTTATTATATATAGTGGGTGGCGAGAATTTCCTCTCTTTGCTCACGAGCGATAAGCAGGTGATAGCTGCATCGGGCGAATATTTCTGGTGGGCTGTGCTGATTCCGCTGTCTGGCATGTCGGCATTCGTCTTCGATGGCATCTTTGTAGGCATCACCCAGTCTAAGTCGATGCTCTGTTCTACCGCCGTAGCCTCGGCTTCGTTCTTCGGTCTGTTCTTCGGTTTGCATCCTTTCCTGGGCAATCATGCCCTGTGGTTGGCCTTCATTCTCTACCTTCTGTTAAGGGGAATCGTACTGTTCGTCATTTACCGTAAAAAACTGCGGTAAATGACGAATTGTGTTTTTATAGAATATTTTAGTAGAAATAATGCACATCTTTCATAAAAATTGCACACTGAATTATAGTGTGCGCATTTTTGTGAAAAACTACATTAATATAGTTTAAATCTTAGGCTTATATTCTTTTTCTTAGCCGAAAATTAGTAATTTCGCAGAGCAAAACTTAAAAAGGAGAAGAGTAAATGACAGCAGAAGAATATTATCAGCAAGGTAACGCCTGGCGCAAGCAGGGTGACTTTAAGCGTGCCCTCGACTGCTATATGGAGGCCATTGCCCTCGATCCGGAGAGCCCTGCCGTAGCAGCCAAGGAGATGCTGGATGATATCATGAGCTTTTATTGCAAAGACTACTACAATCCATAACAACCGACATGTGGACAGCAGGAGCTTTGTTTACTCCAATGGTAAAGATAATTAGTAAGAAATTAGAATATGAGTAAGATTAAAGGGGCTATTGTAGTCGACACCGGGCGTTGCAAGGGATGCTCGCTCTGTGTGGAGGCTTGTCCTCAGCATGTCATCGCATTGGCAGAGAAAAAAGTCAATGTGCATGGTTACCGTTATGTAGAGGCAGCTGTACCTGATGCGTGTGTTGGTTGCACTTCGTGCGCCATCGTGTGTCCGGACGGCTGTATCACTGTTTATCGTAAGAAGGAGGACTAAATAATGGCAAATCAGGAAGTTACATTAATGAAAGGCAATGAGGCGATAGCCCATGCCTGTATCAGATGTGGTGCGGATGGTTTCTTCGGCTATCCTATCACACCTCAAAGTGAGATTATAGAGACGCTGGCTCTGCTCAAGCCATGGGAAACATCAGGTATGGTGGTTCTGCAGGCTGAGAGTGAGGTGGCGGCTATCAACATGGTTTATGGTGGCGCCGGTGCCGGTAAGCGTGTCATTACCACTTCTTCAAGTCCGGGTGTGGCTTTGATGCAAGAGGGTATCTCTTACATGGCAGGTGCTGAGATTCCGGGCGTTATCGTCAATGTGCAGCGTGGCGGTCCGGGTCTGGGTACCATCCAGCCATCCCAAAGTGATTATTTCCAGGCTACCCGCGGTGGTGGTAATGGTGACTATAATGTGATTGTGCTGGCTCCTGCTTCTGTTCAGGAGATGGCTGATTTCGTTGATCTCGCCTTTACGCTTGCCTTTAAGTATCGCAATCCTGCGATGATTCTGAGCGATGGTGTCATTGGTCAGATGATGGAGAAGGTGGTTCTGCCTCCTGTCAAGCCTCGTCGTACAGAGGAGGAGATTGCCAGGGAATGTCCTTGGGCTACCATCGGCCGTCCGAAGAATCGTCCAGTCAACATCATGACCTCTTTGGAACTCAAGCCTGAGGTGATGGAGGAGCGCAATATTGCTCTTCAGGAGAAATACAGAAAAATCCGTGAAACCGAGGTTCGTTATGAAACCGAGCAGATGGATGATGCCGACTATGTTATCGTAGCCTTCGGTAGTGCGGCACGTATTGCCGAGAAGAGCATCGAGAGTGCGCGTGAGCAGGGCATCAAGGTAGGATTGTTCCGTCCTATCACTCTCTGGCCTTTCCCTGAAAAGGAGATTCATGAACTCGCCAAGACCAAGAAGGGCATTCTGGTTGTAGAAATCAATGCCGGTCAGATGGTTCAGGATGTGCGACTGGCTGTGAATGGTCTGACTCCTGTGGAGCACTTTGGTCGTCTGGGCGGTATCGTACCGGAGCCGGAGGAAATCGTTGAAGCATTAAAGAAGTTAATAAAATGAATGATATAATTTCACCAGAGAATCTGGTATATAAGAAGCCTACGCTGATGAACGATACCCCGATGCACTATTGCCCGGGGTGTTCGCATGGCGTAGTTCATAAGCTCGTTGCCGAGGTTATCGAGGAGATGGGCATGGAGGATAAGACGGTAGGCGTATGTCCGGTGGGCTGCGCTGTCTTTGCTTATCGCTATTTGGATATTGACTGGCAGGAGGCTGCTCATGGTCGTGCACCTGCTGTAGCTACGGGTATCAAGCGCTTGTGGCCTGATCGTCTTGTCTTCACTTATCAGGGCGATGGCGATTTGGCGTGCATCGGTACCTGCGAAACCATCCACGCCCTGAATCGTGGTGAGCATATCGCCATCATCTTCATCAATAATGCCATCTATGGTATGACCGGCGGACAGATGGCGCCAACCACCCTGTTGGGTCAGAAGACTGCTACCTGTCCTTATGGTAGAGATGCTGATCTTCATGGTTATCCACTCAATATTACCGAGTTGGCAAGCCATCTGCAGGGTACTTGTTATGTAACCCGTCAGAGTGTGGAGACCGTGGCAAGCATCAAGAAGGCAAAGAAAGCTATCCGCAAGGCGTTCGAGGCAAGCATGCAGGGCAAGGGCTCCAGCCTGGTAGAGATTGTTTCTACCTGCAACAGCGGTTGGAAACTCTCACCTGTTGAGGCTAACAAGTGGATGGAAGAGAACATGTTTAAGCAGTATCCTAAGGGTGACCTGAAGGATACAACGAACATGTAATGTTGAATGTTGAATGTTGAATGTTGAATTTGGCATTTACAAAAGATTAGAACAATGAAGACAGAAATCATTATATCCGGTTTTGGCGGTCAGGGCGTTCTCTCTATGGGAAAGATTCTGGCTTATTCAGGACTGATGGAGGATAAGGAGGTAACCTGGATGCCTGCTTACGGACCAGAGCAGCGTGGCGGTACAGCCAACGTAACGGTCATTGTGAGCGACAGTCGCATCTCTTCGCCTATCCTGAGCCATTATGATGTAGCCATCGTGCTCAACCAGCCGTCGCTCGACAAGTTTGAGCCGAAGATTAAACCAGGCGGCATCCTGATTTATGATGGCTATGGTGTGATGAATCCTCCACAGCGCAAGGACATCACCATTTATCGCATTGATGCGATGGACAAGGCTGCCGAGATGAAAAACTCCAAGGTGTTCAATATGATTGTTTTGGGCGGTCTGCTGAAGGTTTGTCCTGTTGTGAGCACCGATGGTTTGAACAAGGCGCTTTACAAGTCATTGCCAGAGCGCCATCATGGTTTGATTCCGCTGAACATGCAGGCAGTGGAAGAGGGAATGAAGATTATCGAAAAGGTAGATTAAATTCAATCATCAGTATAGATAAGGGAGCGGGCTGCGTTGTGATGCAGTTCGCTCCCTTGTTTTATTAGGCTGGGTTGAAAAGGAAAAAATGATGCATCTTGCAGATTATATATTTAATTTGCATCATGTAGTTTGCTACATTCAAAATCTGTTGTTGAATGTTTTTCGTATCTTAAACTCTTTCTTACAGATATTGTTCTTGAAAGTTTGGAGAGGGTGTGTCATAAGTCCATGACACACCCTCTTTTGGTCTTTATACGGATAATCTCCAATGTGCTGTTAGTTTATCCATCCAAGCAGGGACACCAGATAGGCGTTCCAGTTGATGGCAATCTCGTTCGAAGCATAGCTGCCGACGTTATCCTGGTAGGATTCATCTGGAATATTGGAAGCATAGGCTGGTACGAATTCTGCATCTTCCTGTCCCTTGTTGGCTCCTCCAGCCACCAGACCAGGTACTGGCTCCTTGATATTGTCGGCTGCAGAGATACGGTGGTGGATATTCATGACCCTCTGGGTGCCGAAGCCTGTCAGGTAGCAATAGCCTGTGGCGTTACGTCCAAAGAAATAGTCTAAGGTGGAAAGGGCGGCTTGCCTATACTTGCTGTCCTTTGTCAGGGCATACTCGTACATTTGGGCAATGCCTCTTCCCAGGCAGCTTTCAGAGTTGCTTCCCCAGTGGAAGTCTTGGGCGCTGTTGCCGAAGATACTGTGAAATGAAGAGGTAGTCAGTTCTTGGATATCCTCATCACATTTTTTCTTAAGAGATTCTTTGAACTCTTTCATAGGGAGCTTGCCGGCATCTGGGGTGCCAAGGAGTTCCTGATTTACCCATTGGAAGATGCCCAGACCTGCCACGTTACCCCAGGATGGAATGCTGAATTCATCTGGAACAAACTGTTTTGCCTGTTCCAGGTAGGAAGGCTCAGAGGTTGTGAGGTATAGTTCTGTAGCTGCCCAGAAAAACTCGTCTTCGGTGTGGTTGTCACCATAACCACCCGTTTGGATGGCTGGCGAGAATTTCTTGTTGTTTCCATCCTGGTCGTAATAGACAGTGGGGTGTTTCACAGCCCATGCGTATGCTCTTTCTGCTGATTCTATGGCTTGTTGGCAGAAGCTTTGGAACTCAGGGAATTTTTGGTAGATTCTGGCGGCTAGTGCCATGGTGGCAGCAAAGTCGAGAGCAGCGGTGGTGGTTTTCTGTACCACATAGCGTTGCTGCTTGCAGTCTTCTGGCATCACGAATCCCTCAAAGTTAGGGGTGGTGAGTTTATGATATACTCCTCCATCGGTTGGATCCTGCATGGTGAGCATCCACTCCAGATTATACATCATCTCATCCAGGATATCCGGTATCTTATTGTCGGATTCCGGAATTTGAAGATTGAGAGAATTGAATCTATCCTGATGGAGCTGGTAGGACTGCAGAATCAGTCCGAGGGTAAATCCTGAATTGACGATATACTTGTTATAGTCGCCAGCATCGTACCATCCCTTGGGAGAGGATATGATGGTTCCCGCCGGTCTTTTAGGGCTTGCTGCCGAAGGATGCACCATGACATGAGTATCCAGGTGAGCTGCAGGGCGTGCGTACTCGCCAGCATACTTTCTTTCCAAACTTTCCCCAGAACGCTGATAGTAGTAGCCTTTGATGGATGCTTTCAAGGCTTTCGTATAGGGATCGCTGGAAATGATGAAGCTTTGTTGATGTCTTCCTGCTACCAGGGTATACCTGCCAGGCTTGGTGATAGAGGAGAAGTCTATCTCCTGGCGTATCTTGCTGGAGAATGGGGATTTTTTGGTGGTTGCATGTTTTGTGCGCCAGACGGTTTTACCCTCTTGGTCTCTGATGAGGAAGCTTTTGGACTTTGCCTCAGGTTCTATGGTTGCTATCTTGCTTTCATGGGTCAAATAGCCAACCTGGTTAACCTTGATGGGATTCTTCTCAGAAGAAGCTAGCATCGTTACTGCTGTCAGTAGCGTCATACTGGTTAAGATTACTTTTCTCATTTTGCCTTATTTTTAAAGTGTTATAGTTGTTTTATGTTTATTGTCTGCAAAGATAGTTATTTTAGTTGGAAATTGTTTATGTTTTCATAAGATTTTTGCCATTTGTGTTACTTTTCCTTGATTTTGTGATGGTCGGGTATGTTATTTAAGTGTTTTTGTGCTTCTGCCTTTTTCTTATCAGCGATGCTCTGACTAAGGAGTCTTCCTGCGTATTGCAACTACCTTGGCTGTACCATTATCAAAAATCCGTATGGCAGAGAAAAGGATCCTGTCATTTTGCATAGCCAAAATAAAAATCATTTTTCCATCGGAAAATACTCCAATGCAAGTTGGATACTGAATTGGTAAGAAAGGAGATTATTTATGTCAAAAAAGAAGATATTCAGATGCCAGGAATGTGGGTACGAGACCGAAATATATGAAGGTCGTGGTTTCATGGGGCAGCACATAGAAGCCATGTCTTGTCCCGACTGCAGGAACATAGTACCTCTAGTGGTGGGTGGAGTGATAGGTGATGCTGCACCTAGCTTCAACTCTCTTGTGGGAAGACTGTGTCTGAGATGCGGATCGGACAGAATTCACAGGTGGAATATGCACACCTGTCCCAAATGCGGTGGAAAGATGCAACCCACGGTTGAAGAAGAATTTTGGACATAAAAACTAGCCTTTGCAGGAAAAAGGAAAATCTTTTCTAAACCTGTTTTTCAATCCATGCCATCAATACCGCTACTGCATATTGCTGTTCTTCTCTTGTCAGCTGTCTTCCGGTAGGTATATGGTGCCATTTGAAGAAACAACCACGGCAGCAGCAGCCGGTAGCATGCTGGGCTATAAATACAGGATGCCCTCTCATCGGCGTCTGCTTGCCGTCATTGGGAATCACGGCAGGAGCAAGGCGTTTGGCAACGAAATCCTCTGCATGCTTACGGATGGTTTCCAAGCCCTTTTCTGCAATATATTCCTTATCCCTCTTCGAAAGGTGAAAACGGCTGCGGAATGCTGATTTGGAAAGTCTTTCAAACAGACCTGTCAAGTCATACTCTTTGTCTGGAGAGGTATGGTTTTCCTCGTTTTCTGAAGAGACAGTATCTTTCTGATAATCCTCTTTCTCCTCTGGAAACAAATTGAGTTCTACATATTTGGCATGGTTTGCCCTTGAATCTTTTTTCATATCTATTTATCTCCTATATCTGTTTCATCCTTGTAGATACATTCTTATCGAATTTACAAATAATGGAATGCATTTATGATTTTTCAGTCTCCAGTTCCAGCAAAATTCTCTTTGCTTCCAGTCCTCCGGCAAAGCCTGTCAGGGAACGGTTGCTGCCGATAATGCGATGGCAGGGGATAAGGATGCTGATGCCGTTGGCTCCGATTGCTCCAGCCACGGCTCTGACACAATTGGGATTGCCTATACTTTGAGCGATTTCCTTATAGCTTCTGGTTTCACCGTATGGTATATCAAGCAATGCATTCCATACTTTTCTCTGGAAATCTGTTCCTACAGGATGCAACGGATTTTCGAATGACCTGCGGATGCCTAAAAAATATTCATCCAGTTGCTGCCTAGCCAGCTCCAGGACAGAAGATGTCTCTATCTTGAAATCTGCGTTCATATACCTTGCTAGTCGAAGCTTATTGCGCTCTGCACATGGCTTTTCATTCCAATCACATAGACACAATTCATCACCCACTGATGCCAGAATTAACTCTCCGCAGGGCGAGTTGTAATATTGGATGTTTATTTGCTGCATTCTATCAAATACGATTAAACTTTTTGCAAAAATAATCACTGCTGTCCCGTTTAGAAATCATCGGGCCTGAAAAGGCTAGGATATAGCCAATCCTCCGTCTCTTCTGTTGGAACAGCTTTGTTAAACAATTCATTTAAAGGAG
>QSCI01000064.1:0-19494 GCA_003463005.1 Segatella copri | reverse complement strand
TGTATGCAACTTCGGTAGCCCATCGTCTGGCATAAATACGATACGCTTCAAGGAAGCTAAGAGAAAGGTCTGTGGTCAACAACCCATTCCAGTTTCCCTTGCGTCCTCGCTTGCAAAAGAACAAACGGACTGGCACACCATCCAACTTAACGTCCATTGTACAATAGGTACAGCGAAGTATTTTGTTGTGTTTGCATGCCTTCTTCTTTTGCAGGTGCTTGATGATTTGCTTGGCATTCATCTTACCTTGCTTCGTTGCATAGTTGGTTTTGCCCAGTTTAATCATGCCCAACAGGTGACACTTGATATGTCTGCTGGAAATGAAACACACAAGCTTAGTGTTTGTAAACCAGCTATCTACGAGCAAGTAATCAAAGCGAACACCTCGCTTGATGGCATACTTGACCATATCTATGGCCTTGTCTGTCTTCTTCATCAGATATTCATCCACACGCTCTTTTACCGCTTGCCCTTCGTGGTCCTCGGTATAGCGAGCTTTGCGTTGCTTAGCAGTAAGTCCCTGAACCTTTTGCTTGTCCTTTCCCTCCTCACCATGAAGAGAGAAATCGAGAAAGAGCTGGCTAACGCCATCGGACAACATCATGGTCAGACACTTATAACCAAGAATGCTCTTTTGATGAACATGAGACCAGATTCTTCCTATGAGTTCGGTCGTCATACCAGTCTTAGGTGCATCAGTATCATCAATAATCAAACAAACTGGCTTGTCATGATGAACAGTTGTGCTGCTTGATATCTTCTTTATCAGCTGAAGATTCATTGCATATAGTAACTTGCGCCACTTGACGTTGCCATCATTCATAAAACGATAGAACATGTCTTTATCACAATTGAACAATTTACTCAAGGACGAGTTGGAGTATCGACTCGCATTCTTGACTACGAAGAACGGGAAGAGCATGAGGAGGTTGAGTACCTGCAAAGTGGTGAACTTGCAGTTCTCTTTCTTCTCTACTCCAATCTGGCTGGAGCGTATATTTATATGTTCCATCACACCCATAATGCACTTAATTGCACGATTATCGTCATTTTTTGCGAAAAAGCTTCGCAGATCTGAAATAATTTTTGTATCTTTGCTCACGGCTTTGAAGTTTTATCTTTATTGTTTAGCGATTATAAAGATACTCATTTTCTGTGAGTTATACAAACTTCAGAGCCTTTTTTATTCCAAAATTACGTTAAATCACGCTTGTGAATTTTCACTTGCGAAACTTTAGAAAATAACAAGAACATTATGAAAAAGTATTTATTTTTCCTTCTTACCCTCGTGGTAGCATCTTTTGCATTCATATCATGCAGCAGTGACGATGATGACAATGGAGACTATGACAAGTCTATGATTGTGGGAACCTGGGAGATGACAGCAGTAAAGACATCGGAGTCTGGTACGTATGTTGACTGGCCTTTCAGAAAGACTTACGCCACATTCAATGCTGACGGTTCTTATTACGGCTCAGGATATTTCGGAACTGGTCGAGGAACATGGTCTTTGAAAGGAAACACACTGAATACATATGTTGAGGGTGAACTATTTGCTTCTTATACCATCATTACTGCGACATCTACAGTTTCAGAGATGAAAATGTCTATAGGTGACGAAGCTATTTGGGTAAAATGCAAGAAGCAATGATGCTAATCAAGCACTACTTTGTAATGCTTTGAACATACTTCAGAAGGATGACAGGGTCAAACACCTTGCCATCCTTTTTTGTTGTCAAGTGCAGATGGGGGCCAGTTGACATTCCGGAACTTCCAGATACCCCAAGCACCTCTCCTGCATTGACGAACATCCCCTTTGAAACCCAGAAAGCAGAAAGATGGCAATAGCTGATGGTATAGGCAGCAGTTCTGACTGTGACATACTTACCTGAGCGATTGTCATGGCCAACGCCAGTCACTTCCCCTGGAAACATGGAAAACACTTTCTCGTAATGAGCTGCCAGATCCACGCCGTTGTGCATGATTGTCTTATGCTTCACCGGGTGATTACGCATACCAAATCTTGAATTGATCTGAATGTTTTTCAACGGAAATGAAGCCCGAAGATAAGGAAGAACATCTTGGGAAGAATCCGGAGGCAGAGAATCAGCCTTCATCACAGAGTCCACAGAAGCAACATGAGTTGTTTCTTGTGGACTCTTCTTTTTAGATATACTATGCTTCTTCACATACCCAATCGTATTGAATTGGGCATGTGAAGGAGTCTTTGTAAGCATCATTGTCAGTATCAATATGAGTGTCTTTATTGCTTTCATGTTGCAAAGGTAATCAGACTCAGTTCAACAACACGAAAGAAGTTACCTCTTCCCTATTATATCTAACTTTATTTATGTTTATAGTATGATAATTGAAGAATAATCATACTACTTTCATAACTATCTATAAAACTTTGATGATACTAACGTACATGTTTAACTTCTTCTATATCTACAATGTAACTTTGTTGTCGGTTTGGCTTTAAGCGCAGTCTGAATAAGACCTGTCATAGATCAGCCACCAAATAAAAAACGAATAAAACAGAAGCAAATGAATTACAATTTCGATGAGAACGAGATGCCTTATGGCATCCTTGAACGTTTCGGACTCACCCAGGTAATGATTGACGACTTGCCGACCGATGTCCTCCAGAACATCTACAATGGCCGCAAGTCGCCAGTCCTGCCAGTTCATATCACAGCCGATGATGGTGAGGAAGTCAAGGCACGAACCAGATTCAGCCTGGTAAGAACAGCCGAAGGTGGCGTTGACGTGCTTTTCTATCCACAGCTCGATGAGTTAGACTTGAAACTCTTCAACGAGCAGCAGGAGAAGAACCTTGTTGCAGGAAAGCCTATCGTCGGTCATTTGGAGAGCAACGAGGTTGGTAAGGAACTTGGCAGCAAGTGTTTCTTCCAACTTGATCCTGAAAGCAAGCAGGTGCTCAGTGTTCCAACACCGGTCATCGGCAGAAACATCCAGTATGTAGCAGACCGCTACCACCTTACTGGTGCAGAGATGCAGAAGTTGCAGAATGGTGACATCCTTACCATCGTAGAGGATGACGAGGAACAATCCATCGGTATCGACCTCAACTCCAACACCGGCATCCGTTTCGCAGCAGGCAACGAACTTGTCTGGAAGAGAGAAGCCAAGCGTGACTGGGATAAGTTCAACTTTGGCATCTTCGGCTGTTGGGCTATGGATGAAGACGGCTATCTCGACTACATCCCAGAAGAGAACTATACCGAAGAGATGTGGAATGAACAGAAGAAACTGGGTATGCGCATGATGCAGCGATAACCCAAAGTATTAACCCATAAAACAAGATTTCATGGCAAATGTAAAGTACTATCCAGAAGACGTGCTCGTGGAGAAAGTCCAGAGCGGAGAATATGGCTGGCTTGACTACATCAACCACCACTCCCCTGAATGGCAGGAGGAATACACAGCCTTCTGCAAAGAGAAGGATCTCATTGTCAATGAGGAGTCGGCAGAGGAATTTGTCGATTGGAAGGGCGAGCAGATTGAAGCTGGCGAATAATCACACAGTACAGAATCAATAAACAGCATTAGAATATGTCAATCAGATCAAATGCATTACCAGTAGGCAGAGACCTGGCACCAGAGCTTCAGGAGATTCTCAGAAAGAATGGTATGCAAGCACATATCATCAGACAAGGAGAAGGTTATCAATTGGCCGTTCAAGGTCACGATTCCCCTCTGCTGACTTACGCCATCACAGCGCAACAGCACAGAGCCTTGGTTGATTGGGGAGCAAACTCAGCCAACAAGCAAGCCTACAACACCGTGGCAGAACTCGTGAAGAACGATTTCTATATGCCACGTGACTTCGTTCATGCCAGAAATGCCAATGGCCGTGTTGCCATGGGACTCCACGGCTACCGCATAGGCGTTGGCGAATACGGCAGACTTCCCTGGAACAAACGACATGCCCACATGATGATGGATCCATATCACGGAAGATTCCTCGGTTGGACTCCACGATGCCAGGAAGGATTCCACATGCGCAGAGTTGGAGGAGCCATGTTCATGCAGGGTGCTCCAATCGTACCAGAACGTCCTGACGGCAGAATGAAGCCGGGCGAGTTGCAAAATGGCGGTTATGGCTTCTATTATAAAGGTGGTCAGCAAAACATGGTACAGCAACCTTCGCAGGATGTGTTGGCAGACCTGCAATCAGTCATTACCCCTGTAGTGGTTCGTCCACGTCCCCAGGAACCTGCCAAGCCATACAAAGAACTCATCACCTCCAAGGTCTATTTCTGCAATGACAAATGGCAGGAGTGTCTTTCGTCTCACGGCATCATCGTAGATGCAGCCAACAAGACACTGACCATCCAGTCCACAGCCACCAAGCAGGATTTTGTCTATGATCTTACAGAGGATGAGGTGAAAAAGCTGACCAACAACTCCATCAAGCAAGTACCTGTCCAGAACCGCATTGACATCATCAACAATGCCATCAGGAACGATTTCCAGGACAAACTGACGATGGATATGCTCAATTCCAAAGAGCAGATCAGCTTGAAGCTCAGACCAGAGATAGAGGCAGAACTCAACAACCGCCAGCAGATGGTGATTGACCAGTCACTCCCATCTAATGGCGACCAGATTACTTTTGAGCCAGAAGACCGCAGTGTTGCTCATGTAGATGGCAACAGCCTGTATGAGCAGAACGAAAGCAAGGGATGGTTCCGTGAAGGCAAGCATGGCAGAGAGGTTCAGGTTGATGATATCAAGGTTGAACCAGTGCGTAATGAGCAGGGTGAAATCCAGAAAGACGAGAAAGGCAATGCCAAGTTTCGCATGACTGCCGTCATCAACGGAGAGAGCATCAGCCATGAGATTACTCAAAAGCAGTATGACAAGTTCATGGCTATAGATGACTACCACCGCATGAAACTCTTCTCCCACATCTTCAAGGAGGTGGATATGAAAACCATCCCTGGAGAAGGCAAGAACATCGGGGCTCAGATTGGAGGTGCTCTCCTTGCTGGACTTGCCGTGATGAGTGAACTGGGCAGAGACCGTCCAGCACCGGCAGTATTCGTAGAACACCATCATGACCATGCCCATGGACCACATGTCTATTTCAAGGGCAGCGTGGATTCACCGCAAGACCTTGCTTCACGAGCCTTCGATGCAGGACTCAATGCAGGAGAGCACGGAGTAGGCTTAGGTCATGGCAGATAAACAACAATTCACATTCAAGAGATGACAGACGAACAGACATTTGCAGACTACAGAAACCGTCTTAACATCAAGGACGTATTGGAGGACGCAGGCTACACGTTTTACAAGCGTGATGGCTTGCGCTATCCTGCGTATGTACGCCTGGGCAGCGACGGAAAAAGAATCAGTGGTGACAAGTACATTGTCATGCCCAACAAGAACTGCTGTTTCCAGCCGCCAACCATCAAGCTCTACTCTGTTACCTCCTTCATCTGGGAGCATCCAGACCTTTTCAAGGAGTACAAGAATGGCATGAAGGAATCAGCCCTTGTCCATAAGGTCTGCCAACGCCTGCTAAACATCCCGGTAGAACATCGGAGTCAGGACATGCATAATCCAACTGTCAGCAGCAAGCCATTTGATATCAATGACTACAAGATTGACCGTTTCAATCCTAAAGACTTCGAGTCACAGAAGCCGTTCTACGCCTTCTTCAAGTCAAGAGGAATTGATTTCGCCACCCGTTGTGCCTTCCATCACAGTTTCTTCCTCGCATCGAAAACCACCAAGGATGGCAGCATCTATAAGAATCTCTCCTTCCCTATGCACATTCCTGGGCAACATGACAAATGTGTAGGCTTAGAGGAAAGAGGCTATCCACGAAAGGACGGTTCTGCCCGAAAAGGCATGGCTACCGGCACCAACGCCAGCGAAGGATTATGGATGGCAAGTCCCAAGAATACGGCACTCCAGGATGCCCGTATTGTGCTTGTCTTTGAAAGCGCATACGATGCCATGGCATTTTACCAACTACAGATGCGCAAGGAATCAGGATTGGATCAGCGTGGACGACAGGATCTGAAAGCCGGAGTCTATGTCTCTACTGGAGGTAACCCAAGCTATGGCAGATACAGGGATTACTGAAAGCTGCACCACAAGCAACCTTCCACCTCGGCTTTGACAAGGATGTGGCAGGAAAGCAGTTTGTGGCAAACTTCGAGGATATTGCAAGCAAACAGAGTCCGGTTGCACCGGGAAATGTACCTGCTGACATGAGAGAGTTCATGGAAAGCTTCGACAAACAGCCGAAGACCATCAAGGAACTGTTAAGTTTCAATGATGAGAACTACAGCCTACTTCCCCATGAGCTCAAACAGCTCTATCTGGTTTACGATTCAGCAAAAGAAGAGGCATTGGAGTATCACTACTCTCCCTTTTTGTGTAAAGAAGACAAGCAGGAAGCCGCTGACAAGATGAACAAAGCGTTCAAGGACTTTAAGGATGTACTGTTACAGAAGCTCAACCTGCACGAAGACCAAGACCTCACTCCCGTGAAGATTATTCGGGAAGAGCCATCGGAAGGCTACAAGGACTTCAATGACGAGCTTTTGGATAAGAAACAGTTCTCTATGACCGACGTAGTAGAGACCGCATTTGACGAGAACGGTGTGGACTTGACCTTTGAACGGCAAGAAGAGAACGAGGAAACCAAACATCATGGATTTAAACGATAATGAATATGGCAGACCCAATCAGACGATACAACATCATCACCCTACGCCCTCACTGGGCGCAGTATATCATCTCGCAAGGGATGTCGTTCATCATCAGCTGTGCCCTGTTCCTTGTTGCTGGCCACGACATCATCACCTACAAGATGCCTTTCGTGGTACTTGGAGGTGTGATGACCTGCATCATGCTCTATAGATGCTTATATCTCTACAAACTCAGATACATCATCACCTCTGAACAGCTCATCATCCAGCATGGAGTTCTGACCAGAACCAGTGACTACATCGAACTGTACCGAGTTGTGGATTTCAGCGAGAACCGTGACATTCTGGAACAGTTGTTCGGATTGAAGACAGTATGGATATTCAGCGGCGACCGCTCCAATCCCAAACTCGACATCTACGGTGTGAAGGAAAGGTTGGATGTGGTGAGAATCATTCGTGAACGTGTAGAATACAACAAAAAGAGAAAAGGCATATATGAAATTACCAACAGATAAAAGAAGAAGAAGCAAGGTTGTTGCAGCCATTGCTTTGGCATTGATGC
Organism: Segatella copri; assembly: GCA_003463005.1. Classification (GTDB taxonomy): domain Bacteria; phylum Bacteroidota; class Bacteroidia; order Bacteroidales; family Bacteroidaceae; genus Prevotella; species Prevotella copri_I. The sequence continues at coordinate 12,243 of QSCI01000064.1, read as the reverse complement.
TACTGCCAGCTATAGGTTATGCTCAGGTTGCCTCCAGCAATCCATTGGAGTATATAGCCTTGGCTGAGGGAAACGAGCTTATCAACGGTCAGATCAAAAGCCAGATAGAAGATCAGCAGAAGACCGCATTCCTGCAGAACACCATCGCAGCCGAGTTCTCCCAGATTCACAAATGGGAAAAGAAGTATAACAGCTATCTGAAAACGGCATCGGGTTATGCTTCCACCTTGAAAGCCTGCACCTCGCTCTATGACGACGGTGTGAGGATCTTCATCAACTTGTGCAATTTGAAGAAAGCCATAGCAAGCAACCCACAGGGTATTGTGGCAACCGCAAGCATGAACAACCTCTATATAGAGACTGCCACAGAGCTCGTAACGGTATATACCACTTTAAAGGATGCCATAGCCAAAGGTGGCAATGAGAATATGCTCACTGGTGCAGAACGAAGCAAGACCCTCTGGGAACTGAACGACCGCCTGGCACAGTTTAACAAGAAGCTGTCAAGGCTATGTCTAAGCATCAGATACTATACCATGGCCGATGTCTGGAACAATGTCACGGCAGGAATGCTCGACCGGAGCAATGCCGAGATAGCCAGTCAAGCCCTTGGCAGATGGCGCAGATGTGCCAGAGTTGTAACACCATAAGAAAGATTATTTGAGGATAACATTTATGAAACGTCTCTATGCTCTCATATTACTTCTCTTTTCTCTCATCCTTCCCTTTGATGGGCAGGATGGGAGTTTTCTCCGTGCCCAAGGCAATGACCCTGTCCTGGCAGGTATGATATTCCAATATACCGACAAAGCCAAGAAAGAGTTGAAGCAGCAGGAACAGATGATGCAACTTGTATCTACAGGCCATATATGGATCAAAGAAGAGGTAGAAGGTACAACCAACCTGCAGAAGGAGTTCAACAACTATCTTGACCGATTCAACAGCATCATCAGCTATGCAGCGCAGATCTATGGTTTCTATCACGAGATAGACCGTCTCGTGACACAACTCGGAACCTACAGCCACCAGCTTAGCCTTCAGACGACCAATGCCCTTGCCGTGGCACTGTCCTCCAATCGCAACAAACTCTATCGGGAACTTATCATGAGCAGTGTAGAGATTGTCAATGATGTCAGGCAGGTATGCCTCTCTAATAACAAGATGACAGAGAAGCAGCGACTGGAGATAGTCTTTGGCATACGACCGAAACTCAAACTGATGAATCAGAAACTCAAACGATTGATACGGGCAGTGAAGTACACCAGACTGTCAGACGTTTGGGCAGAAATAGACTATGGAGCCAGGAGTGAAGTGGATAAACCTACCATTGTACAGCGATGTAAAGAACGATGGCGAAGGAATGCAAGACCTTGAAGTAAAGGTTCAACATAATCAGATAACAAATAACAGTACAATAATTTATAAATAAAAAGCATTATGGGTTGGGGTTCATTTTTAAAATCAACTCTCCGATTGGGAGGAAGGATGACCAGTGCAACAGCACACACAGTGGGCAGTGCTGTGCTTCATCCTCAGCAGACCTTGAAAGGCGTAGGTTCTGCCACTAAAAGCGCAGTTGTCGGAGGAAGTCTTGGTTACATTGGTTGGGAGAAACTCACCACGGACAAAAGCGTTGTTGGCATAGTCAGCGATGCCGTCATAGGAGAAGACACCACCAAGAAGATTGGCGACACTGTATCAGGGATTGGCGATGGCGTGAAGGACTTGAAAGATTCCGTTACAGGGCTTTCAGACAACGTAAATGGGGCTATCAGCAGCGTGGATTCCAAGTGGAGCGGTATGTCTGGCTTCCTTAGAGCCATGTTCTCTGGTCATGGCGGTGACATGTTCGGAAACTTCTTCAGCAACATCGGCAAAGGCAACGTTTCAGGTCTCAGCCTTGTAGGACTTGTAGTCTCTGCCCTCCTCGTCTTCGGTCGCTTCGGATGGTTAGGCAAGATAGCTGGAGCCGTTCTCGGAATGATGATGATAGGCAACAATGCCAATCTAAGCAGCCTACTTGGTGGCAACAGTGACCGTAAGGCAAGCAACCACAAGGAAGAAGAAAAGCAGCAAGAAGTAGAACAAACCAATACTGTAAGCAGACGAAGATAACAAACACTATAACAAAGTATTATACAATGCACTATACACAAGAAATGATACTACATTCCGACAGTGGCTATTGCATGCCATTCGAGGAAAGAAACGGAGAAGTGACCATGTCCCTGGGCTACGGCAAACAGAAGCATCCGCACACTGGAGAGTCTTTTTTCCATCATGGAGTTGACTTCAAGGTCAGGAACTATCTGCTGTCTGCAGTAGCTACCGGCAAGGTGACAGGACTGGGCAACGATGCCATTCATGGCATCTACCAGATTACCCGATATGGTGACTATGAAGTGACCTATGCCCACCTGAGCAACGTGTTTGCCAACTACGGCAAAGAGGTAAAGGCAGGGCAAGTCATCGCTGTCAGTGCCGACTCCCTCCATGTAGAAGTCAAATACAAGGGTGAAGAACTCAATCCACTGGAGTTCCTCACCATGATCTATAGCAATCTGAAAGTGATGGAACAGAACGGCAAGCCAGGCGCTGCACCTCAGTTCGTCACTCTTGATATGGATGTTCATACCATGTATGACAATGACCAGAAGGAGATTGAAGACCTCATGATGCGCTTCTTCCCCGACTACATGAGCGACATGAGCCAAGGCATCTATGCCCTACCAGAGCATACAGAACTTGCACTTCGCAATATCTTCACCATGTCGGCCATGAAGAACTACTTCTATGAGACCCTGCCTTCCATGGCGAATCCATTGGGAATGGGGTCAAGAAGCATTCCAATAGCTGAGCGAGTACAGAACCTCCTTATTAGAGATTTCCTCAACTATCTCGCCTTGCGCCATCAAATATTTCTGTCGAGCATGAGCGCCATCGAAAAAAAAAAGCACAAGACTGGGCAATAGCGACAAGCGGAATAGTTGACCCACTGGCAGAACTGGACATCGATATTCAAAGCTTCGACATTCCACGCCTGGTGAGCGTCTATCCCGACAAGTCGGGAATCAGATGGTGGACTAAGGCTTGGTTCAACAACAGCGAGAAAGGCGAAGCTGCCATTGAGATAGAAAGGAATCTGGCCATCAAGTTCATCAACGACAACATCGAGAAGGACGAATGGTTGGAGGAATATTTCCCGAAACAGATGGAAGTCTATCACAACGCCATCGAACAGACCAGGGAGCAAATCCTCAACCAATTAAACTTGTAAACATAAAGCTATGGTAGAGTCAAAACAGGATAAGATATTCAACACTAAGGTCATACCGATTATGAATAAAGTTCGGAATGACCTACAGAACAAGCTTGCAGACGAGTTGCGGTCAAACTCCAATTCGTTTGCAGGTCTGATGGCAGCAGCAGCTGGACCTGACGGAGGTATGGCATCCATGCAAGCGAAGAATGACACCCTCAAATACATCGGCAAATGGACATCCAAGACCACGGAAGACTATATCGCGATGGTCAAGAAAGAGTTGAAGCGACAGCATATCACGGTCAATGCTTCCATGGAACAGAAGATGATCGATAAGATGATAAAGGACAAAATACCGAAATCATCCATCGACTACATCATGCGAAAGGCTGCCACCAGTACCATCTTCTACCTACCGCAGGAAGTCGCAAAATCGCCATTGGAGCAAAAGATAGACTCAGAGGCAGAGAAGCGGTATAAGCCATCTGTCTGGGAAAAGAACGCAGGTATTGCCCTTGGCTCAGTAACCGATCTTGCCTGTATGGGAGGATTGGGTGGTGGTTTGAAGACAGCCGCCACATGGATAGGAAGCGACATGCTCGTCACCCATGTTGGTGATAAACTCAATGACCGCTCCGATGTTCCCATGATCATTGCACCGGGAAAGGAGGATGAATACAGACGAACGCAGCAGGAAAAGAAGAAACAAGCGGAGCAGAAACCGCAGAACAAGCCACAATCTGAGGAAGCACAGCAGGCAGCACCATCAGAAGAAGTGAACCAATCTGAAGGTGAAGCCAGCAACACGCAGCCCGAACAGACTAACATGAATGGTTGGCAAGGGCTTCTCACGTCATTCGGCCTCAACGGTATCAGCGATATAGGCCATAATCTTGGCTATGTATTGGCCATGCTTCCTGATATGCTCGTCGGCATGTTCACCGGTAAGACCAAGTCCATCAATATCAAGGACAACATGATGCCTATTGCAAGCATTGTTGCAGGTATGTTCGTCAAGAACCCGATTCTCAAAATGGTGCTTATAGGAATGGGAGGCATGAATCTTCTCAATAAAGCTGGACATGAAGCCTTGGACAACTTCAAGGCACAGGATCATCCGCAACAGGCTGGTGGCAGAGTCAACTATCGTATCTATCCCGAAGAACCTCTGAATGCACGCATCCAGAATCCGGAGATAAGAGCCAACTGCCTGATAGCAAACATTGACAGAGTGCCCTGCACCATAGCTCTTCCTGAAAGAGTTGTGGATGCCTACCGACAAGGCGCATTACCTCTTAGTACCCTTGCCAATGCTGTGCTGGCAAAGAATGACCAGATGCGACAGATTGCATCCGAAAAATACGAGGCTGGCGAACGACAGACAGTCATCGAGAGACCACTTGCTCAAAGATAACATAGAACAAAGATGAAAAGATACTGGTATAAGTTCCGTGTCAAATACGGTAAAGCCCTTGACACCGGAAAGAACAAGAAAGTCAGTGAAGAATACCTGGTAGATGCCGAGAGCTTCACCGAGACAGAGAAACGTGCCACCAAAGCTGCAACAGAGCTTATCGGTACCAGAGACTTCGACATCACAGCCATCTCACGTGAGCCTATCACGGAGATTCTGAAAGAAGACGAGAATGAAGGCAACCACTGGTACAAGACCGTCGTCTCCCTTGTCACTGAGGATGAAGACACTGGCGTAAAGAAGTTCTCACCACAGACCATCTACGTCAATGCCCCTTCGACAAAGGAAGCAGACCGCATGCTACGTCAGCACATGAGCAGCAGTGTGACAGAGTGGGAAATCAAATCCATAGCCGAGACCAAGGTTCTTGGGGTTCTTGGCTATAAGCAATGATCACAAAAACATCATATCCATGACAGAAAAGAATCAGCAAGAAAAGATGGCTGCAGAACGTCAAGTGGAACTGTTCACCAAAGCGTTCGGAAAAGCCAAGGAAGATAATGGTATTTGGCTGGACAACAACGGCCGCAAGGCTCCTGGACTCTACCAGAAGCATTTGCAGGTATCAGCCTTCAATGCCATCATCTTAGGAATGCACGCCGCTCAAAACGGCTACAAGACCAACCAATATACGCTTTTTTCGGAAGCGAAGAAACGTGGCGAGTCTGTTCAATCAAAAGAGAAAGGAGTACCGTTCCTCTGGTACAACTGGAACGAGTATGTCAACAAGCACAACCCTGAGGACAAAATCAGCCGTGCAGACTATCAGGCTCTCCCTTCAGACAAGCAAGCAGACTACAAAGGTATCAGAAGCCGTGAAGTAAGAGCCTTGTTCAATATCGAGCAGACTACCCTACCCATGGTTGACAAGAGCGCCTTTGAAGCAACAGTCCAGGAATATGGCAGGTTGAACGACCGAAAGGATGTAGAGTCAGCCTCCACAGCCATTCGCCAAGGTGTAGAAAAGCTTCTGGAAAAAGCACGTGAGAACATGGTCGAAATCCGCGGTGACTCTACCGGTGTAGCACATTACGACAGCAAGAGAGACATTGTCTTCCTGCCCAAAGCATCTTCCTACGAACACTATGAGGATTATGCCCGTGATGCAGTATCGCTACTTGTTACAGCCACTGGCCATGGGCAGCGACTGGCTCGTGAAGGTATGGTAACGAAGAACGGAAAGGTCTCTGCAGAGGATGCCATGAAGCAGGAGCGTCTGGTCACAGAAGTTGCCACCGCCGTAAAACTCCAGGAATTGGGAATCTCAGCCAAACTCTCCCCGGAAAGTATGGCTATGACCGATTATTGGTCAAGAGAGCTGAAAGAGAATCCTTGTCTCATTGATATACTGGAGAGGGATGTCAACAATGCCGTAGATATGCTCCACAAGGCAGAACGTGGCGAAAAGGTTGAATTGAACAGCAAGACTGCCAGAAATCAGGCAGATGCCATCAAGAGCATCCTTCCAAAGCACTACTATGTGGCTGACGAGATCAAGACCCTTCCCAACAAGTCCACCAAGGAGTTTGTCCTCGTAAAGGATGCAGAGGGAAAGATGGCCGATGTAGTCCTTCCAGAAGGTGCATCATTGGGTATGGATAACGACATCCCTGGCATGAAGAAAGGTCGTATCGAACATGCCCTGCAGAAGGAAGGCTATGAAACCGTCACCTTCTACAATGTTGATGGTTCCATGGGTTACCGTCCTGACGACAGTTTCTTTGACGGCAAGGCAGTCTCAGTTGCCAGACTCAACAACTGGAGCCTGGAGACCATCACCCTGCTCGATGTCTCAGATGCAGTGAAACGCTCTGGAGCCGTGGACTTCGACAAGATCCTGATGCTGCGTGACGATGAAGGAAAGTGGGCACTCTATTTGAAGCCTGAGAATGAAAAGGCTTTCAGCGTATATCCAGACAAGGCCGATGTAAACCTGTTCTTCACCACAGTAAAGCAAGGCGACGAGGAGCTTTCAGACACTATGCGCCAGGACATGGCACAAAAATACTACATGGAAGCTTCCAATAAGCCGGAAATGAAGGTTGACCTCTTCAAGAGCAACGTTCCTGCCGAAGAGGTGGACAAAATCCAACGTGTCAACATCTTCAAGACCAAAGAGACGGACAATCAGCCAAGTGTCATCCTCTGTATGCCTACTGTGAATGGAGAAAAGCTCAAACCTCGTGAGATTTCACCATCCCAGTGGCAACGTATGTGGCTCGCCGAGAACATGCAGGACTACAAGAAACACCTTGCAGCCAGTCTTTTTGCCGATGTACTGCGCAAAGACCGGACCGATGCGGTAGCTGTAGGCACTGAAAAATCGGAGCAGGAAGCTCAGAGCAATGAGGTGAAGCAGAACACCGCTCAGCAAGAGGAAGACAAGGCTACGGAGGAACAGAAAGAGGAAACTCCAGAAAAGAAAGAGCAGAAGCAGAAGGAAGGAAAGGCAAAGGAAGAGAAGACGAAGGCAGAGACAAAGGCTGCCGTTGTAGCAATGACTCCGATGTTAAAGCAATTCTACGAGCTAAAAGGCAAACATCCTGATGCAGTGTTACTTTTCCGTTGTGGAGATTTCTACGAGACCTATTGTCAAGATGCCGAGAAAGCTTCAAAAATCCTGGGCATCACGCTTACCAAGAGTTCCCATACCAAGGATGCAGACGGCAAGTCTCTGGCCATGGCTGGGTTCCCATACCACGCTCTCGACACCTATCTGCCGAAACTCATCCGTGCTGGAGAACGGGTTGCCATCTGTGACCAGTTGGAAGCCCCCAAACGTGCCACAGAGGAAATTTCTCCCTCCAAGGTAGAGAGTCCTCAACAGGAACAGAACAATTCATCAGGAATACACAGATAACATGTAATCATCATGTCAAGGAATCAAGAATATGTAGAACAATATGCAGAGTATGCCATGGAACAGATGCGCCGATATGGCATACCTGCTTCTGTCACCCTTGCACAAGGCATCTGCGAGAGTGCAAGCGGACAGAGCGAGTTATCCCGAAAGGGAAACAATCATTTCGGCATCAAGGCTACTTCCGGTTGGGTTCAGAACGGTGGCAAGTACCTCGTATATACCGATGACCGTCCTAACGAGAAGTTCTGTCAATACGCTTCTGTTGGCGACTCATATGAGCATCATTCCCAGTTTCTGAAAGGAAACAAGAGATACAGCTCGCTCTTCAAGCTATCCCCCGATGACTACAAGGGATGGACAAACGGACTGCAGAACTCCGGTTATGCCTCCAACAAGAAGTACGCTTCAAGTCTTCAAAGCATCATCGAGAAGAACAACCTGCAGAAGTATGACCAGATGGTCATGAAGGAGATGAAATCGCAAGGAAAATCCTTCGGTACCGAAGCCAATCCACGTCAGCAAGAAGAACAAAGCAGCCAGAAGCCGAGTTCTTCAAAGCCTGCGGAGAGCGAAAAGTATTCCTATCCATTGAAGAGAAACGAGTTTATGCTCGTCACCTCACCTTTCGGTATGAGAAAAGATCCGCTCAATCCGACCAACACGCAAATGCACAAGGGCATCGACATTCAAGCCAAGCATGACAATGTACTGGCAACGGAAGATAAGGGCAAGGTCACTCAGGTCAACAACAATCCGAATACTGCAGGTGGTCTGTCTGTAACTGTAGAATACAACAGAAATGACGGCAGCAAGTATCAATGTACCTACATGCACCTGAGCAGCATTGCTGTCAAGACTGGCGATAATGTAAATGCCGGTCAGCGATTAGGCGTGACTGGCAATACGGGAACCAGAACCACTGGTGAGCATCTGCATTTTGGGGTGAAAAGTATCTCTGCGGATGGCAAGGCACGGGATATAGACCCAGCAGCGTATCTTGCTGAAATCTCTCAAAAGGGAAACATCCAGTTGCAGACTCTCCACAACGGCAAGGACATCACCGCTCAGTACAAGGTTAGCAATCCTGCCTCACAAGGCGAAGTGACAGACACAGCACAAAGTCCTGAAGACTGGATGAAGAAGCTTCTGTCATCTGAGGACAGCGGAGTGAAAATGCCAGGCGATGACCCTGTCATTGAGATGGCTATGACCATGTTCACCTCTCTCATGGCACTTGCCCTGCAGATAGACAACAAGAGCGAAGAAGAGAAAATGCAAAAAGTGACCGACTCGGTTGTCAGCAAGAGCATCGACCTCTCCTCGCTCCTTCCCTCTTATAAAGCCTGTTCCGTGAACATTCAGGATGGCAAGCCTTATCTCCATGTAGATAACGGAACCGTCCAGTTTACAAGAGAAATGACCCAGGCAGAAATGATAAAGCTCCAGCAGACGCTCGGCAATGCCAATCTGAGCGATGAAGACAAGCGAAGAGGTGTTGCTTCTATCATCCAGGCAGCGACAGTATCTCTGCAGATGTCACAGAACTATCAGAAAGGCGTTGACAATCAGCAGGACAGACAGGAATCTGTTCAAATCAAATAATGAAGTAAAACAATAAGCCAAGTTTATTATGATTAAATGTAATGTAACCGTATGCGGCACGGTGTGTCGCCAGGCACAGATGCGTGCCAACAAGGAAGGTAAGCAGTTTATCTCTTTTGGAATCAGCATAATGGTTCAAGCCAAGACCGGTATCAACAAGACTGTAGAAATCAGCGTAGCCAAGGATGGTGACAACCAGGCTGAACTGGTCAACTATCCTGTAGGTTCCCGTATCGAGGTGGCAGGAGTTCTCCAATTCCATAAAAAAGGAGATGCGCTTTACCTCAATCTCTCTGCTTCGGGAGTGAATACCTTCAATGCAGGAAGCCAGGACGCAATCAACGGCACCATCGAGTTCAGAGGAACTATCGGTAAGCAGGTTGATGTGAAGACCGACAAGAAGGGCAAGCCTTATACCCTATTCTCTGCCTACAGCAGCGAGAAGGATGGCGACAACTATGCCTACACCTGGATTCGTTTCATGCAGTTTGACACCACAAAGGCAGACTGGGTACAGGCTAAGGCCGGCATCAATGCCAAGGGTGATTTGCAGGTAGGAGCCTACAACGACCGCCTCGACCTCACTTGCCGTGTCACAGAGCTTACTCCATGGGAGAAGAAAGCAGCATCCACCAACCAATAATGAATGAGTATGGCTGATTACAAGAAATATAATTCTGATGGCCGTAGCAGTGAAGACCGGGCTTTGGACAAGTTTGCCGAGATGATGATTGAGAAGATCAACACCTTGCAGAACGATTGGAAGAAGCCTTGGTTCACTGAAGGTTCCCTGACATGGCCGAAGAACCTGTCAGGGCGTGAGTATAACGGTATGAATGCCTGATGCTCATCATGCACTGTGAGAAGCAGGGATATAAGTTGCCTGTGTTCTGCACCTTCGACAGAGTGGCCGGTCTGAACTTCAATAAGGACAAGCAAGGAAGAAGACAGCAGGTTAAGGACAACAACGGCGAAGCTTTGCCTCAGGTGACAATCCTCAAAGGCGAGAAGAGTTTCCCAGTTTTCATCACGACTTTCACCGTTGTGAACAAAGAGACAAGGGAGAAGATCAAATACGATGACTACCGTCTGATGTCCGAAGAGCAACGCAAGGAGTATAACGTATATCCTAAACTGCAGGTTTACAATGTGTTTAATGTGGCGCAGACCAACTTGCAGGAGGCTCGTCCGGAACTCTACAAGAAGCTGGAGGCAGCTGCAGGAGTGAACAGACCTTTGAATCAGGGTGATGACTTCTCCTTCCCTGCCATGGATAAGATGATCAAGGAAAACGGATGGATCTGTCCTATCAAGCCTGTATATGGCGACAATGCCTACTACAGCATTTCGAAGAATGAGATTGTCATTCCAGAGAAACGCCAGTTCAAGGATGGAGAGTCCTTCTACACCAATCTCGGGCATGAGATGGCTCATTCTACGGGCTCAGAGAACCATTTGGGCAGATTGAAGCCTGCATCTTTCGGAAGCGCAGAATACGCCCGTGAGGAACTTGTTGCCGAACTAAGTGCCGCTCTGGTAGCACAGCGTTTCGGTATGACCAAGCACTTGAAGGAAGACAGTGCCAGTTATCTGAAAAACTGGTTGGACAGTTTGAAGGAATCGCCCGAGTTTATCAAGACTACGCTTACCGATGTAAAGAAGGCTTCTCACATGATCAACCAGCATATTGATGCCATGCAGCTGAAAATAGACCAGGAGCAAAGTCAAGAGGCAGAGCAGAAGCAAGAGAAAGCTCCAACGATGTATTACGCATCAGTGGCGTATCTCCAGACTACCGATGCAACAGACCGTCTCGACAAGTTCAAAAATGATGGCGACTACAATGCACTCCTTACTGAGGCTAAGGAATACGACCAAGGTGATGCTCCTGACCTCTCCAAAATCAATCTCTCACCAACTAAATACCGTGGCGATGATCTCCTTGTTGAGGATGAGCATTATGCTGTAGTATATAATCCGACTGTTGGAGGCACATACGATGTGATGCGCAAGGTAAGCGCAGAGGAAATCAAGGATAACATCATCCGCTATGGTCTCCCAGAAGATGCAACGGACGACGTAAAGGAAGTTGCCAAGCAAATGGAAAAAGAAGAGGTTGTTGCTCAGGAAGAAGAGCAACACTACCATCGAGGACGATAATTCATCCCATTCAATTAAAGACAGTCACTTTGTTGGCTGTCTTTTTTTGACGCAATAAATATGGGGAATTACTTTTCAAGCAGTATTGTAAGAACAGCAATAAAAACGAATGCGCTCTAACCGAATCTATAAAAATGTCACTCAAGGTCACCCAAGATGTCCCTCAAGATGTCACCCAAGGTTTCAATTAAGAAATTGCTTAATGAAAACGGTTTTGAAAACAGACAAGAATTATGCTAACAATCTGAAACACATACGAATAAAAAAAATAACCCTATCAATATCGCTTGCAATTCTGTTTGCAGTTCCGTTTGCAGTTTCATTTTTAAAACAAAATCTGCAAACAGAAAAATACTACTGTCAGAGATAAATGTCCCTCAAATGTCACCCAAGATGTCACCCAATAACACGTTTTAGACAGATATGACCAACATATAATGATCTTGACTCAATAGCGTCCGCAGTGCGGACGTAATTCTCTGTAGGGCTTCCTAAATCTTTTCTTGGCTCAGGGGAGATTGTCCATGGATAGACACCTCTCCTTACCAAAATATTTCTCATTCTGATTTACGATTGAATCTCTGAATTCGTTCTTTGACTATTCGTAAATAGGTACGTTTGAGCTTGTCATTCTTTTACCTTTGCACCTGGAAACAAGTTTAAACGAATTGGTTAACGGGTGTTAAGGTGAACTGTATGTCACTCTAGAATATCACTATTTTTTGATTCAGTCCTTCGCCAAGCCAAATGTTTTCTTGTTTCCATTTAATATTAAAATGTTAATAATATGGATAAAGAACTGTATTTTGGCGTAGATGTCTCCAAGAAGACACTTGACCTTGCTTATTATGATGGTGAAACCATCGATTGGAAGAATGCCCA
>QSCI01000063.1:0-20484 GCA_003463005.1 Segatella copri | reverse complement strand
GGCAAAAGCTTTATGTCTTGCCTGGAGTTTTAAAGCTTTTGCCCTTACAGGGCGACAAACTAGCGCCCGTAATAACCCAGGGCGATGCCCTGGGCTAGGAGCTTCTGCCCTTTCAGGGCGTATGGGGCAATACAGGGCGTATGGGGCGAAACAGGGCGTATGGGGCAAAACTTGCGAAAGTTCTGTTCATTGTTCATTATTAATTGTACATTATATATTATACATTATAAATTAGACGATCGTGGATTACAAAAATATGAAATTCAGGATGTGTAACGGCTGCGACCGTGGTCTGTGCGCTAAGGGCGTAGGAAGACAGGACAGACAGCTCAACACATACGACTGGCTTGCCGATGTACCCGGCAATGCTGAAAGTACTGACCTCGTGGAGGTACAGTTCAAGAATACCCGTAAGGGATATTACCACAATGTAAATAACCTCGACCTGAAGAAGGGCGATATAGTGGCGGTAGAGGCTAACCCAGGTCACGACATCGGTGTGGTTACGCTGACCGGAAGACTGGTAAAACTCCAGATTAAGAAGGCAAACCTCAAGTCGCAGGATGATATCAAGCGTATCTACCGTATTGCCAAGCAGGTGGATCTTGACAAATGCAAGGAGGCTAAGAGCCGTGAACACGGCACCATGATCCAGAGCCGCCAGATAGCCAAAGATCTCGGACTGAAGATGAAAATAGGTGATGTAGAATATCAGGGAGACGGCAACAAGGCTATCTTCTATTACATCGCTGACGAACGTGTGGACTTCCGCCAGCTCATCAAGGTTCTTGCCGATACCTTCCATGTGCGCATTGAGATGAAACAGATCGGTGCACGACAGGAAGCAGGCCGCATCGGTGGAACGGGTCCTTGCGGCAGAGAACTCTGCTGCGCTACCTGGATGAAGAACTTCATCAGCGTTAGCACCAATGCAGCACGCTACCAGGACATCTCTCTGAATCCTCAGAAACTTGCCGGTATGTGCGCCAAACTGAAGTGCTGTCTCAACTACGAGGTAGACAGCTATGTAGAGGCTAGCAGAAAGTTGCCTCCTAAGGATGCCGTACTGCAGACTGCCGACGGTGATTTCCATCAGTTCAAGGTGGATATCCTGGCAGGTCTTATCACCTACTCTTCTGACAAGAACCTTGCTTCCAACCTCGAAACCATCAGCATCGAGCGTGCCAAGGCTATCATCGAAATGAACCGTCAGGGCGAGAAGCCATTGAGTCTGCTGGAAGACGGTAAGGCAAAACCTGTAGCCAAGCCAGTCGACCTGCTTGCCGAAGCTGATTTGAGCCGCTTTGACAAGGCTAAGAAAAAGAAGAAGAAGAACAATAAGAACAAGGGACCTCGCCAGCAGGAGGGAGACAACAAGCCTCAGAAGAATGAAGGCAAGCCAAACAACCAGCGCCGCGACAACCGTAATCAGGGCAATCATCCTAAGGGTGACAACCGCCAGCCAAGAAACGACAGACGGCCTAACAAGGGCTACAAGCCGCAGAATGGCAACAAGCCACAGGGTGGAAACAAGCCGCAAAGCAACAACGCCCCTCAGAATGGCAACAAGCCTCAAGGCAATAATGCCCCACAAGGTGGAAACAAGCCACAAGGCAACAATGCCCCACAAGGCAATAACGCCCCACAAGAATAAAGAATAGGAGCTAGAAAAAGATGAAAAAGACTGTTTATTTCATCGTTTTGACAGCGATCGTTCACATTCTCTCTGCCTGCAGCGGTTCGACCGTATACGATGAGTATGCCCATACACCGATTGCAGGATGGGAGAAGAACGACACCCTATCATTCGAAGTATCACCTCTACTCGAGCCCGGGCATTACAAACAAAGCCTAGGACTTCGCATTACAGGTGCCTATCCGTTCATGGGACTTACGCTCATCGTAGAACAGACGGTTTATCACCGAAACAGAAAGATACCTGGCGAATGCAAGATAGATACGGTAAACTGCCAGCTGATTGACAAAAACGGCGTGAGCAAAGGACAGGGTATCAGCTACTATCAGTATAACTTCCCTATCAACATCTATCAGATGCATCAGGCGATTCCATACACGTAGCCATCAGACATGATATGAAAAGAGAAATCCTGCCCGGTGTGAGTGACATCGGCATCAAGATTTCCAAGATACAATAAAAAAAAGAGTGAACAGATTCATCAACAATCTGTTCACTCTTTTTTTTAACTTCTCACTAAGTTCCTTCCCGCATCAATTCTCAAGAAGATGAAAAGAAGGATGGTAAATCCCCATAACGAACTGCCACCATAACTGAAGAACGGCAGCGGAATACCGATAACCGGTGTTAAACCCAGCACCATTCCCACATTAATAAACAGGTGGAAGAGGAATACCGACAGGACACAATAGCCGTAGATACGCCCGAATTTATAAGGTTGCCGCTCAGCCAGATGCATCAACCGCAATATCAAAGCCAGGAAAAGCAGCAGCACGCCTGCCGAACCGAGGAAACCTTCCTCCTCGCCTACCGTACAGAAGATAAAGTCTGTATCCTGCTCAGGCACGAACTTCAGTTTGGTCTGCGTTCCATTGAGGAAACCTTTTCCCTGAAGTCCGCCGGAACCAATGGCAATCTCACTCTGATGCACGTTATATCCCGCACCAGCCAAATCTTCATCCAGTCCCAGCAGTACGTTGATACGCACTCTCTGATGAGGTTCCATCACATGATTCAACACATAATCGGCAGAATAGAAGAAAGCGATACTTCCCAACGAAAAGATTGAGATGAGAAAGTAATTCCGGAACCGGGTTCTCAGTCCCTGATAAACCAGGAATCCGATGAGCATAGCACACAGGAAGAGCTGGATCCACACAATGTCGAACGGAATGACATAGGTAGAAAAGAGCACGAAGAGCAGCGTAATGCCTACCGAATAGGCAAGGATTATCAGTGCCTGTTTCCTATCGCCCGTATAGGAGTTCACCATGCCAGCCGTAAAAATCTGCACCAGCAGAAGCACGACAAACTTACCTACAGAAGTATAGGTATCCCACATCATCACGTTCTCATACTTCACACCCACTACGAAGTAAGCCACCATCGACACGCCAGTAAAGAGAATGGCACCCGGCATTCCTTCGCGGTAAAGCATGAGGAAGAATGAAAGATAAACCAAGGCAGAACCCGTTTCGCGCTGACCTACGATACAGAGCATCGGCAGAACGATAATGCCTACGGCTGCCATGAAATGCTTCAGGTTCTGCATACTGAAACCATAGCTTGACATAAACTTGGCTACCGCCAGAGCCGTAGCAAACTTACCAAACTCAGCCGGTTGCAGTCGGAGCGGTCCCAACACCAGCCAGGAGTGGGAACCCTTGATGCTATGCGGATTGAATATCGTAGCAAAGAGCAAGAGTATCAGGACGCCATAGATGACATACGAGAAGGTATCGTAAAACCGGTCATCAAGCAGCAGGATTACCAATCCCAGTGCTATGGATGTGCCAATCCATATAATCTGCATACCCGAGCGGGCACCCAGACTGAATATCTCGTTGTCACCATAGTTATAGCTGGCTCCACAGACGCTCACCCATCCGAAGATGAGGAGTGCCAGATAAAGACCTATCGTCCACCAGTCAAGTGAAGCAAGCACACTAGGTTGTTTATTATCGATCATAATCTATAAACTATCAACTATAAACTATTAACTGAAAACTATCTACTGCTTAATCCGTAGGCGATTCTACGGGCCTGCATCTCTGCAGCCCTGCGCTCAGAATCAGGAGATAACTTACCCTTGAGATACTGTTCCATCATCAGACCGCCGATAGGCACACCATAGTCAGCACCCCAACCACCATTCTCTACATACACGGCAATGGCAATCTTCGGGTTGTTCATCGGAGCAAAGCCCATGAATACAGAGTGGTCGTGGCCACGGTTCTGTGCCGTACCCGTCTTGCCGCAAGCTTCGAAATCGTAGCGGCCGAGCAGCTTACAGGTTCCCTTCAGCGCCGAACTTCTCATACCGGCTACCACATAGTTGTAAGCCCGTCGGGAAGCCTTGGTATAATGGCGTCGGGTATAGAGCGTATCAAGCGGTTCTCCCTTCACCTTTCTCACTACATGAGGCACATAATAGTATCCCCTGTTGGCAATGGTAGCACCCAGGTTGGCTATCTGCAACGGCGTGAGGTTAACCTCACCCTGACCGATAGAAATACTGATTACCGTCAGTCCGTTCCATGAACCTTTGTAAGCCTTATCATAGAACTGTGCATTCGGAATGAGACCGCGTTTCTCGCCAGGCAAGTCGATGCCCAACTTATATCCGAATCCCATGCTCACCATATAATCTTTCCATAAGGTCATCGCATTCTGTACGCTGCCATACTTCTTGCGGTTACCTATCATATAGTAAAGACCCCAACAGAAGTAACCGTTACAAGAGGTACTGATGGCATCAACCAGCGAAATAGGCGACGGGTGACCATGACAGCCCACATGCAGACCCTTATAAGAGAAACCATGATTACATGGGAATGCTGTTCCCGGTGTGATGATACCTTCAGTAAGATAGGTCAGCGCCTGGCTGGTCTTAAAGGTAGAACCCGGAGGATACTGTCCCTGAATACTACGGTTCAGGAGCGGTTTCCAAGGATTCTGCGAGAGCCACTTGTGCATCTTTCCGCGGTTTCTACCCACCAGACGTCTTGGATCGTAAGAAGGAGAAGAAACCATAGCCAGCACATCGCCCGTTCTAGGATCGATGGCAACGATACTGCCGATTTTACCCTGGAGCAGACGTTCGCCCAAGGCTTGCAACTTGACATCCAATCCCAGCGTCAAGTCCTTTCCTGCCACAGGTTTCTGGTCGAGTTTACCATTCTGATAGCTACCCTGTATTCTTCCGTGGGCATCTCTCAGCATGATCTTCACACCCTTCTCACCACGCAGCTGCTTCTCATAAAACTTCTCGATACCCAGTTTTCCGATATAGTCACCAGCCTGATAGTAGTCATCATCTTCAATATCGCTTTGCGAAACCTCACCCACATCACCCAGCACATGGGCAGCATAAGGATAGGTATATTCTCTGACGGTACGTTTTTGGACATAGAAACCGGGGAATCGGAACATCTTCTCCTGGAACACACTGAAATCCCGGTCGCTCAGCTGTCCCATAAAAAGCTGCTGGGTATAGCGCGAATAGCCCGGGTTTTTAGAGCGGTCCTTGATATCGTTCATTCGCTTGATAAAAAACTCTTTCGTAATACCCAGCGAATTACAGAAATCCATCGTATCAAGCCTGCCGCTCTCCTCGTTCATGACCACCATCAGATCGTAAGACGGCTGATTATACACCAGCAGCTTACCATTACGGTCGTAAATGGCACCACGGGCGGGAAACTCAATATGCTTCAAGAAGGCATTACTGTCGGCATTCTTCTTGTAGTCGTCGCTCATAATCTGAAGCGTAAACAGACGAATCATGTAAATGACCACAATAGCTATGGCCACTCCACCGATAACGAATCTACGTTTTTCAAGATTGTAATCCAACATACCTTATTATATATAGCAAACTAAAAATCGTGTTCTTTTCTCTCTCATCACTTATCCGGAATCTTACTTTCTGAAACTTTCTGTCGCCATCACCAATATATAAGTGATAACCGTACTTCCGCCTATACATTCCAACCAGTGAACCCAATTAAAGAAATTGAATGTTTCGAGTGTAAAGAACAATAGATTATAAACGAGAATGATGAAGAATACGTACCAGCAATATGCACCTACGCCAATAGAACGCATGGACGGTTCCAGATCGTCGGCGCTGTCACGCGGTACGAAAAGTTCAAACAAATAAGGTTGTAGCAGTCCTACGGCAGTCATCGAAGCTGCTGCAACACCTGGCGTATTGGCAAATACGTCCACACAAAGCCCCATCATAAAGCACCACAATAACACCGCCCATTTAGGATGGTTGCGGCGGAAATGCAGTACCATAATGATATACAGCAAGGGGGTGGCACAATTGAATAGATGAATATGATTAAACACCAATCCCTGTACCAGCACGAGCACCACAAAGGTAGCTAGTCTTTTCACTAAATCTATACTCATTGCTTTTTATATCCTCTTACTATACGTCATTATTGATTATTGTCTCCATTTGTTGCGATGCTATCCTGTGCTGCACGCATAATCTCCAACCGCTCTTTCATGGCGGCATCATCAATTACACATACATCACGCAGACGGGCAAAATCGGTAGAGAGGCGAAGTTGTACGCGATACGACAGTCCATCGGCGGAGTTGAACACGTGCAATATCCTGCCTACTCTCACTCCAGGAGGGAATACAGCAGAATAGCCACTCGTTACCACATAGTCACCCAATTTAAAGTGAGCATGACGTGGCACCTCTTCCAGATAGGCAAGGTCAGACACACCACCCTTCCAGCGCAGATAGCCAAAATAGCCTCTATTCTGAATCATACAACTGATGTTCGACTTCGTGTTCAATACCGGAATCACGATAGCGTAATGTTCTGCCACCAGATACACGATACCCACAACACCCGTACCGCTGATTACACCCATATCCTTGTGGATGCCATCCGCGCTACCCTTGTCAATTGTCATCAGGTTGCCGGGTTTATCGACACTATTCGCCACTACCTTAGCCGGAATCAGACGATAGTTTCTCAGCAATGCAAACTGGTCACGATGGTAGATGCTGCTATCCTTGGTCACGCTCACGAGACTGTCGGAAAGTTTCTGCACCTCCTGTTCGAGATATGCATTGCGCTGTGTCAGTTCCTGGTTCACCTTGGTAAGTGAGAAGAATGTTTCTACATTCGCATCCCATTCATACAACTTACCCGTTACGGCATTAGCCGAGGAGAACCAGGCACTGCCCTGATAGCTGTTATACTGAAACAACAGCACCATACTCACCACCTCAAGAATCAGGAAGACAAACCAATGGTTGTATTTCGCTAAAAACTCTAAAAGGTTGCGCATACTTTATTCTTACTATTAGAATAAGTTCTGATTATCTCATCAAGAATGAGAAACGGTCTACATTCTTCAACGCAATACCAGCACCCTTGGCAACACTGTGCAATGGATCTTCTGCGATGTGGAATGGGATATTGATCTTATCCTGCAAACGCTTGTCGAGACCGCGGAGCAAAGCACCACCACCAGAGAGCCAGATACCATTCTTCACGATATCGGCATAAAGCTCAGGAGGTGTGTTCTCCAATGCTGAGAGCACAGCGTTCTCAATCTTTGCCACGGTCTTATCCAGACAGTGAGCAATCTCCTGGTAGCATACAGGTACCTCCATAGGCAACGCTGTAATACGGTTAGGACCATGTACGATGAAATCCTCTGGAGCCTCATCACCCAGATCGGTCAGAGCTGAACCCACATGAATCTTGATACGCTCAGCCATACGCTCAGAAACCTTCACGTTGTGCTGACGGCTCATATATTCCTGAATATCGGCAGTAAGGTCGTCACCGGCTGTACGGATTGAGTTGTTCGATACGATACCACCCAATGAGATGACAGCGATTTCGGTAGAACCACCACCTATATCAACAATCATATTACCCTCTGGAGCCTCAACATCGATACCGATACCGATAGCGGCAGCCATTGGCTCAAAAATCAAATATACATCACGTCCGTCGGCATGCTCGGCAGAGTCGCGCACAGCACGAAGCTCAACCTCGGTAGAACCAGAAGGCACACCGATAACCATACGGAGTGAAGGAGAGAAGAGACGGCTACCAGTATGAACCATCTTAATCAATCCACGCATCATCTGCTCACAGGCAGTAAAGTCGGCAATCACGCCATCTCGCAATGGTCTGATAGTACGGATATTATCATGAGTCTTCTCGTACATCATCTTAGCCTTCTCGCCCACAGCAATCATCTTGTCGGTGCGGCGGTCAAGGGCTACAACAGAAGGTTCATCCACTACAATCTTATCATCACTGATAATGATGGTATTGGCTGTACCCAAGTCCATTGCGATTTCCTGAATAAATGAAAAAAATCCCATTTCGTTTCTAAATTATTTTAAGCTTAAAATTTTCTTTTTTATTTAAGGAGTTAAGGAGTTAAAGGAGCATAGAAGCCACGGCAACAGTCTGTCATATACCGGGGATGGAATCCCCGCAGACACTTGTCCTGACTTCTTCCACTTCTTAACTCCTTAACTACTTTATTTTTCCGAGAGTTTACTTAGCAAACCATGCATGGATTGCAGTATCGTAGTGAGAGCTTACACCAAATGCACGCTCTGCAAACATCTTGCGGTCTTCGATATCAGTCTCAGCACCCTTCTTCTTCAGGATATCGAGCAATACGCCGTATTCAGCCTTGCTAGGAACGATTACCACGTCCTTGAAGTTTTTGGCACCTGCACGAATCAAAGAGATACCGCCAATATCGATTTTCTCGATGATATCAGCATCGCTAGCACCGCTAGCTACAGTCTGCTCGAAAGGATACAAGTCTACGATGACGAGATCAATAGAAGGGATTTCGTATTCCTTCATCTGCTCCTGGTCACCCTCGTTGTCACGGCGAGCCAAGATACCTCCAAATATTTTAGGATGAAGAGTCTTTACGCGACCACCCAAGATAGATGGATAGGTAGTGACCTCCTCAACTTTCTCGCATTCATAACCCAAAGATTCGATAAACTTCTGGGTACCACCAGTACTCAGGAATTTTACACCCTCTTCATTCAACTTGGCGAGCAATTCGTCCAAGCCATCCTTGTGGAAGACAGACACCAACGCTGTCTTGATTTTCTTTGTTTCAGCCATTGAACTTATAAATTATAATTTATGATGGTGCAAAGGTACGAAGATTATTTTGATTACACAACATTTCCCCCCATAAAATAGCATTATTTAAAGGATATTTAAAAGATAATTGAGAGAAATCAAGAAATAAGCAATCTGAGCGAATTCTAATTCTATCATTTCTTCGCGTACTGAACTTTCGCCAGTAAGCCCTCACGCCCTGAAAGGAACCTGAGTCTTCAGGGCGTGCTGCTTTTGGAGCATTTGGGCCTTCAGCCCGTACTCGAACCGCCTTCTTCTGTCATTCTGTCCGGGAATTTCTCTTATTTCTATCTTTTATCTACCCAAAACAAGACAGATTGTCAGTAAATCATTGATTTTCAACGAATAGGCATAAGTTTCGCTAAAGGATGGGAGGAACGCACCGGGAGGTTTCCAAAGAGAAGTTTCCGGCGCTCATCCAAATAACACAAATATGAATATATAATATAAGAAAGGAGACATTAATATGACATTCGACAAATTTACAATCAAGGCGCAGGAGGCGGTACAGGAAGCCGTAAACATTGCGCAGCGAAATGGTCAGCAAACCATCGAACCGGTGCATCTGCTTAGCGGTATCCTTGAAAAGGCTACCGATGTGACCAAC
This sequence comes from Segatella copri, assembly GCA_003463005.1. Classification (GTDB taxonomy): domain Bacteria; phylum Bacteroidota; class Bacteroidia; order Bacteroidales; family Bacteroidaceae; genus Prevotella; species Prevotella copri_I. The sequence continues at coordinate 11,013 of QSCI01000063.1, read as the reverse complement.
TACATCTTCCAGAAGTTGGGCATGAACGGACAGCAAATCGCCATGCTCTTACGTCAGGAGATGCAACATCTGCCTCGTGTGCAGGGCGGCGGTCAGCCGTACCTCAGCAACGAGACTAACCAGATACTGATGAATGCCGAGGATACCGCCAAGAAAATGGGCGACGAGTTCGTTAGCGTAGAACCTATCCTGTTGGCTATCGTACAGGGCAATTCTACTGCCGCACGTATTCTGAAGGATGCTGGTGCAAATGCCAAAGATATGCTCGCTGCCATTCAGGCACTGAGACAGGGACAGAACGTAAAATCACAAAGCGCTGATGATAACTATCAGAGCTTGGAGAAATATGCGAAAAACCTTGTAGAACAGGCAAGAAGTGGCAAGCTGGACCCAGTTATCGGACGTGATGAGGAAATAAGAAGAGTACTCCAGATTCTGTCACGAAGAACCAAGAACAACCCTATTCTGATAGGTGAGCCTGGTACAGGTAAGACTGCCATCGTAGAAGGTCTTGCCGAGCGTATCGTGCGTGGCGATGTACCGGAGAATCTGAAGAACAAGCAACTCTATTCTCTCGATATGGGTGCACTGGTAGCCGGTGCCAAATATAAGGGTGAGTTCGAGGAGCGTCTGAAGAGCGTCATCAAAGAGGTAACTAACGCCAACGGCCAGATTATCCTCTTCATCGATGAGATTCACACGCTGGTAGGTGCAGGCGGCGGCGAGGGTGCCATGGATGCAGCCAACATTCTGAAGCCAGCCCTGGCTCGTGGTGAACTGAGAGCCATCGGTGCTACTACCCTCAACGAGTATCAGAAGTACTTCGAGAAGGATAAGGCTCTGGAGCGCCGTTTCCAGACCGTCATGGTTAATGAACCTGACGAGGTAGACGCAATCAGCATACTCCGTGGTATCAAGGAGCGCTACGAGAACCATCATAAGGTACGTATTCAGGATGATGCCTGCATTGCTGCCGTAAAACTCTCTGAACGTTACATTTCCGACCGTTTCCTCCCAGATAAGGCTATCGACCTGATGGATGAGGCAGCAGCAAAACTGAGAATGGAACGCGACTCTGTACCAGAAGAACTGGATGAGATTACCCGCCACTTGAAGCAGTTGGAGATTGAGCGTGAGGCAATCAAGCGCGAGAATGACCAACCTAAGATTCAGCAGTTGGATAAGGAAATTGCTGAATTGAAGGATCAGGAACATGACTTCCGTGCTAAATGGGAAGGCGAAAAAGCACTCGTCAACAAGATTCAGCAGGATAAGCAGGAGATAGAAAACCTGAAGTTTGAGGCTGAACGCATGGAGCGCGAAGGCAATTACGAGCGTGTGGCTGAAATACGCTATTCTAAACTGAAGGCGCTCGAGGATGACATCAAGAAGATTCAGGAGCAGCTGAAGAGTACACAGGGTGGCGCAGCGATGGTAAGAGAGGAAGTTACTGCTGATGATATCGCTGAGGTTGTAAGCCGCTGGACCGGAATACCAGTAAGCCGTATGATGCAGAGCGAGCGTGAGAAACTGCTCCACCTGGAGGAAGAACTCCACAAGAGAGTCATCGGACAGGACGAGGCTATCACCGCTGTAAGTGATGCCGTTCGCCGCAGCCGTGCCGGATTGCAGGATCCTAAGCGTCCTATCGCCAGCTTCATCTTCCTCGGTACTACCGGTGTAGGTAAGACTGAACTTGCCAAGGCTTTGGCTGAGTATCTGTTCAATGACGAGTCGATGATGACCCGAATTGATATGAGTGAATATCAGGAGAAGTTTAGCGTAACCCGTCTGATCGGTGCGCCTCCAGGGTATGTAGCTACGATGAAGGTGGCCAGTTGACCGAGCTGTACGCCGCAAACCATATAGTGTGGTTCTCTTCGATGAGATTGAGAAGGCGCATCCTGATGTTTTCAATACCCTGTTGCAGGTATTGGACGATGGCCGGTTGACCGACAACAAGGGTCGTGTAGTTAACTTCAAGAACACCATCATCATCATGACTTCCAACGCAAGCCGTGAGATGCTGCGCAAGACCTTCCGTCCTGAGTTCCTGAACCGTATTGATGATATCATTACCTTCAAGCCGTTGACCCAGGAGCAGATTGCCGAGGTTGTAGAACTTCAGATGAAGCGAGTAAAGAAGATGTTGGAGCCTCAGGGCTTTGAACTTTGCTGGACTCCTGCAGCTATCCAGTATCTGGCAAAGGTAGGATACGACCCTGAGTTTGGTGCCCGTCCTGTAAAGCGCGCTATCCAGGATTATGTCTTGAACGACTTGAGTAAGAAGATTCTTGCAGAAGAGGTTAGCAGAGAGAAGCCAATTACCATCGATCATACAGATGCAGATGGATTGGTCTTCAAAAACCAATAATTCCAGCAGATAACCAATCCGCGGAAAAACGGATTGAAACATAAAATAAAGAGGGTGACAGATTCAGATATCTGCCACCCTTTTTATTTATTATACACTGTTTTCCATCAACACACTCCACCTTGACCGCCAATCTGCCATCAGGTGATGTTACTTCATAATTGTTGGCTTGCGCACAAACCGCGCCGAGCAACAAAATACCAGCAATACAAAATTTTTGCTTCATTTTCATTTTATTGTTAGGTTGAAATTATTACCTGTCTATGACGCAACAGCAGTATAGCCGACGTTCCAGCTTCTGTTACTGTAGCATACAACAAAAATCGTTTCTGAATGAGAAGAAAACAAAAAGCCCCGACATCACGTCGAGGCCTTTGAAGTTTTTGAATGTTTCAGCAGTTTGTGTTTTTTATGTAGTTATGATTTGTTCGTTTTTGAAAATCAATTCTTTTTCTGGGTGCAAAATTAAGACAAATATTGATATAAATCAAATAAATCTCGATTTTTTATGCAAAAAACCACGTAAACGTTTACAATTTTGCGCACCCAAAAGACCATTTGTGAGCTGTTGTGGCTAAAATGCAGCTGTGCATTTTGTGTCTTTTGACTATTTTCTGCCACATTAATAAAAAAGTTAAAATATTGATGCTATATTTTGTTTTTTCTGTATTTTACACTACCTTTGCACTATCTTTTCACATTATTATATATATAAAGAAATTAGATGAAAGAATTTGTAATATCAGAAGTCAAGGCGGAAACCGCTGTACTCGTGGGTCTGATTACCAAGACACAGGACGAAGCCAAGACAAAAGAATATCTCGACGAGTTGGAATTTCTTGCCGATACTGCGGGGGCTGTCACCGTAAAGCGATTCACGCAGAAGGTGGTTTCTCCTAACCAGACCACCTATGTGGGTAAGGGTAAACTCGAAGAAATCAAAGAATATATCAAAAACGAAGAAGAGGAAGATAGAGAAGTAGGTATGGTCATCTTTGATGATGAACTTTCAGCCAAACAGATCCGTAACATCGAACAGGAACTGCAGGTGAAGATTCTGGACCGCACCTCACTCATCCTCGATATCTTCGCCATGCGTGCGCAAACCGCTGCGGCTAAAACCCAGGTAGAGTTGGCGCAATACCGCTATATGCTCCCTCGTCTGCAAAGACTCTGGACTCACCTGGAACGACAGGGTGGTGGTTCAGGATCGGGTGGCGGTAAGGGATCTGTTGGTCTGCGTGGACCGGGAGAGACCCAGCTCGAGATGGACCGCCGTATCATCCTCGGCAGAATGAGTCTCCTCAAAGAGCGACTGGCAGAAATCGACAAGCAGAAGACTACACAGCGAAAGAACAGAGGCAGAATGGTGCGCGTGGCACTGGTGGGCTATACCAACGTAGGTAAATCTACCATCATGAATCTGCTCAGCAAGAGCGAGGTGTTTGCCGAGAACAAACTCTTTGCCACCCTCGACACCACCGTTCGCAAGGTAGTGGTAGACAACCTGCCGTTTCTCCTTGCCGATACCGTAGGATTCATCCGCAAATTGCCAACCGACCTGGTCGACTCATTCAAGAGTACCCTTGACGAGACACGCGAGGCCGACCTCCTTCTGCACGTAGTAGACATCTCACATCCCGACTTCGAAGAGCAGATCCAGGTAGTAGAGAATACGCTCAAGGAACTGGATTGCGCCGATAAGCCATCGATGATTATCTTCAACAAGATAGACAACTACTCATGGGTAGAAAAAGAGGAAGACGACCTCACACCGATGGAGAAAGAGAACATCCCGCTGGAAGACCTGAAGAAGACCTGGATGGCAAAACTCAATGAGGACTGCCTCTTCATCTCGGCAAAGAACAAGGAGAACATCGACGAATTCCGCGAGATACTCTACAAGAAAGTAAGAGAGTTGCACGTACAGAAGTATCCATACAACGACTTCCTGTACCAGGATTATGAGTAAGAACATAAATATCAATAACAAGTAAGTTATGAATGATTACAGACCTTTAACCACCGAGGAAATCGAGGTGCTTAAACATAACGACTGCTGGGCCGAAGACTGGACCTCAGTCAATGTATCAGAAGATTTCAAGCCCAACTTCATGCACCGCGTGATGCTCTATGGCGAAATAAACATCGGATCCTTCAACAAGAACGTGGAGGTGAGCCAGGGCTTCGTAAAGCATTCGGGCATCAACAATGCCACCTTGCGCAATGTAACCATAGGCGACGACTGTCTGATAGAAAACGTAGGCAATTTCATCAACAACTATACCATTGGCGATGATTGCTACATCTCAAACATCTCGACCATGGAAACCACCGAGGGAGCTACTTACGGCGAAGGAAATCTTGTGAGCGTACTCAACGAGGTGGGCGAAGGCAACGTAATCCTCTTCAGCGATCTGAACAGCCAGCTGGCAGCCTTCATGGTGAAGCATTTCCCTGACAAGGAAATGAAGGAGAAAATCCGCCAGCTCATCAAGACCGACATCGACAACAAGATGCCAGATCGGGGCCAGATTGGCAATAATGTGAAGATCATCAATACCAAGGAGATTACCAACTGCGTAATCAATGATTACTGCGAAGTGAACGGTGCTTCCCGTCTGAGCGACTGTACGCTATTGGGCTCTGTTCATGGCAACGTATATATCGGCACAGGCGTTATTACAGAAAACAGCATCATCGCTGAAGGCGCCAGCGTCATCAACAGCGTAAAGATACAGGATTGCTTCGTAGGCGAAGCCTGCCAGCTGTCTAACGGCTTTACCGCTTCAGCCTCCGTATTCTTCGCCAACTCCTATATGAGCAATGGCGAGGCTTGTGCAGCCTTCTGCGGTCCTTTCACCGCTTCTCATCATAAGAGCAGTCTGCTTATCGGAGGCATGTTCTCTTTCTATAACGCCGGTTCTGCCACCAACTTCAGCAACCATGCCTACAAGATGGGACCTATGCACTGGGGCATTCTGGAGCGCGGTTCCAAGACAGCCAGCGGTGCTTATCTCCTGATGCCAGCCACTCTGGGTTCCTTCTCAGTATGCTTCGGCAAGCTGATGCACCATCCTAACACCCGCAACCTGCCTTTCGCCTACCTCATTGCCGATGGCGACAAGATGTTCCTCATCCCGGGTAGAAACATCACTACCGTAGGTCTGTACCGCGACATCAAGAAATGGCCTAAGCGTGATCTCCGTGCTATGGAGAACCGCAAGAGCATCGTCAACTTCGACTGGCTTTCACCTTATTCTGTTGGCGAGATTCTGAAGGGTAAGAAGATTCTTGAAAACCTGCGCGAGGTAACGGGCGATAATGTTTCGCAGTATCTCTATCACGAATATATCATACCGGCTTCATCGCTCCACAAGGGCATCAAATATTATGATATCGCCCTCCGCATCTACATGGGTGCCGTATTGAAGCGTGTACTGAAGCGAGACCCAGCCATCACCCTCCAGCCAGCCATGTCGGCGTGGGCGATTGGGATGATCTTTCGGGACTCCTACTCCCGGTTTCTGAAGAAGAAGGCATCGTTAGGGATGTGAAGGAAGGAACTATCGAGAATATAGAACAGTTGCTCGACCGGTTTGAAGAAATCAATGCCAACTATCGCGACTACCAGTGGGCATGGACCTACCAGATGATCTGCGATTACTACGGCATCAGTGACATCACACTCGAAGATGCCAACCGCATACACGAAGACTATATCAAGGCACGCCGCTCATGGATAGCAGAAATCCGAAAGGATGCTGAGAAAGAATTTGCCATGGGCGATGTGGAGGAAGAGGTTTTCCGCAACTTCGTCGACAGCCTCGACCAGGAAATAGAATACGAGAATTAATTAGACTTGAATATTTCAACAGTTTAAAATAACAAAAAACATTATGGCAAAAACTCCAGATTTTAAGTATGCTCCAATGTTCCAGATTGGAGAGGACAAGACAGAGTATCGCCTTATCTCTAAGGAAGGCGTAAGTACAGCAGAGTTCGAGGGTAAGACTATCCTCAAGGTTTCTAAGGAAGCTCTTACTTTGCTGGCACAGCAGGGTTTCCACGACGTAGAGTTCAAGCTCCGTCGTGAGCACAACCTCCAGGTAGCTAAGATTCTCAGCGACCCAGAGGCTTCTGAGAACGACAAGTACGTAGCACTCCAGTTCCTTCGCAATGCAGAGACTGCCGTGAAGGGCATCCTCCCATTCTGCCAGGATACAGGTACTGCTATCATCCACGGTGAGAAGGGTCAGCGTGTATGGACCGACTTCGAGGATGAAGAGGCTTTGAGCCTGGGTGTATACAACACCTTTACACAGGACAACCTCCGTTATTCTCAGAACGCTCCTCTCAACATGTATGATGAGGTGAACACCCGTTGCAACCTTCCTGCTCAGATTGATATCGAGGCTACAGAGGGCGACGAGTACCGCTTCGTGATGGTAGCTAAGGGTGGTGGCTCTGCCAACAAGACCTACTTCTACCCAATGACCAAGGCTACTATCCAGAACGAGGGCACATTGCTCCCATTCCTCGTAGAGAAGATGAAGAGTCTGGGTACAGCAGCATGTCCTCCTTACCACATCGCCTTCGTTATCGGTGGTACTTCAGCTGAGAAGAACCTCCTCACCGTGAAGTTGGCTTCTATCAAGTACTACGATGAGTTGCCTACAACAGGTGATGAGACGGGTCGCGCTTTCCGTGACATCGACTTGGAGAACAAGCTCCTCGAAGAGGCTCACAAGATTGGCTTGGGTGCACAGTTTGGCGGTAAGTATCTCGCTCACGATATCCGCGTGATCCGTTTGCCACGTCATGGTGCAAGCTGCCCTATCGGTATGGGTGTAAGCTGCTCTGCCGACCGTAACATCAAGGCTAAGATCAACAAGGACGGTATCTGGTTGGAGAAGATGGATGAGAATCCAACAGAGTTGATTCCTGAGGAGCTCCGTAACCCTGGTGAGGGTACCAAGGGTATCGAGATTGACCTCGACAAGGGTATCGACGCAGTTCGTGCTGAGTTGAGCAAGTATCCTGTAAGCACCCGTGTTAACTTGAAGGGTACCATCATCGTGGCTCGTGACATCGCTCACGCTAAGCTCAAGGCTCGTCTGGATGCAGGCGAGGAGATGCCTGAGTACTTCAAGAACCACCCTATCCTCTATGCAGGACCAGCCAAGACTCCAGAGGGTTATCCATGTGGCTCTATGGGACCTACCACAGCCAACCGTATGGACCCATACGTAGATGAGTTCCAGGATCATGGCGCTAGCCTTGTAATGATTGCCAAGGGTAACCGTGGCGATGTTGTTACAGAGGCTTGCAAGAAGCATGGTGGTTTCTACCTCGGTACTATCGGTGGTGTAGCTGCCGTTCTCTCTAAGAGTTCTATCAAGAGCATCGAGTGCGTAGAGTACCCAGAGCTCGGTATGGAGGCTATCTGGAAGATTACCGTAGAGGACTTCCCTGCATTCATCCTCGTAGATGATAAGGGCAACGACTTCTTCAAGCAGTTGAAGCCTTGGACTCCTTGCAAGGAATGCCAGAAGTAAATGATACAGAAATCATGATAATGAAAAAAGCTCAGGGCAGATAGCCCTGAGCTTTCTTTTTATACTTACATCGGATAACCTGTTCTGTTTCCGAAACAGGAACATCCGTTTAAAGCAGCAGTTTATATGTCTTGCTTTGCATACCGGTTTCTACCCGCAACAGATAAACGCCTTGTCTGATACCCTGTAAAGAGAGACTGACTGTTTTTCCATCCGTAGCAGATGCCTGTCTGAGCAGGTTTCCTCCCGCATGATACAGTTTAATCTTTCTCACGTCCTTGCCCGAAACCAAGAGTTGATGTCCCTCGCGACAGATCTCGGTTTCAGTATCAGAGATGGTAGCATTTTCTATTCCTGTAGCTGTATCCTGATAGAGAATAAGGATATCGCCCTTTCGCTTGAGAAAATAAGAAGGTTCCTGCGGATTCTTCAGTTCCACTTTCTTTCCTCCTATTTCGCCCATCACCCTGAACAGATAGGTATGACCGTCGGTCCAAGGCAGATTATTCTTGCGCAGCCAGTAGCTATAAAGCGGCACGTCTAAAGCTGATGAGACGGTTACATCATCGCTGAGTCCATTTACCTCTATTTCTTCCTTTGTATCTACATCTTCAGAGATGAGGGAAACATGCCCCTCGTAACTGCGGTCTTCTGTCGTACGCAGCGAAACACCCATCTTGAAGAGAGATACCTTCGATACATCGACGCTTCTGGTTTCTATCTTCACGTGCGCATCATCAGCCAGAAAGACTTCAGCTTTTGCCATCAGCGGTTTCTCTTCTCCCTTTACCACCTCTATATAGGCTGCATCCTGGTCGTGGATTCCGTTGACCGGACAATCCTGGGTTTCGGCTTCATCCGAAGTAATCTCCAGTTTCACCTGATAATATCCAGGAGCAAGCTGGGCAGGAACCGAAAGGAGAATCGGGATTTCGGTCTCGCTGAAGCCATCTATTTCGGTCAGCTGGTCCACACGTGTACTCAGCACAACCTCCTGGTTCTCATCCAGCAGTTTCACTCTCAGGTAACAGTCGCGCGGCACACCATTGAGGTTCTTGATAGTGAAGAAGGCACGTACCTTGCTGCCCTGTTCAGCTTTGCCGTCAAGTCTTGGCTGCCCCATCAGTTGGAAGCGGGCATCTTCCGAACAGATTTCAGAGATGCGGCCGGCACCGTCTTTCAGTTCCACCCCGATAACAGGTGCCTTCTTCATCGGCAGGAAATCATCCCATGAACCATCATCCTTCCGGGCTGCACATATAGCAATGATACGGTAATAGCCGTTTTCAAGACCGGCAAGACTGAGACTGATTTTCTGAGCCTGATTGATAAGATAATCAGTTCCCATCCATCCCTTCTGCTCTCCGCCATAAAGTCTTTCTGTAAAGCCTCCCTGCTGATGATCATCAGAATAAACCACCTGCTTGAGATTCCCTGCTTCATCATAAACGGCAACACCGATGTCCCCCCTGAAAGGCTTGCCTCTGTTGACGAAGGAATTCATCTCGACAGTTACCGGCTGTGAAGGGTCGAATAACTTTCCCGACGTCTCTTTCAGGCTGAGAGAACCACCCTCGTTGAACATCAGCTGCGGCGAAGTTTCCAGCAGTCCGCGCTCTATTTCGGGATATTTCCCGTTGTTGGGATGAGCTAAGATGGCGGTAATGGCACGGTTAAAGGCAAGCGGTTTGCCCTGAAACTCACTTCCGGTCTGCGAAACATTGAGATTGGTGAGCGAATAATAGGCATCGCCCTGTCCCTCCCAACCGAAGTTCATGTGGAAGAGGCCGTTTTCATCGAAACCATCAGTTACCCAGGCATGACCGGAAGCCGAACCGGCTGGTCTGCCTTCCAGATAAACCGGACATCCGTTAAGCAGTTCCTGTCTCAGGATTTCTGCAAACCTCCCCGGTCCTTCTACAGCTTTCGTAACGTAGGCTGCCGAATAATCGAAATGCTTCTGCAGCGCCTGATAGGCGAAGACTCCCTGGGTTCCACTTGCGCTGGGCGTATATTGCATGAAAGAAGCCACACCCACATCGTTCATCAGTAAGGCTACGGCATCTATCTCTGCAGGAGTAGCCTGAACCGGATAGCGGTAGTCGGGCAACATGTTGGCCCAGTCGTAGTGCGACTGACTGAAATCCGCACTTTTCTTGGTCTGGTCGTAGGTTACCACATATTCGTTTTTTCCCTGTCCCTGAGCCGGCCACTGATGATAATACATCATCTGAGCCACAGCCGTAGCCACACAGCCGCTGTAATCATATCCCGTTTTAGCATTAAACGGATACGACTGTCCCCATTTGCTTTTCATCATCGGCGCTACGGTTTTAGAGTAAAGTCCGGTGCGTGTATGGCTTTGCACCTTCACCTTTCCTTCTTTCAGCACCTCGAAAGTCTGTCGGTATCCCGAAAGCAGCAGTTTTACGCAGGGATTGGCATTGAGCGTATCGAGACTACCTTCTTTGCTGTATCCCAGCACTTCTCCCATCTGGTCATCACCTGATACGATAACGAATCCCTGTCCGTGCGCATCATTATATATATAATAAGGTGAACCGGTCTTGTTTTTCCTACCCTTCTCCTTTGCTTTCATACCGGTATCTTGCGGCAGAGTGACATATCTCTTAGCTATCTCCGCCGCCTTCTGCCAATTGATTTCCTCGGCACGAACAGTTTGCGAACTGGCTATCAGCAGGGCTATGAATCCCACCAACAGGAACCCGTTTTTCAGTCCCTTCCATTTTTTCCTTTCTTCTTTCTTTTTCATTTCTTCAGGTCTTTTTATTTGATATTGAGTTAATTACACCACCTTCTGGAAATATCAGATAAGCTACACTTTGCCATCATCCAGAAAGTTTTCTGCAAATATACAACTTTTCTTTGAAAAATGCAAGAAATAGCCCCAAAAAACAGCATGATTATTTGGACAAGCCAATATTTATTCTTATCTTTGCATCCTATTTTTCATCACTGCTGTCCCGTTTAGAAATCATCGGGCCTGAAAAGGCTAGGATATAGCCAATCCTCCGTCTCTTCTGTTGGAACAGCTTTGTTAAACAATTCATTTAAAGGAGT
>QSCI01000062.1:0-20543 GCA_003463005.1 Segatella copri | reverse complement strand
GCATCAACCGTTATCGTGCAGGTGCAAAGGTATGGCAGCGGGCTTTGGAAATAAAAGGTCGAGCCTTCGGTTTTCGAAAAAATCTCCACACCGTTGGGTAGTATTTTTCCGAAAAATTCTGCCAAAATCTTCAGAATAGCTTAAAATGAGCGATTTATGAGTGTTCCTCCTCAATAGAGGTAATGACTTGGCAATAGTTTTAACTTCTACATTCTACATAAGTTTGCCTTGCTTGCCAAACAACTCTTTTCGGATGCAAAATTAAATCTAAAATCTGAAAAACGACACTTTTTGCTTTGTTTTTATAGATTATTAATTTTGGGTTGGAGGTGGGCTTATTCCAAATGTAGCAACACATTATCAATGCAGCATAGATAAATTTCATATACGGCATTAAAAGTAAGAGAAATGTTAAATGTTATCCTCATTCTTACAATACAAAGCAAAATATTCCTATTTGTGGATAGTTTTTCTTACCTTTGAATGTCATAGAAAAAATAATGTAGCTTAGAAAAGTAAAATATGGACAACAAAGTATTTCTTTTAGGATTATTTCTGCTTTCAGTTGCTAACGTGAAAGCTCAAACTCAGACGCAGAGCGATTCGCTCACAATGGAGAATATGATGCACAACCTTCCCGAAGTAATGGTCAAAGGTTCGCGTCCTATCGTCAAGGCTGAGCGAGGTATGTTATCCTATAACATGCCGTTACTTATGAAGCAACTACCTGCCGACAACGCTTATGAGGCTCTCACCCGCATTCCAGGTGTTAGCGATGCCGATGGTGGCATAAAGTTTTCCGGCAATGAGGTGACGCTTATTATCAACGGACAGGCGACCACTCTGACACAAGAACAGTTGACGGACAGATTGAAAGCTATGCCTGCCGCACAATTGGCAAAGGCAGAGGTAATGCTTGCAGCTCCCGCACGTTATCATGTTCGTGGCATGGCTATAAATATCGTCACGAAAGATTATGCAGGTACTAATCAGTTGTCTGGACAGATAATTGGAGGATTACAGCAAAGCAAATATGCAAAAGGATTTGGTGATTTTTACCTTTCTATGCAAAGAGGAAAGTTTGGGTTGGATGCACAATATCAATATGTTGACGGCAATTCATACGGTGAGTCTTCACGCATAGCCAACCATCCGTTGGGTAACGAACGGGTACACTACAACGACGAAACATGTCAGAAATCATTTGGAAAGCCTTTTTGTATTTCCTAACACGCTGAGCCACAGCACTCTCTTAAAAACAACAAATTCAAAACGGTACAAATTTTGAACAGGGGAAATCTATAGTTCAAGGCACTCGGCAAAGAGAAAAAACTATGACAGGGGCAAAAAGCAGTTTTAAGATTATTTATGAAAATATTTTGGGCAATTTTGGCTGGTTGCTATCCAAAGAGCGCATTTTTGATGAAAAGTCCCACTTTCATCAGCCATAAAGAGTGAGACGGTCGAAAAAGAAAAAGAGGGATGAGAGAGCCTTCTTGGTGGCTTCAACATTGGGCGAAAATGGATGTCTTGTACCTCAGTTGTATCTCAGTCGGCATATATTGCTGATAGACAATGCAGGTTAATAATTCGGCGGCAATAGAATAGCGTTTGAAAGACGTATTCATTGTTTAGTAGTTTTCCTGATAAAATGTTAAATTTAGGGTAGTTAGATTAGTTTTTCTTCCAATTGTTTGGTTTTTTGGAATTGAATGCCTACCTTTGCATTGACAAATCCCGCTCGCTTCCCATAAGAACAGCGTACCCAGCGGGACATTTTTTAAATTGTAGGTATATGAAAGTTATAAAGAACAAGACAATAGATTTTGCAACCGCAGTTCAGGCTCCCGTCATTAACGGAAATAGAGCTGCACGGACAGGTTATGTCCGTTTGGTTCGCCTTATCACTGACGAGCCTGTTCCTCAACAAACTTCATATACGGGAAAAATTGAGTTGAGGTAGGAATGGCTGTATATACAAAAGAATACGAATCCCAGCCAGAGGCTATTCTTACAAACGTCATTATCTGTCCAGCCGTAGATTTGTCGGCAAACGTGGCTGTTCCTGTTCATTGCCAAGTTGAAAATGTATTGTGGGACACAGGAGCGACCAATACATTGATTTCACAGGAAGTTGTAAATGCTTTAGGGTTACAACCGAAGAACAAGGCTCTTATTTCGAGTGCAGGAGGTGATGTCGAATCCTGGACTTACCTTGTTCATGTTATCCTTCCAACAGGAACAGCAGAGTTGAATGTTCAGGCTCTGCTTAACGACAATTCAGACTATGATGTGGTGATTGGCATGGATATTATAAATTCATGCGACTTCTGCTATACAAACAAAGACGGCAAAAGTACATTCTCCTTATGTCATCCAGCAAAGGAGAAAATCATTCTGAAATAAACCAGCCATAGGCTTTCTTTCAAGAAAGACATGTGCGACAACAATAATGACAGATGTGACATTCGCATCTGTCTTTTGCTTTTTACGCCAATAAGAGGCCATTTCCTTACACAAAATATACGAGATTTGAGCAAGACTTAGTTAATTATGGTTAAATTTAAGGTTTATACATACTTTTCCATAACAAAATGAGGTTGTATTGAGATTTTCTTTGTACTTTTGCAGCGGACTATTATCGCCATGTTTATAGCCATTGAGGTTAGACGTGTTCTTTCGTGATGGCATACAAGGCAGCCTACGCCGTGCTGAGTATGGCGGAGTCATAATGACAAAGCGGTACAAAGCGGGCATTGGGTGGGAAAGATAGTCCAGACATAATGAAGGCGTTTACTAACGCTCTGTTTAAGACAGTCTGTAATCTAGCAAATTAACAGTTATCATAGTCTTGAGCAAAGCCAACGGTAGATGTCCCGGGTGTGATAATATCGCTCCTGCGGAGACCTGTAAGCACGGATTGTACCTTTTCGGGCACAACAATTGTTTATTATGGTCTCCTAATGGAAATGATTATTCATATCGGCGTGGGCTCTGACGTTGTCTGTTCAACTATGATAGGCAATTGCTAGAGCCTCAGACTGTGGAATAGACAACAGACGTTTCCACGCTCTTTTTATGTCTATATTGCTATTAACGAGCAACGACATATAAGCCGATATGAACGCATTGCTTAATGCGCATACCAAACGAGGTTGCGATTCACCTCCTCACATTGGATTTGCCTCCAATGTCTCCCCCGAAGCCCAAAGCTCACAAACAGGGGTGTCCTCGGAATATGTCCAGCAGGAAGGTTACAACTGGTTTGTTCTTCGTGCTACTTATAACAGGGTAAATGCAGCCGTAGAGAAAGCAAAGAAGAATGATATTAAGACATACGTGCCGATGCACTATGTACTAAAAGTGATTGCTGGGAAGAAGAAGCGAATACAACAGCCTCTTCTTCCCAACTTTCTTTTTATATACGCCACAAGGGAACAATCAGACAGTTTTGTGAAAAAGACAGTTGATGCCCCAATCTCTTTTATAAAATATTATTTGGATAAGACGCTTCCTCCAGAGGCAAACGGTAAAAATCCTCCGCTTATTATACCATACAATGCAATGATAAATTTTATCAAAGCAACAAGTACTGATAGTGAGCATGTACGCATTGTTACAGCGGAACAGTGTCACTATAAAAGTGGAGATAAAGTACGAGTAATAGCTGGTGACTTCAAGGGAGTGGTTGGAAAAGTTGCCAGAATAGCAGGACAACAAAGAATTGTTGTTGAGATCTCGGGATTGTGCCTTGTCGCTACTGCGTATATTCCTACTGATTTTATTGAGATTGTCAAATAATGCCGAAAGGCATATTGTTTAATTTAAATTTTTTATTTTATGAAGAAAAATGGTAAGAATGAAGAACTTCAGTCTCGTCGTGAGTTCTTTAAGAGAGCCGCTAAAGGTGCTCTGCCTATTTTGGCTGGTGCAGCTCTCCTGTCAAGTCCTATCTTGTCAGAAACTGCAAATGCAATGTCATGCGCAGGATGTAACAACCGTTGTATGAACAGTTGCTTCAACACATGTCATGGTACTTGTAGCAGAACTTGCTCCGGTACAAACAACAGAAACTAATCCTTCCCTCCACGGAGGTTATAGAATTCGACAATCTCTTTCTCGGAAGACTCGTAGTCATTTGTAAGGATGCAGCGGTAGGTGTATTCTCCTTCCCACAGGTCGAGTTCGCCGTCTATCCGCTTCTGTCTTTGAATCACAAGACGGTATGCCTTCCCTTTCCATTTCTCGATGAGAATGGAGGCCAGCTCAAACTCAATACCGCCCAATTTCACTTTCTTCCAACCTCTGAGGGCAAAGATGTCATTGTAGAGCGAACTGCATCGGTTGGCACGGATATAGAAGGTCTTGCAGTGTTTAGCAATCTCTTCCACTATCTCTTCAGAACACGAGCCGCAATCAGCTCTGAAACGGTTGATAATAAGCTTGTTCTGTTCAAACCTTTCAAAGAACCTCTTCAGCGTGTCCTTCTGGTGGAAACGGACATTTGTGTTGCCGTCGCTGTTCTCAATGCCGACAATCAAGTCGCCAATAACTGCCACGCCAGGGCGATAACCAAGGAACTTCTTGTATGTAGGCTTCGCATCATACTTCTCAGCCTCTATGAACTGGTGGTCGAAGTCAACGTCATACCCCTCGCCCTCTTTCAGCTGCCCTGTGGACAATAGGCAATTGAGGAGCAGTGTATTCAGCTTGTCTGCCGTGTTGAAGTCGTAGGTCTTGCCAGTGTCGGATGTGTAGGAAATGTTATCCTGGGTCAGTTCCTTTATGGCTCTGAGAATCGTGTCGGCACTGCATGTGCGAAGTGTCGGATGAAGCGAGAGGTGATACATCAGATGAGTGGTGACATCCTCGATGCATGAGCCGCCACAGAAATAAACGCTCATAAGCGAACGGATGATTTCGCTGTATTGATAACCATACAGCCTGCATCTCATACCGAGGGTTGAGTCGATTACAGATGAGAGCTTGGAATCAAATTGCTCCATTATTGGAAAAATACCTCCAAAAGGAGAGAGTTTCTCAGATTTTATTGCTGCCTTTGCCATGTCTGTCGGGTTTGATACATATTTTGATTTGCAACACTAAGATAGGTGAAAAATCTGACATGGCAAAATCCTGAGCAACTTTTTGTTGCTCAGGTACTTATAAATAAAGTTAAATCAAAGTGTTGCGGAATTAAGGTAATGACAAAAAAGAAATTGCCCGTTCGTTTTACGGGTCAGCACTTTACTATTGATAAAGTGCTAATAAAAGATGCAATAAGACAAGCAAATATAAGTAATCAGGATACGGTTTTAGATATTGGGGCAGGCAAGGGGTTTCTTACTGTTCATTTATTAAAAATCGCCAACAATGTTGTTGCTATTGAAAACGACACAGCTTTGGTTGAACATTTACGAAAATTATTTTCTGATGCCCGAAATGTTCAAGTTGTCGGTTGTGATTTTAGGAATTTTGCAGTTCCGAAATTTCCTTTCAAAGTGGTGTCAAATATTCCTTATGGCATTACTTCCGATATTTTCAAAATCCTGATGTTTGAGAGTCTTGGAAATTTTCTGGGAGGTTCCATTGTCCTTCAATTAGAACCTACACAAAAGTTATTTTCGAGGAAGCTTTACAATCCATATACCGTTTTCTATCATACTTTTTTTGATTTGAAACTTGTCTATGAGGTAGGTCCTGAAAGTTTCTTGCCACCGCCAACTGTCAAATCAGCCCTGTTAAACATTAAAAGAAAACACTTATTTTTTGATTTTAAGTTTAAAGCCAAATACTTAGCATTTATTTCCTGTCTGTTAGAGAAACCTGATTTATCTGTAAAAACAGCTTTAAAGTCGATTTTCAGGAAAAGTCAGGTCAGGTCAATTTCGGAAAAATTCGGTTTAAACCTTAATGCTCAAATTGTTTGTTTGTCTCCAAGTCAATGGTTAAACTGTTTTTTGGAAATGCTGGAAGTTGTCCCTGAAAAATTTCATCCTTCGTAGTTCAAAGTCGGGTGGTTGTCAAGATGATTTTTTTGGTTTGGTGTCGTCTTTTTTTAAGCTGCCGCATAACGGCTGGCAAATTGGCGATGGAGCCGACTTTTAGCACAAATGTTGAATAGAATTACTAATCTTCAACATTGCACAAAAGTTCAATAGAAGTACTTCACCGGCTCTATTGCCAATTTGTTTGTTATGTGCCGTTTTATTCCATTTTATACATTTAACAATTGCTGAAACGTAAAGTCGGGTTTAAACATTTCAATTTCGTTTTGAGTTGATTCTTCTTGTGCTTCTTTGCCATAGATAAACATTTGCTGTTCATAATTTTAACAGCCTCTTCAATGCTATTAAATTTTCCATCGGCTAGATTATCAGACAATATCAAGGCATCCACCAACCCACTATTTACTCCCTGCCCTGCAAAAGGCGGCATCAAATGTGCGGCATCCCCAATCATTGTTATGGGTAATGGGCGCTTGCTTTTCCAAGGCTTTTCTAAAGGAAATATCCGTGTAGCCAATCCTACAAATGACAACGTCGTATGAATCAATTCTTTGTAGCGTTCGTCCCAATCGGAAAATTCTTTCAGAAGAAAATCAACGACACTATTTCTGTTTTGAAAATCTACCTGCGTTTGGTTTTTCCATTCATCAGGTGTTTTAAAACTTATTCCAAAATGCAATGCACCATTATTATTGGGGTTAGCAAATAATAAATTACCTTGGTGAGATGCCATTAGCCGGTTTCCATTGCATAGCTGAAAAAATCCAGGACAGTTTATCTCTGGTTGATGAATATCGGCTTGTATATTGAAAGTACCTGTTTCTTCAACTTCCGTGTCGGTAACAAATTTTCTTACCTTGGACATCCCGCCATTGGCAAGAATAACCAAATCTGCTGTTTCACTCGGTTTATTCTCAAAAGTTAGTGTCCACTTCTTCTTACCAGGTTCAAGCATAACAAGTTTTCTATCCCAAATAACCGTGTCGTTTTCTAAACTATTCAACAAGATAGCCCTTAAGTCATTTCTGTTTATTTCAGGATTGTCAAATCGATTTTCGGGCTTTACATTTTTTGTGGATAAAATATTGCCTTTTTTATCAGCAATATTTACACCCATTGGTAAGGCTAAGTCATAATAAGTTTGTAACAATCCCGCTTTTTTCATTGCTTCCTGACCTGAACCTTTGTGTAGGTCAAGGGTTCCACCAAAAATTCTTGCCTCTCGGTCGTTGTCTCTTTCGTAAACTGAAACGTCTATGCCGTTTTGCTGTAATAATTTTGCCATAGTCAGTACAACGGGTCCACCACCAATTATTGCAACGTTCTTATCACTAAGTAAATTCATTTGTTTGTCTGTATCTATTCGCATTGTCATTCAAAAATGGCCCATAACAATGGCTCGGCGAATTGGCGAAGTAGCGAAGCTGTATCGAAGATACAAAAGCGGAGCTATTTAGCCAAGTCGCTTGTTGTAAGCAGTCCGCGAAGCGGCGGCTTACGGCAAGCGACGTAAGTCGCCGAGCCATTGTTAGCAAGGAGCGCAGCGGATTGCTAACAACGGTTTGCAGCTATACGCAGGCAGGGATTTTTACCACTAAGCTACCTACGATGAACTGAACTTTAAATTTACCACTTTCCTGTCTTACGAAGCACGAACCCCCTGCTTGCGTATAGGTGATGTTATGCGGTCGGCTTTCATTTTCTCTTCTTTCTCGTTAATTTGTCAAGCAAAGTTACTAAATTTGCAGTCAAGCAATTTCAATTTTTGAATTATGTATTTCAGCAGACCTTGGACTTCTATCTAAGTGATAGGCAGTCCTGAATAAATTCCAATCAATCTTTTAGGGCAAGACAATCAGTCTATGCTTTGTGTGTGCTGTCATTTTTTTTGATGGCATTGCTTTGTCGTAGTTGCTCTGTCGGGTAATACTGTCTATTCACTTCTCTGTGATTTGAATTCAAGGCTGAATTCAACTTGCAAATGCAACAGAATTCTGATTAATAATTTGTTTAAATTTTTCGTTTGGCGTGAGGTATCCAAGTCTTTTACGAGGTCGATTATTGAGTTTATTTTCAATCCACTTAATCTGTTTGTTGGTTACTTCACTAAAGTCCTTACCCTTTGGGATATACTGCCTGATAAGCCCGTTGGTGTTTTCATTGGCACCACGTTCCCATGAGTGGTATGGTTTGCAAAAATAGAATTTTATTTCCAATTTTTGCGCAATTTCCTCGTGCTTTGCAAACTCCTTTCCATTGTCAGCCGTAATTGTGTGTATTAAGTTTTTCACTTTCCGCAGTGCCCATACTGCAATCTTAGCTACCGGGATGGCTTCTTTTCCCGACAACTTGCGTATCCAGACCCTGCTTGTTGCTCTGTCGTTAATGGTAAGAATGGCACCTTTGTGGTTCTTACCAATAATTGTATCTATCTCTAAATCACCAAATCTCTCCTTCAGTTCCACTATCTCGGGACGCTCATCAATATCCACCCTGCCTGGGATAAATCCTCGCCCTGCATTTTTAGAACCACGTTTGGCATACCTGCGACCTTGTCTGCGAAGATATTTGTGCAGTTTGCCACCCCGCCGCTTATCCTCCCAAATCCAGCGATATATCGTTTCGTGAGATACCATCGCAATTCCCTCCAAGCGGCTCCTGCCGACAATCTGCTCCGGGCTGAATCCTTTCTTCAACAGCTTTATTATCCGTTTTCTCATTGCCGGTGTAAGCACTTCCTTGCGATGTTTTTGCTGCTTGCGCCTGTCTGCTTTTCGCTGGGCAAGCTCCATGCTATAGCTACCACTTCGGGCGTCGCAATTGCGCTTTATCTCCCTGTAAACAGTGCTTTTATCTACTCCGATAGCTTCCGCTATTGCTTTTTTGCTCATCGGTATTTGCAACATCATAGAAATTGCATACCTTTGTTCCTCGGTTATATGTTTGCTCATCTGCAACTTTTTTTTCTTTGGACGGACAATTAAAGCAAAGATAGCAAACTTTATCCATTCAGAGTGAGAGAAAGGGGGACATTGTCTCTCTTTCCTCTCTGAAAAATAAATGTTTTTATTGCTTATTATCCGCACCCAAAAAGTTGCATTTATAAGTTGAACTCAAGTTGTCAAGTTCTAATGCTTCTATCTCCTGCCATTCATAGAAGCTATTATATGCTATACATCCGATAAGAACGGAGATAAGTATATACCCCAACCGTATTGTCTTATAGAAATTCCTGGATCGTTCCATTATTTTGATGATACTGATTTTTCAAACATGAATAAAAGTTTATCCTTTTCTTCCATACGGGTATTATCAGAATAACCGCCTTTTGTTATTTGATACCCACACGGCTTAACCATAAAAGTGCCTAAGCCTTTAGTGTATGAACTTACTTCTGAGGCATAGTCTTTACTTGTATTTAATGGAACTTTCCCTTCAATAAGACACCACTCATTATTACAACTGATACCTTTAATCTCAGACATCATTTTTTGCAGATCTGTAATAGCTTTGGAACTTGCTACTTGTGGTATCTGTAACTCAAAATAGAGCATCGGTTCGAGAATATCCACTCCTGATTGTTGCAAAGCCAACCTGAAGACATAAGGAGACAATTGTCTAAAATCGGCAGGGGTACTTATCGGACTATAATAAAGGGCATAAGTAAAGGTTACTTTCAAATCCGTCACTTCCCATCCATGCAATCCCGATTGGCAAGACATACGGATTCCTTCAAAAACGGCATTTTGAAAAGAATGGTTCAGATAACCAAAGGAGATTTCACTTTCGATTTGCAACCCTGACCCTATCGGTAAAGGTTCAAGAGTCAGTCCTATGGAGGCCCAGTAAGGGTTGGGAGGGACTTCGATATGGATAATCTTATTCACCTTCTTTTTAGGTCGTTCTTTGTAGATAGTCTTGATTTCATCAAAATGGGCCTTTACGGAGAATCGTTCTTCCAGCAATGTTTGTATGATTTCTTTTTGGGTTAAACCATATAACGAGATTTCCAATTCATCACTATATGAATTTATGGAAAAGGACAGAGACGGGTCTTCAATAAACAATACATTTAGAGCGGATATCAACTTGCTTCTCTCTTCGGGCTTGTCTGGTCGGACAGAAGATTTGAGGGCGGGATGCTGATGAGATAATCCTTGAATCAGACAAGGTTTAACACCTAAATAATCTCCGATTCTTAATTCTTCTATATCTTCTATAATTGCGATATCATTAGCAACCACTTCATCAACATTTATCTCTTTGCCCTGATAAATGGTTTTTAGATTTTTAATCTTGATGAATTTTTCAGAATCATTGACTTTTATAACGGTTCGAAGTCTCAGCCTTCCGTCAATAATTTTTAGAAAACTTCTTTTATGCCCTTTGGGGTCATGTTCTATTTTATAAAGATAAGCTGAAAGTCTATTGGGGACTGATGCCGGAGGAAATATAAAAGAAATGATGGCGTCTAACAACTCATTGATGCCAATATTGCACATTGCTGATCCATGCAAGACCGGATAGGCTTTGGCTTTTGCCACAAGAGCGATTATCGCATTCCAATAATCTGCCGGTAAGATTTCTTTATCCGCCAAATATAGTTCTAATATATCGTCGTCATGGTTGCATACAAATTCTTTGTGTTCTGCCCTTATATCTGTTGGGGTGCAAATCGGGTAAACGACTCCATCGACAACCGTTTGCATAAACAAGACGTCTTGCGACAGATTTGTTTTTATGTCCAGATATAAACGCTCAAGATTTACGCCGGCACGATCAATCTTATTGATAAATATAATTGTCGGGATTTGCAGTTTTTGCAAAGTCTTGAACAGCAACTTTGTTTGTGCTTGTATGCCTTCCTTTGCCGATAATATGAGGACTGCACCATCAAGCATTTTGAATGTCCGCTCCACCTCTGCAATAAAATCCATGTGTCCCGGAGTGTCAATGATATTGCATTTCACACCATTCCAAACAATAGATGTCGTAGAAGCCCGAATAGTAATTCCTCTACGTTTTTCTATATCCATAGAGTCTGTTATGGTGTCACCTTTATCAACACTGCCGCGCTTTTCCGTTGCTCCGCAGGCAAATAGCATATTTTCGGTTACGGAAGTTTTTCCTGCATCAATGTGAGCAAGAATTCCTAAATTTATAATGTTCATTTGATTAAGCAATAATATACTACAATAGATGCATTGCCGAAACGCACCTTTTAATACCTCCTCGTAGCATGTAGAAAACTACAGGATTCTTAACTCGTATTAATATGTATATTATTACTGCCGCATAATTGAACGCAAATTTACGAAAAAAAAGTTCCCTGACAAAAGCACAAAGAACTTTTTTAATCTATACGTATTTTTATTTGGTATTATTAATTTGTTATTTGATGATGAGGGCTATTCATATAAATGTAGGTTAAATTTTTCTGACCATTTCAAACTGTTGTCCTTTTGGGGTAAGTCCTAATGATGACAAGAAACCAGTGACTGATTCACAATCGCAATCAACATTAGTAAATTTGAGTACATCGCTTTGAAAATGACTGACAGCACTTTTAAGCAAAGACTTGCCTATTCCTTTACGCCGGTAATCTTTTGCAACTGCGAGGGATGAAATATCGCCAGATGCCGGTTCAAAGATAACAAATCCGACAAGTTCTTCTCTTTCATAAGCTCCCAATATGTCCAAATTGTCGATTCCGCGTTCCAGTGAAGCCCTGTCATTTTGCCATGAAGGATGAAAATCGAACCAGGCCGTTTGGTTAAGGCAGTTTTTTAAATCCGATGGGAGTATGCGACATGCGGTATGGTTTACTTGCAATACAGGAACAATATCGCTCAGTTTGGCAGAGTAGTAGTTGAAATTTCTCTGTGTTTCAAAGCCTAATTTGCGATATATTTTTATTGCTTTGTGATTGTGTTGCAAAACTTCCAGTACATATTGCCGAACTCCTTGTTGACATATCAATTCGAGGCTGAAAGTGAATATTTTTTGGGTTAGGTGTAATCCCCGGAATGAAGGTACGGTTCCCGTCCCTGTGTCATAGGCAGTCAAGATGTTGTTGTACATGCCTGTTCCGTTAAGCACAAAAGAAATCAGCCGTCCTTCGAAAAATACTCCGAAAGATAGTTGTGGATTGTATCCTCGTCGGTCGAGCATGCGTCGCAATTCATCCGCATTCAAAGAGAAATCATAATCTTTGAATGCAGATGAGAATGCCGCATACAAATCTTTGAAAGAAACGGACTCTAAAGAATGAATGATGATTCCCATATCGGACGGTGTTATGTGTTTGGATTTTCATCACTATTCTCTACGGGTAAACCGTGCTGTTTGAGAAAGCTGAGCTTATCCCAATAACCTCTTTGGAAAACTATTTTATCGTTTTGCA
Source organism: Segatella copri (assembly GCA_003463005.1). GTDB lineage: Bacteria > Bacteroidota > Bacteroidia > Bacteroidales > Bacteroidaceae > Prevotella > Prevotella copri_I. The sequence continues at coordinate 8,132 of QSCI01000062.1, read as the reverse complement.
CATGAAAGAATCCGCATCCTCGCAACCCGAGCGGATCTTTCCATTCCATGATAGCCCATTCTCCATCCTCGAATATATGCTCAACAATACAAACCATTTTTGAGGTTGCAAATTCATTTACAAACATTTCATGGATAGCTGTTTTTCCTATAACTGGGGTGTTTGCGACTTGATGGTTTATGGCATCCTGAGCGTATAAGTTTGCCAAAGCGACTGCATCGGCGGCGTTGAAGCAGTCAATCCATTTTTGTAGTATCCTTAATTCCGCAACACTATTACAAATATAACTTTTTAAGTACCTGAGCAACAAAAAGTTGCTCAGGTACTTATAAAATAAGTTAAACTAAAATGCTGCGGAATTTAGGATATCTTGAAGAAGAACGTAATGAACAAATTAGAAAAGAAAATGAGAGACGATTCCAACAAGAGCAACAAAGGATAAACAATCAACGTCTTCATGAGATTAATGAACGTAATCGCATTGCTTTAGAACGGGAAAATGCGAGGAGAAGAGCAGAGGAAAAAAGAAAAGCGGAACAAAAGCGAAAAGAAACCAGTCGCACAAACACAAATGTTCCTCCGTCGCAACCGAAGAATAATCGTTGGTCAATAGGCTCTAATCCAACTCTTCTTCCACGAGCAACCTCATCAAAAACAGCAACTACAAAAACAAACTCATCTAATAAAACCGATGGAAAAGAGGGAAAGTAAGTAATCTTATTGCAAAATGAATTGTATATGCAGTCAATCGCCAGTCGGTTGGCTGCATTTTTTCTGTGTGCAAGGATGGTCTATTCGCCACCGATGGAGGGGCGGTTAGCACCGCTCGCCTCCAGATAGTCGTTTACTGCGTCACGCATGGTGAACTCTCTCATGCCTGTCTTTGCCCAGTAGATAAGGGCATCAACAGCGGCTTTTCTTGCCTTGCTGTATTCGTTGTCTGTCATGATTCTGATGTTTTGAGTTTTCTAAAAAAGTGTGATGCATATCCAAATGGTGATTTCAACAAAGATGATAGACCAACTTAGGAAAGCCAAGCCGAACATCCAGGCATAGGTGCTACCGTTGAAGTATGCACCCTCCTCGATATTGCGGATTCGTTTAAGCTCTTTCTGCTGGTGAGTGAACAGGTCGTTTATCCGCTTCTCATGCTCGTCAAGGGCTTGCTTGAAAGCAGAAATGGCGGTGTTGTTCCGCTTATCCAACTGGGCAACTCCTTCATCGTTGATGCCGACTTTGAGGTTGCTCTGCTCTGCCTTGACTATGGCATGGCATATACTATCCACGATGTTGTCCGTGCTCCTGTGGGCAGCCATAAGTGCCACTTTCGTTGATTCCAACCTCCGATAGGCATTGCCCAGTTCCTCCTTTGCCTCATAGAGTGCTTTCTTGGCTGATTCAATCTCTTTCAGGGTCACTTTGATTTCTTCCTTGCCACTCTCGATGTTCTCGTCCTCCTGCATCTGATTGTACAGGTTAAGCACATCCTGTGTGGCATCTTTCTTGTTTCTTCCCATACCGTTCTTGTTTGAAAAGTTATCGTTTCATGCCTCTCTTTATCGGCTTGCAGAGTGTGTTTGCTTGCATTGCGCAACGTCTTGCCCATTCACGGTCATCATCGTCCTTATCACGTCCCCAGCCACTGCCAGGACTGCCACCGCCACCACATGACTCAGACATCGATGTGGCAGCATCAAGGTAGTTCATGAAGAGCAGCATGGCTACATTCAGAATGTCAGTGTGGCTTGCGGATCCATTCTCGGGAACTTCGATACAACTGTTCATCGTGTCGTAAGCAGTTCTCGGCATGACTATGCTGAAACGCTCACCATCGACTTCAATAATCTTTCTCAATCCGGCAGGAAGGTCAGGTTTGGCAACATTGCTTGTACGAGACAGACCACCTTGCGATGCCGTATTTCTGCTGTCCAATGTGGTAGCGTTTGAAACAGAAGGAGAAGGTCTTTGACCAACTGCAACAGGTGTTGGCTGAGGGTGCAGCTTGCGGAAGGTATTCCCGATTTTCGATGCGGTGAGATTCCTTCCTACACCCAGTTCGGAAGCCTTGATGGTAGTTTTTCCGAACTTGAAGCGGTAGCCATGCACCCTGCCTTGACCATTCTTGTCACGGATAAGCTCGATGTCATATCCCTTTGCCCTCAATCGGTCGGCATATTCATCCCAATCAAAGAACGGCATTGAACGCAGCACATCCATACAGGCTTTGGTCACCTCTGCAATGCGTTCCTGACGAATATCCATGGCATCCTTCCAACCATGACGCTGATTGATGGCTTTCGCAGCCATCACGGCACGCTCACCGATGAACTTCACATCATTGAGATTACCGTCCATGTCGATGCGGTTCACCACCAGATGCAGGTGGGGAATGCCACTCTTGGAGTCACGGTGAAGGGCGGCAAAATATTGTGAGTTGGCTATGTTGGTCGGCTTGACCGAAGTTGCAGCCTTGCCTTTCTTCTTGCCGATGTGGTTCACCTTGGAGATACCATCCATCTCACGAATGAACTCGTCAAGGAATCTTCTCCAGTCCTCCATAGTCCAGTTACGTGCCTCCTCCTCAGATGGGGAAAGCTCAAAGCGGATGGACGTCAGTTCGATGGGCTTCTTGGCATACCTCTGCTTGAACATGGACTGATGCAGCACCATCTCGTCCCACATGCCCATCGGCGGCAGACCCTCGCTGAGATGGTTGGTCTTGACGATGTCCGCGCGATTGTTTTTGGTTGCGTAATTGGTCATTGCCTGACCATGCTGAATTGCTGACGCTTTTGCTATCATAACATATCCAAGAATTTGTCTCTAATGCGGCTCAATTCCTCTATCAGGGTGTTGATGCCTTGAAGCCAACGTTCCATGAAGTCGGCTCTCTTGAAGAGTTTTAGTCTCTCGGTCTGTGGCAGGGCATGAAGCGCATTGCGCACATAAACCAGTTCAGACCTTGCCCCGATTAAGCCCTTCAAGGCTTCCTCCTGCTCTGCGGTCATGGGTAGGGATGGCTTGTGTCCGATGCCTAAGTCATGAAGATATGTGCTCTTGCTCCTGCCTGACAGTCGGGCATTATGTACTACCAAGTCGTAGTGTTCTTCTGTGAAACGAACGTCAATGTGTCTGGTCTTCGGAGGTCTCTTCTTTGAGGTTTTCTCCGTGTTGTTATTCTTGTCTTTTGTCATTGTAGATGGGGTTTATAAAGTTTATACTTGATATAACAGGACAGCCAATGTGAGCCTGCGAACATTCAAGAATGCCAGTAGGAAGCGGTGGGCGAAGCGAAACCGTCTGACACTGGTACTTCTTGTTTAGACCTCCGAAAAAAAACTACGGCTAATAGAGGTAGCGGCTTCTGGATAGCTTGCCTGTCGGGAACGTCAATAGTCGAAATAAGGGAAAAGTAGAGATGACATCATGAGTGACTTGGGGTGATATGCGCGCCATGTCTCTCCGTGTGATCCTCGCATCGTCCTTCATGGGGCGGTGGCTGCAAGAGGTTGCCCTCGTCATCATAGACAGGAGACGGCAGCAACTCAATGGGTGATGCCCCTTCTCCTTGATTGCAGTCATCTTCTGACGGCTGTCCAACCTCATACTCAAAATGGTCATCACCTTCCTTTTCCCTTTGTTTGAAGTCTTGTGGTATCGGAGAAGGATCTGAAAGTCCATCCCCGATAACATGAGAATTAACGAAAGGGGAAGAGGTATTATAAGAGGCAGGAACATGGGGCTGCAGAATGTCAGTAGTGGCAGGATTGACGCTGCTGTCTTTCTGCTGACCTATGCCATTGGAAAGATTGCCTTCCGAAGAGCAAGCGGTATCGGATGGGACATTGGACACCGATTCCTCTTGGGTGGCGGAAGTCACGGATTGACGGTTGTAGAAGGGGTTCTTGATGGCTTCCTTGATGCCGTCAACGTACCAGAAGGCGATGCATAGTATCGTATGTATGGAGGTGCGGTTGTTCCTCTCGGTTGAGAGGATGCCCACCTGATTGAACAGTTCCACCACCTTTGCCGCTGTCTTGCGGTCACACTTCCAAAGGGCAGACAGCTCAACGGTAGAGATGGCAAACTGCCCGATGGAGAGAGAAGCGGAGAAGCCTGTCTTCAGATAAACACTTGGCTTGGTGGATGCCATTGATACAAAAGTGCCGAAGGCGGTCATGCGGTGGAAGCCCTGCCTGTCATCCTTCAAGAAATCGAGCTGTTCCTTGGTCAGCAGGATTCCGTATTTTATGCTTTGGTTACTCATCTTGAAAAACTGATTATTAGTGAAACGGATTACTCAGCAAAGAAAGAATGAATAGTTTCTCTTTCCCCTTTCGTAAAAAGTAGATTACATGATTCTCTTATCCGTCATGCCATTCTTCCCCATCAGGATTTTTCTCGCCCTTGACCCTCTTCATGGAGGCAGGCTTGTTCTTCTTGCTTTTCTGCAACATTGCCAGATGAGCCTCGAAGTCTGCCTGTTCCTCCTGGGTCGATTCGTAAGGCTTGTCCCATGAGCCACCTGCCTCAATCCATTTTATCAGCTGGTCTTTGAAGAAGTAGAGCGTGTTCCCTCTCTTGTAGAAAGGAATGCGCCTTTCAGATGTGTAAGCATAAAGCGATGAGACTTTCTTTCGGACGAAGGCACTTGCCTCTCTGATGTCCATAAGAACATGGTCATTCTCGCTCGGAGCATTGCCTATTCTCTGACCAATGTCATCAAGACGAGTCATCATCGTATTGACCTTTGTCAGAAGTTCGCCAACTGCACTGGGCAGTTGGTCGAACGATAATGATTTGTTTTCTTCCATTTGTTATCCTGATTATGTTTTTCACTTATGTCTGGTCACTCTCTTCCTTTGTTGGTATTTTGAGCGAGATACGTTCTGCCGCATCACGTTTGAGTTCGTCCACCACATCGGCATACACCTGAGTAGTGGCAAGATTGCTATGGGTAAGCAGCTTGCTCACGGTGTAGATGTCCGTTCCCTCTGCCAACTGCAAGGTGGCAAAGGTATGACGGAAGCAGTGCACAATTTAAGCAAAAGCAACGGAAAGTGAATATGAGAGGAATGAACTGCAAGTGGTTGAGAATGAGCAATATTTCATAATTCTGCCAATTGGCTGCAAAGCAAAGCCGAGCAGTCTATTGAGTTATTTCAGTTACCAAACCGTTAGCGGTCAGTTACCGAAACCTGCACTGCTAACGTGGTGAAAAACAAATAGTTTATCACCAGTGTTTGTTGCACCGTTCTGCACAACTTTCAATAACGGAGAATGCTTACTGATTGATTATTTTTGCAAACTAAAAAGTAAGCAGATGAAAGTTGAAAAATTCAAGGTGCTGCTCTACCTCAAAAAGAGCGGATTGGACAAGAACGGTAAGGCTCCCATCATGGGACGCATCACCCTCAACCGAACAATGGCGCAGTTCGGTTGCAAGTTGTCATGTACGCCAAAGTTATGGAATCCACGTGAGAGCAGACTTGACGGCAAGAGCAAGGAGGCTGTGGAAGTGAACGCCAAGATTGACAAACTGTTGCTGGCAATAAACTCAGCCTACGAGTCACTTGTGGAGCGCAAGACGGATTTTGACGCAAAGGCGATAAAGGATCTGTTTCAATGCAGTGCAGACACTCAGATGACCTTGTTGAAGCAGCTTGACGCCATCATTGCGGACATTGAGTCAAGAATCGGCATCGACTACAAGAAAGGCACGCTGCCAAACTACCAGTACACTCGCCTGACATTGGGATTGTTCGTCAAGAAGCGTTATGGAACTGACGATGTGGCATTCGGTGAGCTTGACGAGCAGTTTATCCGTGAGTACATGGACTTTTGCTTGGACGAGAGAGGTCTTGCACTTGATACAGTCCGCCACTATCTCGCCATCTTGAAGAAGACCTGCCGAATAGCTTTCAAGGCAGGACACTCCGAGCGTTATCATTTCATGCACTTCAAGCTACCTCAAAAGAAAGAGAATCCACCAAAGGCATTGACACATGAGGACTTCCTGAAAATTCGTGACCTCGAAATACCAGAGCGAAGAAAATCGTTGGCTTTGACCCGTGACCTTTTTCTTTTCGCCTGCTATACAGGCACGGCTTATGCCGATACGGTTTCCATCACGGAAGAAAACCTCTTTCGTGATGAGGAGGGCAGCCTTTGGCTGAAATACCACAGAAAGAAGAACAAGATGCTTGCACGTGTGAAGTTACTGCCAGAGGCGCTTGCCATGTTGGAGAAATACAAAGACCCGACAAGACCTACTCTTTTACCGCCACAGGAATTTCGAGTGCTGAGAGGTAACATGAAAAGTCTCCGAGTACTATCTGGCATAAGTATGGATTTGGTCTATCATGTTGGACGGCACAGTTTCGCATCGCTCGTTACGCTCGAAGAAGGTGTTCCGATAGAGACTATCAGCAGAATGCTTGGTCACAGCAACATTCAGACCACGCAAATCTATGCACGTGTCACCCCGAAAAAGCTATTTGAGGATATGGACAAGTTCATCGAAGCCAACAAAGACTTCAAGTTTGTCCTGTAATATTTTCACAAAATAAGAAAGGAACATAACAATGAGAAGTACATACAAGCAGTTTTATTATATCAACCGTGGCAGAGTAAAGGCAGACGGAACCACATCTATATTTTGCCGTATCACAATTGACGGCAAAGTGTCAGCCATAGCAACAGGTCTTTACTGTGCTCCCGAAGAATGGGACACGAAAAAAGGTGAAGCCAAGAATGCAAGAGTGAACGGACAACTGCAAGCGTTCAGACTAAGAATTGACGAAGCCTACGAGCAGGCAACAAAGGAAAAGGGCATCGTTACCGCCGAGATTCTGAAGAATGTTATTGTTGATGCAAATACTATCCCGATGACATTGCTTGCCACTGGCGAGGAGGAGCGTGAACGCCTTAGGCTGCGCTCTATCCGTATTAACTCAACATCTTCTTATCGCCAATCTAAGACATCGCAGCTAAACTTGCGAGAGTTCATCGGGTTACGAGGAATGAATGACATTGCATTTGAAGATTTGACTGAGGAATTTGGCAAATCTTATAAGTTGTTCTTGATTGGCAAAGGGTATAGTGCATCCAATACGAACCATAATCTCTGTTGGCTGCAACGCTTGGTTTATATCGCTGTTGACAGAGGTCTGCTGAAATTCAATCCATTGGAAGATGTCGGATATGAAAAGAAAGGCTCACCAAAGCGTAGACATATATCCAGAAATGACTTGCTGCTCATTATGGAGATTCCTATGGAGGATAAGGCTTTGGAGTTGGCACGCAGAATGTTTGTTTTCTCCAGCCTTACAGGTTTGGCTTATGTCGATTTACGTAACCTGTATCCACACCATATCGGGATGACGGCAGACGGTAGAAAATACATCCGTGAGAAAAGAGCAAAGACCAACAACGAAGCGTTCATTCCCTTGCACCCGATAGCTGAACAGATAATGTCGCTATACAATACAGCGGATGATAGCAAACCAGTTTTCCCTCTTTCTTCACGTGATTCCATGTGGTTTGAATTTCATTCACTCGGTGTGGCTTTGGGTATCAATGAGAACCTTACCGCACATGTTGCAAGACATACATTCGGAGTAAACATGGTTACTTCGGGCATATCAATGGAAAGCATCGCCAAGATGATGGGGCATTCCAATCTGCGAAGCACCCAGGTCTATGCCGTCATCACCGATGACAAGATATCCAAGGATATGGATAAGCTGATGCAGCGCAGAGAAACAAAAGAAACTGACCAGAATAAAAATAAGGAGGACAGGAAATGAACAGAGGTGTTATAACAATCAGTGAGAGCGGAACGGTATCCATGCCGACCGATACTGTATGGATGACCATGCAGGAGATTGCCGACATGTATAATGTGTTCGGCTGCTATGTGCGCAAGGCTGTCAAGGCTGTATTCAAGGACGGCATTCTGAAAGAGCAGGATGTACGCCGTCATGTCAGGAAGAACGACCGCATCAGCTATGATGTGTATAGCCTTGAACTCGTCATTGCGGTAGCCTTCCGTATTGACAGCATTGAGAGCAGAGCCTTTCGGGAGTTCATCATGCAGTCCGTCATCGGCAAGCAGACAAGCCGCACTAAAC
>QSCI01000061.1:0-20986 GCA_003463005.1 Segatella copri | reverse complement strand
TTGCAAATAATGTTAAACAACAAGTAAAAAAATATTAGGTAAATTATGAAAAGGTTATATTTTTTAGATTTTTGTGATCCAAATAATGTTAAACAACAAGTAAAAAAATATTAGGTAAATTATGAAAAGGTTATATTTTTTAGATTTTTGTGATCCAAAGTCTTTAATGGAAAAAGGAAAATTCGTGGCAACATCTAAAGCGAGAATGATGTTACTTCCATTGTAAAAAGATGTTTAGAAACAATTTATGTACCTATTATTCGCCATTCAACCAATAAAGTATTGGGACCTTTGGAAATAATAATAAGAATTTATTTAGCTTTATTAAAAATACCAAAAGGAAGTTATGTTCTTATTCAGTACCCTTTCGTTAATTTAAAGGCATTTAGAATTATATCTTCAAGATTCAAAAACTTTAACACAATAGCGGTTATACATGATTTGCCTTCTTTACGCTTTCCTGCTTCAAATAAAATTAGTGATGAGATAGCTGTCTTGAATAATTTTTCTTGTTTAATAGTTCATACTGAAGCAATGAAAAATAAGCTACAGGAATATGGACTCAATAAAAAATATTGTGTTTTGGGATGTTTTGACTACTTGTTAACTAAGGAACAAAATGCAGTGAGGAAACCTGATGAAATTGTATTTGCAGGACAATTGTCAAAAAGTATTTTTTTAAATGATTTTGGTAAACTTAACTTCAATAGAGTAACATTTAACCTTTATGGAAAGGATGTTCCTTCATTGAAGTTTCCAAAATTTCTATCATATAAAGGAGCTTTTTTACCTAACGATATATCAGCAATAGAAGGAGAATGGGGGTTGCTGTGGGATGGTGATAGTATAGATAGTTGCTCTGGTAATATAGGTGAATATTTAAGGATTATTGCACCACACAAATTATCGCTTTATATTGCATGCCAGTTGAAAGTTATAGTCTGGGAAAATAGTGCAATGGCTTCCTATATTTTGGATAATCATCTGGGTATAGCCATAAGCAAACTTTCTGAAATAGAAGAAAAAATAGCATTACTTACTTCTCAAGATATAGATTTTATGAATAGATGTATAGAAAAGGAGTCTTTTGCTTTGAGAAATGGACATATGCTTGCGAATGCATTACAATGTGCAATTGAAAATTAATTGAAAGTTACATGTTAAATATTGTTATTAATGGCCAGTTTGCTGCTCGTAGAGTTACTGGGCAAGAACGTTTTGCATTTGAGATAATATCAGAATTAGACAAAATATGCAAGAAAGGTCAATATTCTTTGGTTATTCCAAAAAATGCTTCCAATATTCCACATTTGAATAATATACCAGTTATCAAATTTGGGAAGGCGAAAGGATCTTTATGGGAACAAACTTTTTTAGCTTTGTATATGCTAACTCATCCTAGAAGCATTTCTCTAAACCTTCTTACGATAATGCCTGTTTTAAAACCTGGAATTATTTGTATTCACGACATGAGTTATAGAACTCATCCCGAGTATTGCAAGACATTCTACATGAAGATTTCTAGATGTTGGCATATATTTCAAGAGGAGTTAGCTCGAAGATTCTCACCTTTATTATTTACCGTGTCTGAGTATTCTAAAAAACAAATGATAGAATGTTTAAAGCTACCTTCAAATAAAATTGTAGTTTTAGGTAATGGGTGGGAACATTTCAATGAGGTTACAGCTGATGAATCTTTGAAAGAAAGACATCCTGATTGGTTCGCAAATCCTTACTTCTTTTCTTTGGGCAGTTTGGCTCCAAACAAGAATATACAATGGATATTAGAGGTTGCAAAGAGACATCCTCAGTATAATTTCTTTATAGGTGGAAAGGCTAATCTCAAAGCGTATGGTACTGATTATAAAGAAGAGGACTATAAGAACGTTAGATTCTTGGGCTATATTAGCGATGGAGAAGTTAAGTATCTTATGGCTCATTGTAAAGCTTTTATTTTTCCATCCTTCTTCGAAGGATTTGGTATTCCGCCTTTAGAAGCTATGAGTGTTGGTGCAAAATGCATCATTGCAAAGGCTAGCTGTTTGCCAGAAATCTTCGGAGAGTCTGCTTATTGGATTGATCCTTATAATACCAATGTAGATTTGGATGAGTTACTATCTCATGATGTTGCATCTCCTGAAAAAATATTAAACAAATATACTTTCAAGCGTTTTGCAAAAATCATGCATGAAAACTTATACCGGTTTTTAGGATAAAATCGATTGATTCACTATTATAATTGAAAGCTCTATATAAATGAATATACTTTTTATAGGTGGTGCTGGTTTTATTGGCTCCAGTTTGGTCAAGCTGTTTTTGACAAACGAAAAATATAATGTTTTTGTTGTAGAACCAGAATTTGCTAATGTGTCGAGACTTGATGGCTTTAATGTGAAGATTTTCCGAGAGGCTTTGGGTAATATCGATAAGGTTGAAAAGATTTTGGTTGGTAACAAGATTGATGTTGTGGTTCATCTTGTATCTACGCTTATACCTGGTAGTGGATATGATGATTTCAACAATGAGTTTAAGAACATGATTTTCCCTTCCATTAAGCTAATGGAGATATGTGCTAAGGAGAATATCAAGTTTGTGTATTTCTCTTCTGGTGGCACGATTTATGGCAATCGCTCTACGATGCAACCATTTGTTGAGACAGATGAAATGGCACCTATTTCTTACTATGGCTGGTCAAAGCAAATGATGGAGAATAGTATTCTTTTTAAGAATCGTACAGAAAACTTGAAGTACTTAATTGTTCGTCCATCTAATCCATATGGCCATGGTCAAAATTTACATGGTAAGCAAGGATTGGTGGCTGTAGCAATTGGTAAGATCTTGGAGGATAAACCTGTAGAAGTTTGGGGTGATGGCTCGGCAATCCGTGATTATATCTATATTGATGATTTGGCAAAGGTATTCTATCAGTTGATAGATAAGGATGTCTACAACGAGACCGTTAACTTGGGCAGTGGCAGAGGTTATTCTGTGAATGATATTCTTGCTTTCTTGAAGATTATCACAAAGAAGGATTTTAAGATTGTCTATGAGAATGCCCGCCCTATGGATGTGTCTAACATGGTTTTGGATACTGAAAAGATGCAACGTTTGGCACAAGTTGAGTTGACTCCTATGTTGAATGGTATCTCTACTTTTTATAATGAATCTGTAAAATAGGAAGTTTATGATAAAGGTTGCAATTAGCGTTAACAAATGCGATTCAGGTGGTCAGAAAAGTTTGGTAATGGCTTACATGCGAAACTTTTCTCCAGATAAAGTGAAGTTTGATTTGATAGTGGATGAGGATTCCAATAGTATTCCTTTTGATGAAGTGGAAGCATTAGGAGGTCATGTCTATGTGGTTCCTCCCTATCAGAAGATTCTTAGTCACATGAAAGCTCTTTATCAGCTTTATAAACGTGAACAATATGATGTGCTCTATGCGGCAAACAATACGATGAACATTTTTCCTTTGTTTGTGGCAAAAATGGCTGGCATCAAGGTTCGTGTAAGTGAGAGCTTGACAACAGCTTCTAAATTGGAGAAGAAGAAAACTCTAATGAAGAATGTGTTAAAACGATTTTCTCATTGCTTCTGCAACTATTTTATGGCAAATGGTATTCAGAGTGCAGAATTTCAGTTTGGCAAGAGTTTTACTCAAAAAGGTAAAGTTGCTATTTTCTTAAACCCTGTTGATGCAGAAAAAAATGATTTCTCTCCACTGTTAAGAGAGGAAACTCGTAAGAAATTTGGTTGGGAAGGTAAAGTTGTATATGGTACTATAGCCCGTTTTGAAAAGCAGAAGAATCCTTTATTTTTGATTGATGTGATGAACGAGATCAAAAACCGTCAAGAAAATGCTCATTTTGTTATCATTGGCATTGGTTCTATGGAGCAGGAAATGAAAGAGAAAATTGCGGAATATGGATTTGGAGATAAAATGAGTTGGTTGGGAAGAAGAGAAGATATACGGCAGTTTTATAATGCCTTTGATGCCTTTTTGTTGCCATCGCTTTATGAGGGCTTTCCAATAGTTGGCGTGGAGTCTCAGGCTGCAGGGCTTCCTGTTTTCTTTTCTGATGCAATCACTCGTGAAGCAGGAATTGAAGAACTTGGTCATTTTATCGAGTTAAGTAAATCTGCTAAAGAATGGGCAGATATCATTATTCCTGAGACAGCTCTTCTTATGAAATCTCGTAGAGGTAGAAAAAGCTATTTAAAACTAAATGGTTTTGATGCAGCGAGTGAAGCAGAGAGGTTGACCCGATATTTTGAAAATGCAGTAAACGAACAAAAATAAGAATCATCACAATGAACTATATTATCACTGGCGGTACTGGTTTCATCGGTACCCATCTTACAAATTTGATTAAGGAGCGTTATCCTAACGCCCAAGTATATAACCTTGACATCGTTAAGCCTGGTACTCCTAATCCGGTAGTGAGGATTACAAGCCTGCTTTGCGTGATGGTGAGAAGTTGCAGTCTACTTTCATTGAGTATGACATCCGAAAGCCTATCGAGAGCTTGCCATTTACTCCTACTGAGGACGATGTGATCTTCAACTTTGCTGCAGTTCATCGTACTCCTGGTCATGAGGATCATGAGTATTTCGAAACGAATATCCGCGGTGCTGAGAATGTGGTGGCTTTTGCAGAGAAGTGGAATATCAAGAAGATTGTGTTTACTTCAAGTATTGCACCATACGGAGCTGCTGAGGAGTTGAAGAAGGAGACAACTTTGCCTACTCCTAATACTGCATATGGTATCTCAAAGTTGGTAGCAGAGAAGATTCATGAGAAGTGGCAGAATGGTGATGCGGCTCATCGTCAGCTCACTATCGTTCGCCCTGGTGTCGTGTTCGGAAAGGGTGAGAATGGTAACTTCACCAGATTGTATTGGGCAATCCGTGGTCATAAGTTTGCTTACCCTGGCAGAAAAGATACCATCAAGGCTTGTATCTATGTAAAGGAGCTGGTTCGCTTCATGCTGTATCGCTTGGAACATCATGAGCATGGTATTGAGTTGTATAACTGTTGCTTCGAGCCTGCTTATACTATCCAGCATATCGTGGAGGCTATGAAGAAGGTTACAGGCTTGACTCAGTTTGTGCCTGATATTCCTAACTGGGTTATCATGCCTATGGCAAGGATGGCAATGCTTCTTGGTTCCCCAATGGGTATCTGTCCTGCGAGAGTGAAGAAGCTCCAGATTTCTACTAATATCTGTGGTGAGAAGTTGAAGAACTGCGGTTATCAGTTTAAGTGGAGCTTTGAGGAAGCTCTTGCTGACTGGTTTGAGGATAATGATAGACAGGGGTTAAAATAATAATCAATAAATATGAAAGGAATCGTATTAGCTGGTGGTAGCGGTACACGTTTGTATCCTATCACAAAGGGTATCAGCAAGCAGCAGATTCCTATCTTTGATAAACCGATGATATATTATCAATAACAAAGCTACTGTATTTGGCTATCGTGTAAGTGATCCTGAGCGATATGGTGTGGCAGAGTTTGATGAGCAAGGCAATTGTCTGAGCATCGAGGAGAAGCCTCAGCATCCAAAGAGCAATTATGCTGTAGTAGGCTTATACTTCTATCCTAATAAGGTAGTAGAAGTAGCTAAGCATATCAAACCATCTGCTCGTGGTGAGTTGGAAATCACAACAGTAAACCAGGAGTTCCTGAAGGATAAGCAGCTGAAGGTTCAGACCATGGCAAGAGGATTCGCCTGGCTTGATACCGGAACCCATGATTCCCTTTCTGAGGCATCTACCTTTATCGAAGTTTTGGAGAAGCGCCAGGCTTGAAGGTTGCTTGCTTGGAAGGTATTGCTTATCGCCAAGGTTGGATAGATAGTGATACGTTGCGTGAGAATGCTCAACCTATGTTGAAGAATGACTATGGCAAGTATCTGCTTTCCATTCTTGAAGAGAATGAAGCTTCTTTGATAAAGAATCTTGAATATTAAACTTTTTTCAAATCCCTCCGTCTCCCTTTCCAAAGGGAGCTCCACTTTCTCCCCAAGCCCCTCTTCCTCAGGAAGCGGGGATGTAACCGCACACTTTTGGCGTGCTCGGAACCGCTACGCTCTAAAGTTAGCGGACCGTCAGAGGTCTCGCCAGTTTTTGCGGGATGGGACCGCAAGGTTGAGGGATTCCTATAATTAAAATATATATATGCATAATATAATAATCACAGGCGGTGCTGGTTTCATCGGCTCTCACGTAGTAAGACTTTTCGTGAACAAATATCCTGAGTATCACATCATCAACCTCGACAAGTTGACATACGCAGGCAACCTGGCTAACCTCAAGGACATCGAGGACAAGCCTAACTATACTTTCGTTAAGGGCGATATCTGCGATTTCGACCTGATGTTGAAGCTGATGCAGGACTACAAGGTGGATGGCATCATCCATCTCGCTGCCGAGAGCCACGTAGATAGAAGTATCAAGGATCCATTCACTTTCGCTCATACCAACGTGATGGGTACCATGTCTCTGCTCCAGGCGGCAAAGATTTACTGGGAGAGTCTTCCTAAGGGATACGAGGGCAAGCGCTTCTATCACATCTCTACCGATGAGGTTTATGGTGCATTGCAGATGACTCACCCTGAGGGCGTTCCTGCTCCTTTCACTACCAAGGCATCCAGCGGTAAGAACCATGAGGCTTACGGCGAGGAGTTCTTCCTAGAGACAACCAAGTACAATCCTCACTCTCCATATTCTGCATCCAAGGCAAGCTCAGACCACTTCGTCCGTGCTTTCCACGATACATACGGTATGCCTACCATCGTGACCAACTGCTCTAACAACTACGGTCCATACCAGTTCCCTGAGAAGTTGATTCCGCTGTTCATCAACAATATCCGTCATCGCAAGCCATTGCCAGTATATGGTAAGGGTGAGAACGTGCGCGACTGGTTGTATGTGGTAGATCATGCCCGTGCCATCGATATGATTTTCCATAAGGGTAAGATTGCCGAGACTTACAACATCGGCGGTTTCAACGAGTGGAAGAACATTGATATCATCAAGGTGGTTATCAAGACTGTTGATAGATTGCTCGGTCGCCCTGAGGGTGCTGACTTGGATTTGATTACTTATGTAACAGACAGAAAGGGTCACGATATGCGTTACGCCATCGACTCTCGCAAGCTTCAGAAGGAATTGGGCTGGGAGCCATCTCTGCAGTTTGAGGAGGGTATCGAGGAAACGGTAAAATGGTATCTCGAGAACCAGGAATGGATGGATCATGTTACTTCTGGGGAGTATCAGAAGTATTATGATAATATGTATAAGGACAGATAATGTCTTTTTCCTAAAATCATCCCGTCCTTCTTTACCATTAAAGAAGGCTTCACATCTCTCACCAAGCCTCTCTCTTGCCCGAAGAGAGTGGATGTAACCGCCCTCCGGTGCTCAGAACCGCTTTGCTCTAAGGTTGGCGGACCAAAGCGGTCTACGCCATGGTTGTGCGGGATGGGACCGCCTTGCTATGTAATGGGTATTTTAAGATTTTGATGCGCCAATCTTGATTCAATGATTACTCTTTAATTGGAATGGTTATGGATATTTCGGATTTTTCATATGAAGACTTTGCTTCAACGTTGAGCAAGGCTCGTATTATTTCACAAAAGCACAAGTATAAATGTTGTATTCCTGGTTGCAATGAGATAGCTTTGAAACATTCTCATATTGTGCCACAATGTGTATTGAAAAAGTACATTTGTAATGATAAGCATGAATTGATACAATGTCAGATAGATGAGGTGCATCCTATGAGTTTTATAGATTCTGGTGAACTTCCATTAGAAAAATTTCAAACGTTTGGTATAGAGAAAGCTATGTCTATGCCAATCTTTTGCAAGAAACACGATAATGGGTTATTTGATGAGTATGAGAAAAATGCAGATGGGATAATACCAACAGATATTAGATTTCAAGTGCTTCAATCTCTACGCGCTGTAGGTGCTTTACGATATCATAATTTGAAGTTATTGGTAGAAAATGAAGCTAAGAGGGAGAAAAATCCCTTTTATCAGGGTGGAATATATGATGAAGAAAAGAAAGCGTGGGAGTTCATGAAAAGAAGATATGATTCAAGCATCGTCTTGCTTTATGATGCAATTGAAAATAATGATTTTAACTCTTATGTATTTTGCTGTATAGAACTGGCTCCTTTAAAACTAGCAATTTGTGATGCTATAGTTGATGATAGTGATTTTGAAGAGTTATGCTTTGATGAAACTTGCTCTGCTCCCCTAGATATGTTGTTTGTTCACCTGCTACCGAAAGGAAAGCATTCGTACTTAATGCTAGGATACGATAAACGGCATGTTTCTCGTAGGCTAATGATGTTGCTTAAAAAATGGAAGAAAGTTTTAGTACATGATACAGACTTTAGAACACTATATGACATTTTATGTCATTGTAGCAATAATTGGTGTATCTCTCCAGATTGTGATGAGAGACTTTTATCTGCGCTCATAAGTAGATATAGTGAGGATAGAATGACCGTTGTGTTTAATGAAAAATAACCTAAAGAAAGATTATATGAAGAAACCATTTAAAATGACAGCTAGGGTCTTGGCGCATTTAGGGGAAGATCTTATAAAAGATGAGAGCATTGCATTGTTGGAGTTAGTAAAAAACTCTTATGATGCAGGGGCAACAAAATGTGTTGTAGATTTCAATTTCGATATTTTTGGCTCATTAATAGAAATATCAATTTCAGATAATGGGTCTGGTATGAGTTTAGATACGATTGAGAATATTTGGCTTGTTATTGGTACAGATAACAAGAAAAACAGATTGATAAGTCATCGTCAGGGACGCTTACCTCTAGGTGAAAAAGGCATTGGACGCTTGGGTGTTCATAAGTTAGGAAATGATATTAAGTTGTATTCTAAGCATTCGGATGAGAATGAAGTTTATGTAAGTATCGATTGGTCCAAATTAGCAGAATCTAAAGATATTGATGACTTTAAGATTGATTATGGATATTCTTCTGATTCGCATTTCTTTGACAAACAAACAGGTACGAAAATTATAGTCCGTAATCTGAAAGGGGAATGGAATAGAAGAAAACTTCGTTCTGTATTTCGGGATTTAACGACGTTGAATAGTCCATTCTCAGAAAAAAGTGACTCTTTTGAGGTCGTTGTCTCATCAAATAGTAATGTCTTCTCAGGCTTGCCAAATCTTGAAGCTATCAAAAATGCAGGTTTATATTATGGACATTGTACTTTGGAAGGTAGTATAATAACTGAGTTTTCTTATGAATTCAAGCCATGGAATGTTTTGGATAAGATAAAGTCAAGGTCACTAACGGCTTTAGATGAATATGAAAAGGTCTTAATACATAATGTTGAAGTTGAGACTGAAACTGGTAAAGTGGTAAAACGGGAAAAGCGTTTAGATCTTAATGAATATAATATAGGTAGGGTGCAATTTGATGTCATCATGTACGAGAAGGACTCTTCCGTATTTAGTTTGTTAAATATTGAGAAAAAAGGTCTAAATGATTATTTAAAGGAAAATTCTGGTATTCGAGTTTACCGTGATAATATGAGAGTGTTTGATTATGGTGAACCTGGCAATGATTGGCTTTCTATAGATAAAAGAAGGCTTAGTCGTAGTGGAGGATCTATAAGTAACAGCCTACTTCTTGGTTCTGTAATGTTAGACCGTATTTCCAGTTATGGTTTAAGAGAAAAAACAAATCGAGAAGGATTCATCGAAGATGAAGCTTATTTTGCTTTCGTGGATGCGATATCTTATGTGATGGATCTTTTCATTCAGCAGAGAAATCAAGACAGAATGAATCTGATGTCTATTTACAAAACTGGTAAGAATGTGACAGAACCGGTAATTGGTGACTTGTCTGAAGTTATTTCTATCGTTAAAGAAAAAGTTCCAGAAGAGAAAGATCAACATCAGATTCTTACTTATTTGTATCGGATTGAATCACAATATAATGAGGTAAGGGACACATTAATTCATAGTGCAAGTATTGGCATCAATTTAGGAGGAGCAATCCATGAACTGGAGAAGCAAATGGCTGCACTTAAAAGTTGTGCAGAAGCAGGAAATATATTTAAGGTAAAAGAAATCATTCCAGTCTTGGAAACGATCATTGCTAATTATTCCTCAATGATGTTAAAGTCTGAAATTCAAAAAATCAATGTTTCCCAAATAGTTGGTAAAGTTATTGAGTACAATAGATTTAGATTTCAAGATCATGCTATCAGATTGTTCTCAAATTATAAGAAGGTCGATTTTATGGCAAAACTTAGTAAGACAGAAACAATTTCTGCATTAACTAATTTGGTGGATAATTCCATATATTGGGTTTGTAGATCAAGAATAGAGGATAGAATGATATATTTGTATGTTACAGAATCTTTTCGAGAAGGTTTTGTCACAGTTGCCGTGTGCGACAATGGACCAGGGTTTAAAATCGCACCTGAATTAGCGGTTAGAGCTTTTGTGTCAGGAAAGCCTCTTAATGCAGGTATGGGATTTGGACTTTATATTACTCACGAAACGATGAAACAGTTGAATGGTCATATGGACATTCTGTCCAATTGTGATATAGAACTGCCGTCGAAAATTGTTGATAAAGGGATTGATAAGGCTATTGTTGCTTTGTCATTTCCTAAAGCATAATGTGTATTTTTATGTAATGTAGCTATGAAAATTGAAGAAGTTATAAATAGGGCGGTTGTTATTGACAACATCGAAGAAGAAGGTGAAGCTATTGTGGATGCTTTACAGAAAGTTGATGTTCCTGTAGATTTTATTCGCATAGGTAGTTCCGAAGGTGAAATATCAGCATTTAAGCATCCTCGTGAATTGATTTTTGCAGACTTGATGCTGGACGATAATATATCAAATTTAGTTCCAAATATTTCTCGACTTATTGGTATAATCCAAAGAATTCAACCAGAAAGAACTAAGTATTATGGTATCGTGTTATGGACAAAGCATAAAGAGTATTCTAACGAATTTCTCAAACGAATCGGAAAAGCGACAGTTAGGAATGCTATTGCAGATCAAGAATCTACTGATGAGGAAGAAGAAATAGATACTTCTGTGATATTAAATGCTCCTCCTTTGTTTATTTTGTGTATGGATAAAATGAACTATCAAGTAGAAGGTTCTTGGAATTTTGACAGATTGTTAGATGACCTAAATACTGAACTTCAGAAGAGTAGAATAGCTTATTTTTCATTGGCTTGGAGAAAATTAGTTAATGATTCTATAGAGAATGTTTTAAGTGACATATATGGATTATCTTCCAATTTTGAGAATCACGAAGAGTGTTTATCATATATCCTTAGAGAGTTATCTAGAAATGAAACGGGTGAAAAGGAAGATATAAATTTGACTTCAGGGGCTTACCAGGTATTTGATTCATTGTTAAATTCAGAATTACTTTCGATTGTTAAGAATGAGTCACTTCCTGATTTATCTGGAATTACTGAAAATCCATTTGGTGGTGATGTTAAAACATTGCATCGTCTGTCTGCCAAGCTGAATTCTTGTTTCTTTATTGAAAGTAACAACTTGAATACACAAGAAATTCTACCTGGTAATATTTATCGAATTCTTGATTCGAAAAGTCCGCTTGTTTTGCATGAAAATCAGGTTGAAGATGTTCCTGTTGATATGGGAGATGGAATATTTGAGCTTGAAAATACTTATCCAAGAGTAAATATAGCAATAGAATTAACACCCCCTTGTGACCATGCTAATAAGAAAATCTATTCAAGATTTGTTGGTGGGTATGTATTTGATATTCCAATAGGCGGGTTTAAAACTAGTAGCAAAGCTAAAGTTAAGATATATCAATGTAAAAAATCAGATAAGTGTTACCCAATATATCCTATTTTTGTACCTGGTGATAAAAATGTAAAATGCATCGTCTTCGACTTCCGATGTCTTTGGACTCTAACTGATACGGAGATTAAAAATGAGGATAAGTACAAGTTGTGGTTTAAGGCTAAACCTGGTCTTTTTGCAGATGTTCTTCAAAAATTCTCTTCACACGCATCAAGGCTTGGATTGAATGACATTCATTTAGAGCGCATTAAATAGGAAAATGACATTTAGAACATAAATGTTTTTTCTGGTGAATTTCTAATATAAAAAGTGATATGACGAAAGATGAACTCTATTCTAAGATAGCTGAAATGCTCCCTGTAGAGAATACGGATCGAAAGCCATTTCGTATACTTTTATCTGATAGTCTGAAGACTTATCTATCTTATATAAACAAGACGGAAGGCATCGGAGATGAGGACAAAAAGGAAGTTGCTTATATCTGTGAGGCGATAAAAGCTATCGTTAAAGCGCAATATAAAGGTTTGCATGCACAAGCTTTTAGAAAACTGTCTAATTTGTTTTCTGGTAAAACTGGACATAAAGGTTTTGGTAATATCTTGTTTGTTTCGCAATTAGAAGCAAATAATAGTTTCTATAGGGCTAGGGTACATAGTGGTACTAAGAAGTTTACCTATAAGGATATGTTTCATATACCTTTCTCAAAACGAGGAATAGTTCAAACTCAACGCTATAGTTTTCCGGGCTATCCTTGTTTGTATGTTGGAGAAAGCGTCTATGCCTGTTGGGAAGAAATGCATCGTGTAGATTTCGATTTATGTATGATATCACGTGTAGTGAATCAGAAAGATATTTTTCTACTTGATATGCGAATACCCAATAAAAATGATTTTGATAAGAATATAATAAGGACCTTATATTTCTTCCCATTGTTACTTTCATGTATGGTAGTAGTAATCAATAGGGATGACGTCTTTAAGCCCGAGTATATCATTCCGCAGTTAGTGACAGAGTGGGTAATTACTCATAATGATAAGCCGGAAACAAAGAAAAAAAATGTTTTGATTTATGGTATACGCTATACTTCGTCATTGAAGACCGATGAATTTGAATTTCCAAAGTCAAAACTCGATAATATCGCATTGTTCCCAATAGATGCTTTGGGGGCTAACGGTAATAAGTATTGTCCTAAGTTAGTCGATAATTTCTCGATAACGAATCCTACCTGCAATGAATTTGAGAAGTTGAAATGTGGCTATGACATAGATTTGGGTAAAGCTGGGTATGATGATAAAGAATTTGAATTATTTGCTAACTATGAACTTTCAGATTTTGGGCAATTAGAAAAAAGATTACGTGACACTGATAAGTTCCCGCTTTATAAAATGAGTAACTAAAGATTCTGAGGTAAAGTTGAAGGTGAAAACATATATGAATAGTACATCTCCATATTTTGCTTTATTACGATATTGTCTGGGGAAAAAGGAGAATATGAGTAGGGTGATTACTGGTATGGACTGGCAGGAGCTATATTCCTTTGCTTCTAAGCAGGCTCTGCTGGGGCTTTGCTTTGATGGTATAGAGCGATTGGGGAAGGAGTATCCTGAGGAGTTGAAGCAGAACCCGATAGGGAGGGAACTGCTGATGACTTGGATGGGTAAGGCGCAACAGATTCGCAGGCAGAACATGAAAGTGAATGCTGTGGCAGGTAGCTCTTCGCTATGTTGAGAGAGGATGGGATGAGGTGCTGCATTCTGAAAGGGCAGGGGAATGCCTTGATGTATCCGAATCCTTATTCACGTACTCCGGGAGATATTGATGTTTGGATTGATGCTACTAGGGAGAGGATTATGGAGTATGCTCAAAAAAAGTTTGAACTGGGGGATGATATCAGACTGCAGCATCTGGAGACTTCCTTGGATGGTGTGCCTGTAGAGTTGCATTTCTTTCCTTGCTCTATGAATAATCCTATCTTTCATGCCAGATTGCAGAAATGGTTCAAGCGGAATGCGGATCTGCAATGTTCGCATATTGTGGGGCTGCCCGATGGGGCAGGGGATATTGCTATACCAACGACGGCATTCAATGTGGTTTATCAGCTGGCGCATCTATATCACCATTTCTTCGATGAAGGGATTGGAATGAGGCAAATCATTGACTATTTTCTTGTAGTCAATAATTTCTCAAAAAATGTATTTTTGAATAATAGATCTTCGAAAATCACCCCGTCCCTCTTTACCCTTAAAGAGGGCTCCACCTCTCACCCCGACCCTCTCTCCCTCAGGGGAGAGGGAGGAAACCGCCCTACTCGGTGCTCGGAACCGCTACGCTCTAAGGATGGCGGACCATCAAAGGTCTCGCCAGATTGTGCGGGATGGGACCGCCTTTCTATAGAGGGAGATAATTCTGCTGGTTCTGCTACTGCTGTTACTTCTTCTGCCTCTACTGCTTTGGATGTTGTGCAGAGAGAACTGAAGTATTTGGGATTGTGGAAGTTTGCAGGAGCGGTGATGTATGTTCTGAAGGAGGTGCTTGGATTGTCTGAGGATAAGATGATTGTGCCAGTGGATGAAAAACGAGGAAAGTTGTTGTTGGCAGAGATTCTGGATGGTGGTAACTTCGGTAGGCACTTTACGAAGTATGCTGGGTTTACGCATCAGAGTATGGGGAAGAAGTATTTCCTGAAGATATGGAGGAATATGCACTTCGTTCGATATTATCCTGCTGAAGCGCTTTGTGAACCTTTATTTCGTACTTGGCACTTCTTCTGGAGGCTAAAATATAAAAAATAAAATAATCAAATAATTAATTGAAATAATTCTGTTTATGTTTATCGAGATGCAGATAGGTAATCAGCTAGATGAGGATAACTATCTGCACTTCGATTATCAATGATAATCATAATGAAGAAAAAAGTTTTTGTAAGCGGGTGTTATGACCTGCTACATTCTGGTCATGTGGAGTTTTTCCAGCAGGCATCACAGTATGGTGATGGATCCGGAGATGCTTGCCCGACTGGTATTCTGCTTTGAGAACAATCCGAAGCGTCATGATGGTATCATCTCGGGTGCCCAGGATTCTATCGGTATCTGTATTCCCGGTCTGGTGCGTCATTATTATGACAATAACTTCTGGCCGGAGAAGATAGAGAGTACGCAGGATGAGATGACTCTCCGTTTCCTGGAAGACCATCTGGTGATGATTCCGATGGAACCGAGAAGACCGGGATGCAGTGTGGTGGAAGGTAAGGATATCACGCCTGAGAAGGTGAAGGCGCTGGCTGATGCAGCAGATGCTTGCTGGAAGGCGATTCTGGCGCACGACCTCGATACCTTTGCGGCAGCATACAGGGCATCTTTCGAGGCCCAGATTGCGATGTTCCCGGGTATGGTGAATCCGTCTATCAATGGTGTGATAGAACGGGAGGCGAGTGTACAGCCGATGATTGACCGCTATAGCAACATGGAGGAGGTTCTGGCATGGAAGATGCCGGGAGCCGGTGGCGGTGGTTATCTGGCACTGGTAGTAAAGGACAGTCTTAATTTTGCAGAGAATCATGACGAAGCCATCCATCTTCAGATACGAAGGGCATAACTATCTGGTGCCCTTCCTCATCATCAGCAGCCTCTTCTTCATGTGGGGCTTTGCCCATGGCATCCTGGAGGTGCTGAATCCGCATTTCCAGGAGTCGTTCCATATCAGCAAGGCGATGTCGGCCCTGACGCAGGCTGCTGTCTATGGTGCCTACTTTCTGATGGCGTTGCCTGCCGGATGGATTATCCGGAAATGGGGCTACAGGAGGGGAGTGATAACAGGACTGGTTCTCTTCGGTATCGGTGCCCTGATGTTCATACCGGGAAGCAGGATCAACAGTTTCTACTTCTTCGTTCTGTCGCTATTTGTGATAGGATGCGGACTGACCTGTCTGGAAACGAGTGCGAATCCTTATACTACGGTACTGGGACATCCTGACAAGGCGGAGAGCAGAATCAACCTGTCACAGTCGCTCAATGGTATCGGATGGATTGTAGGACCGCTGGTTGGCGGTCAGCTCCTGTTCTCGGGTGTCAACATCGCCATTCCTTATGCCCTGGTGGGTATCTTCGTGCTTTCTGTGGCGCTGGTTCTGTCAAGAATCAAGTTGCCTGACCCAAGGAGAGCGCATGAGGCGGATACGAACGAGATGGTGGAGGAGAAGCCGATGCGAGTGATGGCATTCGGTTTTGGTATGCTGACCTTGTTTCTTTATGTGGCAGCCCAGACGGGTGTGAACAGTTTCTTCATCAACTATGCTGAGGAGAGTATTCATATAGAGAAGCAGACTGCCAGTCTGTATCTCGCCTTTGGCGGAATGGGTCTGTTCTTTATCGGCCGACTGGCTGGTGGTGTCATCATGAATTATATCCAGCCAAGGCTGGTGCTGCTGGTCTGTGCCATCCTCACCTTTGTTGCCACATTGATTGTGGTGGTATGTAGCGGCACCTTATCTCTCATTGCGTTCTTCGCCCTGTATCTGGGAGAGAGCATCATGTTTCCGACTATCTTCTCGCTGGCATTGAGGGATGCGGGTACAAAGACCAAACTTGCTTCTTCATTGCTTATCATGACGATAGTGGGTGGTGCGGTTGCTCCTGTAATCATGGGGTATATAGCAGATACTACGGGCAGTATGGCGATTGCCTTTCTTATACCGCTGGTTTGTTATGGGGTGATTGGAGGGTATGCTTTTTCGAATCGCTCTGGCTCTTCTTTGGCAAAGAAGTAGTTTTTGCCCCACCTGTCCCTCCCCTGCGGGAGGTCCTTAACCCACTCCCAAGCCCTCGCCCTTTCCAAAAGGGCAAGGGATGTAACCGCCCTCCGGTGCTCAGAACCGCTACGCTATAAGGTTGGCGGGGCATCAAAGCCCTTGCCTTGTTGTGCGGGATGGGACCGCCTGGGGAATACAGGTTATAGTGTAAACCACCAATACAGCGTAAGGTGGGTTGAATGAAATATATTATCTTTGCAACCGTTTTAAATTCACATAAAATGGAAAGCAAAGAATATTTTGAAAAGGTCATGCAGGACCACAACCAGAACCGAAAGGGACGTAGCCTGCATAAGTATTGCAAAGATGAAGCAGTGGATTATGACTGGCTCATCCAGTACAAGAAGAACTATCCTTTACAGGAGAAACACCAGGAACCATCGCAAGATGCTTTCATACAAGTTATCACAACTTTTGGATAAGGTGATAGAGAGATGTTTTAGACATATCGCTATGGGAAGACGCAATTGGCTTCAGATAGGAAGACACTTCTCTGCCCAGAATTTGGCATTTATGTTCGGGGTGTTGGAAAATTGCAAATTGAACAAAGTGAACTTTGGTGAGTACATTGAGGATATCCTTACTCGCATTCTTTGTGGCGAGGAGGTTGATGCCCTTGCCAATGCCATCATCGCTTTACTCAAAGATGAAGCAAAACGTGAGAAACGGCAGATAAACTTTGTGGGTGATAAGTCGTGGAAAGTCATTACAGAGAAGTATATAGAGTTTTATAAAACAATTATATAAGCTTATGGCAGATCTTTTTAATTTCGTAGATTCTGATTGTTCACCATCATGTAAAGAACAAAACTTTACCATCCAAGATGAAGATACCTTGGCACAGCATGTAGCTGAATTGTTAATGGGACAATATCGTCATGTTGGTAAGGTGCTAGATGCTTTGGACTCTACCCTGGCTGTTCAGTTTCATGAAAACCAAAAGAAGTCAATTATTTCCATCTTGCGGTTGGAAGAAGGCATGACGGTAGATAAAAGAGATGGTTGGATCTTCCAAATGATTTCTTGGATTATAGTATATCTCAATCATCATGGCGAGAACTTCCGCCAACAAGCTCCTCATCATCATCCTGCTCAGCAAGGCATTGATGGATTTGCTGTTGTCGTGAAGGATGGACATCTGAAAAAGATTCTTATTACCGAGGATAAGTGTACGACAAGTCCACGTGGAAAAATCACCCAGCAAGTTTTTCCTGAGTTCGATAAGTATGAAAATTTTAAAGATACGACGGCGATTTTTGATTCTGCAACAACTTTACTCGAACAAATATCTGATAAATATGCTGATTTGCAGAATGAGGTGAACGATTCTGCTAATTGGGTTTACCGCATCTGCGTGACTCGTGATGCATCTCATAAGGATGGTGAAAATATAGCTAAGCTTTATAAAGATTACGAGAAGCATGTTAGCGGTGATGTTAAAAGACGTATAGGCAGTTCTACCTATATTGACAATCTGAGGGAGTGGATGCAAGCTTTCTCTGAGAAAATTATAAAGAAAATAGAAGCTCTTTAAGCCTATGTTTGATCCTATTACAGAAAAACTGATAAAAGATATTCCTCAGTTTGATGATATTGATGTTGAGCGATTGCCTCAGTTGCTTTCAAGTGTTTATGCTCATATTGTCAGTGCAAAATCACAGCTTGCCAATGGACAGTTACCTTTTTTGATAGGTGACTTTGACAAAACAGTTAGAACGCTAAACAAATTGATTTTTGGACTTGAAGCATTGATGATTCAAGACCTGTATCAAAAGCATGTTGAATCGCTTGCTTTTGTGACAGCGACAGCTTATTCCCTGAAGAACATGCTTTTACAGCAACAAGAAGAAAGTGTAGTCTCTATGGATTATATTTCTTCTGATGTTAGTACAGTTTTGCATTACTTGATAGCTGATGCTGTAACAGATGCTGTAGAAGTGGCACGAAAGTTTCATACTGCTGATGATATTCAAGGTAGTTTGCTACGCTATATTCGAATGTTGGCGGAAGGTAAATTAAAAGAAATAGTAGAAAGCGAAACTACTAAAGAAGAATTTCATGGTGATTATCAAAAGTATGCCATCAATCTTCTGATGAATGAATTATGCGAGGGCATCAAGGATGTAGCTCTTCATTTCTTGGGAAATACAACTATAAAACCTACTGAGCGTTTAGAACAAGTTCTTTTATTATCGAGTTATCAAATAGAAGAGTTTGACCAAATAGATACTTATGTTGGCATCAGAAAAATCGCAAGGCTCCTATTGGGGGTAACAAAGCATTTGGAACGAGCTGCCCTCATTAATATTCCTGTGCCAGAAGGGGTAGATGCAGACCAATGGAAAAGTTTCTTATATAAAAGGTGTATGCAAGGAAGACCTTTTATTTGGAGAAATCACGGATTTGCTATATATAATCGTTTCTTAGATTTGGGAGTATCCTCTATCTTCACATATCCTACAGGTGCAGGAAAATCCACGATTGTTCAGTTAAAAATTGCTTCTTCAATTTTGGCTGATAGGCGTGTCATCGTATTGGTTCCTACCCATGCTTTGGAAAGCCAAATGAAACGAGAACTATCTGCTATATTCAAAGAAAACTTTTCTCAACAAATGTTCGCAGGAGGAGAATTCTCAGAATACTTTGTAGAGGAGAACAAGCAAGAAATCGTGGTGATGACTCCAGAAAGATGTCTGACGGTATTGGGAGATGCCTCAGATAAGTTAAATGATGTAGGGTTGGTGGTTTTTGATGAGTTCCATCTGATGGGAGCTCAGGAAAGTGGCAATGATTCAAGGAGTCTGACAGCCATGTTTACTATGTTGGAAATCTTTGAAAAGTTACCCCAGGTGGATTTTGTCTTGCTTTCTGCTATGGTCAAGAATAGCCATGACATAGCGGATTGGCTGAAAAGTGTGACGCATCGTGAGTGCTTGGTGTTTGATGATAAGTGGAAACCAACCCGTCAATTGCAAGGGTGTTTGGTGTATGAACAAGGTGAAATCAAGCAGTTACAAAATAATGCTCGCACTAATCCTCAGCATAAGAGTAAGAAAAAATTAGAGGCTTCTATGCTTGCAACACCTTGGAGCTTGTTCTGTTTGAAAACGGTTTGGGATTCACAAAAAGTAATGGATTATAGTAGAGTGAAGTTGTTGAATCATCAAATTTCGTTAGGAATAAGCTCTATAACAAGAAAATTAACTCCTAATAGAAATCAAGTTGCTTGCCAGATTGCTTCAGCTTTTGTTCAAAATGGGCTTAGAGTGATGATATTTGTAGATACACCAAGAAGTGCTCAGTCTATCCAAAAGAATGCTAAAGATGCAATACCTTTGGTGGATTTGTCAGCTTTATTTGCACAGAATCAAGCAAAGATTGATCAATTAACATTGGAACTTGGAGATTTTTCTTATTCGTATTTGTTGAATCAAACTTCATGTGCAGTGCATCATGGCTTACTTTTACCAGAAGAACGTGATCTGATGGAACAAAGTTATCGTCAAGAACATGGTGTGCATTTAATTGCTGCAACTCCAACTTTAGCTCAAGGTGTTAATCTTCCTGCTGATGTTGTTATTATTGCTGGTTATGACAGGTATGATATCAATACAGGAGGTAGAGAAACTTTGGAAGCGCATGAAATTTTAAATGCCGCTGGTCGTGCTGGTCGTGCTGGATTCAACTCATACGGTGCAGTAATTTTGATTCCAAACCATGTGCTTGCCATGCAAGATAACACTATAGGAAATGAGTGGCAAGAAATCAAAGATGGAGTATTTGCCGGAGGAGATCAATGTTTTGTCATCAAAGATCCTATTGAGCGGATGGTAGATGCGATTCTAAATTATGGCAAAGCAGAGAATCGAGATGAAGAAATTTTGTTGTATCGTTTAGGGGATGACGAGAAAACCATCAAGAGAAAACTTTCTCATTCTTTTGGCTCATATCTAAGACGAAAAGAGAATAAGGAACCTTTGGAGAATGATTCCGAAGCTTTAGCCAGACTGGTCCAATCAGACGAGAAAGATATTTTTTTGCAAAATGTATCTGTAAAGTATGGTGTCAATATGGATTCTCTTTCATTTATTCAGAAGTGGCTTGATGAACAGACACTTGACGTTTTGATTGGAATGCGTTCTATTGAATTGGTTGGGGCTTTCTTTGAATTAACAAAAACAAGTGATGGGATTCTAGAATCTCTGATGGCAAATCCAACTGTATTTGATTCCTAAGACATAGCCAAATTTTTGAGCAACTTTTTGTGTTAATAAATACAAAAGAGGTATTTTGGAACATACAGGCACTAAAATATCGGTAGCAGAAATGGTC
>QSCI01000060.1:0-21200 GCA_003463005.1 Segatella copri | reverse complement strand
AGGCTTGGCGCAAATTGTGAGAATTAAGGTCTGCGACCTTGGACGTGGATAGCTGAAAGGCTGTAGTTCCAACTAACGTGTTCTGAGAGGGAGCGAGGTTATGTTTTGGGAATCCCAAAACGCCTCGCTCCACCATGAGGGCGGAGGAATTTTGCTCCCGACGGTCGCAGAAAGTGAGTGTACCAACTGTAAACAGTGTACAGAATGACAAGCATACAGGAATATAGTTACCAAATAGTAGCACTATACAATGCAACAGAATACAGCTAAAATCCACCCAAAATTAGCATTTTCAAACATTTTATATTAAACTGTGTTAAAAGATGCGCAACGTTTTGATAAAAATATTATTTTTGTAATTTTATAGCAATAAGAACAATTCAATATTAATTTAACAGGGTAGGATCCTAAAACATCAAGTATGGAAGAAAGACATTTTTCTACATTAGTATCCTTATTGGGAGAAGATGTCCTGTCTGACGATTGTTTGGTAGTCGTGACAGGTGGTAATGATGACAAAAATCAGAATCAGAATCAGCAATTTGAAAAGGGAGAGAATTTACCTTGCATACTTAACAAGAAATATGGTAAGGAGAATTATATTATAGAAGATTTTTACAACTTTTTAATAGAAAGTAATAATGAGAAATAGTTTTTGTATATTTTTTCTTCTTTGGGTTACTTTGGATGTTTTTAGTGGGGAAAAATGTCTTTTCACAATAGACTCTGATTTTATAGTAACCGATACAATATCAAAGAGCTTGTCTGATACATCTAGAATCTTTAGCTTGTCAGATGTCGTTGTGAAAGGTTCAAATATCATAACAAAATCAGACCGCTTAATATTAATTCCAACTTCTAATATGCAGAAGGCATCATCATCTGCATGGGATTTGCTGAGCAAAATAAAACTGCCAGGAGTAATCGTTGACCGCCAGAACAAGAATGCAACAACTATTGATGGAAGTAATATACTTTTTAAAATCAACAACATTGATGCCACTATTGCAGATTTTTTGACGATAATCCCAAGCGATGTAAAAAAGATAGAGCTTTTTGATAAATTAGGAGCACGATATAATGACAGCAACATTAGTGCAATCATTAACATTGTAACCAAAAGGCATACTTCTGGTGGACAATTTGGACTCTATGAAGATGCAGCTCTAACAACAATGTCGCTATATAATAGTGCTTATGTCAAATTTAACAAGGCAAACAGTTTGTTTAGCCTAAGCTATAATAGCAAGTACCGAGATTATTCCAATTCATACACAGATACGTATCTAGAAAATGAAGATGTTGAAATATCCAGAAAGGGCATCGAATCGCCATATGGATACTTTCTTCAAAATATAGATGCTGCATATAATTATTATAAGAATAACTTTACATTTAATATAAAATTCAACTATAGTACAAACCGAAACACCAATCAAAATTGCTCACAGGAGATATTTGATAAGAAAAGTTTGATAGGAAATTCATTTAGGTCACCAAAAGACAAAAGTCATTCACCTGCAATAGACTTGTTTTCTGAATATAAAATTTCCTCCAAACAGTCATTGCTCTTTAATATGGTAGGAAAAATATTACAGACAAACTATGATTATTCATATACTGAAAATGTAAACGAAAATAATTCCCATTTTGAGTATGGGGTAGAAGGAAAGCGTAAGTCTCTTATAACAGAAATCATGCATACTTATTCTTTAAAAAATCTTTCATGGGATTCTGGTTTAAGATACAAATATTCAGACACTCACAATTTATATAGTTATGATATTATAAATGATTTTGATTCAAAAGACCAAAATTTATATGCTTATACCCAATTCTCGGGGAATGTTAAAAATATCTACTACATGGGAGGAATAGGTATAAATTGGGTTAGTTTCAAGGAAGGTGGCAATTCTTTTTACAAAGTATTATATCGTCCTTTAGGCAGAATTAAGTATATGCCTTTAGACAATTTTAGTATGTCTTATCAATTTTCAATGCAACCAACAATACCAAGCTTGTCAACATTAAGTGGAATTACAAAAAGTTTGAATAGATATGAATTCGAAACAGGCAATTCTGCCTTGCATCCTTATGACAACATAAAACATAAATTATCTTTATCTTGGAATCCTAACAGATGGTATATTTCACTAAACTACAATATCGAAAGTGCAAAAAATCTTTTTGCGCCTGGTATTTATTGTCAAAATGGGAAATTAGGTTATCAACATATAAATTTTGATTCAAAAACTGTTAGTAAAATAGATTTTTACACAAGCTTTGACATCATAAAGGATATGTTGTTCATTGATGGTTATATTTCATACAACTATTATAAATTTAGAATAGAAGACGAAACTTTCTCTTTAACAGACTATACATATGGTGGGAAGATAGTGTTCTACCTGAAAAACTTTTCTGCAAATATATCTTTCAATCATAATCCAAAGGAATTATTTGGAATGAAAAGTTTTTACGGAGAATCCACAGGTAGCGTTGATTGTTCCTATAAATACAAAAGAATGACTTTCTCACTTGGAATATGGAATCCGTTTAAAAAATATGTTCAGAGTTCTGGTTTCGAGTATGCTAGAAATGATTTATATAAAACTGAGCATTTCAGAATAAAAGACAATGCTAATATGATAACCCTAGGTGTTGCCTATGACATAAATTGGGGTAAATCTTATAAGGCAAGAAATAAAAGATTAAATAATTCGGACAACATAGATGGTATCGTAAAATAAAAATGATGAAAAAATTTCCACTTTTCATACAACATGATTCTATGCAATGTGGCATAGCTTGTTTGTGTATGATATGTAAGTTTTTCGGTCGTAGCATTTCCATAGAAACTATGGCAAACTTATGTCATGCTAATAAAGAGGGAGTGTCTTTAATGGGATTAAGTGAGTCTGCTACGATTCTTGGTTTTCATGCTATAGCTGCAAGAACCAGTATCAATAAGTTACAAATTGTTCCTCTTCCTTGCATTTTGCATTGGAATCAAAATCATTTTGTCGTTTTATAAAGAACAACAAATACTATATTGCTGACCCAGGAAAAGGTTTGATAACTTATACTCTTGATGAATTCAAGAAACATTGGCTAAGCACAAATACCAATGGTGAAGATAAGGGCATCGCTATGTTCTTGGAAACTACACCTGCCTTTTTTGCTTACAAGATGCAGAATGAAGAGAGCATAAAAGAAAAGCGGTCTTTTCGTTTTCTCTTGGGGTATGTGAAGAAATATCGTAAGTATTTTGGGCAAATTATACTAGGTTTGGTTGTTGGAAGCCTTTTACAGTTAGTCTTGCCATTTCTCACCCAATCTATTGTTGATGTTGGCATCAAAAACCAAGACATTGGTTTTGTTTGGCTTATATTGTTGGGACAGCTAATGCTAACAATTAGCCGAACTGCTATTGACTTTATCCGTAGATGGTTATTGCTTCATATCTCCTTGCGCATTAACATTTCACTATTGAGTGACTTCTTCATTAAATTACTGAAGCTTCCAATGTCTTTCTTTGACACAAAGCTTATGGGAGATTTGATGCAAAGAATGAGTGACCATAGTCGTGTGAATAAATTTCTCACACAGCAGACACTCAACATAACATTTGCGATGTTCACTTTTGTTGTGTTTTCTGTGGTGCTGTTTTTATACGATAAATTTGTGTTTGCTATCTTCTTGCTTGGAAGTGTTCTCTATGGCGCATGGATGACTTTATTCTTAAGACGGAGGAAAGTACTAGATTATGAGTTATTTGAACAGCAAGCCATCAACAACAACAAAACTTATGAGTTCATCACCTCTATGCAAGAAATCAAATTGCAGGATTGTGAGCAACGCAGAAGATGGGAATGGGAAGATACACAAGCTGATTTGTTTGGAGTACAGATGAAATCGCTCAAACTCCAACAAATGCAAGAAGCTGGGTGCATATTCATCAATGAAACAAGAAATACCATCATTACAGTTATAGCTGCAACAGCGGTAATTCACGGAGACATGACCCTTGGCATGATGCTTGCCATACAGTATATTATTGGTCAATTAAATACACCTGTAGATCAATTGATGAACTTCTTTTATTCCCTGCAAGATGTGAAGATTAGCTTGGAACGTATCAACGAGATTCACCAGATGGATGATGAGAATGGAAAGGAAGGCTTGCTGACTTCTATTGAAGATAAGAATGAGGGCATTGACATCAAGAACATCATATTCAAGTACGACCCACATGCTTTGCGCAAGACCATAGATGATGTGCGCATTCACATTCCGCAAGGTAAGGTAACAGCCATCGTTGGCGCATCTGGCAGTGGAAAGACCACCCTCATCCGCTTAATGCTAGGTTATTATTCTGTCTTGGAGGGACAAATCAACATTGGCAATACCAACATTAACAAGCTCAACAAGAAATGGTGGCGCAGACAATGTGGCGTAGTGATGCAGGATGGCGTTATCTTCTCGGAGAGTATAGCACGAAACATTGCCGTTGACGATGGCGATATAGACAAGGAACGGTTGTTGAAAGCAGCCGAGATAGCTTGTATCAAGGAGTATGTAATGGCTTTGCCTCTGAAGTTCAATACCAAGATTGGACGTGATGGCGTGGGACTAAGCCAAGGACAGAAACAGCGTATCTTGATTGCAAGGGCGGTTTACAAGAATCCTGACTATATATTCCTTGACGAGGCTACAAACTCGCTCGATGCCAATAATGAGAGAAGCATCGTGGAGAACTTGGATAAGTTCTATAAGGGCAAGACCGTTGTGATTGTGGCTCATCGCCTAAGCACGGTGAAGAATGCCGACCAAATCGTGGTCATCGACCATGGAAAGGTGGTTGAGATAGGCAACCATGAGTCTTTGACCGCCAAGCGAGGGGCATATTATAACCTTGTGAAGAATCAGTTGGAATTGGGAAACTAAAATGCTTTTGATATGGAACAGAATGAAAAAGAATCAGATAATATCGAGTTGAGAAGCGAGAAGGTGAGGAACGTGATAGGCAAAGTTCCTCCTCGCCTCGTCAGCTTGGGAACGGTTGTCATTACGATAATAGTCCTCGCCCTCGCAGTTGCTTTCTACAAGATACCTTATCCTATATCCATAGAGGCTAATGGTGAGGTCATCAATCAAAGAACAGTGCAAGTGTTTGTGCCATACAAGTATTTGTATCTTTTCGATGAGCCAAGGACGGCTCATGTATCTTTCGAGGGCAACGATAATGCATCTTATAACTGCGACATCACAAGCCATAAAGCCAGGCTCATACATAGGAAGATGGTAACTATTTTATGGCTATAGCCACTGTGAGTACACAGGGACAAAAGTCCCCTGTGTTGCAAAAGTACATGAAAGCCGATGTCAGAATCATCGTCAGCAACAAAACGTTATGGCAGCAGGTATTCGGATAAACTATATCCGAATACCTGCTGTTTGTTTTTGGATGCATATTGTGTTGGTAAGCATCAGATTTTACGCAAAAGTTCTAATTTTCATAAAATTCCTCTTGTAAATCATTGGATATTTAGAAAAATATCGTATCTTTGTCCCCGAATTAAGGCGTTCTTTGCATATTGCAAAATACAGAAACGAGCAGAAGTCCGCTCGTTTCCATATTGTTACCTATATAATATAGGCAAACGACCAACTTCTTGATTTTCAATCAAAGTCCAATTTAGAGCGAGTTAGTATTTTTAACAAAAGGGGCAAAGGGTTAACAGGTTAACAGTTAACAGCTGTTTTTTGCATCCTCCCCCTCTCCTATACCTTATATTATATATAAATATATATACTTATTATTATATGTGAGTGGGGGAAAGTATACATTTTGGGCTGTTAACTGTTAACCCTGTTAACCCCCATCAGGAAAAAGTACTCTCTCAAGAGTCTTTCTTAAGCTAGCCAGGAGCCTTATATGAAGGCAGGCAAGAGTCATCAATGATGACCGGAAGGAGGCTTAAATGAAGCCTCGCAGTGGCGATAAATTGAGCCACTTGTGTATCCTTTATCATACGCTTGCGTGCAAAATATATTAAATAAGTAAGGGCTGCCAGTACATCCTGGCAGCCCTATTACGTTAGTATGTTATGAAAAATTTGAGAGAATTGAAACTTCACAGCTTCAGAATTGTTTTACTAAACATGATTTTTTTATAGAGAAAGCATAGAAATAATCTACTTTAATAACGTTGGAGACGTTGTTGGAGTGCTTACCTGATCGATGCCTGTGCGTTGCATAGAATCAACCGAAGCAGAATCTCCCATGGCTACGGACACGCCCTTGCCACTCTTGATGTATCCTACGTTTTCAACAGAATCAATGTCATTGCTCTGGAAAGGAACCTGAACTGCATTGCCCAATGTCAGGATGATAGCTACCACGGCAGCAGCCTTGAAGAGAGGCTTCAGACGCTCTGTCAAAGAAATCACCTTTGCCTTGTTAGGCTTCTTGGTGTATTCATCTTCAATCATCGCCATCATCTTCTGGTCGAAGTCATCACCCAGCGCCTCTTGCTTAGCCTCGCCCATCTCGTAAGAGAAGAGCGCTTGGTATGGCTTCAGCTCGGCAGGCAACTCGTCCTGGCTGAAGAATGCGCGGAGAATCTCCTCTTCTTCGAGAGAAGTCTCGCCCTTCCAGTAGCGATCCAAAAGTTGGTTGATGTACTTATAATCCATATCTGTCGAATTGTTGAAATCTTTGTTTGACTGTTTGACGAGCCCTGAAGATGTTCACCTTGACCTGGTCTTCCGTGATGCAGAGGATGTCTGCTATTTCCTTGTAGGACTTTCCTTCGATGTCTCGAAGCTGCAGACAGCTGCGCTGCTTTTCAGGCAACTCGTCGATAATATTCTTTACGATGTTCAGTTTGTCTTTCTGAATCATCCTTTCTGAGGGGGTAGAAGTGTTTTCGTCTAACCTTTCTGTATTCTGCTCTTCCAGCGAATCATTCTGATTTTCCATCTTCTTGATGCGGTCGAGCGAGAGGTTGCGAGCGATGGTGAGGCTGTATGCCTCGATGGAGTCAAGCTCCTGCCATCTGTCGCGGGCGTTCCAGACCTTAATCAGCGTATCCTGCACAACGTCTTCCGCTTCCTCCCGGTTGAGAGTAATGCGAAGGGCCAGCCTGAAGAGTTTGTTCTTCAGCGGCAAAACATCGTTTTGGAAACTGATTTCTTTCATCCCTCTATAATTAATGACGACTATGTTATAAGAAAGTTACAACCAATCTTGATTTATTTCTATTTTTAACTCTTGTTAAGAAAAAAGGTGATGAATTCTTCACTCTTCACTCTTCGTTCTTCACTTAATCACCGTTCCGTGCTTTCCGTCGATGGCGGTAGCAAGGGTGATAATCACCTCTTTCACACCAGCATCGATGGCTGCAAGGGCATTCTCCAACTTAGGAATCATGCCGCCTGCCACGGTACCATCTGCTTTGTATCTCTCAAAATCGGCATGGGTAATCACTGGAATCACGCTGTCGTCATCCTCAGGATTACTGAGCACGCCTTTCTTTTCAAAACTATATATCAATGTCACATCGTAGTAAGGAGCCAGAGCCTTGGCAGTCTCGCTGGCTATGGTGTCGGCATTGGTGTTGAGGATATTGCCCTTTCCGTCATGGGTCAATGGAGCCATCACTGGAGTAATGCCTTCATTAATCAGGGTTTGGAGCATCTTGCCGTTGGCACGCTCTACATCGCCCACGAATCCGAAGTCGATACCGTCCTTCAACGGACGCTTGTGACTGTGGATTACGTCCATATCAGCACCGGTCAGACCGAGAGCATTCACGCCGTTAGCCTGGAGCTTGGCAACCAGATTCTTGTTGACCAGACCGCCATAAACCATTGTTACCACTTCCAGCATGTCTGCATCAGTGATGCGGCGGCCGTTTACCATCTTGCTCTCTATGCCGAGGGCTGCGGCTACCTTAGTGGCACGGCGGCCACCGCCATGTACCAATACTTTCTTGCCAGGAATGGCTGCGAAATTCTTCAAGAGCTGTGCCAGCTGTTCGCTGTCTTCAACGATGGCACCGCCTACCTTTACTACTGTTACTTTTTCCATCTTGTTACTTTGAACTTTGAAAATTGAACTTTTAACTTTATGATGAGTTAAAGCAATTGAATTATTCACTTTTCACTCTTCGTTCTTCACTTACTGAAGATATGTGTATCCGAAGAGACCATTTCTATAGGTGCCCAGGAATTCCTTGCCCTCATCGAGCGAAATCTTGCCTTCTTTCACACTCTTGGTTACCCACTGCTCCAACTGGCGGACGAGCTTCTTCGGATTGTACTGTACGTAATCCAATACCTCCTCTACGGTCTCGCCGTCGAATATCTGGTCGATGCAATATTTGCCGTCCTTTACAGAGATGTGGGCAGCATTGGTGTCGCCGAAGAGATTGTGCATGTCGCCCAGAATCTCCTGGTAGGCACCAACGAGGAATACACCGAGATAATATGGCTCGTTCTTCTTCAATGGATGAAGAGGAAGAACGTTGCCGATATGTCCGTCGGTAACGAAGTTCGCAATCTTTCCGTCGCTGTCGCAGGTGATGTCCTGCAAGGTAGCGTTGCGGGTAGGACGCTCGTTCAGACGCTGGATAGGCATGATAGGGAAGAGTTGGTCGATAGCCCAACTGTCTGGCAGGCTCTGGAACAGAGAGAAGTTGCAGAAATACTTGTCGGCAAGAATCTTATCCAATCCTCTGAGCTCCTCAGGTACATGCTTCATGTGCTTGGCAAGATTGTTGATCTCGTGGCACACGCTCCAGTACATTGCCTCAATCTCTGCACGGGTCTTCAGATCTACGATGCCGTGAGAGAAGAGCTGCAGGGCCTCTTCGCGAATCTGCTCGGCATCATGCCAGTCTTCCAGCATGTTGCGAGGATTCAGGT
Organism: Segatella copri; assembly: GCA_003463005.1. Classification (GTDB taxonomy): domain Bacteria; phylum Bacteroidota; class Bacteroidia; order Bacteroidales; family Bacteroidaceae; genus Prevotella; species Prevotella copri_I. Next base: position 12,270 of record QSCI01000060.1, on the reverse strand, counting down.
TGTCCCATATCTCATAAAGATCCTTCACCAGCTGGTGGTCAGTCTCCTTCGCCTCAAACTCCTCAGGCATCTCTGGCAGGGAAGCGGTTTCCAAGACATCGATGACCAGGACAGAATGATGGGCAGAGAGCGAGCGGCCGCTCTCAGTGATGAGGTTAGGGTGCTCGATATTGCTCTTGTTGGCTGCATCTACGAATGTATAGACACAGTCGTTCACATACTCCTGGATAGAGTAGTTTACGGAGCTCTCGCTGCTGGAAGAGCGGGTGCCGTCGTAATCTACACCGAGTCCGCCACCGCAATCTACGAAATCTACATTGTAGCCCATCTTGTGGAGGCTAATATAGAACTGGGCTGCCTCACGGAGAGCAGTCTGAATGCGGCGAATCTTGGTAATCTGACTTCCGATATGGAAGTGGATAAGGCGCAGACAGTCGTGGAATCCCATCTCGTCTATCTTCTTGAGGGCTGTGAGCAGTTCTGCGCTGGTCAAGCCGAACTTAGATGCATCGCCGCCGCTTTCAGCCCATTTGCCTGAACCTGAAGAAGCCAGTTTGATGCGGATACCGATGTTTGGCTTTACGTTGAGCTTTTTGGCTACCTTTTCGATGATATCCAGCTCATTGAGCTTTTCTACTACGATAAAGATGCGCTTGCCCATCTTCTGAGCCAGCAAGGCAAGTTCGATGTAGCTCTCGTCCTTGTAGCCGTTACAGATGATGAGCGAGTCGCTCTGTGCCTGTACGGCGATAACGGCGTGGAGTTCAGGCTTAGAGCCAGCCTCCAGTCCGAGGTTGAACTTCTTGCCGTGAGAGATAATCTCCTCAACGACCGGCTGCATCTGGTTCACCTTAATAGGATAGATGACAAAGTTTTCTCCCTTGTATCCATACTCTTCCTTTGCCTTTTGAAAACAGCTGGCTGTCTTCTCGATGCGGTTGTCGAGGATGTCTGGGAAACGGAGCAGTACGGGAGCGTTGATGTCGCGTAATGCCAACTCGTCCATGATGTCGCGCAGGTCTATCTGTGTGTTGTCCTTGCATGGAGTTACATAGACATCACCCTTGTCGTTGATGCCAAAGTAAGAAGTACCCCAACCACAGATGTTGTAGAGCTCCTTCGAGTCTTCAATAGTCCATTTCTTCATTTTCTAATCTTGCTTGCTGGAAATCAGTTTTGTTTGTTACCTTTATTATTTTATTAGATACGGCTATATGTTCAGCAGGTCTCTGATCTGCTGAACAATAGCGTTGATTTTATCATAATTGTCCATCACGTTGATATCGATGATGTGTTTTGCCTTCTCGTAGTAAGGCTCGCGAAGTTTCAGCTGCTCATGGATAAACTTGTCTACCTCTTCCGGTGTTTTGTTGAGCAGCAGAGGGCGCACGCCTTTGCCCATCTTCAGATGAGCGTGAAGGGTTTCTGGAGATGCCTTCAGGTAAAATGTTTCGCCAAGTTGGTTCATGTAGTCCATATTGTCGAAGAAACATGGTGTTCCTCCTCCGCAACTTACCACTACATTTTCAAACTCTGCCACTTCGTGTAGCATATTGTGCTCTATCTTGCGAAATCCCTCTTCTCCAACTTCGTCGAAGATCTGTTTAACGGTTTTGCGCATTCGGCTCTCGATATACCAGTCGAGATCGTAGAACATAACGCCAAGGTCTTTGGCGAGGGCTTTGCCGACCGTTGTCTTGCCGGCGCCCATGTATCCTATGATGATGATTGACTTCATTTTCTTCTGTTTCTATGTCAATGAGGCATGTTTATGATTTCTTTCTGCCTCTAGCCTTTGGTTCTGGAGCAGCTTTGATAATTTCCATACACTCCTCGTATGTAAGCTCCTCTGCACTCTCATGTTTTGCCTTTGGAATGCGGTAATTCTTGCCGTCGTAAGCAATGTATGGACCATACTTGCCATTGAGAATTTCCATCTTATCGTCCTCATCGAAAACTTTGAGATGGCGCTTCTCTTCGGCTTCGCGCTTTTCCTTGATCAGTTCGATGGCTCTATCCAGGGTGATGGTCAGCGGATCATCCTCCTTAGGAATAGAAACATACTTGCGGTTATGGAGGATGTAAGGACCGTATCGGCCAGAGCCAACTGTTACAGTAATGCCTTCATAATCACCGAGTTCTCTTGGCAGCTTGAAGAGTTCCAAAGCCTCTTCCAGGGTGATGGTTTCGATGCTCTTGTCTGATGGCAGCTGGGCAAACTGAGGCTTGTCCTTGTCTTCTGCAGAACCTATCTGTACCACTGGTCCAAAACGGCCAATCTTGACGAATACTGGCTTTCCTGTCTTTGGATCATTTCCGAGATTGCGCTCGCCGGCTTTGTGCTGGTTGCGGGCTTCCAGGACTTCCTTCACTTCAGGCTCAAAGCCCTTGTCGAAATCCTTCATCCAGTTGGTCCATTCGGTCTTTCCTTCTGCAATATCATCAAACTTCTTCTCTACGTCTGCCGTAAAGTTGTAGTTCATGATGTTCGGGAAGTTCTCCATCAGGAAATCGTTTACTACGATGCCGATATCAGTAGGCAGAAGCTTGCCCTTTTCAGAGCCTGCCATCTCTTTCTTCAACTTCTGGGTTATCTTGATGCCCTTCAGGGAATCTATGGTGAATGTGCGCTCTTCACCCGTCTTGTCACCCTTTACCACGTATTGACGCTGCTGGATGGTACTGATAGTTGGAGCATAGGTAGATGGACGGCCGATGCCGAGATCTTCCAGTTTCTTCACCAGACTGGCCTCTGTGTATCTTGCAGGAGCCAGAGAATACTTCTCTGTAGCAAGGATTTCTCTGCGCTGCAATTCATCGCCTTCTTTCAGGGCAGGAAGAATGTGGGAAGAATCCTCAGCATGCTCTTCATCGTCGGTTGACTCGAGATAAACCTTGAGGAAACCATCGAATGAAACAACCTCGCCGGTAGCAACAAACTTTTCGCTTGTGTTGCCGATATTGATGTTGATGGTTGTCTTTTCGAGTTGTGCGTCAGCCATCTGTGATGCGATGGTACGCTTCCAGATGAGTTCGTAAAGGCGCTTCTCCTGAGCGGTTCCTTCGATGGTTGGTTCATTCATATATGTAGGACGGATAGCCTCGTGCGCTTCCTGTGCACCCTTTGAACTGGTGTGGTAGGCACGAGTCTGGCTGTATTCCTTGCCATATTCTCTGATAATCTCATCTTTGCTGGCGTTGGAACAGAGTGTAGAGAGGTTTACGCTATCGGTTCGCATGTAAGTGATGCGTCCGCTTTCGTAAAGTTTCTGGGCTATCATCATGGTCTGTACAACGGTGAAACCAAGCTTGCGTGCTGCCTCCTGTTGCAGAGTAGAAGTAGTGAAAGGTGGTGCAGGAGAACGCTTTAAAGGCTTTTTGGTTACAGATTCAACCATAAACTTAGCGTCTTTACACTTCTCAAGGAAAGCTTCAACCTCTTCGTGGGTATTGAATCGCTGGTCCAGTTCTGCCTTTACCTCTGTTGCATTGCCGCTGTCGCTGATCAGGGCGAAAATAGCGGTAACGCGATAGTATGGAACACTCTGGAACTTCTGGATTTCACGCTCACGTTCTACTATCAGACGGACAGCAACACTCTGTACACGACCTGCAGAAAGGGCTGGCTTAACCTTTCTCCACAAGATAGGAGAAAGCTTGAAACCTACCAGTCGGTCGAGTACACGACGAGCCTGCTGGGCATTCACCAGGTTCATGTCCAGATGGCGTGGGTTATTGATTGCGTCAAGAATAGCCTGTTTGGTAATCTCGTGGAAGACAATACGGTTTGTCTTCTCCTCATCCAATCCCAGTACTTCGCAAAGGTGCCAGCTGATGGCTTCTCCCTCGCGGTCCTCATCGGATGCTAACCAGATTTTCTTGGCTTTCTTCGCATTCGTTTTCAATTCTGTAACGAGTTTTTTCTTTTCCTCTGGAATCTCATAATCAGGTTCCATGGTTTTCTCGTTTATACTAAGTTCCTTCTTCTTCAGGTCACGGATATGACCGTAAGAAGACATAACCTTATAGTCCTTACCTAAAAACTCTTCGATCTTTTTAGCCTTCGCAGGGCTCTCGACGATTACTAAATTCTCTTGCATAAGCTTATACACAATTTTTTTCGGTTGGCAAAAGTAAGTAAACTTTTTGCTTATACCTTATTATATGGTGTTTTTTTTGGTTTTTTTAATGTTTGGGAGCCATATTTGGCTGTATTGAACCCTTTTTACCCCAATTTTGTTTCCAAATAACGATGGAGCCCCTTGCGTATGGAATCGAATGCAAACTCATCAGGATTGAGTCTGCTCAATGGTATCCAGAATGATTCTTCTGCATCGTCCATTGCTTCTATATGAGTGTCGTCTTTCACCTTCACTTCATAGAACATATCGAGGGTATGAACCATGAAACCTGAGTAAAGGTAGAGATTTGGGTAGCTGAACTGATACTTAACCTCAGTTGCATCCAGTCCGGTTTCCTCTTTTACCTCTCTTGCCATACCTTCTTCACCTGTTTCATCCATGTCAACAAAACCGCCTGGCAAATCGAGTGCCCCCTTGGCTGGGTCTTTCTTGCGCCTTACTGCCAGGAGCTCTTCCTTACTGTTGAGTATGAGAGCTACCGTAGCACTGCTTGGATTGAGGTAATAAGAGAATCCGCAATCCTTACACTTCTTGCTCTTGATGTTGTTGATTTCGAAATGGTTAGAGCCGCAAACCGGGCAAAACTGAAATTTATCTAATACGTGACTCATATTATGATTAATGTATAATGATTGATGTTTAATGGAAAAGGATTTATCATCATGTTATAATCGAAAAGCGGCCGGTCTTTGACTGCTGAACAAAGATCGGCCTATGGTTATCTGATATTTACCAATTATCTGTACGGAATGGGAAGAGAGGCAGGTTGCCTGCATTTGCCATATTGCCGAGCTGGAAGTTGCGGAAACAGTAGCGAAGGGCTACTGGTTTCTTTACCTCAGGACTGGTTACGATGACGCACTCATTCCAAGGATCGTTGCCTTCCTGCCAGAAGTGCTTGGCTGTAGCCTTATGGAATACCTTATCTTCGCCTGCAACTTCGAAACCTTCGATACCTTCAAAGCGGTTGTAGGCTCCGTAGGTGTTGTCGAAATGTACCTTTACAGTATCACCTACAATCTTCATCTCCTTGAAGGTCATGCTCTCGCTGAAGAGTCCCTTCATGCCATAGGTCTTGCTGAGTGCCTGGAGTGCAAGTCGTTCGCCTACAGGCTGTTTCTGACATGGATGAATCTGCTCAACCTCGTATGGGTAAACCAGGTCTTCGGTACAGACGATGCCGCTGTTTGGAATCACCTTGGCTGCATTGAACTGCTGTTCACGGAGCTTAGGTCCCCAATCGCCATTTACGTCGCCATTATGATAAGGTGCAATCTGTACGAAATAGAATGGCAGTTCGCCCTGCTTGAAGTCTCTGCGCCACTGGGCAACGAGGTCGGCAAGACGTTTGGTATACTGGCCGTCCGGGTCGCCCACGTTAGAACATCCCTGATAGAAGAGAATACCCTTTACGCTATAGTTGAGGATAGGGTGGAAAGTTCCGTTACCCCAGAGAAGAGGGTAGAGGAAATCCCACTTAAACTTAGGGTTCTTGGTCATCTTTACAGAGTCGAGATCTTCCTTGGTGTTCTTCTTCAGGTAGTCGCGGTCGAGCCAGCTTTCTACACGGCTTCCACCCTTGTTTGCCATGACCAGACCTACCGGAATATCAAGAGTCTTGTTTATTACCTGTGCAAAGAAGTATCCTGTAGCAGATGCATCGCCTACGGTTTCCGGGTTAACCTCCTTCCATTCGCAGTTGGCATCATCTAACGGCTTACTGCTCATTACGCTAGGAATCTTTACGTAATGTACGCCTTTGTACTGGTTTGCTTCGAGCACCGCCTTGTTGTAACCTTCTACAGGGCAGTTGCCGAATCCTTTTACAGGCATCTCCATGTTGCTCTGACCTGCACAAACCCATACTTCTCCTGCCAGCACATTGTTGAGAGTGGTCTTTTCGCCATCATCGAAAGTGATGGAGAGTGGGGTGTAGCTCGCCTTCGGGGTTTGTACTTTGATAGCCCATTTGCCATCCTTTCCGGTCTTGGCAGAATATTTCTGCCCAGACCATGAGGTGGTTACCTCTACTGTGGTTCCTGGTTTGTCCCATCCCCAGAGGCTAGCCTCTGTGTTTTGCTGTAAAATCATGTTGTCACCCAAGATGTGTGGCAACTTTACTTTAGCCTGCGCTCCTGTTGTGATAAGTGCCAAGGCTGCCATTGCTAAAAATTTCTTATTCATTTTTTAGGGTTTAAAAGTTTATCGTTTTTTGTTCTTAAGTTTCTTGTATGGTTCGTATTCTGATATTGCCATCTATGTTATCATGAAAGCAGATACAGAACTGACGTTAAAGAATAAGAGTTAGAAGCTGGAAGATGAAAAGCCGAAACTGTTCTCTCCAAACTTCTAACTCCTGGTTATCTTCTGGTTATCTTAAAGAAGGTTCTTGATGGCTGCCTCTATGTCCTTAATCTGTGCATCACGTGCCTGCAGGGTGTTGGTGCGGTCGATCAGGAAGAAGGTAGGAATGCTCTGTACATTGTAGAGAGCCAGACTCTTGCCCTGAATGCCATCTTCATCGCGTACGCAAATCCAAGGGATGGCAGCGGTAGAGGTCTTCCAGAAGTGCTCGTCAGGGTCTACTGATACCTGATAAATCTCCAGTCCGGCAGCATGATACTTGTTGTAGAGTTCACGCAACATCATGATGCGCTTGGTGCTCTCTTTGCTGGCGAAGAGATGGAAGTCGAGCAGTACCACCTTGCCCTTGAGGTCGGAGAGACGGCGTACCTGCCCCTTGTTGTCCTGAAGTGCAAGTTCGATGCATCCGTTTACGCTCACCTTGCTGGCCTCAATCTGCTGCTGTGCCATCTGGTTCTCGATGATGCGGATGTCCTTCATTCCCTCGATGGCGATATTGTGGAGGTTCTTGCCACGCTCAGCGCCAGGATAGTAGGTGTCCCAACTGGTTGCTACGGCAGCAAATACCTTCACGTCGTCTTTGTTGTTGCGAGGGTTGAAGATAAGTGTATTCACATTGCCCAACTGTACCGTTTGGAAGAGCGCATAGTAAGCGTATGCCTTCATTGGCTCCTTGAAGATGTAGTTGGTCTTGATGTCCTGTTTGTAAGCCTGGAGTATGCGGCCTACGATGGATTCGATAGAATCGTTGCCGATGTTAGGATCTTTCACGAGCCCGTTGATATTGCTCTGGAGAGTCATCTGCTTAAGAGACAACTCCTTGATCTTGTTGCAGTTTTCAGAACCTTCCACTTCGTATTTGAAGCTCATCTGCGGATAAGCCGCCTTTACCTTGACGGTTTCTGTAGAATCGATGGAAAGATTGATGGTTTGGTTGGCGATGCGTAAGCGGTAGAACTCTGGGGTAACAGAGTCCATGGCAGCCTCGTCGAAGGCAAATGCGCCATCCTCGCCCAGTTTCACAGAGTCGATTTTCACAGGACCATTCAGGCTGATGTTCTCCAGATAGAGCATAGAGTCCTGAGCCTCTGTGATATTGCCATTGATGTGGAATTTCTTGTTGTTACAAGAAGTTAAAGCCAGTGCAGCTACCATAATCGCTGCCACTGAAAAGAGTCTAGTTATCTTCATGAATTTTATTATTTTGCAAAATTATCGAGTGCAAAGATAGTAATAAAATTGCGAATAATGCACCTTCTATAGATAAATTATTTAAAAAAGTGGAAAATAATTGCTGATTTATTTGTTTATTAATAATTAAAGAGGTATCTTTGCAGCGTTTTAGATATTTTAGATGTTAGACAAAACAATAAGTTTTTTAATTTAGATGAACGTAATTACAAAAAGTGTTCAGTTGCCTGATGGAAGAACCATCACAATTGAGACCGGAAAAGTTGCAAAACAGGCTGATGGTGCTGCGGTTCTCCGCATGGGTAACACAGTGCTTCTCGCAACTGTTTGTGCAGCAAAGGATGCAGTTCCGGGTACAGATTTTATGCCTTTGCAAGTAGATTATCGTGAGCAGTACAGTGCTGCAGGTCGTTTCCCTGGTGGTTTCACCAAGCGCGAAGGCAAAGCCAGCGATGAGGAAATCCTTACCTCTCGTCTTGTGGACCGTGCTTTGCGTCCACTTTTCCCTTCTAACTACCATGCAGAAGTTTACGTACAGGTAATGTTGCTCTCAGCCGATGGTGTTGACCAGCCAGATGCCCTCGCAGGTTTCGCTGCTTCAGCTGCCATGGCTTGTTCAGATATTCCTTTCGAGTACTATATCTCTGAGGTTCGTGTAGCTCGTATCAATGGTGAGTATGTTGTTAACCCTACATTCCAGCAGATGGAAGAGGCAGACATGGATATCATGGTTGGTGCTACCAAGGACAATATCATGATGGTAGAAGGTGAGATGAAGGAAGTTTCTGAGCAGGATCTCATTGGTGCCCTCAAGGTGGCTGCCGAGGCTATCAAGCCTATGTGCGAACTCCAGTATGAGTTGGCTAAGGAGAAGGGTACTGACGTGAAGCGTGAGTATGACCACGAGATCAACGATGAGGAACTCCGTGAGCAGATCAAGTCTGAGCTTTACAAGCCAGCTTATGATATCAATCATCAGGCTTTGGAGAAGCATGCACGTCAGGATGCTTTCGACAAGGTTCTGGCTGATTTCCTCGAGAAGTATGACGCTGCTCATACCGATCTTTCTGAGGAAGACTTGGAGGAGAAGCACGCTGAGGCTACCCGTTACTATGATGACGTAATGCGCGATGCTATGCGCCGTTGTATCCTCGACGAGGGCTTGCGCCTTGATGGCCGTGCTACTACAGAAATCCGCCCTATCTGGTGCGAGGTTTCTCCACTCCCAATGCCTCACGGAAGCGCTATCTTCCAGCGTGGTGAGACTATGTCTCTCTCTACATGTACGCTCGGTACCAAGATGGACGAGAAGCTTATCGACGGTGTGCTCGAGAAGAGCTACCAGCGCTTCCTCCTTCACTATAACTTCCCTCCATTCTCAACAGGTGAGGCTAAGGCTCAGCGCGGTGTAGGCCGTCGTGAGATTGGTCACGGTCACTTGGCATGGCGTGGTTTGAAGGGTCAGATTCCTACAGACTTCCCTTACACAGTACGTTTGGTAAGCCAGATCTTGGAGTCTAACGGTTCTTCTTCTATGGCTACTGTTTGTGCCGGTACTCTCGCCCTGATGGATGCAGGTGTTCCTATGAAGAAGCCAGTTTCTGGTATCGCTATGGGTCTTATCAAGAACCCAGGTGAGGACAAGTACGCTATCCTCAGTGATATCCTCGGTGATGAGGACCACTTGGGTGATATGGACTTCAAGACCACTGGTACCCACGATGGCTTGACTGCTACACAGATGGATATCAAGTGCGACGGTTTGAGCTTCGAGATTCTTGAGGAGGCTTTGATGCAGGCTAAGGCTGGTCGTGAGCACATCCTCAACTGCATGATGGAGACAATCTCTGAGCCACGTGCTGAGATGAAACCACAGGTTCCACGTATCGTAGCATTCGATATTCCTAAGGAGTTCATCGGTGCTGTTATCGGCCCTGGTGGTAAGATTATCCAGCAGATGCAGGAGGATACTGGTGCGACAATCACTATCGAGGAGACTGATGGTAAGGGTCACGTCCAGGTATCTGCTCCTAACAAGGATTCTATCGATGCAGCTTTGGCTAAGATCAAGGCTATCGTAGCTGTTCCTGAGGTTGGTGAGGTTTACGAGGGTACTGTTCGCTCTATCATGCCTTACGGTTGCTTCGTAGAGATTCTCCCTGGTAAGGATGGTTTGCTCCACATCTCTGAGATTGATTGGAAGCGTCTTGAGACAGTTGAAGAGGCTGGCATCAAGGAAGGCGACAAGATCAAGGTGAAGTTGATGGAGATTGATCCTAAGACTGGCAAGTACAAACTTTCTCATCGTGTATTGATGGAGAAGCCAGAGGGTTATGTAGAACGTGAGCGTCGTCCACGTCCTGAGCGCGGTGAGCGTCGCGGTCGTCGTGATGATCGTCATGAAGGTCGTGGTGAGCGTCCAGTTCGTCAGCCACGTCGTTACGAGCATCGTAATGATGAGCAGGCTCCTAAGGAGTTCAACGACTCTTTGGATCACAACAATGATGTAGAATAATCTGCGTATTAGATACATTATTATATATAAAGAGGGTGTGTCATAAGTCCATGACACACCCTCTATTTTTAAAAAATCTGTTTTATCCCTCACATCCCTCACGTTTCCCGTTTTTCGAAACTTTAATTATCTGATAATGAGGTTATTATCTCTTTTGTTTAGCGTGATAGATTGACGAAATATTTACAAAATCCATCACGCTATCCCTCACGATTTGGGGTTATCCATCACGATTTTCTGCTAATCATTATGCAGAAGTAACCTAATTCATTTACGAGTAAAGCAAAACCCTGAACTTTCGCTAGGGCAAAAGCTTTGTGACGTATCGGTTCGTTTCACAGGATGAAACGAAGTGTTTCTCCGCTTGAAACGAACAGTTTCATGGTATGAAACATAATGTTTCATTACATGAAACCGTGTCCATTTCCTGGTGCCATCCATCGTAAGTGTTTCAACAAAAATATGCAGTATCTGATAGAGTGTAGTGAGAAAATCGTGAGGGATAACCCCAAATCGTGATGGATAGCGTGATGGATTTTCCTGTTTTTGAAGTATCTGTCACGTTATCCAAGTATCTATATATTAGCAAGTTAATGCATGTGATAGATGCAAATCGTGATGGATGATAGATGATTACATAAAACTTGTTCATACGAAGGCTGCGCTAGGTTACGAATATGGCTGTATCGGGTTACGAATATGGCTGTATCGGGTTACGAATATGGCTGTATCGGGTTACGGATATGACTGCATCGGGTTACGTATATGACTGCATCGGGTTACGAATATGGCTGCATCGGGTTACGGATATGGCTGTATCGGGTTACAGATATTACTGCGTAAGCTAACGGAGACGTATCTGTAAGCTTATCGAGACGTCTGCATCAGCTAACTGAGACGTCTGAACTCGCTTACTGAACTACTTGAGTTGTCTTACAGAACTACTTGAGTTGCTTGATTGAACTACTTGAGTTGCTTGACTGACAACATAAAACATATAATTTCCGTCTCTGTCTGCATTCTTATCATATCACAAAAGGGCTGCAAACGGCATGATGCCGTCTGCAGCCCTCTACTTATATTAGAATCAGGAGCGTAAAATTACACTCCGTCGCTTGGATATTCAAGAGAGGTAATCACATCATGTGATGATTCATCCGCTCCAAAGCTATCCATATAACTTTTCCTAAAACTTTTAAGCTATTAATCACCATAATACCAGTCATCATCATCTTTTGCTGGACTACTACCGCTATCAGCTCTTCCTTGATATAGGGTAGAGGCTGCGAGGAGAGCGCAAGAGGTGATATTTACCACCTGCATCTCTGGCTTTTTATATTCTTTCTTTTTCATATCCTTTTGATTTTATAGTTCTTTACTTAACCATGATTTTATAAGTCTTGTTGCCACGCTTAACGATGTTCAAGCCCTTCTGCAGACCGTTGGTACGATGACCATTCACGTCATAGTATTCTGCATTGGCATCGTTGCTGATAGCGTTGAGGTTGTCAATGGCTGTCGTGCCATCACCCTTTCCTATGCTCAGCATGGTTGCTCTTGCATGAGATGCTGTGGTAGGATGAATATATGCACGCATCGGTTTGATGCCCACGCCATTGCCATCATTCAAGTCAGAGACACGCCAGAACTTGTCCTTACCAATGATGTAGTCGTTTTTATCAAGACCCTGATTGTCATTGCCGCCAATCTTGGTGAATGAACCTACAGGCAGTGAACATCGAGTTTCAATACCGATTCCTGTCGCTTATTGTTTGTTGAGCGTATTTCTGTGTAGTATTACTTATTGGGGTATAGTAATTTTTGCAAATTATCAGCTTATACATTCTGCAGAATTGTGGAAATGTACTTGGCTTATGATAGGAATGTCTGTATTCCTTGTAATATTATTAGGGTATTGTGGATATCGAAAGTGGCTCTAGTAGTCTTGCTTTCTTTGTGTTCTTGTACTTTAGTTAAAATGTTGAGTTTTACATGGAAAATGTGAATTTAACAAGAGTATCTTTGTAATTTGTTATAATTTAATGATTTACAAGAAAA
>QSCI01000006.1:0-85638 GCA_003463005.1 Segatella copri | reverse complement strand
GATTTTGTGTCTGCGACATTTCTGTTGTGCAAGAAATATGTACAATAAAATGAATTTTGTCGCTTTGCAAGCAAAATCCCACTAAACCCTATAGGTTGCGGATTTGAGGTAAAGAAGGTTACACAAAAGAACAAATAGCGAAACTTATGTTTATAAATGGTCGTCATCGTAAGACTTCTGACTATTCTCTATATTGGCGAGCCGGAAACTCCATTGTCGTGCAGGTCTTGTCCGCAGTCTTTACTGCAATAATCAAGCAGTATCCAGATTCATTCGGAGAATTTGCCTGTATGTCTCTTAAAGAGTGAAAAACTGCCACGAAAAAAGAGTATCAACGTCGATATTATGCCAGTCATAAGGAAGAACTACAACGCAAGAGCCGTGAGTACCACAGACAGCTAAGAGTGAATAAAAATAAGTGATTGTGGAAAATATTTGCAAAGTTTTCTACATAAAAAAAGTTAATTAAATCGGCGGGGTGTTACACATATCGCTGATTTTTTGTATTTTTGCACCATTAAAGAAAGAAAACGATATGGCAGAAATAGCAAACCGTATATACGAGACAAGTGAAGGGCAGATTCTCTTCATCTCAGACTTCTCTGACATCAATGATAATGAGAAGGTGGTAAGTCGTGCACTTTCTGTAGAAGAAAAAAAGGGAAATATAGTTCGATTAGCTAATGGGGTTTATCTTCGCCCTAAGAATACCCGATTTGGGATAGTCTATCCATCAATAGATGAAATGGTGATGGCTATAGCCCAGCGAGATAAGGTACAAATACAACCTTCAGGAGTTACAGCGCTCAACAAACTTGGACTCTCAACACAGGTGCCTACAAAATATACTTATCTGACATCGGGAAGTGGAAGAGTCTTGACTCTTGGAAATCGGACTATAGAGTTGAAGAGAAGTGTTCCTAAGAACTTTGCTTTTCAGACAGTGTTGGCAGCGCTTCTTGTACAAGCTCTTAGAACATTAGGACAAAAGAATGTAGGTAATCAAGAACTCTCTACCATAAGAAAATTGGTCAATGAAGAGGAACATAAAGACTTGTTTGTACAAGACCTTACTCTCATGCCAGTATGGATGAGAAAGCTGATAACTGATATAATAGATAAAAACGAGCATTATGACACTTTGGTTAAATCACACAATAGATGAACGAATAGCAATGTTGCAACGTGCGGAAGAGAAGTTTCGTATTAATCAGGTTGCAATTGAAAAGGACTGGTGGGTAACTGTGGTGCTCAACGCTCTTTTCAAATGTTCATGTGCAGATCAACTCATCTTTAAGGGAGGTACAAGTCTCAGTAAAGGATGGAATTTGATAGAAAGATTCAGTGAGGATATAGACTTATCTGTAAGCCATGAATTCTTCGGTATAGAGAAGACGACAAAGAATCAGCGTGAAAAACTTCGCAAGAAGGCACGTAGGTATTTTCTTGATACAGTTTCAGCAGAGTTGGATGAAAATCTAAAGAAACTTGGTGTGGAAGGATACCATATAGAAAATGTAGTAGAGGAAATTGATGAGGATGGTAAGGCAAGTCCCGTTGCAAGTGATAAGGATCCGTCTGTCATTCTCGTTCATTATGAGTCTATGCTTGGTCATACGATAGAGTATATTCCGCCAAGAGTTAAGATAGAGATTAGTTGCTTGTCTATGAATGAACCTACGGAAGACCGTTTGATTTCATCATATATTGAGCAGACTTTCCCTGGAGAAGATGCGGCGGCTACAGCTACTATCAGGACAGTTGTACCTACACGAACATTCCTGGAGAAGGCATTCTTGCTATGTGAGGAGTTTCAGAAACAGACTCCTCGTTATGTCCGAATGTCTAGACATCTTTATGATCTTGAACGCTTGATGGATACAGAATTTGGCAAACAAGCCCTGCAGGATATGGACTTGTATGATCGTATTGTTAAGCATCGTTCCATATACTATGCTGTAGGGTATGTAGATTATTCTAAGTTGATGCCGAGTGAGATTGATTTCGTTCCTAGGCAAGAGTTGATGAAGGATTGGGAGGGTGATTATGCAGAGATGTGTAACCACTTTATCTATGGTCAGACTTTATCTTTCGAAAAACTTTTAGAGCGAATCAAGGAGTTGCAAGATAGGTTTAGAAAAGCCTTTTAGCGACTTTTACTCCTTAATAAAATGTTCACTATAAAAGTTGGAAGACTATAAGTGCCTGGTATTCAGCCTAATATTCCTCTGGAATGATGACGAGTATTAATCTCGATGATAGGGCTGCTCTCTTATAAGAGGGTAGCCTTTTTCATCTTTTGTTTCTTGCTTATATATAATAATGTGTAAGAAATTCCGTTATCTTATTGTGTTGAAAAGATTTATCATTATATGGATTCTGCTAGTGGGGGTGCTCGAAGTGAGGGCACAGTATGATCCTTCCTATAGTCATTACTTTGACATGGAACCATCGTTTAATCCTGCTGCTGTGGGTAAGCAGTCGAAACTTAATGTTACGGCGGCCTACGCACTTGATATGGCTGGGTTCGAACATAACCCCCGTACCTTTCAGGTGGCGGCTGACATGCCTTTCTTCCTGTTCAATCACAGGCATGGAGTAGGCTTATCGTTACAGAATGACCAGATTGGTCTTTTTACCCATCAGCGGCTGGCTTTACAATATGCTTTGCAGAATAAACTCCTGGGTGGAACGCTGAGCGTGGGTGTACAAGGAGGTATGCTGAGTGAGAAGTTTGATGGAAGTAAGGTAGATTTGGGTGAAAGCGGTGACCCAGCCTTTTCTACTTCAGACGTAAATGGAAGCGGAATGGATTTGAGTCTGGGTCTGTATTATCAGCATAAGGCTTGGTATGTAGGACTTTCTGCCCAGCATCTTACATCGCCTACTATCAATATTGGTGAGACCAACGAATTGAAAATAGATGCCACATATTATTTGACAGGTGGATACAATATTCGACTCAGAAATCCGTTCTTAACAATAAAGCCGTCTGTTCTTGTTACAACAGATGGTACCACATGGCGAGGCGACCTGACAGGAAGGTTAGTTTACCAATATGAGAAACGGATGTTGTATGGTGGTGTGACCTACAGTCCGGACAGATCGGTAACCATGCTGGTAGGCGGTAGTTTTCATGGGGTAGTGCTTGGTTACAGTTACGAGGCATACACCTCCAAACTCAGTGCCGGAAATGGCAGTCATGAACTCTTTGTAGGGTATCAGACCGATATCAACCTGACCAAGAAAGGTAGAAACCGCCATCAGAGCGTCAGAATATTATAATGTAAATAGAAATAAGAACATAGTAGAATCATAAAACAATGAAGAAAAGTATATTGCTCCTTAGTGCATTCGCTATATTGCTCACCTTGAGCGGCTGCTTCGGTGCCAAGCAAGCTTCTGTTGCAGGCAGAGGTGGCGAGGTGGTTGGCGTGGGCGGTAGAAGCTTTGTAGAGCCAGCCCCTTATGGTATGGTAAAGATAAACCGTGGCTTCCTGAAAATGGGAATGGAGACCCAAGACTCACTCTGGGGAATGAAAACACCACGCAAGGATGTGTCGGTGGATGGATTCTGGATGGATGATACCGAAATCACCAATTCAGAATATAAGCAGTTTGTGGCTTATGTGCGTGATTCTATCCTTCGTACACGTCTGGCTGATCCTGCTTATGGAGGCGACGAGACTTACATGATTACAGAAGATAAGAATGGCGATCCAGTTACGCCTCATGTAAACTGGAAGAAAGCGCTTCCTAAGAAGCCTAATGAGGATGAGCAGAGAGCTTTTGAAAGTTTGTATGAAACCAATCCGGTTACAGGAGAAAAACTCATCGACTGGCGCCAGCTCAACTATAAATACGAAATCTATGATTATACAGCTGCGGCTCAGCGTAAGTTCCGTCTGAATCCACAGGAACGTACCTTCAACACCGATGTGAAGATAAATCCGGACGAGGTGGTGATGATTTCGAAAGATACCGCTTATTATGATGATGAGGGTAGAGTGGTGCGTGAGACCATCAACCGTCCGCTTTCAGGACCATGGGATTTCCTGAATACCTATATCGTGAATGTTTATCCTGACACTACCTGTTGGGTAAACGACTTCAGAAATGCAGAGAATGAAACCTATCTGAGAAGTTATTTCAGCAATCCTGCGTATAATGACTATCCGGTAGTCGGTGTTACCTGGGAACAGGCAAATGCTTTCTGCGCCTGGAGAACAGACTATCTGTTGAAGGGCTTGGGTCCTGAAGCAAGATATGTGCAGCGTTACCGTCTGCCAACCGAGGCAGAATGGGAATATGCTGCAAGAGGCAAGAACCAGAATGAATTTCCTTGGGACAATGCGGATGTGAAGAATGGGGATGGTTGTTTTTATGCTAATTTCAAACCAGACAGGGGCAACTATACCAAAGACGGCAACCTGATAACCAGCAAGGTGGCTATCTATTCGCCAAATTCTAATGGACTTTACGATATGGCTGGTAATGTGGCAGAGTGGACAAGTACCGTTTATACAGAGGCGGGTGTTGACGCAATGAGCGATTTTAACCCAACTTTACAGTATAATGCTGCCATAGAAGATCCTTACCGTTTGAAGAAGAAGAGTGTAAGAGGTGGTTCCTGGAAAGACCCTGAGTCGTTTATCCGTTCGGCATGGCGCACTTTCGAGTACCAGAATCAGCCTCGCTCATACATCGGATTCCGTTGCGTGAGAAGTCTTGCTACTACGGCAAGCGGAAAACAGAAACCATTGAAGAATAAGAATAGGAGATAAATAATATGAGCTATTATAGCAAATTCAATATCGTATACCGCTTGCAGAAGTGGATGGATAGTGTGCCGGGTCAGACATTCCTTAACTATGCTTACAGCTGGGGTGCCTCTATCGTAATCGCTGGTACCCTCTTTAAGTTGACCCATCTTCCTGGTGCCAATCTCATGCTTTTCTTAGGTATGGGAACCGAGATTCTCGTGTTCTTCCTTTCTGCTTTCGACCGTCCTTTCGACAAGACTGCCGAAGGTAGAGACTTGCCTACCCATGCTACAGAAGAGTATCTGGAAGGAAAGGTGTCGGCTGAAGAAATGATGACTGCCAAGAATCGTTCTGAAACCATTCAACCTCAGGTTGCTTCTCCTGTCTCTCCTGTAATGACTGCTGCGCCAGAACTGACTCCACTTAATCCTGAGGTGGTGGAAGTTCAGAACAGCTACGTAGAACAGTTGAAGAGCCTGGTAGAAACCTTGAGTAAGGTAAACGAACAGAGTAGCCGACTGACTCGTGACAGCGAGGAGATGGAGAATCTGAACCGTACCTTGACAGGTATCAGCAGGGTATACGAGATGCAGCTGAAAAGTGCCAGCCAGCAGATTGGTACCATTGACCAGATCAATGAGCAGACCAAGATGATGGCAAAGCAGATAGAACAGTTGAACAAGATTTATACCCGTATGATTGATGCCATGACCATCAATATGCGTGTGGCGGCTCCTCATGTAACAAGTGAAGAGTAAAGACGAAGAAAATAAATAGAATCAAGCAAATTTATATCCATGGCAATCAAGAAAAGACCGGTTTCGCCTCGCCAGAAGATGATTAACCTGATGTATGTCATCCTGATGGCTATGTTGGCGCTGAATACTCCTACAGATGAGGAATTCGGTGTCAAAGGCAAGTCTATTGTCGAGAAAATCAAGAAAAGTCTTGCCGATGATGGGAAAAAATCGGATGAGGAGAAGAAAAATATAGATCTGGTAGAACTGAATGTGAATGAACTCGATGCATTCGTTATTCCAGAGAAAACAACCCTCTATGCCGGTGAACGTTTCAATTCGCATGTGGTGATGGCTGCAATAGACAGTACACAGCGCCCGGAAATCTATGTGAATGGTAGTAGGCTGAATGCCGAGAATGGCAGATACAGTTTTGTGGCAGGTGGCGTAGGTGAGCATCAGTTTGGCGGTTACATTCTGATGAGAGGCAAGAATGGAGAGATGATGCGACGCAATTTCGTTCAGAAATACACCGTATTGCCTGTTCCTAATACAGCTACCGTTGCTGCCGACCTGATGAATGTGCTCTATGCAGGCTATGCCAATCCTATCAGCATCAGCGTTCCTGGTGTTCCGGCAAATGCTATCTCTGCAACTATGACAGGCGGTTCTTTCATAGCTAAGGGCAATGGTCATTTCGTGGCTACACCTTCAGCGGTGGGTAAGGATGTTACCATCCATGTGACAGCCCGCGATAAGGGACAGGTGAGAAGTCTGCCTCCATTCGTATTCCATGTAAGAAAACTTCCTGACCCAACAGCTTATATTGCGATGGGTACAGACAGATTTAGAGGAGGTGCTCTATCGAAAAGTGCTCTGATGGGTGCTCCAGGCATTCATGCAGCCATAGATGACGGACTCCTTGATATTCCGTTTAAGGTGCTGGGCTTCGAAACCGTATTCTTCGATAATATGGGAAATGCCATACCTTTGGCTTCGGTGGGTTCCAATTTCTCAGAACGACAGCGCGAAGAGTTCAGAAAACTGTCAAGAAACCGACGCTTCTATATCTCGCATATCAAGGCTGTAGGTCCTGATGGAATTACCCGAAATCTGCCGGCAGCAATGGAAGTTATCGTTAGGTAAGTGAAGTAAGTGAAGAATTCAACGGCTTTACTTATCATACATCAAGTTCAAAGTTCAATGTTCAAAGTTCAATGTAATGAAAAAGATATTATTCATATTCATGCTTTTGGGAATGGTGCAGAGCATCATGGCACAGCCAGCGGCTCGCAGAAAGCAGGCTCAGCAAAAGGCACAACAGTCGAATGCTGACAATATGACCTTGCGTGCCAAACTTTATTTCCCTACAGCCATCCCGATGGATGAGGACGTGGTTTGGAGAAGAGACATCTATCGTGAACTCAATCTCACAGATGATGCCAATGCTGCCTTGTATTATCCTGTAGAGCCAACAGATGGTAAGATGAATCTCTTTACCTATATCTTTAAACTGATGTTTACGGGTAGAGTGCCTGTTTATCAGTATCGTATGGATGGTAATGAAGATTTTTCTGCCGCCAACCGTCTTACTCCGAAAGCATTCGTAGATAATTATCATATCTACTACGAGAAGACTGATAATGGAAAGGTGCATATTGATGACAGCGATATTCCGTCAGCAGAAGTGAAGGCATACTATGTGAAGGAGACTTCTTATTATGACCAGAAAACAGCTTCTTTCCATACCAAGGTTTTGGCTTTGTGCCCTATCATGACCCGTAATGATGACTTTGGAGATGTAGGAAACAAGTATCCGCTCTTCTGGGTGAAGTATGATGATCTGGCTCCTTTCCTGGCTAAGCAGCAGCTGATGACCAGTAATGTGAACAATGCTGCTGTGATGAGTGCAGAAGATTATTTTACCAAGAATCTGTATCGGGGTAAAATCTACAAGACCAATAATATGCAGGGCAATACCCTGGCACAATACTGTCCTTCGGATACGGCCATGGCGAAGGAACAGAAACGTATAGAAGCTGAGTTGGCTGCCTTTGAGAAGAATATCTGGGGTAATCAGGCTCGGAAGGATTCTCTTGACAGTATTGCCAAGGCAGAAAAGAATATGGATGCCAAGACTCTGAAGAAAAGCCGTAACAGAAGAAGTGGTTCTGCATCTAAAACAGCTAAGACTTCTACTGTTAAAAAACGCAGGTCGGGGGGAAGTAACGTTTCTTCTGGTGGCTCAGCTAGGGTAACGGTTCGTAGAGAGCGTCATTAATTTATATAAGAATTAAAGTAAATATAGAATGAAGAAAGTTTTATCAGTATTAATGGTTGTAGCAGCCATGATGTTTGCTACAAATGCTAATGCCCAGATTAAGTTTGGTTTGAAGGGCGGTTTGGATGTTACTAACATGTCTTTGAGTAACGATGTATTCGATGCATCTAACAAGACAGGTTTCTTTGTTGGTCCAATGGTAAAGGTTACAATCCCTATTGTTGGCTTGAGTTTTGATGCTGCTGCCTTGTACGATCAGAAGGAAGCTAAGGTGTCTGTAAATGATGCAGAGACAACGATGACTCAGAAATCGCTTAATATCCCAGTAAACGTACGTTATGGCTTCGGCTTGAGCAGCTTGGCTAATGTTTTCGTTTTCGCTGGTCCACAGTGGGGCATCAATGTTGGTGACAAGAACTTCAAGTGGAATGATAATAGTTCTTATTCTTTGAAGAAATCTAACTTCAGTGTAAACGTAGGTTTGGGTGTTACCCTGCTGAGCCATCTCCAGCTCTCTGCAAACTATAACATCGCTTGCGGTAAGACTGCAGATGTTACCTGGGAGGAAACTGGCAAAAATATTGTGAATGGTAACAGTAAGAATAACAGTTGGCAGATTGCTTTGGGTTATTGGTTCTAATCTTGCAAAAGAACAGGAAAGATTATGGGTGAGAACATCGTATGGTCTCGCCTAGTACATCTTAAAATATATAAAAGCAGGTATCCGATGATGGGTATCTGCTTTTTTTTTGCTAACTTTGCAAGTCGAAAGCCTGAATAATGGATATTTCAAGGTTAAAGAAGATTAGATATGAAGTATGTAGATGTGATATTACCCCTTCCGCTCGACGGAACCTTTACTTATTCTGTCCCTGATGGGATGGAAGGGAAAGTTGTGCCTGGGGTACGCTTGCTGGTTCCTCTTGGTAAAAGTAAGAAATATATCGCAATGGCTACCCAGCTGCATGATGATAAGCCTGCATTCTCCTGCAAACCTGTCGAGGCGGTACTTGACAATACGCCTTCGCTGTTGCCTCAGCAGATGAGATTGTGGCAATGGATTGGCTATTATTATATGGCTCCGTTAGGCGATGTCTATAACGCTGCTATGCCCGGTGGACTGAAGTCTACAGAGAAATTCAAGCCCAAGATGGAACTCTATGTAGAACTTGCCAGTACGTACCGTAGTGAGCAGGCACTTCATGTAGCGCTCAACCTGGTGCAGAGAGCCTTGAAGCAAGCCAAAACTTTAACCACCTTTCTGAGTCTCTCGCATTGGGACAGTCTTGATGGCGATACGCCTAGGGAAGGCATTAAAAAAGTGACCAAGGAAGAACTGATGAACGAGAGCCATTGTACGGCTGCTGTTGTCAAGGCGCTTATCGACAGGGGAATTCTCTTTACTTATGAATTGGAAATAGGACGATTGAATACGAATGGAGAATCTCATCTTGACTTGATTAAACCTCTCTCCTTGGCTCAGCAAGATGCCTATAATGGAATCCTGATGCAAATGATGAAAAAGGATGTTGTATTGCTTCATGGTGTGACATCCAGCGGAAAGACGGAAATCTACATTCATCTTATCAGAAAAGCCATAGAGGAGCATAAGCAGGTGCTCTATCTTCTGCCGGAAATCGCTCTGACCGTACAAATCATGGAGCGCCTTCATAGAGTTTTCGGTGACCGACTGGGCATCTACCATTCTAAATATAGTGATGCTGAGCGTGTAGAAATCTGGCAGAAACAACTCTCTGATCATCCCTATGATGTAATCCTAGGTGCCAGAAGTGCAGTCTTCCTGCCTTTTAAGAATTTGGGACTCGTCATCATAGACGAAGAGCACGAGACTTCCTTTAAACAACAGGATCCCGCTCCGCGCTACCATGCCAGAAGTGCTGCCATAGTGCTTGCCAAGATGTATGGGGCTAAGACTTTATTGGGTACGGCTACGCCTTCGATGGAGAGTTATTATAATGCGCAGCAAGGTAAGTATGGACTGGTAGAGCTGAAGACAAGATACAAAGGTATTCAGTTGCCGGAAATTCAGGTGGTGGATGTAAAAGACTTGCGCCGCCGTAAGATGATGAGCGGTCCTTTCTCTCCACAACTTTTAGCTGCAGTAAGAGAGGCTTTGAAGAATGGGCAACAGGCAATCCTCTTTCAGAATCGTCGTGGTTTTGCACCGATGGTTGAATGTAAGGTATGTGGTTGGGTGCCGAAATGTAAGAACTGTGATGTCTCGCTTACGTTACACAAAAGCATTAACTTGCTGACTTGCCATTATTGTGGTTACACTTATCCGGTTCCTACGGAATGTCCTAACTGTGGCAGTACGGAAATCATGGGACGTGGTTTTGGTACCGAGAAGATAGAAGACCAGATAGCGGAAATCTTTCCGGAAGCCAAGATTGCCAGAATGGATTTGGATACAACACGTACCCGAAATGCCTACGAACGTCTTATCGCAGACTTCTCTGAAGGCAGGACGAATCTTCTCATAGGCACGCAAATGGTTTCTAAGGGTCTCGATTTCGATAAGGTGAGTGTAGTAGGTATCCTGAATGCTGATTCTATGCTCAACTATCCCGATTTCCGCGCCTACGAGCATGCTTTCATGATGATGGCACAGGTGAGTGGTAGAGCTGGAAGAAAAGGTAAGCGTGGCTTGGTGATTCTACAGACCAAGAATCCTACCTTGCCAGTAATCGGACAGGTGGTGCATAATGATTATGAAGGCTTGTTTCAGGGTATCCTGGAGGAGAGAAGAACTTTTCATTATCCACCTTTCTTCCACCTGATTAATGTGTATGTAAAACATAAATATGATAAGGTATGCGAACAGGCTAGCCATGAGCTCAGCAAAACGCTGAGAAGCTGGTTTGGCGAGCGTGTGTTGGGACCCGATAAACCTGCTGTGGCAAGGGTTAAGACGATGAACATTCGAAAGATTGTTATCAAACTGGAAAATGGTATTGACCAGCAGAAGGTGAGAGAATATCTGAAGTTTGCTCAGCAACAGATGGGAAAGGATCCGAGATATGGAGCTCTGCAGATTTATTATGATGTAGATCCGTTGTAGTCTCTTGCCCCTCCTTTTCTCTGGCAGAATGGTAGAAAATAAGATTGGTAAATAAAATGAAAAAGGCTATCCGTTACTTGTTGCAAGAACGGGTAGCCTTTTAATTATGATAATTGTAGTTATGTTTAGAAGTTGATGTCAAGACCTACTGCGAATACGTTGTTGTTACGTGTGTAGTCTGAATTGTAGGTCTTTCCTATTTGTTCTACATTCTCTGTAGTCTTCTTATGCTGATAGAAGGTATGGAAGTAAGCTACGTTCAAGTCCATCTTCTTATTGATGTGATAAACACCACCGAAAGCTACAGAGTTTGAACTGACAACGAATGATTTGTCGTCCATGTATCTTTTTGAAGCTGGTGTGTCAAGGTTCTCATCAGGCAAACCATAGTTGGTATTCTGCCAGCCAGTACTCAAGGTAATCTTCTTGTTTACGTCTACCTCGACACCTGCGTTGTACTCCAATGTACCACGCTTTAACTTCTCCTGTCGGTTGTTGTAAGATGTAGCATGCTTGTCATCGAACCAGTGGAAACCTACGTTTACGCGTACTGCATTTACAGGGCTGTAACCTACACCGAGTGCCAGATAAGCAGGAATATCACCCGCAATCTTCTTGCCATCCTCATATTCACCGATAGCCTCTTCGAGCTTGGCGTCGAACTCGGTCTTCAAGCCAGCCATTGTCTTTACTACATCACCGTTAGTCAAAACAGCTTGAGTAGTATTTGCTGCTGCAGCTTGAGCTTTCTCTGGAGTCATACCCTTATTTGTGAACACCTGAGTCAATGTTCCAACCATCTGTCTGGACAAGTTGTCTGGGAGAGCACTGATACTAGGAGCCTGATTTACAGCCTTGTTCTTCAAACGTATGCGAGTCTTGAACTCATATTTTGCAGAGAAGTTCCACTTGCCTGTCTTGAAGTCTACACCGATGATAGGAGTGAAGCCGATGCCGCTCTGGTCACAGCTCAATTCAATGTTGGCTGCATTTTCCTTGTTAGGGTCGAGTACCTTGTAAAGAGGCATGTTGCCTACCTTGATGTTTTCAACATATCCATAGTAGTTTGTTGAAGCATAGACGCCACGTACGCCTGCAAATGCGCTGAAGTTGTCGCTGAATTTATATGCAGCACCTACAGAGAGACCGTAATAGTACTGACGTCCATGCATATAGCTATTGTAACTATATTCGCCTTTCTGACCGAAAGCTTGGTCGGTTGTAAACATTTGCATTCCTGGCTGTCCAAGTGTGTTACCCAATACATTGTCAACAGTTCTTGCCAAGCCGCAAGCAGCCATCGCTGTTTCTGCTACAATCTTCTCGAAAGAGCCAAGACCATTATCGAAGGTACACTTGCCACCGCCACCTGTGAGGGCGAAGCTAGCCTGAAGTGACCATCTACCTTTATTATAAGCATACTGGAATGAAGGGATGACAGGCGCAAAAGCCTCACCCTTGAAAGTACGAGGGGTAATAGGATTGTTCACATTGTTTGTGAACAGAGCATAATCATTTTCAATGCTACGTGTCTGGTATGCCAACTGCCAGTTGATGGCGAGATGGTGACCTTCACCCATGAATACAACTCCGGCTGGATTATAATAAACACCGTCAATACCAATTGAAGCCTCACGGCTCATCATTCTGTTGAATGCTACATGTTGGTTGGTGTTGGTGAGCAAACCGCCTGCAAAAGATGGGGTTGCACAAGCCATCGCAATGGCTAAACTAACTAATTTTAGTTTCTTCATCTTAATAATATTAAATAAAAACGTCCGCAAAGGTAATTATAATGTTCTATTTCGCTATTAGTTTTATTAAATATTTAAAGCATATTAACGCAAAAAGCCCTTTCTCTTGCACAGATTTTAAAAACTGTGCAAGAAAAAGGGCTTTTATTGGTTATGTTTTACCTTTTTGTATATCCGTTTATACGCTTTACGGCATAAGAATTTCACGTAGTGTATCTTTACTCTTGTTTTTTAGACTCCTGACTCGTCTTTTTACCGGCATTCTGTTTTACGTTTAAGTGAGGATACGAAATACGGGTATGGTAAATAGCCTTGAGTCGTTCGATGAGTACCTGCTTAGCGAGAGCGATGTCTCGGAACGTGATAGGGCACTCCTTGAAGAAACCATCTGCCACTTGTCCGTCGATGAGTTTATTGACGAGGTTACTGATGCTTTCTTCAGTATATTCGTTCAGAGAGCGCGAAGCCGCTTCAACCGTATCTGCCATCATCAGAATGGCCTGTTCGCGGGTAAATGGGTTCGGTCCAGGATATTGGAACTGCGACTTGTCAATCACCTCTGTAGGGTGGGCATTACAGTAATTAATATAGAAATACTTGGTGATGCCCGTTCCGTGATGAGTAGTGATGAAATCCTTTATGATGCCTGGTAGACCAACCTTCTCTGCCATCTTCAGACCTTCTGAAACATGGCTTATGATAATCTGTGCACTCTCAAGGTCGCTTAACTGGTCGTGAGGATTAACGCCCGCCTGATTCTCTGTGAAGAAAACAGGGTTAGTCATCTTACCGATATCATGATAGAGTGCTCCGGTACGCACCAGGAGACTGTTGGCTCTGATGCGGTTGGCAATCTCTGCTGCCAGGTTACCTACGGTGATAGAATGCTGGAAGGTGCCTGGAGCAATCTCACTCAGGTTGCGAAGTAATCCCTTGTTGGTATTTGACAACTCGAAAAGTGTAACATTAGATGTAAATCCAAACATCTTTTCTATAATGTACATGAGCGGATAAGAGAGTAGCAGGAAGATGCCGTTTACGGTAAAGTAGGTATACATGCTGGCATCTACGTTGAACACCTGGTTGTCCTGCATCAGCTGAAGGGCAAGATATACTACACTGCTGGCTATAGTTACCAACAGGGCTGTGATGAATATCTGCGAGCGCTTGCTGAGTTCACGCAAACTGTAAATAGCAACAAGACCAGCTACCAGCTGTACGATGATAAACTCGTACTGGTACTTTACTGCTGCTGCACAAATGAGAATCATCGTAACGTGGCTGATAAAGGCTGTACGCGAGTCCATAAACACACGTACGAAGATAGGTGCCATGGCAAATGGGATGATATAGACACTGAAGAAATTGTGTTTCATCATGAGTGACACAAAGATAGGGAACAGCGTAATCATCGCATAAAGCATGGTAATGCTGCGCGGCTTATCAAAATAGTCTTTTCTGAAAAGTGAGAGATAAGAGGTAAACAGCATGACAAGAATGAAGATAAACAGTACCTGTCCGATGATAGTGGTTGTCAGTTCTTCCTGGGTAGAACTGCGGCGCTTCATCTCCTTATCGAATGAATTGAGCACCCGATAGGTGTTGTTCGTAATCACTTCACCACGATCCACAATCTTCTGACCGCTCATCACCATTCCGCTTGCCAGTGGAATGCTGCTCATCATGTCGGCTTTCTCTGCCTCGCTTCTTTCCTTATCATATATGACGTTAGCTTCAACATAATTGTTAAGGTTGCAACGGGATAAAAGCTGTCGCTGGGTTGCCAGTTTCTCATCGTAGAAGATGCGTTCGTAAGCGGCAATAGTAGAGTAGAACGAACCGATAGGTACGCTCTTCACATTCTTTCCGTTGATAATTCGTATCATACTGGTAGAATCTTTGTAGATACGATTATATTCCGTGGTAGCGATGATGCCGGTCTGATAAAGGCGCTGAAGCTGGTGGGCTATGAGTCCCACATATTCTTTTGGCAAACCTGGTACACCTTGACTGAAGTCGTGCAGGAAACGGCTCACCTGTTCGCTGCCGATGGATTCATTGACAGAATAATAAGGTTGGAATTGCTTCATCAGCGAATCCTGTTCACGCTTGATGGCTTCATCGGTCTTATAGATCGGAAAGTCAAATTTTGCGATGACGGAACCATACATCCATGGCTTTCCAACATCGTACCGGAACATCCTTCCTTCGTTGCGAGGAAGGAACCAAACAATGATAGCAACGGTAATTAATATCAAAACCGTTTTTGTGGCGAAATTGCGCCAATAGTTCTCTTCTGGGTTGTTAAATATGCTCATTTTCCTACTTTTTTCTTACTTATTTCGTTTTACAGTGCGAAAATACGAAAAAAAACGGCTAAAATCGCAAAAAAAGATGTAAATTTGCAGAAAAATTTGAAAATAGCTATAAAAAGACATGGCAGATAGAAAAGTAAGGGTGCGTTTTGCCCCTAGTCCAACGGGTGCATTGCACATTGGCGGTGTTCGTACCGCTCTGTATAATTATTTGTTTGCTCGCCAACATGGAGGTGAGCTGGTGTTCCGTATTGAGGATACAGATTCTCATCGTTTCGTGCCTGGAGCCGAAGAATATATCCTGGAATCTTTCAAGTGGCTGGGTATCCAGTTTGACGAGGGTGTAAGTTTCGGTGGAGAGCATGGACCTTATCGCCAGAGTGAACGTCGTGATATCTATAAGCAGTATGTTCAGCAGCTCTTGGATAATGATAAGGCGTATATTGCTTTTGATACTCCTGAGGAGTTGGAAGCGAAACGTGCCGAAATCCAGAATTTCCAGTATGATGCTCATACTCGTATGCAGATGCGCAACTCTCTGACTCTTTCTAAGGAAGAGGTTGATAAACTGATTGCTGACGGAAAGCAGTATACTGTACGTTTCAAGATTGAACCGGGACAGGAAATTCACGTGAACGATATGATTCGTGGTGACGTGAAGGTTATGAGTGATATCCTGGATGATAAGGTACTTTATAAAAGTGCTGATGAATTGCCAACTTATCACCTGGCAAATATCGTAGACGACCACCTGATGGAAATCTCTCATGTAATCCGCGGTGAGGAGTGGTTGCCTAGTGCGCCTTTGCACGTACTTCTTTATAAGGCTTTCGGTTGGGAAGATACCATGCCTCGTTTTGCGCATCTTCC
Organism: Segatella copri; assembly: GCA_003463005.1. Lineage (GTDB taxonomy): Bacteria > Bacteroidota > Bacteroidia > Bacteroidales > Bacteroidaceae > Prevotella > Prevotella copri_I. Next base: position 69,836 of record QSCI01000006.1, on the reverse strand, counting down.
TTTGCTTCTTAAACCGGAAGGTAAAGGTAAGTTGAGTAAGCGTGATGGCGACCGCCTCGGTTTCCCGGTATTCCCGCTGGAGTGGCATGATCCTAAGACTGGCGAGGTTTCTTCCGGTTATCGTGAGAGTGGCTACTTCCCAGAGGCTGTAGTCAACTTCCTGGCGCTGCTCGGTTGGAATCCTGGTACAGAACAGGAAATCTTCTCTCTTGATGAACTGGTGAAGGCTTTTGATATTTCACGTTGCTCTAAGGCTGGTGCCAAGTTCGACTTCAAGAAGGGAATCTGGTTCAACCACGAATATATTCTGATGAAGAGCGATGATGAAATAGCTAACCTCTTTGCCCCTATTGTTGCCAACAATGGTGTAGAGGAAACTCTGGACCGCGTAAAGCAGGTGGTACACATGATGAAGGATCGTGTGAACTTTGTCTATGAACTGTGGCCATTGTGTTCTTTCTTCTTCATTGCTCCTACAGAGTATGATGCTAAGACAGCCAAGAAGCGCTGGAAGGAATATTCTGCACAGCAGATGACAGAACTTGCTGATGTGCTTGAAGGTATTGAGGATTTCTCTATCGAAGGTCAGGAACCTGTCGTGATGAAATGGGTAGAGGATAAGGGCTATAAGCTGGGTGATGTGATGAACGCATTCCGTCTGACTCTCGTAGGTGAGGGTAAGGGCCCGGGTATGTTCGACATCTCTGCCTTCCTTGGCAAGGAGGAAACTCTGCGCCGTCTTCGCAAGGCAATCGAAGTTTTGGGTTAATTCACAATAATTTCTCTCTGAATGGCTTTCTGCAGCATATTGCTGAAGGCTATTCAGAGAGTTCACGTATTTATAGATAGTAACCAATATAAAGAAAAATCATGATCTATAATATCGTAATATATTTCGTCCTTTGGGGCATAGCCATTGCAAGTCTGTTCAATGAAAAGGTGCGCAAGATGTGGCGTGGTGAGCGTGAGGCTTTCAAAATATTGAAGCAGAAGGTGGATCCTAACGCTAAGTACATTTGGTTTCATGCTGCATCGCTCGGTGAGTTTGAACAGGGACGACCTTTGATGGAACGTATCCGTAAGGACTATCCTCAGTATAAGATTCTGCTTACCTTCTATTCTCCTTCAGGTTATGAGGTACGCAAGAATTATGAGGGAGCTGATATCATCTGTTATATGCCGGTGGATACTCGGTTGAACGCCATCCGTTTCCTTAGATTGGTACGTCCTGTGATGGCTTTCTTCATCAAGTATGAGTTCTGGTCTAATTTCCTTCATATCCTGAAACATCGCAACATTCCTACTTATAGCGTGAGCAGTATCTTCCGCGAGGATCAGGTGTTCTTCAAATGGTATGGCAGAAGCTATGCTGGAGTGCTGAAGTGCTTTACCCGTTTCTTCGTACAGAACGAGGAGAGCAAGCGATTGCTCGAAGGTATCGGCATCACGGCTGTGGATGTGGTAGGAGATACCCGTTTCGACCGTGTTCTCCAGATAAAGGAGGCTGCCAAGCAATTGCCGATTTGCGAGGCTTTCAGAACAGGAGTGGCTTCATCTCAGTCTGCTGATGTACCTCATCATGATTTCAAGGTATTTGTTGCCGGTAGCTCTTGGCCACCAGATGAGAATATCTTTATACCTTTCTTTAATGAACATAAGGATTGGCGCCTGCTGATTGCTCCTCATGTCATTGCTGAAGAGCATCTGAAGTTGATTCTTTCTCTGATAAAGGGCAAGAAGGTAGTGCGCTATACGCAAACTACTCCTGAAGAAGCTGCGGAGGCTGATGTCTTGATCATCGATTGTTTCGGATTGTTGAGCAGTATGTACAACTATGGTGATGTGGCTTATATCGGTGGTGGCTTTGGTGTAGGTATTCATAACACCTTGGAGGCTGCCGTATGGAATATGCCGGTTATCTTTGGTCCGAACAACAAAAAGTTTCAGGAGGCTCAGGACTTGCTGAAATCGGGTGGAGGTTTTGAAATCAATACCTATGAAGATTTCTCGGGCTTGATGGGTTCTCTGATGAATGATGAGCCTTCCTGAATCAGGCTGGCGATAAGGCTGGCGCCTTCGTGGCTCATTTGGCTGGCGCTACTGATAAGGTCTTGGCAAGTGTAAAGTTGTAATAGCTTCATTATATACATATACAAGAAAAGGTCTCATGAAGAAAAACATTCATGAGACCTTTTCTTGTATATGTATGTGCCGTAAACCAGGCATCCTGCCTTTATTTGATAATGCGGTAGTAATCCTCTTTTCTTGGTTTTACGGTATGAGGATGCGCAGAAGCATAACCCAAGGCTAAGGCTCCTACTCCCATCAAACCTTCTGGAAGATTCCAATCCTTCATCAGCTTCTTGCCTTCTTCTGATGCAAACATGCCGTCTTCACGGTTAATCCAGCAAGATGCAAGGCCGATAGAGTGGGCTGCAAGCATCATATTGCCTAAGATAAGGCTGCCATCTTTCACACCGTTAACGTTGCTTTCTGGTGCCAGAACGATAACGATGGTTGGCGCTCCATAGTAAGGATCGCTTTCTACACCCATGATTTCTGCGTTCATCTTGCGAAGCTGGGCGCAAATCTCTGGATTCTGAACGGCAATGATGAAAGGCTCCTGGGTTCCATGACCTGTTGCTGCCCATGTGCCGGCTTCCAATACCGTCTTCAACTCTTCGTCGGTAATCTGATCTGCCTTGAAGCGACGAATACTTCTTCTTTCCTTAATGGCTTTCAAAACTTCATTTTCCATCTTATCTTGTTTTAAACATTTTATTTAGAAATCTTTTCTCTTTCTTCGCTCTTTTATGCAGGGCATCCGCTTAAATCCTCTTCATCCATATACTGGCTGAGAACCCGAGCGATGCGGATCAGGCCCTGCATCAGGGTCTTGCGAGGACAGGCGATGTTGAGGCGCAGGTAGCCCTGGCCAGCCTTTCTGCCATACATCGTACCACTGTTGACGAATACCTTACCATCGTTCATCAGCTTTTCATAAGCCTCGTCGCTTGACAGTTCGAATGGCAGAATATCGAGCCATACCAGGTAGGTGCCTTCAAGGCGGGTAACGCGAACCTGTGGCAATTCGGTATTGAAGAATTCCTTTACTGCCTGATAGTTCTCGTAGAGATATTGGTTCAATTCATCCAACCATTCTTCTCCCTCATTGTAAGCTGCCTGTAGGGCGATAACACCGAATGGGTTTACGTCACAAACCTCGTTGATGTTGATGGCACGGTTGATGCGGCGGCGCAATGTTGCATCCGGACAGATAATGTTGGCTATCTGAAGTCCTGCAATATTGAATGACTTTGATGGAGAATTCAATACTACACAGTTGTCACGGCAAGCTTCGCTGATGCTGGCAAATGGAGTATACTGATAGCCTGGCATGATGAGCTCGCAATGAATTTCATCTGCGATGACCTTTACCCCGTGCTTGAGACAGATGTCGTTCATTCGCTCAAGTTCCTCTTTCTTCCACACTCTTCCGGCTGGATTATGAGGATTGCAGAGGATGAAGGCTGTGGTCTTCTCATCGGCACATTTGCGCTCGAAGTCTTCGAAATCTATCTCATAAGTGCAGTTGCCCACACGTTTCAGTTCGTTTTCTACTACTTCGCAGCCGCTGTTTGTAATGCAGGAGAAGAAGCAGTTGTAGACAGGTGTCTGTACCAATATCTTTTCGCCAGGCATGCAGATGGCTTTCAGGCAGCAGGAAATGGCTGGTACAACGCCTGAAGTATAGAGAATCCAGTCTTTCTCTATCTTCACTGGTGGCGGCGGGAGAACCAGCTGATGATAGCCTCGTAATAAGAATCAGGTACGAGGGTATAGCCGAAGATGCCATGAGCTACGCGCTTCTGCAGAGCTTCGATGATGCAGGGAGCAGTCTGGAAGTCCATATCTGCTACCCACATAGGAATAACGCCGTCTTCTTTCACCAAATCCCATTTGTATGAGTTGGTTCCACGACGTTCGATGATTTCATCAAAATTGTATTTCATATTTGTTTTCTATCTATGTTGTTTCTTCTATCTATATAGGATAATTCTCTTATTTATATAGGATAAATCTCTTTTTCTCCTAATTGAAATCTTCGTTCATAGACTTTGAATCTCCGTTCAAAGACATTGAACGTACATTCAAAGCTTTTGAACGGCCGTTCAGTGTCTATGAACGGAGATTTCAGTTAAGTGTAAGAACAATTAGTTATGGGAACAATAAGTAATTTACTTGATTGTTGTCATTTCTGTAATTACCTCTTAAACTATTTCGATTTATCTGTGATTTCACATGCACCCTTTGGCGCTTTGGCAAACTCAGTATATGTTACGCTTCCCACTTCGTCTGCCTCGATTCTTCCGGAGATAGGGTTCTTGATATTGGTGATACTTCCCTTGATCTGTGCATCGATGTTGGTGCAATCCTCGAGGCACGGTCGCATTCCTTATCAAAGGTGCAATCCTCCAGAGTTACATGGTCCATATAGCAGAGAGGCTGCTCGCCGCTGATGTGGCAACGTACGAACTTGATGTTCTTGCTGTGCCAGGCCAGATACTCACCATTCAGTTCCGAATCATAGACGGTTACATTCTCGCATTCCCAGAAACTGTCCTTGGTTGAAATCTTTGCGTTGTGAATCTCCACATTTCTGCAGTATTGGAATACATATTTAGAGTCGCTCTCAAGTCCGTCTACATAGATATTCTTGGAGAACATGAATGGATAAGTTCCATCGTGGAGTTTTACGTTCTTCAGTTTCAAGCCATCTACCTTCCAGAAAGTCTCGTCTGCATCCGTGATGTTGACGTTCTCCAATTCCAGATTCTTCATTTCGCGGAAGAACTTAGGCCCATCGATGGTGCAGTCTTTCATCACCATATTATCACTATACCAGATGGCCGAACGGCTTTCTGGGGCGAAGTAGCAGTCTGTGATAAGGGAACCGTCCACATGCCACCAAGGGTATTTGCCATAAAACTTGGAATGGTGGCATTCTATGTTTTGGCAGCACTTGATGCCCGATTCGCCATCTGTAATCGTAATATCTTCTAAACGCACATCGTGAGCACCGAAAAGAGGGCGCTCGCCCCCGAATGATTTGTTCTTTATCAATTCCATAATTTTCTATTATCCTTTCTTGTTTGTTATTTCTGTGTGCAAAATTACAAAAATAATGCCAAATTCGTATAACCTGATTTACAGAAAAATGTAACGATATGGCGTATTTGGGGATAAATGGTCGCTATAGGGGAAAAATAAATGAAAAAAGGCTGAATCATGAAGCATTTTCACGATTCAGCCCTTATCGAGTTAACTTCTAAAAATCCGAAGCGGAGAATTACAAGTTAGGGTTCATCTCTTTCCACTCAGCTACTGGAGGAACGATGCCGAGCTCTACGATCTCATCGCGCATCTTGCAAAGGTGCTCGTAAGACTTCTGGAGGCTAGCGAGCTCTTCCTCAGTACCTGTAGGCTCTGTGAAGTGAACACCAGTCTTGTCGATAGTAGTAGGCATAGCCATCATTACGTTCTTGAAACCGAGCTTGTCGTGGTTACATAGCAACCTGCTGGCAATGTGAACTTCTCGCCACCCATAGCAGCCTCGATCATCTTAACTGCGTTGTAAGCTGGGCTCTGGAATGAAGAACGGCCGCGGAGCTTGATGATGTTAGAACCACCCTGTACTGTGTGGTGCTTGATCTCTTCCCAACGCTCGTCAGAAAGACCCATCTCTGCCAATGGCTTGCCGTCAACCTTAACCTGAGAAGCAAATACAGCCATCTGCTCGCCGTGACCACCATAAGTGTGAGCGCCAGTAACCTTATCCTGCTGTACACCGAACTCGAGGGCCAAAGCCTGCTGCAGACGAGTAGAATCGAGAGCTGCGAGTGATGTCAACTGGTTTGGCTTCAAACCTGAGTGGATAAGTGCTGTAAGAGCTGTAACGTCAGCTGGGTTGAAGATAACAACTACGTGCTCAACCTCTGGGCAGTACTTCTTGATGTTGTCACCAAATTCAGCAGCAATCTTGCAGTTGCCCTTAAGAAGATCCTCACGAGTCATACCCTCCTTACGAGGAGCACCACCAGAAGAAATAATATATTTAGCACCAGTGAAAGCCTCCTCTGGGTTAACAGTATAAGTTACGTTAACACCTGGGAATGCGCACTGCTGAATCTCATCGAATACACCATGTACACCTGGCTCGAAGATATCATAAAGACAGATGTTTGGAGTAAGACCGAGCATCAAAGCGCTCTGTACCATGTTAGAACCGATCATACCGCCTGCACCGACGATAACGAGTTTGTCATTTGTTAAAAAATTCATAACTACAATTCTTATTAAAATGTTTATAATCTTTTTCTCCTTAAAAATAGCGGAATGTATCTGGAATAAAGTTTGTAAAACTCCTTCTTTTTACTTTCCGACCGCAAAATTAATAAAAAGTAATGTAAATCGTGCATATTTTTGCGCTTAAATTTGTTGTTAATTCTTAAAAATGTTATCTTTGTAATCTCTAATTAGCAAAATGCATTATTTGGAGTTAAGTTAAACATTAAATTGCATAACAATTATGAATGAAATCGAATTACGTTTAGCTAGATTGAGGGAGTTGATGAAGCGTGAACATCTTTCTGCTTTCATCTTCCCTAGTACAGATGCTCATCAGAGCGAGTATGTTGCCGACCATTGGCGAGGAAGAGAGTGGATCTCTGGTTTTAACGGGTCGGCTGGTACTGCTGTCGTTACAATGAAATCGGCTGCTTTATGGACTGATTCACGCTATTTCTTGGCTGCGGAAGAACAGTTGGAAGGTACTGAATATCAGCTGATGAGGCTGAAAATGGAAGGTACGCCTACTATCGCAGAATGGTTGGGAAAAAAAATGCAGGATGTTCAATCTCCTGAGGTCGGACTTGACGGCATGGTCAACTCTTATAATTATGTTAAAGATTTAAGCTATTCTCTCCGTAAACTCGGTGGAATTACGCTTAGGACTAATTTGGACCCTTTGGAACAGATTTGGGAGAATCGTCCTTCGCTTCCTGCAAATCCTGTAGAAATTCAACCATTGGAATATGCTGGAGAGACGCTAGCCTCTAAGGTGGCCCGTATCCGTAAGTCTTTGAGAGGACTTCATGCAGATGGTATGCTCGTTTCTGCTTTGGATGATATTGCTTGGACTTTGAATCTTCGTGGTACAGATGTTCATTGCAATCCTGTATTTGTAAGTTATTTGTTGATTGAGAGCGATAAAGTTTCTCTTTTCGTGGATGATAATAAATTATCTCCTGAAGTAAAACAGTATCTTCAAGACAATCAGGTTTCTCTCTATAAATATAATAAGGTGGAAAAATGCCTTGAATCATATTCGGAATATAATATCCTGTTAGATGGAGATGAAACGAGCTATTATCTGTGGAAAGCTGTAAAATGCCAGGAAATTGTTGCTGCTGGTTCTCCTATTCCGGCTATGAAGGCTGTGAAAAATAAAGCAGAAATAGAGGGCTACCGTAGTGCGATGCTTAAAGATGGTGTTGCTATGGTTAAGTTCTTGAAGTGGCTGAAACCTGCTGTTGAGGCTGGCGGACAAACTGAGATTTCCATTGATGAGAAATTAACATCGCTACGTGCCGAACAGAAACTGTTCAGAGATATTTCTTTTGATACGATTGCCGGCTATGCGCAGCATGGAGCAATTGTCCATTATGAGGCAACTCCTGAAACAGATGTCGTTCTGAAACCGGAAGGTTTGATTCTGATAGACTCTGGAGCTCAATACCAGGATGGTACTACTGATATCACCCGTACCATTGCTTTGGGACCTGTATCTCAAGAGATGAAGCATGTTTATACCTTGGTCCTGAAAGCGCATATTCAGTTGGAATTGGTTAAATTCCCCGATGGTGCATCAGGAACACAGTTGGATGCTGTAGGAAGAGAGTGTATGTGGCGTGAAGGATATAATTTCTTGCATGGTACAGGCCATGGAGTAGGTTCGTATCTCTGTGTGCACGAAGGCCCTCATCAAATAAGAATGGAGTGGATGCCTACACCTTTGAGAGCAGGAATGACCTTGACTGATGAGCCTGGTTTGTATCTGGCTGGTAAGTTCGGCGTAAGAATAGAAAATACGGTGCTGATTTCAGACTACATGTCTACTGAGTTCGGTAAATTCCTGCAGATAGAGCCTCTTACTCTTTGTCCTATAGATACCACTCCTATAGATGTTGATATGTTGTTGCCTGAAGAGATTGACTGGCTCAATGCTTATCATCATTCGGTTTATGAAAAATTGTCTCCTTTCCTTGATGAAGAGGAGAAAATATGGCTTGAAAATGCTACAAAACCCATAAAATGAACATTTTAGAGTAAAAAGTTGAAGAAAAACTTGGTAGTTTGATAAAATAGATGTAATTTTGCACCCGCAAATTGTGGCATTGCCATATTTCGCATTGAATAACATAAGTTTAACATAATAAATTAAAAGCAAAAAAATGATTATTGTACCAGTTAAAGACGGTGAGAACATCGAGAGAGCTCTCAAGAAGTTTAAGAGAAAATTCGAAAAGACAGGTGTTGTTAAGGAGCTTCGTGCTCGTCAGCAGTATGACAAGCCTTCTGTTTTGAAGCGTCTCAAGATGGAACACGCCATCTACGTACAGCAGTTGCGTGCAAACGAGGAATAAAAGTAAAAAATCCTCAAAAAATTTGGTAGTTTAAAATAATTTTCGTAACTTCGTTGCCGAAATGAAAAAGGTACGACGTTATGTTGAGTATAGATAAGTTCTTGGAATATTTGCGCTCTGAACTGAACAGGTCGCAGAGGACGGTAGAAAACTATCGCGAAGATTTGAAACTCTTTGAGCAGTATGCTAGGAACTTGTCTGAATCCTTCACTTGGGAATCTGTTGATTCTGATATGATTCGCAACTGGATGGAGCATATGATAGATGCAGGAAATAAGGCAACCTCGGTTAATCGCCGGTTGAGTGCTTTGAAAATGTTCTATCGGTTTGCTTTAGTCAGACATTATGTGGAGTCGGATCCCGCTCATAGCCTCAAAGGACCAAAGGAAAGTAGACCGCTACCTCAATTCTTGAAAGAAAATGAGATGGATGAGTTGCTTGACAGGAAAATGTGGGGCGATGATTATAATAATGTACGCGCACGTACTATTATAATATTGTTCTATGAGACGGGGATGCGATTGTCAGAGTTGATAGGACTTGATGTTGACGATGTGAACTTTATCAAAAAAGAGATAAAGATTACGGGTAAGGGAAACAAACAACGTATAGTTCCTTTTGGTGACGAGCTTAAAAATGCTCTTTCGGAATATTTGGCTCTAAGAGCACGAAGGGTGATGGTTAAGACTGGAGCTCTTTTGCTTGCGGATAAGGGCGGACGGATGAGTCCGGTTCAAGTCAGAGAAATCGTGAAGGAGAACCTCGCAAGGGTTTGCTCGTTGAAAAAGAAAAGTCCGCACGTGTTGAGGCATACGTTTGCTACTGCAATGTTGAATCATGGTGCAGGAATTGAAAGTTTGAAAAGACTGTTAGGACATGCGAAACTCTCGACGACCGAGATTTATACGCATACAACGTTTGAACAGTTGAAACGAGTTTATATTGAAGCCCATCCTCGGGCGTAACCTTTTAAAAAATGGAGGTAACTATGGAAATTAAGATTCAGTCGATTCACTTCGACGCTACCGAGAAGTTACAGGCGTTTATCGAAAAGAAAGTCGCCAAGTTAGAAAAAACTTTTGAAGACATACAGAAAGTAGAGGTGCAATTAAAGGTCGTGAAGCCTGCTACTGCCTTGAATAAGGAAGTTCATCTGGAAGTTGCTGTCCCTGGAACCAAGTTGTTCGTAGAAAAGACATGTGACACTTTTGAGGAAGGAATTGACCAGGCAGTGGACTCAATGAAGGTTCAATTGACCAAATTTAAAGAAAAATCAAGGAATCGATAAAAAAAAACTCGAAAAAATTTTGTTGATTCAAAAAATAGTTGTATCTTTGCAGCCGTTTTCCGATAGATGGAAATTTAGCCGTATTGCGGCTGTAAAGATTGCCTCTTTAGCTCAGTTGGCCAGAGCACGTGATTTGTAATCTCGGGGTCGTTGGTTCGAATCCGACAAGAGGCTCAGAAAAGAAAAGTTTGGGTAGTTACCAGAGTGGCCAAATGGGGCAGACTGTAAATCTGCTGGCTATGCCTTCGGTGGTTCGAATCCATCACTACCCACTTTCTTTGATAAGCGGAAATAGCTCAGTTGATAGAGCACTAGCCTTCCAAGCTGGGGGTCGCGGGTTTGAGCCCCGTTTTCCGCTCAATTTATTAACTTGCTGTAATAGCTCAGTGGTAGAGCACTTCCTTGGTAAGGAAGAGGTCCTGAGTTCAACTCTCAGTTACAGCTCTATCGTTCTAGATGCTTAGGATGGTAGAGGAACAGATTATTCATTTATATAAATAAAAAGAAAAGCTATGGCTAAAGAAGAATTCGTGCGTACCAAACCGCATGTTAACATTGGTACAATTGGTCATGTTGACCATGGTAAGACTACTCTGACCGCTGCTATCTCTAAGGTATTGAACGAGAAGCTCGGTACATCTGAGGCAGTTAAGTCATTCGATCAGATTGATAATGCTCCTGAGGAGAAAGAGCGTGGTATCACTATCAACTCTGCTCACATCGAGTATGAGACAGCAAAGCGTCACTATGCACACGTTGACTGTCCTGGACACGCTGACTATGTAAAGAACATGGTTACTGGTGCTGCTCAGATGGATGGTGCAATCTTGGTTTGTGCTGCTACTGATGGTCCTATGCCACAGACACGTGAGCACGTACTTCTTGCACGTCAGGTAAACGTACCTCGTTTGGTTGTTTTCTTGAACAAGTGCGATATGGTTGATGATGAGGAGATGCTTGAGCTCGTTGAGATGGAGCTTCGTGAGATCCTCGAGCAGTATGGTTACGAGGAGGATACTCCAATTGTACGTGGTTCTGCTCTCGGTGCTTTGAACGGTGTTGAGAAGTGGGTTAAGTCTGTTGAGACTTTGATGGATACAGTTGATGAGTGGATTCAGGAGCCAGAGCGCGAGATTGATAAGCCATTCTTGATGCCTATCGAGGATGTATTCTCAATTACAGGTCGTGGTACTGTTGCTACAGGTCGTATTGAGACAGGTCGTTGCAAGGTAGGTGACGAAGTTCAGTTGCTCGGTCTTGGTGAGGACAAGAAGTCAGTTATTACTGGTGTTGAGATGTTCCGTAAGATCCTTGCTGAGGGTGAAGCTGGTGATAACGTAGGTTTGCTTCTCCGTGGTATCGATAAGGCTGAGGTTAAGCGTGGTATGGTAGTTGTACACCCAGGTGCTATTACTCCTCACGATCACTTCAAGGCTTCTATCTATGTATTGAAGAAGGAAGAGGGTGGCCGTCACACTCCATTCGGTAACAAGTATCGTCCTCAGTTCTATCTCCGTACTATGGACTGTACAGGTGAAATCAAGCTTCCAGAGGGAGTTGAGATGGTAATGCCTGGTGATAACGTAGAGATTGAGGTAGAGTTGATCTACAAGGTTGCTTTGAACGAGGGTCTTCGTTTCGCTATCCGTGAGGGTGGTCGTACAGTAGGTTCTGGTCAGATTACAACAATTCTCGACGATATCAAGTAATTTAGATTTATCTAATTTGCTATATATATCAGACTCCCCTCCTAAGGGAGCGGGAGTCTTCCTACGGGTTTAGCTCAGTTGGTAGAGCACTGGTCTCCAAAACCAGGTGTCGAGGGTTCGAGCCCTTCAACCCGTGCTAAATAGAAGATAATATGAATAAAATAGTAAATTATTGCAAGGCATGTTACGATGAACTTGCGCATAAGACTACTTGGCCATCACGTGCCGAACTTACTCATAGTGCAATGGTTGTATTATCTGCTTCCCTAGTCATTGCACTTGTTGTGTTCGCGATGGATTCTATTTTCAAAGCCTTTATGGGTGTAGTTTATCCAGGTTAATTTTTTAAGGAAATGGCAGACGCAGGAAATAAATGGTATGTGCTTAAAGCCGTTAGTGGTAAAGAAGCTAAGGTGAAAGAATACATCGAAGCTGAAATGAAGCACAATGACTTACTAGCAGCAAATGTTTCTCAGGTGTTGATTCCAGTTGAGAAGCATGCAACTGTGCGTAATGGAAAGAGAGTTGTTAAAGAAAAGGTCTCTCTTCCAGGTTATGTTTTTGTGGAGGCCAAACTGAAGGGTGATGTAGCGCATACGTTGCGTTTTCTCCCTAATGTTTTGGGTTTCCTTGGAGGTTTGGATGAACCGACACCAGTTCCACAGCGCGATATCAATCGTATGCTGGGTTCTGCTGAGGAGACTGAGTTTGAGGAGAATCTTGATTGTCCTTACTTGGTTAATGATACCGTTAAGGTTATGGAAGGTCCATTCAGTGGTTTCAGCGGAATCGTTGAAGAGGTTAATGCTGAAAAGCATAAGCTGAAAGTTACGGTTAAGATCTTCGGACGTAAAACTCCGTTGGAATTAGGTTTTATGCAAGTAGAAAAGGAATAGGATTCTGTTACGAGATTGTTATTCCTTATAAGTTTCAATTTTAAATATTAACAAAGAAATGGCTAAAGAAGTTGCTGGATTAATCAAATTACAGATTAAAGGTGGCGCTGCGAATCCTTCACCTCCAGTAGGACCTGCATTGGGTTCTAAGGGTATTAATATTATGGGATTCTGCAAGGAATTCAACGCCCGTACCCAGGACAAAGCAGGTAAAGTGTTGCCAGTAGTTATTACTTATTATACTGACAAGTCTTTTGATTTTATTATCAAGACACCACCTGCTGCAGTTCAATTGAAAGAGGCTGCCAAAATCAAGTCAGGTTCTGCTCAGCCTAATCGTCAGAAGGTTGCTTCTCTTACTTGGGATCAGGTAAAGGTAATCGCTGAGGATAAGATGAAGGACTTGAACTGCTTTACTGTAGAATCAGCTATGAAGCTCATCGCTGGTACTGCAAGAAGTATGGGTATTACTGTAAAAGGGGACTTCCCTGGTAAATAATTTAAAACTTCAATTAGAAAAATGAGTAAACTGACAAAAAATCAAAAATCAGTAGCTGATAAGGTTGAAGCAGGGAAGGCATACACATTGAAGGAGGCTTCAGAGTTGGTAAAGGAAATTACCACTACCAAGTTTGATGCATCTCTTGATATTGATGTACGCTTAGGTGTTGATCCACGTAAGGCTAACCAGATGGTTCGTGGCGTTGTTTCATTGCCAAACGGAACAGGTAAGGTTACTCGTGTGCTCGCACTCTGTACTCCTGATCAGGAAGCTGCTGCTAAGGAAGCAGGCGCTGATTATGTAGGTCTTGACGAATACGTTGAGAAGATTAAGGGTGGTTGGACAGATATTGATGTCATCATCACAATGCCTTCTTGTATGGGTAAGATTGGTCCTTTGGGTCGTGTACTCGGTCCTCGTGGCTTGATGCCTAACCCTAAGAGTGGCACTGTAACTATGGATGTTGCTAAGGCAGTAAAGGAAGTTAAGCAAGGTAAGATCGACTTTAAGGTTGATAAGGCTGGTATTATCCATACTTCAATCGGTAAGGTTGGCATGACTTCTGAGCAGATCTATGGAAATGCTAAGGAGTTCATCAACACAGTTATCAAGCTGAAGCCTGCTGCTGCTAAAGGTACATATATCAAGAGTATCTTTATTTCTAGCACTATGAGTAAGGGTATCAAGATTGATCCTAAATCAGTTGAATAACTCTAAAAGTTTTGTAAAATGAAGAAAGAAGTTAAAGATACTATTATCGCCGAACTTGGACAGAAGTTGCAGGAGTTTCCTCATTTCTATCTTGTAGATGTTACAGGATTGAATGCAGAGAAGACAAGCGCACTCCGTCGCAAGTGCTTCCAGAGCGAGATTAAGATGGTTGTTGTTAAGAATTCCTTGCTTCACAAGGCGTTCGAGGCTTCAGATATCGATTTCTCTGAGCTCTATGGCTACTTGAAGGGTACTACTGCTGTGTTGTTTGCTAATACAGCTAATGTACCAGCTAAGTTGTTGAAGGAATATGACAAGGAAGATGTTCCAACATTGAAGGCTGCTTATGCAGAGGAAAGTTTCTACGTTGGCGCAGACAAACTTGCAGAGCTTTCAGCTCTCAAGAGCAAGAACGAAGTTATCGCAGAGATTGTTGCTTTGCTCCAGTCACCTGCAAAGAACGTTGTTTCAGCTCTTCAATCAGGAAGCAACACTATTCATGGTGTGCTTAAGACATTGGGCGAGCGTCCTGAGTAATCAATCACAATGTTATCATTAATTATAGTATAAACAAAATAAAATTTAGAATAAAATGGCAGATATCAAAGCTATTGCAGAAGAGTTAGTAAATCTTACTGTTAAGGAAGTTAATGAGTTGGCAACAGTCCTCAAGGACGAGTATGGTATTGAGCCTGCTGCTGCAGCTGTAGCTGTAGCTGCTGGTCCTGCTGCTGGTGGTGCAGCTGCAGCTGAGGAGAAGTCTACATTCGACGTAGTCCTCGCTGAGGTTGGTGGCGCTAAGCTCCAGGTTGTAAAGGCTGTTAAGGAGGCTTGTGGTCTCGGTTTGAAAGAGGCTAAGGATCTCGTAGACGGTGCTCCTTCTACAATCAAGGAAGGTGTAGCTAAGGACGAGGCTGAGAACCTTAAGAAGGCTATCGAAGAGGCCGGTGCTAAGGTAGAGCTCAAGTAATTAGAGTAATACATTTTTTTATATAAATGGTTAGGATTCTCCAAGTAGGTGAGTCCTAACCTTTTTGTGTCTTTTATTATATTATTAATAAAACCCATTTAATAACTTCTAATGGCTACAAAAATTGTTGATAACAGAGTAAATTTTGCCAGCGTGCATAATCCGTATCCATATCCGGATTTCCTCGATGTGCAGTTAAAGTCTTTCAAGGACTTCTTACAGTTGGATACTCCGCCTGAGGAACGCAAGAATGACGGTTTGTATAAGGTGTTCTCTGAGAACTTCCCTATTACCGATACACGTAACAATTTCGTTCTTGAGTTCTTGGATTACTATATCGACCCTCCACGCTATTCTATTGATGAGTGTTTGGAGCGTGGTCTTACATATAGTGTACCTTTGAAGGCTAAGATGAAACTGTATTGTACTGATCCTGATCATGAGGATTTCGGTACATTTATTCAGGATGTGTTCCTTGGTACTATCCCATATATGACCGATAATGGTACTTTCGTGATTAATGGTGCTGAGCGTGTTGTTGTTTCTCAGCTTCATCGCTCTCCTGGTGTGTTCTTTAGCCAGGGTGTTCATGCAAATGGTACCATGCTTTATTCTGCTCGTATCATTCCTTTCAAGGGAAGCTGGATTGAATTTGCAACTGACATTAACAATGTAATGTATGCATATATCGATCGTAAGAAGAAGTTGCCTGTAACCACATTGTTGCGTGCTATTGGTTACGAACAGGATAAGGATATTCTTCAGATTTTTGATCTCGCCGAGGAGGTGAAGGTTAACAAGAAGAATATGAAGGCTGCTATTGGTCGTAAGCTTGCTGCTCGTGTTTTGAAGAGTTGGAATGAGGACTTCGTTGATGAGGATACCGGTGAAGTAGTATCTATCGAGCGTAATGAAGTAATCATGGAGCGTGAGACTGAACTTACTGCTGATAATATTGAGGAGATTGTTGAGAGTGGTGCGCAGACTGTTCTGCTTCATAAGGATGAGGAAGCTGCCAACAAGTTTACTATTATCTTCAATACTTTGGCAAAGGATCCAAGTAACTCTGAGAAGGAAGCTGTTAACTATATCTATCGTCAGTTGCGTAATGCTGATCCTGCAGATGACGCAAGTGCACGTGAGGTTTTCCAAAACCTGTTCTTCTCGGATAAGCGTTATGATCTGGGTGAGGTAGGTCGTTATCGTATCAATAAGAAATTGAATCTTGATACTGACATTGATGTTCGTGTCTTGACTAAGGAAGATATTATTGAGATCATTAAATATCTTATTCAGCTGATCAACTCTAGTGCAACAGTTGACGATATCGACCACTTGTCTAATCGTCGTGTCCGTACAGTAGGTGAGCAGTTGGCTAACCAGTTCTCTATTGGTTTGGCACGTATGACCCGTACTATCCGTGAACGTATGAATGTTCGCGACAATGAGGTGTTTACTCCAACAGATTTGATTAATGCTAAGACAATCTCTAGTGTTATCAATTCTTTCTTTGGAACTAATCCATTGTCACAGTTCATGGACCAGACTAACCCTCTGGCTGAGGTAACTCATAAGCGTCGTCTTTCTGCCTTAGGTCCTGGTGGTTTGTCTCGTGAGCGTGCCGGTTTCGAGGTTCGTGACGTACATTATACACACTATGGTCGTCTTTGCCCTATTGAGAGTCCTGAAGGTCCAAACATCGGTTTGATTTCTTCTCTCTGTATGTATGCAAAGATTAATGATCTTGGTTTTATTGTTACTCCTTACCGTAAGGTGAATGATAGCAAGGTCGATATGGCTAATGAGGATGTTGTATACTTGACTGCTGAAGATGAAGAGTCTAAGATTATCGGTCAGGGTAATGCGCCTTTGACTGTTGATGGTTCTTTCATTCGTGATGTAGTAAAGTGTCGTCAGGATGCTGATTATCCTGTTGTAGGTCCGGATCAAGTTGATTATGTTGACGTCTCTCCACAGCAGATTGCTTCTGTATCCGCAGGTTTGATTCCATTCTTGGAGCATGATGATGGTCACCGTGCGTTGATGGGATGTAACATGATGCGTCAGGCTGTACCATTGCTTCATAATGATGCACCAATAGTTGGTACTGGTCTTGAGAAGCAAGTTTGTGAGGATTCACGTACTATGGTTACTGCAGAAGGTGAGGGCGTTATCGAATATGTTGATGCTACAACTATCCGTATCCTTTACGATCGCACAGAAGACGATGAGTTTGTAAGCTTCGAACCAGCTTTGAAGGAGTATCGTATTCCTAAGTTCCGTCGTACCAACCAGAATATGACCATCGACTTGCGTCCTATCTGTAATAAGGGACAGCGTGTAAAGAAGGGTGATATCCTGACTGAGGGTTATGCGACAGAAAACGGTGAGCTGGCTTTGGGTCGTAATTTGCTTGTAGCTTATATTCCTTGGAAGGGTTACAACTATGAGGATGCTGTTGTTATTTCTGAACGTATGGTTCGTGATGACGTATTGACATCTGTACATGTTGACGAATACTCTCTTGATGTCCGTGAAACTAAGCGTGGAGTAGAGGAGTTCACATCTGATATCCCTAATGTCAGCGAGGAAGCTACAAAGGATCTTGATGATAATGGTATCGTGCGTGTTGGCGCAAGAATTGAGCCAGGTGATATCATGATTGGTAAGATTTCGCCTAAGGGTGAAAGTGATCCTTCACCAGAAGAGAAGTTGCTTCGCGCTATCTTTGGTGATAAGGCTGGTGATGTGAAGGATTCTTCATTGAAGGCAAATCCATCATTGAGCGGTGTTGTTATTGACAAGAAGTTGTTCTCTCGTGCTATCAAGACCCGTGAGTCAAAGAAGCAGGATAAGATTATTCTTGCTAAGATTGATGAGGAGTATGAGGCAAAGGGTGATGACTTGAAGGATATCCTCGTAGACAAGTTGCTTACACTTACAGAAGGTATGACTTCTGAGGGTGTTAAGGATTATACAGGTGCTGAGATTATCACCAAGGGCAGTACCTTTACTGCTACAGCCTTGAAGAATTTGGAGTATGATGGTGTTCAGTCTAATAAGTGGACTAAGGATGAGCATACCAATGGCTTGATTCAGAGACTTATTATGAACTATATCCGCAAGTATAAGCAACTTGATGCTGAATTAAAGCGTCGTAAGTTTGCTATCACTATTGGTGATGAACTTCCATCAGGTATTCTTCAGATGGCTAAGGTATATATTGCTAAGAAGCGTAAGATCCAGGTTGGTGATAAACTTGCCGGTCGTCATGGTAATAAGGGTATTGTGTCTAAGGTAGTTCGTTTGGAGGATATGCCATTTATGGCTGACGGTCGTCCTGTTGATATGGTATTGAATCCATTGGGTGTGCCTTCACGTATGAACCTTGGTCAGATCTTCGAGTGTATCTTGGGTGCTGCAGGTAAAAAGTTGGGTGTAAAGTTTGCTACTCCTATCTTTGATGGTGCTAAATTGGATGATCTCTCTGAATGGACAGATAAGGCAGGCTTGCCACGTTTCTGCTCAACTTACCTTTATGATGGTGAGACTGGAGAGCAGTTTGACCAGCCAGCTACTGTCGGTATGACTTACTTCTTGAAGTTAGGTCATATGGTTGAGGATAAGATGCACGCTCGTTCTATCGGTCCATACTCTTTGATTACACAACAGCCACTTGGTGGTAAAGCACAGTTTGGTGGTCAGCGATTCGGAGAGATGGAGGTCTGGGCTATCGAGGCATTCGGTGCAAGCCACGTTTTGCAGGAAATCCTGACTGTTAAGTCAGATGATGTTGTAGGACGTAGTAAGGCATACGAAGCAATCGTAAAGGGCGATCCAATGCCAACTCCTGGTATTCCTGAGTCACTTAACGTATTGCTCCATGAGCTTCGTGGCCTTGGTTTGAGCATCAAACTTGATTAATTTTGAGAACCCCTAATTTATATATAGAAACATGGCTTTCAAAAAAGATACAAAGGTAAAGAATAATTTTACGAAGATTACCATCGGTCTCGCTTCGCCAGAGGAGATCTTGGAAAATTCGTATGGTGAGGTTACTAAACCGGAAACCATTAATTATCGTACATATAAGCCGGAGCGTGATGGCTTGTTCTGCGAGCGTATTTTTGGTCCTACTAAGGACTATGAATGCGCCTGCGGCAAGTACAAGCGTATCCGTTATAAGGGAATCGTCTGCGACCGATGCGGTGTAGAGGTTACAGAGAAGAAAGTTCGTCGTGAACGCTCTGGTCACATTGAGCTTGTCGTACCTGTTGCTCATATTTGGTATTTCCGTTCTCTTCCAAATAAGATTGGTTACCTTTTGGGTATGCCGACCAAGAAACTTGATGCTGTCATTTACTACGAGAAGTATGTAGTTATCCAGCCTGGTATTCTTGAGGGAAAGACTGATGCTGATGGTCTTGAATTGAACGGTTCTCACAAACTTGATCTCTTGTCAGAAGATGAATATATGGCTCTTCTTGACCAGTATGATCCTAATGGTGACAATGAACTTTTGGACGATACGGACCCAAATAAGTTTATCGCAAAAATGGGTGCTGAAGCAATTTATCAGTTGCTCCAGAATGTAGACCTTGACTCTTTGTCATACGAACTCCGCGATCGTGCAAATAACGATTCAAGTCAGCAGCGTAAAACTGAGGCTCTGAAGCGTCTGCAAGTTGTAGAAGGTTTCCGTGCTAGTAAAGGTATTAACAAGCCAGAATGGATGATCATGAAGATTATTCCTGTTACTCCACCTGAGCTTCGTCCGTTGGTACCATTGGATGGTGGTCGTTTTGCAACATCAGACTTGAATGACCTCTATCGTCGTGTGATTATCCGTAACAACCGTTTGAAGAGATTGGTTGAGATCAAGGCTCCTGAGGTTATTCTCCGTAACGAGAAGCGTATGTTGCAGGAGGCTGTTGACAGCTTGTTCGACAACTCACGCAAGAGTTCTGCTGTAAAGAGTGAGAGCAATCGTCCTTTGAAGTCACTCTCTGACTCTTTAAAGGGTAAGCAGGGTCGTTTCCGTCAGAACTTGCTGGGTAAGCGTGTTGACTATTCTGCCCGTTCTGTAATCGTTGTAGGTCCAGAGTTGAAGATGGGTGAGTGTGGTCTTCCAAAACTGATGGCTGCAGAGCTTTACAAACCATTTATCATCCGTAAGTTGATAGAGCGTGGTATCGTAAAGACTGTAAAAAGTGCCAAGAAGATTGTTGATCGTCGCGAGCCAGTTATCTGGGATATTCTTGAAAATGTAATGAAGGGTCATCCGGTTATGTTGAACCGTGCCCCTACGCTTCACCGACTCGGTATCCAGGCATTCCAGCCTAAGATGATTGAGGGTAAGGCAATTCAGTTGCATCCATTGGCATGTACAGCGTTCAACGCCGACTTCGATGGTGACCAGATGGCTGTTCACCTTCCATTGAGCAATGAGGCTGTTTTGGAGGCTCAAATCCTGATGCTTCAGAGTCATAACATTCTCAACCCAGCTAATGGTGCGCCTATCACCGTTCCTTCTCAGGATATGGTGCTTGGTCTTTACTATATTACTAAGATTCGTCCAGGTGCAAAGGGTGAGGGCTTGACATTCTATGGTCCTGAAGAGGCATTGATTGCTCGTAACGAGGGCCGATGTGATCTTCATGCTTTGATTAAGGTTGTAGTTGACGACTTGGTTGATGGTACAATCCAGAAACGAATGGTAGAAACTTCTGTTGGACGTGTCATCGTTAATGGTATCATTCCTGATGAAGTTGGCTTCTTCAATGATGTGATTTCCAAGAAAACCCTCCGTGGTTTGATTTCTAATGTTATCAAGGCTGTTGGTATGGCTAAGGCTTGTGAATTCCTTGATGGAATCAAGAACTTAGGTTATCGTATGGCTTATGTCGCAGGATTGTCATTCAACCTTGGTGATATTATTATTCCACCAGAGAAGGAAGCTATTGTTGAGCGCGGTCGCAAGGAGGTTGAGGAAATTACCAATAACTATAATATGGGTTTCATCACCAACAAGGAACGATACAACCAGGTTATTGATGCGTGGACTCACGTAAATACAGATTTGGGTAATATCTTGATGAAGGAGATGACTGAAGCTGACCAGGGATTCAACGCCGTATACATGATGCTTGATTCCGGAGCCCGTGGTTCTAAGGATCAGATTAAGCAGTTGTCTGGTATGCGTGGTTTGATGGCTAAACCTCAGAAGGCTGGTGCAGAGGGCGCGCAGATCATTGAGAACCCTATCCTTTCTAACTTTAAGGAGGGTATGTCTGTATTGGAGTACTTTATCGCTTCTCACGGTGCCCGTAAGGGTCTTGCTGATACCGCTATGAAGACTGCCGATGCTGGTTATTTGACTCGTCGTCTTGTAGACGTTTCTCACGATGTTATTATCACCGAAGAGGATTGTGGTACATTGCGTGGCTTGGTTTGTACAGCTTTAAAGAATGGTGATGAGATTATTTCATCTCTTTATGAGCGTATTTTGGGTCGTGTTTCTGTGCATGATGTTATTCATCCAACAACTGGTGAACTGATTGTCAAATCTGGTGAAGAAATCACCGAGGCTAAGGCAAAGGCTATTGATGAATCTCCTATCGAGAGTGTTGAAATTCGTTCGGTTCTCACCTGTGAGAGCAAAAAGGGTGTCTGCATGAAGTGCTATGGCCGTAACTTGGCAACAGCCCGTATGGTACAGTTGGGTGAAGCCGTTGGTGTCATCGCTGCTCAAGCTATTGGTGAGCCTGGTACACAGTTGACTCTCCGTACATTCCACGCCGGTGGTATTGCATCTAATGCTGCTGCCAATGCTAAGATTGCTGCGAAGAATAAGTCTCGTATCGAGTTTGACGAGTTGAGCACAGTACCATTCGTAGAGGAAGATGAGGAAGGCAACGATATCAAGTGCGAAAAGGTAGTAAGCCACTTGGCTGAAATCCGTTTCGTGGATCCTAATACAAACATCGTTCTTGCAACTTTGAATGTTCCTTACGGTTCTTCATTGTATCACAAGGAGGGTGAAATCGTAGAGAAGGATACCGTTATCGCCCGTTGGGATCCATTCAACGCCGTTATCGTCAGCCAGTATGCGGGTACATTGAAGTTCAATGACGTTCAGAAGGATCAGACTTATCGTGCTGAGGTCGATGAGACTACAGGTTTGGAGGAGAAGATTATCACCGATTCCAAGAATAAGGCAATGGTTCCATCTTGTGATGTTATCGATGCTAATGGTGAAATCCTTGGTACATACAACTTCCCTGTAGGTGGTCACTTGGCTGTTGAGGATGGACAGACAATTAATACCGGTGAGGTTTTGGTTAAGATTCCTCGTGCTGTAGGTGGTGCTGGTGATATCACTGGTGGTCTCCCTCGTGTAACTGAGCTTCTTGAGGCTCGTAACCCTTCTAACCCTGCTGTTGTATCTGAAATCGATGGTGAGGTAACTATGGGTAAGGTAAAGCGTGGTAATCGTGAGATCATCGTGACATCTAAGACAGGCGATCAGAAGAAGTATCTTGTATCTCTTTCTAAGCAGATCTTGGTACAGGAACATGATGCTGTACGTGCTGGTACTCCTCTTTCTGATGGTAGTGTAACTCCTGGCGATATTCTCGCCATCATGGGTCCTACCGCTGTTCAGGAATATATTGTTAACCAGATCCAGGACGTTTACCGTCTTCAGGGTGTGGCTATTAATGATAAGCATTTCGAGGTTGTGGTACGTCAGATGATGCGTAAGGTTCGTATTGACGATCCAGGTGATACTACCTTCTTGGAGCAAGAGTTGGTTGATAAACTTGACTTTGCAGAAGAGAATGATCGTATCTGGGGTAAGAAAGTTGTTACTGACGGTGGTGATAGTGAAAGTCTCAAACCAGGTCAGATCATAACGGCTCGTAGATTGCGTGATGAGAATTCTGCATTGAAGCGTCGCGACTTGAAACTTGTACAGGTTCGTGATGCCGTATCTGCAACTTCTACACAGATCCTCCAGGGTATTACTCGTGCTGCTCTTGGTACTAAGAGCTTTATGAGTGCTGCATCATTCCAGGAAACTACTAAGGTTTTGAATGAGGCTGCTATCCGTGGTAAGGTTGATTACCTTGAGGGTATGAAGGAGAATGTTATCTGTGGTCACTTGATTCCTGCAGGTACTGGTCTTCGTCAGTGGGATAAGCTCATCGTTGGCTCTAAAGAAGAATATGAGCGTATGCAGGCTAATAAGAAAAATGTGCTCGACTATGCTGATTCTCCAATAGGAGAATAATCGTAGAATAGAGTACTATATATAAATAGGTATAATGAGGGTGCGTCATAAGTCTATGGCGCACCCTTTTATTATCTGTAACAGATGAAAAAAGCAAAGAATCAAGATTCCATCTTCTGTTGTCTTATGATGTTTTTTTAAAAATAAGTGGCAGATTATTCGTTTTTTTCAGATATTATGTGTAAATTTGCACTATCATTTAAAGTTTAATCCTATTAACTTAGTAAAATTATGGAAGAAAATAAGAATAATCAACAGCAGCAGAATCAGTTCCAGATGGGCATCAGCCTGAAGTTGCAGAGGGTACATACTCTAACTTGGCACTGATTACTCATTCTAGTTCAGACTTCATCTTGGATTTTGCATGTGCACTTCCTGGCATGCCTGCACCTCAGATCAAGAGTCGTGTTATCATGGCACCTGAGCATGCTAAGCGATTGCTCCAGGCATTGCAGAGCAATATTTATAACTATGAGCAGTCCTTCGGTAAAATTAAGTTGTCTGATGAGCAAGAACGTACAATCGCTCCATTCGGCACACCAAAGGGTGAGGCATAATGTACTACAGCATACATACTAAGACTAAATTCTCTGCTAAATTCCGCTTTTTCTTTATAATATTCGTTTTTAATAGTTATATAAAGTTAAAACTAGCCTTCGTTTTTTAAAAGTCTCCTTAATATTTAGGTAGTTTGCCGAAAAAATCGTACCTTTGCACCCCGAAAAGGCTCTATAAAGTAGTGGCTTACATCGAAATAAGACAATAAATAAAAATAAATATATAAATTAAAAAGTAAAATTATGCCTACTATTTCACAGTTAGTAAGAAAAGGCAGACGAGTTCTTGTAGACAAGAGCAAGTCACCAGCTTTGGATTCTTGTCCTCAGCGTCGTGGTGTTTGTGTTCGTGTTTATACAACAACTCCTAAGAAGCCTAATTCAGCAATGCGTAAAGTTGCACGTGTACGTTTGACAAACTCAAAGGAAGTAAACTCTTATATTCCAGGAGAGGGTCACAACTTGCAGGAGCACTCAATTGTTTTGGTTCGCGGTGGTCGTGTAAAGGACCTTCCTGGTGTACGTTATCACATTGTCCGTGGTACACTTGATACTGCAGGTGTTGCAAATCGTACACAGCGTCGTTCTAAGTACGGAGCTAAGCGTCCTAAGGCAAAGAAGTAATATAGCTTCTTAAATTTTAGACAAAACCGCAGACTCACGGTCGGAGAAGGTCGGGAGTTGGGGTTAAAATATTTAATAAAAGTTTTGCTGGAGAAGTAATCAGGTTGAGTAAATGCTCGGGTGCGAGCGTTGAAGAACATTATACAGCCCCATGCAGAATTGAAAAAAAGTTTTATTTAAAATGAGAAAAGCAAAACCAAAGAAGAGAGTGATCCTTCCAGATCCTGTCTTCAATGACCAGAAGGTCTCAAAGTTCGTAAATCATTTGATGTATGATGGAAAGAAGAATACATCTTATGAGATTTTCTACAATGCACTTGACATTGTAAAGGCTAAGATGTCTAATGAGGAAAAGTCTGCTCTCGAAATCTGGAAGCAGGCACTTGATAATATTACTCCTCAGGTAGAGGTTAAGAGCCGTCGTATCGGTGGTGCAACCTTCCAGGTTCCTACAGAGATTCGTCCTGATCGTAAGGAGAGTATTTCTATGAAGAATCTTATTCTTTTTGCACGTAAGCGCGGTGGTAAGACTATGGCTGATAAGCTTGCTGCAGAGATTATGGATGCTTTTAATAATCAGGGCGGTGCATTTAAGCGTAAGGAGGATATGCATCGTATGGCTGAGGCTAACCGTGCGTTCGCTCACTTTAGATTCTAATTTAATATATAATATAGTTAAAAGAAAATGGCAAATCGCGATTTACATTTGACTCGTAACATCGGTATCATGGCGCATATCGATGCTGGTAAGACAACAACTTCTGAGCGTATTTTGTTCTATACAGGTAAGACTCATAAGATTGGTGAGGTACACGATGGTGCTGCTACAATGGACTGGATGGCTCAGGAGCAGGAGCGTGGTATTACTATCACTTCTGCAGCTACAACTTGTAACTGGAACTATCTCGGTAAGTCTTATAAGATCAACTTGATCGATACTCCGGGACACGTTGACTTCACTGCTGAGGTTGAGCGTTCTCTCCGTGTACTTGATGGTGCTGTTGCTACATATTCTGCAGCTGATGGTGTTCAGCCACAGTCTGAGACTGTATGGCGTCAGGCTGATAAGTATAATGTACCTCGTATCGGTTATGTAAACAAGATGGACCGTTCTGGTGCTAACTTCTTCGAGACAGTTCAGCAGATGAAGGATATCTTGGGCGCTAATCCAATTGCTATTCAGATTCCTATTGGTGCAGAGGAGAACTTCAAGGGTGTTGTTGACCTCATTAAGATGAAGGCTATCCTTTGGCACGATGAGACTATGGGTGCTGAGTATGATGTAGAGGATATCCCTGCAGACTTGGCTGACGAGGCTGCTGAGTGGCGTGATAAGCTCCTTGAGGGTGCTGCGAACTTCGATGATGAGGTTATGGAACTTTATCTTGATGGTAAGGATATTCCAGAAGAAAAACTTCTTGCTGCTATCCGTAAGGGTTGCTGTGCAATGGAGTGCTGCCCAATGTTGCTCGGTTCTTCATACAAGAACAAGGGTGTTCAGCCATTGCTCGACTATGTATGTGCATTCTTGCCTTCACCAATGGATACTCCAAATATCATCGGTACTAACCCTGATACAGAGGAGGAAGAGGATCGTAAACCATCTGAGGATGAACCAACATCTGCTCTCGCATTTAAGATTGCTACTGACCCATTCATGGGCCGTTTGGTATTCTTCCGCGTTTACTCAGGTAAGGTCGTTGCTGGTTCTTATGTTTACAACCCACGTTCTGGCAAGCGCGAGCGTATCAGCCGTCTGTTCCAGATGAACTCTAAGCAGGAAATCCCAATGGAGTCTATCGATGCTGGCGATATCGGTGCAGGTGTAGGTTTCAAGGATATCCGTACAGGTGATACACTCTGTGACGAGGAACACCCAATCGTATTGGAGTCTATGACATTCCCTGACACTGTGATTTCTATCGCAGTAGAGCCAAAGAGCCAGGCAGACATCGCTAAGATGGATAATGGTCTCGCTAAGTTGGCTGAGGAGGATCCAACCTTCACAGTTCGTACAGACGAGCAGAGTGGTCAGACAATTATCTCTGGTATGGGTGAACTCCACTTGGATATCATCATCGACCGTTTGAAGCGTGAGTTCAAGGTTGAGTGTAACCAGGGTAAGCCTCAGGTTAACTACAAGGAGGCTATCACTAAGACAGCTCAGAGCCGTGAAACTTATAAGAAGCAGTCTGGTGGTCGTGGTAAGTTCGCTTGTATCGATGTAACCATCGGTCCTAAGGACGAGGATTACAAGGAAGGCGACTTGCAGTTCATCAACGAGGTTAAGGGTGGTAACGTTCCTAAGGAATTCATCCCATCTGTACAGAAGGGCTTCGCTGATTGCTTGTCAAATGGTGTGCTCGGTGGCTTCCCAATGACAGGTTTGAAGGTGACTTTGACCGATGGTAGCTTCCACCCAGTTGACTCTGACCAGTTGTCATTCGAGTTGGTAGCACATCAGGCATTCAAGGTACTTTGCCCTAAGGCTGGTCCAGTTTTGATGGAGCCTATCATGAAGGTAGAGGTTGTTACTCCAGAAGAGAACATGGGTGACGTAATCGGTGACTTGAACAAGCGCCGTGGTCTCGTTCAGGGTATGGAAGAAGGTCGTAGCGGTGCTCGCATCGTAAAGGCAATGGTTCCATTGGCTGAGATGTTCGGTTATGTAACAGCTTTGCGTACTATCACTTCTGGTCGTGCAACAAGTTCTATGGAGTACGATCATCATGCACCTCTTTCTTCAACAATTGCTAAGGCTGTGTTGGAGGAGGTTAAGGGTCACGCAGATCTTCTTTAATAACAAAGAAATAACGGTAAGATGAGGCGCTGCTTAGCGAATGACTCTTAAGCAGCGTACCTCTTCTTCCATTAGACTAAATAATTCATATAATAATAACTTAATTTTAAAAATGAGTCAGAAAATCAGAATTAAGCTGAAGTCTTACGACCACCAGTTGGTTGACAAGTCAGCTGAGAAGATTGTGAAGGCTGTAAAGGCAACAGGCGCTATCGTTAGTGGTCCTATTCCATTGCCAACACACAAGCGTATTTTTACTGTAAACCGCAGTACTTTCGTTAACAAGAAGTCTCGCGAGCAGTTCCAGCTCTCAGATTTCAAGCGTCTCATTGACATCTACAGCTCAACAGCTAAGACAGTTGATGCCTTGATGAAGCTTGAATTGCCAAGTGGTGTAGAAGTAGAAATCAAAGTCTAATTATTTAAATTAAATTGAAATGCCAGGATTAATTGGAAAGAAAATCGGAATGACATCCGTTTTCAGTGCCGACGGTAAGAATATTCCGTGCACTGTTATCGAAGTAGGTCCTTGTGTTGTAACCCAGGTGAAAACTGTAGAAAAGGATGGTTACAAGGCTTATCAGTTAGGTTTCGAAGAGGCAAAGGAGAAGCGTACTTCTCAGCCTATGATGGGAATCTTCAAGAAGGCAGGCACAACACCTAAGAAGCACTTGGCCGAGTTCAAGTTTGATGAGGAGTACAACCTCGGTGACACAATTACAGTTGAAATCTTCAACGATTGCAAGTTCGTTGATGTAATTGGTACATCAAAGGGTAAAGGCTTCCAGGGCGTTGTTAAGCGTCACGGATTCGGTGGTGTAGGTCAGTCTACTCACGGTCAGGATGACCGCGCTCGTAAGCCGGGATCTATTGGTGCTTGTTCTTACCCTGCAAAGGTATTCAAGGGTATGCGCATGGGCGGCCAAATGGGAGGTGACAGAGTTACAACTCTGAACCTTCAGGTGTTAAAGGTAATTCCAGAGCAGAATCTTCTTATTGTTAAGGGTTCTTTCGCTGGATGCAAAGGTTCAACTGTTTTAATTGAGAAATAATGGAAGTTAGCGTATTAGATATCAAAGGTCAGGAGACCGGCCGCAAGGTAGCTCTTAATGATGCAGTCTTCGGCATTGAGCCTAACGATCACGTTCTCTATCTTGACGTAAAGCAGTATCTCGCTAACCAGCGTCAGGGTACAGCTAAGTCTAAGGAGAGAAGCGAGATGAGCGGTTCTACTCGTAAGCTTGGTCGTCAGAAGGGCGGCGGTGGTGCTCGCCGTGGTGATATTAACTCACCTGTACTCGTAGGTGGTGCTCGCGTTTTTGGTCCTAAGCCACGTGATTACCGCTTCAAGCTCAACAAAAAAGTAAAGATTCTTGCTCGTAAGTCTGCTCTGTCTTATAAGGCACAGGAAAGCGCAATTGTAATGTTGGAAGACTTTACATTTGAGGCTCCAAAGACTAAAGAATTCTTAAGTATTATTAAGAATCTCAAAATTGAGGGCAAAAAAGTGCTCTTCGTTTTGCCAGAATCAAATAAAAACGTATATTTGTCTGCACGTAACTTACAGCGCGCTGAGGTTATCCTCGCATCTAACGTCAATTCGTACAAAGTTTTGAACGCTGATGTAGTAGTGATTACAGAAAAGTCGCTGGAGACTATCGACCAGATCTTAACAAAATAAAGGAGATATTAGAATATGGCATTTATTATCAAACCATTGGTTACTGAGAAGATGACCAAGATTACAGACAAGCAGCCTAACCGCTATGGCTTCGTTGTTCGTCCTGAGGCTAATAAGCTCGAGATTAAGAAGGAAGTTGAGAGTCTGTATAATGTTACAGTAGTTGACGTGAACACTATTCGTTACGCTGGCAAGCGCTCTGCCCGTTACACTAAGGCAGGTCTTGTTAAGGGTCAGAAGAATGCGTTCAAGAAGGCAATCGTTACTCTTAAGGAGGGCGATACAATTGATTTTTACAGCAATATTTAAAATAAAAAATGGCAGTACGTAAATTAAAACCGGTTACTCCGGGTCAAAGACACAAGGTTATTGGCACGTTCGAGGATATTACTGCATCCGTGCCAGAGAAGTCTCTCGTTTACGGTAAACGTTCTACCGGCGGTCGAAACAACACCGGTAAGATGACCGTTCGCTACATTGGCGGTGGTCACAAGCAGAAGTATCGTTTAATCGACTTCAAACGTGAGAAAGATGGTGTTCCAGCAGTTGTTAAGACAATCGAGTACGATCCAAACCGTTCGGCTCGTATCGCATTGCTTTACTATGCTGATGGTGAAAAACGTTACATTATTGCTCCTAACGGACTTCAGGTAGGCGCTACTTTGATGTCAGGTGCAGATGCTGCTCCTGAGATTGGTAACTGTCTTCCTTTGGCAAACATCCCTGTAGGTACAGTGATCCACAACATCGAGTTGCGTCCTGGTCAGGGTGCTTTGTTGGTTCGTTCGGCTGGTAATTTTGCTCAGTTGACTTCTCGTGAGGGCAGTTATTGTGTAATTAAGCTCCCTTCTGGTGAAACACGCCAGATTTTGAGTGCTTGTAAGGCTACAGTTGGTAGTGTTGGTAACTCTGATCACGCTCTTGAACAGTCTGGTAAGGCTGGACGTTCTCGCTGGTTGGGTCGTCGTCCACACAACCGTGGTGTTGTTATGAACCCTGTTGATCACCCAATGGGTGGTGGTGAAGGTCGCCAGAGTGGTGGTCACCCACGTTCACGTAAGGGCTTGTACGCTAAGGGTCTTAAGACTCGCGCACCTAAGAAGCTTTCTAACAAGTATATTATCGAAAGAGCTAACAAAAAATAAAGAGTAAATTATGAGTCGTTCACTTAAAAAAGGTCCATACATCAACGTTTCTCTCGAGAAGAAGATTCTCGCTATGAACGAGAGTGGCAAGAAGAATGTTGTTAAGACATGGGCTAGAGCTTCAATGATATCTCCTGATTTCGTAGGACATACTGTTGCAGTTCATAACGGTAACAAATTTATCCCTGTTTATGTTACAGAGAATATGGTTGGCCACAAGCTTGGAGAGTTTGCTCCAACACGTCGCTTTGGCGGTCACTCTGGTAACAGAAAGTAAGCTAAGGGTTAAACCATTTAAAATTTAAGTAAATAATGGGAGCAAGAAAACATATTGCGGCTGAGAAATTGAAAGAAGCCCGTAAAAACTTGTACTTCGCAAAGTTGGTAGGCGTTCCTTCTTCTCCACGTAAGATGCGCTATGTAGTAGACATGATTCGTGGTATGGAGGTTAACCGTGCACTCGGAGTACTTCGCTTCTCTAAGAAGCAGGCATCAGCTGATGTAGAGAAATTACTTCGTTCAGCTATCGCTAACTGGGAAGCTAAGAATAATCGCAAGGCTGAAGACGGTGAGCTTTATATCAGTAAGGTCTTCGTTGACGAAGGCGTTACAATGAAACGTATGAGACCTGCACCACAGGGTCGTGGTTATAGAATTCGTAAGCGTTCTAACCATGTAACTCTTTTTGTTGATGCAAAAACTAATGACGAAAAATAATTAAGTAGAATGGGACAGAAAGTTAATCCGATTAGTAACCGACTTGGTGTTATCCGTGGTTGGGATTCAAATTGGTTCGGTGGTAAGAACTTCGGTGATAACCTCGTTGAGGATCAGAAAATCCGTAAGTATCTTAACGAGCGTCTTGCTAAAGCAAGCATTTCTCGTATTATTATCGAACGTACATTGAAACTTGTTACCATTACTATTTGTACAGCCCGTCCAGGTATTGTCATTGGTAAAGGTGGTCAGGATGTAGATAAGTTAAAGGAAGAGTTGAAGAAGCTTTATAAGAAAGATATTCAGATCAACATCTTCGAGGTTAAAAAGCCTGAACTTGATGCTACTATCGTTGGTAAGAATATTGCGACTCAGATTGAGCACATGATTGCTTATCGTCGCGCTATCAAGATGGCAGTTGCTAACACCATGCGTGCTGGCGCTGAGGGTATCAAGGTACAGATTACAGGTCGTCTGAATGGTGCTGAAATGGCACGTAAAGAAATGTACAAAGAGGGTCGTACTCCTCTTCATACATTCCGCGCAGACATCGACTACTGCCAGTGCGAGGCACTTACAAAGGTAGGTTTGCTTGGTATTAAGGTTTGGATTTGCCGTGGTGAGGTTTATGGTAAGGCTGATCTTACTCCAAACTTCTCACAGGACAATAAGAGCAACAACCGTGGTAACGGTCGCTCTAACAACCGTGGTGGTAATCGTAAAAGAAACAATAACCGTTAAATTTTAGAAAGCTATCATGTTACAGCCAAAAAGAGTTAAATATAGAAGACCTCAAGATGGTCGTGGCAATAAAGGCAACGCTCACAGAGGTACACAATTGGCTTTCGGTTCTTTTGGTATCAAAACTCTTGAATCAAAGTGGATCGATAGTCGTCAGATTGAGGCAGCTCGTGTAGCATTGAACCGCTATATGAACCGTCAAGGTCAGGTCTGGATTAGAATTTTCCCTGATAAGCCAATCACTCGCAAGCCTGCTGATGTCCGTATGGGTAAAGGTAAGGGTGATCCTGCAGGATGGGTTGCACCTGTTACACCAGGTAGAATTCTCTTCGAAGTTGAAGGAGTTAGTTTCGATATTGCAAAAGAAGGTCTTCGCCTTTGCGCTCAGAAACTTCCTGTTAAGACTAAGTTTATTGTTAGACGTGATTACGATAAAAACGCTTAATTATGAAGATTGCAGAAATTAAAAATATCGAGACCAAAGAATTGGTTGAGAAGTTGGAGGCAGCTGTTGATGCTTTGAACAAGAAGAAGATCAATCATAATGTAACTCCACTTGAGAATCCATCAGAGATTAAGGTTGCTCGTCGTGATATTGCACGTATGAAAACTGAACTTCGTCAGAGAGAACTTAACAAATAATAATGGTCCAGATGGAAACAAGAAATTTAAGAAAAGTAAGACAGGGTGTTGTTATTAGCAACAAGATGGATAAAACCATTGTTATTGCAGCTAAGTTCAAGGAGATGCACCCTATTTATGGTAAATTTGTCCAGAAGACAAAGAAGTACCATGCACATGACGAGAATAATGAGGCTAACGTAGGTGATACAGTTATGATCATGGAGACTCGTCCTCTGTCTAAGACAAAGAGATGGAGATTAGTACAAATTGTAGAAAAAGCTAAGTAATTATGATACAGACTGAATCAAGACTTACAGTATGTGATAACAGCGGTGCTCGTGAGGCTCTTTGCATTCGAGTTCTCGGTGGTACAGGCCGTCGTTACGCTAGTGTTGGTGACGTTATTGTTGTTGCAGTCAAGAACGTTATCCCATCAAGTGATTTGAAGAAGGGTGCAGTATCAAAGGCTTTGATTGTTCGCACAAAGAAGGAAATTCGTCGTGCAGATGGTTCTTACATCCGTTTCGATGACAACGCTTGTGTATTGCTTAACAATGCAGGTGAGCTTCGTGGTAGCCGTATCTTCGGTCCTGTTGCTCGTGAGCTTCGTGCAGTAAATATGAAAGTCGTTTCTTTGGCACCTGAGGTTCTTTAATATTTAAAAAGTAAGAAGTAATGAGTAAGTTACATATTAAGAAAGACGATACCGTTATCGTTATTGCCGGTGCAGATAAGGGCAAGACTGGTAAGGTGCTTAAGGTCCTCGTTGAGGAGAACCGTGCTATCGTAGAAGGTGTGCACATGGTTTCTAAGAGCACTAAGCATCTGCTAAGAATCCTCAGGGAGGTATTGTTAAGCAGGAGGCTCCTATTCATATCTCAAATTTGAGTTTGATTGATCCTAAGAGTGGCAAGGCTACTCGTGTTGCTATCAAGCATGAGGGTAAAAACGTTGTTCGCATCGCTAAAAAGTCAGGGGAGGAAATCAAGTAATGGATACAGCACAGTTAAAGAAAGTATATAAGGAGACAATCGCTCCTGCTCTTCAGAAGCAGTTCAACTACTCTTCAGCTATGGAGATTCCAGTATTGAAGAAGATTGTCATCAATCAGGGTCTTGGTGATGCTACTCAGGACAAGAAAATTGTTGATGTAGCAATCAATGAGATTACTGCTATCACCGGTCAGAAGGCTGTTGCTACATATTCTAAAAAGGATATTGCAAACTTCAAGCTTCGTAAGAAGATGCCTATCGGTGTTATGGTAACATTGCGTCGTGAGCGTATGTACGAGTTCTTGGAGAAGCTCGTTCGTGTTTCTCTTCCTCGTATTCGCGACTTCAAGGGTATTGAGAGCAAGTTTGATGGTCGTGGTAACTATACATTAGGTATCACTGAGCAGATTATCTTCCCTGAGATTAATATCGATGAGATTGATCGTATTCAGGGTATGAATATTACCTTCGTAACAACAGCTAAGACTGATGAAGAAGGTTTTGCTCTTTTGAAGGCCTTTGGTCTTCCATTCAAGAACGCAAATAAAGATTAAGAGATATGGCAAAAGAATCAATGAAAGCTCGCGAGGTTAAGCGTGCAAAGCTTGTAGCTCGTTACGCTGAAAAGCGCGAAGCACTGAAAAAGATTATTGCAACTTCTAATGATCCAGCCGAAGCATACGAGGCAGCTCGTAAGCTTCAGGCTATCCCTAAGAATGCAAACCCAATCCGTCTTCACAATCGTTGCAAGATTACTGGTCGTCCAAAGGGTTATATCCGT
Organism: Segatella copri; assembly: GCA_003463005.1. Lineage (GTDB taxonomy): Bacteria > Bacteroidota > Bacteroidia > Bacteroidales > Bacteroidaceae > Prevotella > Prevotella copri_I. Next base: position 36,103 of record QSCI01000006.1, on the reverse strand, counting down.
CAGTTCGGTATTTCTCGTATCCAGTTCCGTGAGATGGCTTCTGCTGGTTTGATTCCAGGTGTAAAGAAGGCTAGCTGGTAATCCTTTCAAAGGTAAGAATATTTTTTTATTTAATATTGTCGGGGTAGTCCCGATTAATTAAACATTTATATTTTATGACAGATCCAATAGCAGATTATCTGACAAGACTCAGAAATGCAATCATGGCTCATCACCGTGTTGTAGAAGTTCCTGCGTCTAACTTGAAGAAAGAGATCACTAAGATCCTCTTCGAGAAAGGTTACATCCTCAATTACAAGTTTGTAGAGGATGGTCCTCAGGGCTCAATTAAGGTTGCCTTGAAGTACAACCCAACTACAAAGCAAAACGCTATCAAGTGTTTGAAGCGCGTGTCAACTCCAGGTTTGCGTAAGTATACCGGTTACAAGGACATGCCAAGAGTTATTAACGGATTAGGTATCGCAATCTTATCTACATCCAAAGGTGTAATGACAGACAAAGAAGCTTCTGATCTTAAGATCGGTGGCGAGGTTCTTTGCTATATTTATTAATTGGAGGCTTTTATATGTCTAGAATAGGAAAATTGCCAATTAGTATCCCTGCAGGTGTTACTGTAAATTATGATGAGGCTTCTCATGTTTGCACAGTAAAGGGCCCTAAGGGTGAACTTTCTCAGTGGATTGATCCATCTATCAAGTTTAATAATGCAGATGGTCATATTAGCTTTGAAATCGATGAAAATAGTCCTGTAAATATTAAGCAGAAGCAGGCTTTCCACGGTTTGTATCGCTCTCTCGTTAACAACATGGTTGTTGGTGTAAGCGCTGGTTATACAAAGGTTTTGGAATTGGTAGGTGTTGGTTATCGTGTTTCTAACCAGGGTAATATCATTGAGTTTGCTTTGGGTTACACTCACCCTATTTTCATCCAGTTGCCTAAGGAGATTAAGGTTGAGACTAAGTCTGAAAGAAACCAGAACCCAATCTTGACATTGGAGTCTTGCGACAAGCAGTTGTTGGGACTCGTTTGTGCAAAAATTCGTTCTTTCCGCAAGCCTGAGCCTTATAAAGGTAAGGGTATTCTCTTTAAGGGTGAAGTTATTCGCAGAAAGTCTGGTAAGAGTGCTTCAGCTAAGTAATTTTAATTATTTACGATTATGACAACAAAGAAAGTAGAAAGACGAATTAAGATAAAGTTCCGCATTCGTAAGAGTGTGAACGGTACAGCTGAGCGTCCACGTCTTAGTGTATTCCGCTCTAACAAGCAGATTTACGCTCAGGTTATTAACGATTTGACAGGCACTACACTTGCATCAGCTTCTTCACTCGGTTTGGAGAAGATGCCTAAGCAGGAGCAGGCAACTAAGGTTGGCGAGCTCATTGCTGAGAAGGCTAAGGCTGCTGGCGTTGAGGCAGTAGTTTTCGACCGTAATGGTTACCTTTACCATGGTCGTGTAAAACAGTTGGCTGAAGGTGCTCGTAATGGTGGTCTTAAATTTTAAACGATTATGGCAATGGATAAAGTAAAAGTAAATAACGAAGAAGTACTTAAGGATCGCTTGGTTGCTATCAACCGTGTAACTAAGGTTACAAAGGGTGGTCGTACTTTCACATTCGCTGCTATCGTCGTTGTAGGTGACGGTAATGGCGTAATCGGCTACGGCCTTGGTAAGGCAGGTGAGGTTACTGCTGCTATCGCAAAGGGTACTGAAGCTGCTAAGAAGAACTTGGTAAAGGTTCCTGTACTCAAGGGTACTGTTCCTCATGAGGTTGAAACTTCATTTGGTGGTGCTAAGGTTCTTATTAAGCCAGCTGCTGCAGGTACTGGTTTGAAGGCCGGTGGTGCTATGCGTGCAGTACTTGAGAGCGTAGGTATCAAGGATGTCATCGCTAAGTCTAAGGGTTCTTCAAATGCCCATAACCTTGTGAAGGCTACTATCGCAGCTCTTGCAGAGATGCGTGATGCTTATACTGTAGCAGGTGAGCGTGGTATCAGTATGGATAAAGTATTTAACGGTTAATTAGGAAAAATCGAATATGGCAACAATTAAAATCAAGCAGATTAAGAGTAAAATCGGTGCTCCAGTAGATCAGAAGCGTACTCTCGCTTGTCTTGGTCTCCACAAGATTTCTCAGGTTGTTGAGGTAGAGGATACTCCTAGCAACCGTGGTATGATCCGTAAGGTTCATCACCTCGTAAGTGTAGTTGATTAATTAATCTTTTTAAATTAGGAACGATTATGAAATTAAATAATTTGAAACCTGCTGCAGGTTCTACCCATTCACGTCGTCGTATTGGTCGTGGTCCAGGTTCTGGTCTCGGTGGTACTTCTACACGTGGTCATAAGGGTGCCAAGGCTCGTTCTGGTTATAAGAGAAAGATTGGTTTCGAAGGTGGTCAGATGCCATTGCAGCGTCGTGTTCCAAAGGCTGGTTTTAAGAATATCAACCATAAGGAGTACTTCGCAGTAAACCTTTCAACTCTTCAGGCTCTTGCTGAAGCAAAGAACCTTACTAAAATCGGTATTGAGGAACTTAAGGCTGCTGGCCTCACAAACGGCAAGGAGCTTGTAAAGGTTCTCGGTAACGGTGAACTTAAAGCAAAATTGGAAGTTGAAGCTAATGCTTTCTCAAAGACTGCCGAAGAAGCAATCAAGGCAGTAGGTGGTAACGCAACTATAATCTAAGTAAATGAAAAAGTTTATTGAGACACTAAAGAACTGTTGGAAGATAGAGGATCTCCGTCAGAGACTCCTCATTACTCTTCTGTTTACGGCTATTTACCGTTTTGGCTCGTTTGTGGTACTTCCAGGTATCAATCCGGGCATGTTGGAAAAACTTCAGTCGCAGACCTCTGGCGGTCTTATGTCGCTATTGGACATGTTCTCTGGTGGTGCATTTTCCAATGCATCTATCTTTGCACTCGGAATTATGCCTTATATCTCAGCTTCAATCGTTATGCAGCTTCTTGCTGTTGCTGTACCTTATTTCCAAAAGATGCAGCGCGAGGGCGAGAGCGGCCGTAAAAAAATACAATGGTATACTAGAGTCCTGACTGTGGCCATTTTGGTCTTTCAGGCTCCTAGTTACCTTTTGAATTTGAAAATGCAGGCTGCTAATGCTCTAGCCACAGGTATTAGTTGGACGGTATTCATGATACCGGCAACAATTATCTTGGCTGCAGGTAGTATGTTTATCCTTTGGTTAGGTGAGCGTATCACTGACAAGGGAGTAGGTAATGGTATCTCTCTTATTATTATGATTGGTATTATCGCCCGTTTGCCACAGGCTTTCGTTCAGGAGGTAACTTCTCGTTTGCAGGCAATTTCAGGTGGTGGTCTTATCATGTTCATTGTAGAGATTCTTATCCTTTATGCTGTAGTTTGTGCATCAATTCTTTTGGTGCAAGGTACACGTAAAATCCCTGTTCAGTATGCTAAACGCTTGGTTGGAAATAAGCAATATGGTGGTGCACGTCAGTACATCCCTTTGAAGCTTTTTGCAGCTAACGTAATGCCTATCATCTTTGCACAGGCTTTAATGTTTATTCCATTGGCAATAGTTCGCTATCAGTCTGAAAATGCTAGTAGTGTTGTTCAGCAGTTGATGGATAATCGTAGCTTGCTATATAATGTTGTTTATGTAATCTTGGTTATTGCATTTACTTATTTCTATACAGCTATTACATTGAATCCTACTCAGATGGCTGAGGATATGAAACGTAACAATGGTTTCATTCCTGGCGTAAAACCAGGAAAGGATACAGCTGAGTACATTGATACCGTAATGTCTCGTATTACTTTACCAGGTTCGTTATTTATTGCGTTTATTGCAATCATGCCTGCATTAGCAGGACTTCTCGATGTACAGCAAGCTTTCTCTCAATTCTTTGGAGGTACATCTCTATTGATTTTGGTTGGTGTTGTCATTGACACATTACAACAAATCGAGAGTCATTTGCTTATGCGCCACTATGATGGTCTTTTGAATTCAGGCCATACGCGTCAGGGTGGTGTTGCTGCATATTAATCTTTTTCTTTTGAAATGAGAAATTTCTGAAGACAGAAGATGAAATTATTCAGAGTGCAGTTTTACTTCATCTTCAAGTAAAGCTGACTTGAATTTACTATATTATGTGAGACGACTCTCCATTTGGATAGGTAATTCCTCATCCACTTGGAGAGCCTTTTCCCGCTAATATGTCATCTAATTATGATTTTTATCTGATAGTGATGGCACAAAGTTGCTCGAAAAGATAAAGCACAATTTTATCTTCATTCGTAGAAGTTTAACATTAAGAAGGACAAATATTTATATTATGGCAAAACAAGCCGCTATTGAGCAAGATGGAACAATTGTAGAAGCATTGTCAAATGCGATGTTCCGAGTAGAATTAGAGAATGGAGTTGACATCACAGCTCATATCTCTGGTAAGATGAGAATGCATTACATCAAGATTTTACCTGGTGATAAGGTAAAGGTGGAGATGAGCCCATATGACCTTACCAAAGGTAGAATTGTTTTTAGATACAAATAATAATCATATATAAGGTTATGAAGACAAGAGCATCATTAAAGAAGCGTTCAGCTGACTGTAAGATCGTTCGTCGTAAAGGTCGTCTGTTCGTTATCAACAAGAAGAACCCTAAGATGAAATTACGTCAGGGTTAATGTTAAAGTATTGTAAAAGTGCCGTTATTTCAAAAAATAGTTGTACTTTTGCACCGCTTTAAACGAAAGGTATTAATTTTTTAATTATTTATTTAAACAATGGCAATAAGAATTGTTGGAGTAGATTTGCCCCAGAATAAGCGTGGCGAAATCGCATTGACCTATATCTACGGTATTGGTCGAAGTAGTTCAGCAAAGATATTGGATAAGGCCGGTGTAAACCGTGACCTGAAGGTTAGCGAGTGGTCTGATGACCAGGCAGCTAAGATCCGTGAAATTATCGGCGCTGAGTTCAAAGTTGAAGGTGATCTCCGTTCAGAGATCCAGATGAACATTAAGCGACTGATGGATATTGGTTGCTATCGTGGAGTTAGACATCGTAATGGTCTTCCAGTTCGCGGTCAGAGCACAAAGAATAATGCTCGTACACGTAAGGGTAAGAAGAAGACTGTTGCTAATAAGAAGAAGGCTACTAAGTAATTCTGAAGGAGGAAATTAATTATGGCAAAGCAAAAAGCAACATCTAAGAAGAGAAATGTACGCGTTGACGCTATCGGTCAGCTTCACGTTCATAGCTCATTCAATAACATTATTGTATCTCTTGCTAACAATGAGGGTCAGATCATTTCTTGGTCTTCTGCTGGTAAGATGGGTTTCCGTGGTTCTAAGAAGAATACTCCTTATGCTGCTCAGATGGCTGCAGAGGATTGTGCAAAGGTCGCTTTTGATCTTGGTCTTCGTAAGGTTAAGGCTTATGTTAAGGGTCCAGGTAACGGCCGTGAGTCTGCTATCCGTGCTATTCACGGTGCAGGTATCGAGGTTACTGAAATCGTTGATGTAACTCCATTACCACACAATGGTTGCCGTCCTCCAAAGCGTCGTCGTGTATAACGCTTGAGGTTAGCATTATTAATTAAGATACAAACAATATAGCATTTATATAATATTATGGCTAGATATATAGGTCCGAAATCTAAAATTGCGCGTCGTTTTGGTGAGCCAATCTTCGGCGCTGACAAAGTTTTGTCCAAGAGAAACTTCCCTCCTGGACAGCATGGCAACAACCGTCGTCGTAAGATGTCTGAGTACGGTGTCATGTTGGCAGAGAAGCAGAAAGCTAAGTACACTTATGGTGTATTAGAGCGTCAGTTCCGTAATATGTTTGATAAGGCTGCTAAGGCTGATGGTATTACTGGTGAGGTTCTTCTTCAGAATCTCGAGTGCCGTCTTGATAACGTTGTATTCCGTCTTGGTATCGCTCCAACACGTGCTGCTGCGCGTCAGTTGGTTGGTCACAAGCACATCGTTGTTGATGGTAAGGTAGTTAATATCCCTTCATTTGCAGTTAAGCCTGGTATGGTTGTTGGTGTTCGTGAGAAGTCTAAGTCTCTCGAGGTTATCGAAGCAGCTCTTGCAGGTTTCAATCATAGCAAGTACCCATGGATTGAGTGGGACGATAATTCAAAGAGCGGTAAGTTCTTGCACAAGCCAGAGCGTGCCGACATTCCAGAGAATATTAAGGAGCAGTTAATCGTTGAGTTGTACTCTAAATAAATCATTACATTAATGGCGATATTAGCATTTCAAAAACCTGATAAAGTAGTAATGTTAGAGGCTGATAACAAGTTCGGAAAGTTTGAATTCCGTCCTTTGGAGCCTGGCTTCGGTGTTACCATTGGTAACGCCTTGCGCCGCATTCTCCTTTCATCATTGGAGGGTTATGCTGTTAACACGATCCGCATTGCGGGTGTTGAGCATGAGTTCTCTTCAGTTCCTGGTGTAAAGGAAGATGTTACTAACATTATCTTGAATCTCAAACAAGTTCGATTCAAGCAAGTAGTAGAAGAATTCGAGAATGAGAAAGTTAGTATCACCGTTGAGAATTCTACAGAATTCAAAGCAGGTGATATCGGTAAGTATCTGACTGGATTTGAAGTGTTAAACCCTGATTTGGTGATTTGTCATTTAGATGCCAAAGCTTCGATGCAGATCGATTTGACTATTAATAAGGGACGCGGTTATGTTCCTGCTGATGAGAATCGTCAATTCTGCACTGACGTTAACGTTCTCCCAATCGATTCCATCTACACCCCTATCCGTAATGTAAAGTACGCTGTAGAACCATATCGTGTTGAGCAAAAGACCGACTATGATAAGCTCGTACTTGAAATTACAACAGATGGTTCCATTAGTCCAAAGGATGCACTGAAAGAGGCTGCGAAGATTCTTATTTATCACTTCATGCTCTTCTCTGATGAGAAGATTACTCTTGAAACTCAGGATCAGGAGAGCAATCAGGAGTTTGATGAAGAGGTCCTTCATATGCGCCAGTTGCTTAAGACTCGTCTCGTAGACATGAATCTTAGTGTTCGTGCCCTCAACTGCTTGAAGGCAGCTGATGTCGAGACTCTTGGTGATTTGGTTCAGTTTAACAAGACTGACCTCTTGAAGTTCCGCAACTTTGGTAAGAAATCGCTCTCAGAGCTTGATGATTTGCTCGAGAGTCTGAATCTGTCTTTTGGAACTGATATTTCAAAGTATAAATTAGACAAGGAATCTTAAAGGTTCGTAGTCCAAAAAGCAAAAACAAAAAATGAGACATAATAAGAAATTCAACCATTTAGGTCGTACTGCTTCTCATCGTAACGCGATGTTGGCTAACATGGCTTCATCACTTATCTTGAGCGAGCACAAAAGAATCACTACGACCCTCGCAAAGGCAAAGGCTCTTAAGAAGTATGTTGAGCCATTGATTACTCGTTCTAAGAACGATACAACAACTTCACGTCGTGTAGTTTTCCGTTATCTTCAGAATAAGTATGCTGTTAAGGCTCTCTTCGGTGAGGTAGCTGAGAAGGTAGCTAACCGTCCAGGTGGTTACACTCGCGTAATCAAGTTGGGTACCCGTCAGGGTGATGCAGCTGAGATTGCTTTCATCGAGCTCGTTGACTTTGATGAGAATATGGCTAAGACTCAGAAGGCTGCTGCTAAGAAGACTCGTCGTAGTCGTAAGGCAACAAAGGCTGAAGAGGCTCCTGTAGCTGAGACTGAGGCTCCTGCAACTGAGGAGGCTCCAAAGGCTGAATAATTTTCAATCATCTCAGATAAATTTAGCGTCCTTGTCTTGACAAGGACGCTTTTTGTCCCCTTTTCAAAACTATCTGCTCTTTTAGGGTTTTTCCTAATCATTATTAGGGATTTTTTTGTTTTTATTCTTTTAGTTCTTTGTATCTTTGCAGCAGAAATTTAAAGCTTAATGAAGATGAAAAAGATTATGCTTTTTGTAGCTTGCTCTTCTTTGCTGTTGAGTAGCTGCGATACTTATACGGGAAGTGGTGCTTATGCTGGTGCCACATTTGGTTCTATTCTTGGTTCTGCTATCGGTGGCTTGTCTGGTGGTCCTAGAGGTTCAGATATGGGTACTATTATCGGCATGGCTGGCGGTGCTGCCGTTGGAGCGGCAATTGGTAGTCAGGCTGACCAGAAATCCCAGCAGCAAAGAGAATCTGTTTATCGAGATAGATCACACCGTGATCAGCGTTCTTATCAGGATGGAGTTTACCAGCAATCTTCACCTGTTTATTCCAATGACGAAATCTTTGATTCAACTAATTCGGGGGATGATAGGATTTATGATGAAGAACTTGGTCAGAATTATGCTTATTCATCTTCTTTGGAAATCATGAATGCTCGTTTTGTTGATTCAAATGAGGACAACACTTTGAATCGGAATGAAACAGCCAAGGTTATTTTTGAAATCCGAAATAACGGAGCTCACACGTTGTATGATGTAGTTCCAACCGTTATTGAGACCACTGGCAATAAGCATATTTTCATATCTCCAAGCGTTCATGTAGAAAGTATTGCTCCTGGTCATGTGATTCGCTATACAGCAATGGTTAAGGCTGATAACCGTTTGAAGAATGGTACAGCTTGTTTCTGTGTTTCTGTGATACAAGGCGGTAAGACGATTTCCAAGGTTAATCAGTTTGATATTCCGACTAAATCCAGATAAGATTCCGGTAAGATCATGAATTTGTATGATAGTATCTTATTTTAGGATTCTGTTATATATAAAAAGGTAAAGGCGAGAATCAATGATGATTCTCGCCTTTACTTTTTGCTTTATCTGTATTTTGCTTTTTAGTTCAGCCTTTGTCACCTCTTTGCTTTTATGGTGCTCTGTTTTATTTATTACCTTTGATGTAATTTTATTTGTTTCTTTTTTACTGCTGTGATGCTTTTCCTTATTTCTGTCAGTAGTTCCCCACTTGTTTGGAAATTCAAATTCCGTTTCAGCCACTTCGAAATCAATCTTAGGTAATTTTGTGTCCTCTGGCTTGTAAGGAATCGGGTTTTCCATCATTTCAACTTTTACAGATGCTACGCCTTGTGCAATCATACCAATTTCTTTTGCAGCCCTCCATGATAGGTCGATGATTCTACCTCTTCCAAACGGACCTCTGTCGATGACTTTTACGATAGTACTCTTGCCATTGCTAAGGTTTGTAACCTTGAGGAGCGTTCCGAAGGGATAATACCGATGTGCGCATGTTAAACTGTCATGATGTATTCTCTGCCCGCTTGCAGAGCGGGCACCTGTTGCTCTCTTAGAGTAATATGAAGCCTTGCCGCGCTGGTGCTTTTGTCCGTAGCATGGAACCAGGCTGAATATAGCCAAGAGGGCTGTGATGAAAGATTTTGTAACCATATCTTTATATTTTATGGCGCAAAAATAAAAAAAAATGCTGAAAGATGCAAGTAAATCTCAGAAAATCAGTATCTTTGCACAAACTTTAACTTCATTTATGGAAAATAATATACCTCAGGAGTGGAATAAATTCTACTTGAAAGACGTATCGTTTGTGAATCTGATGATGCGCCGTATCTACAATGTACTGATTGTAGCCAATCCTTACGATGCGTTCATGCTTGAAGATGATGGACGTATCGAAGAGAAGATATATAATGAATATATGGAGCTGGGTCTCCGCTATCCGCCAACCTTTACTCAAGTTTCTACTACCGAAGAGGCTGCTGCCGTGCTGCGTTCTACCGTCATAGATCTGGTGATTTGCATGCCTGGCAATGCTGATAATGATGCCTTCGACGTAGCGCGCGACATCAAGGGTAAGTTTCCCAATATCCATTGTGTTGTTCTTACGCCTTTCTCTCATGGTATTACCAAGCGTATGCAGAATGAAGACTTGAGTATCTTCGATTATGTCTTCTGCTGGCTTGGCAACACCAATCTTATTCTTTCTATCATCAAGCTGATAGAGGATAAGATGAATCTTGAACATGACATACAGGAAGCAGGCGTGCAGATGATTCTCCTGGTAGAAGATTCTATCCGTTTCTATAGTTCTATATTGCCTAATCTCTATAATTATATATTGGAGCAGAGCAAGAACTTTTCTCAGGAGGCTCTGAACCGGCATGCGGCTACCATGCGTATGCGTGGCCGTCCTAAGGTGGTCTTGGCTCGTACTTACGAGGAAGCCCAGAAACTGTATGATAAGTATTCTGATAACACGTTGGGTGTAATCAGCGATGCACGTTTCCCGTTAAAGAGTGCTGCCAAAGCTTTTGGTAATGAGGTGATGCCTGAAGTAAAGCCTAAGCATCGTACGGATACTTTCGGTCGCGAGAAATGTCCGGATGCTGGTTTGCAACTCTTCCGTTATATCAGGAAGAACGATCCTTTCGTTCCGCTTATCATAGAAAGTTCTGAAAGTGAGAACCGTGCGAAGGCAGAGGCAGAAGGTTTCCGCTTTGTTGACAAGAACTCGAAGAAGATGAGCGTAGATCTTCGCCGTCTGATGGAAGAGCACATGGGCTTTGGCGATTTCATATTCCGTGATCCTAAGACTCATGAGGAGATTATGCGCATTCATAGTTTGAAGGAATTGCAGGATAACATCTTCAATATTCCTAACGATTCCATGCTCTATCATATCAGCCGCAACCATATGAGCCGTTGGCTTTGTGCTCGTGCCATCTTCCCTGTATCAGCTTTCCTGAAGCATGTTACCTGGGAGAAATTACAGGATGTAGATGCTCACCGACAGATTATCTTCGATGCCATCGTGCAGTATCGTCACATGAAAAACATCGGTGTAGTGGCTGTTTTCGACCGCATGAAGTTTGACAAGTATGCCCACTTTGCCCGCATCGGAGAAGGCTCCCTGGGCGGAAAGGGTAGAGGTCTTGCCTTCCTCGACAACATCATCAAGCGCCATCCTGAGTTCAACCAGTATGAGAATGCCACCGTGCGGATTCCGAAGACCGTGGTGCTCTGTACAGATATCTTCGACGAGTTCATGATGAGCAACAATCTCTATCCGATAGCTTTGAGTGATGCTAGCGACGATGAGATTCTGAAGCACTTCCTGCATGCCCAGCTGCCCGATTCGCTGATAGCCGACTTCTTCACCTTCTTTGAGGCAACCAGGAGTCCTATCGCAATCCGTTCAAGTTCGCTGCTCGAAGATGCCCACTATCAGCCGTTTGCCGGTATCTATTCTACCTATATGATTCCGTATCTGGAAGATAAGTATCAGATGCTGCAGATGCTGGCCTGTGCCATCAAGGGTGTCTATGCTTCTGTGTTCTATCGCGATTCGAAGGCTTACATGACCGCAACGAGCAATGTCATCGATCAGGAAAAGATGGCTGTTATCTTGCAGCAGGTTGTGGGTAAAGACTATGGTACAAGGTTTTATCCTACCATGAGCGGTGTGCTCCGTTCGCTCAATTATTATCCGATAGGTGATGAAGAGGCTGAAGAGGGTATAGCCAGTCTGGCCTTGGGCTTGGGTAAATATATCGTAGATGGAGGTCAGACCCTTCGTGTTTGTCCTTACCATCCGAATCAGGTGCTCCAGACATCGGAAACTGAGCTGGCTCTGCGCGACACCCAGACCCAGTTCTATGCGCTGGATATGAAGCATGTGGGCAATGATTTCAAGGTAGACGATGGCTTTAATATTCTTAAACTCCGGGTGAAGGATGCCGTAGAAGACCAGAGCCTTACCTATATCGCATCTACTTTCGATCCATACGATCAGGTCATCAATGATGGAGTCTATGAGAATGGCCGTAAACTGATAACCTTCTCAAGTGTGCTCCAGCATGGAGTGGTGCCTTTGCCAGAGATACTGCAGATGTCGATGAAGTATGGAGCAGGGGCTATGCGCAGACCTGTGGAGATAGAGTTTGCCTGCAATATCAATAATGACAGGAGCTGCGAATTCTATCTTCTTCAGATTCGTCCTATCGTTGATGCCAAGGAGATGCTTGATGAAGATGTGAAGGCTATCCCTGATTCCGACTGCCTGTTGCGTTCGCACAATTCGTTGGGGCATGGCATCAGCGAAGATGTGGTTGATGTGGTTTATGTGAAGTATGATGACCACTTCTCTGCGATGAATAATTTTTATGTAGCCGATGATATAGAACGAATCAACCGCAAGTTCCTTGCTGACGGCAAGAACTATGTGCTGATAGGTCCTGGCCGTTGGGGTTCCAGCGACCATTATCTGGGTGTACCTGTAAAGTGGCCGCATATCAGCGCTGCCCGGGTTATCGTAGAGGTGGCTCTGAAGAATTACAATATCGATCCTAGTCAGGGTACTCACTTCTTCCAGAACCTCACCTCTTTTGGCGTGGGATACTTTACGGTAGATACAAATACCGGTGAAGGCGGCTTTGTAAATAAGGAAATCCTGGATGCCATGCCGGCTGTAGAGGAGACGCAATATGTCCGTCATGTGCGCTTTGAGCACCCGATGAGAATTCTGATGGATGGTAAGAAGCAGGAAGGAGCCGTCTTGATTCCGAAGGAATGACGGGAAGAGTTGTCTCTGAATAGACATCAGAAACGTTCTATTTCTAGTTAAAGATGTATTTACAGTAGAATAAAATCTTCGTTCATCGACGTTGAATGTCCGTTCAGCGACGTTGAACCGCCGTTCAAAGACGTTGAACCGCCGTTCAACGTCGATGAACGGAGATTTCATCTGATAGTAAAGACAATTTTATTTGATATAAACAACAAATAATCCTGGGAAAGTTTGGAATTTCCATCGAAAAGCCTTACCTTTGTTCCCAGCTAAAATAAATGCCTTATGAATATGTTAACAGAACAACAGACAGAAACAAATCAGACAAGCGACAGGAAATATCTTGTCCCGTTCATTCTCATTACGTCGCTCTTCTTTTTGTGGGGCTTCGCTCGTGCCATTCTGGATGTGCTCAACAAGCACTTCCAGAATGCTCTGCACATCAGTATTACTCATTCCGCCCTTATTCAGGTTACCACCTATCTGGGTTATTTCCTGATGGCAATACCTGCTGGCTTCTTTATCAACCGGTATGGTTATCGCCGTGGCGTAGTCTTCGGTCTGCTCCTCTTTGGTATTGGCGCTTTGCTCTTTATTCCGGGTGCTGCGGTGGGCAGTTTCTCTGCATTCCTGCTCTGCCTTTTCATTATCGGGTGCGGTCTGGTGTTTCTGGAAACAGCCGCCAATCCCTATGTTACCGAACTGGGTGCCAAGGAAACAGCTACCAGCCGACTGAACTTATCGCAGTCGTTTAATGGATTGGGTGGTATTTTCGCCACACTTTGCATCGGTCAGTTCCTCTTCAACCAGACCGAAGAGGGCGGCAATGTGGTGGTGCCTTATACCATTCTGGGTATTCTGGTGCTGGTGATAGCTCTGGTTTTCTCACGTGTAGATTTACCGGAAATCAGGCATGTGGCTACAGCAGAAGATGAGGCAGCCGGTTCTAATATCAGCAAACTCTTTTCCCATCACAAGATGTTTGTGTTTGGACTTCTGGCTTTGCTGAGCTATGAAGTGGCAGAGATTTCAATCAATTCCTACTTCATCAATTTCGTTACGGGCATGAAATGGATGGACGACCGCACGGCTTCCGTAGCCCTGACTTGTGCGCTGGCATTCTTTATGGTAGGCAGATTCCTCGGTTCCTGGATTATGCGCCGAATCAAGGCAACAACAATGTTGCTGATCTGCGCTGTGGGGTGTGTTGTCTGTATACTTTTAGTCCTGTCAAATCTGGGTAAGCTATCGCTGGTAGCCCTGCTTTGCAACTATATGTTCGAGGCCATCATGTTCCCTACCATCTTCAGTATCGCCCTCACGGGGTTGGCAACCTTACCAAGACAGCCTCTTCGCTTCTGATGATGACGCCAATCGGAGGTTGCGGTTTCCTGTTGATGGGACTCATCGCCGACCGTACTCATTTCACGCTTCCTTTCCTGGTACCGCTCGTAGGATTTGTCATCGTTCTGGCTTATGCGGCTCGTGAATATAAACTTGCCAAGAAGTAACTGGCGGTTGGGACAGAAAGATGTAAATATAAAGATGTTAAATTGCTAACTGCGTTTAGCAAAAGCTTTGTGTTTCGTAGGGTATTGGTGCGGAATTAACTTTTTTAACTCGATTGCAACACGAAAAATCGAATTATCATTTTGTTGTCTCAAAAGAAAAAGGTAAATTTGCACTCGGTAAGGAAAGAGCCTCATAAGTTCTACACCTTATTATATATAAGAAAAAAAAGAATGTTTCATTAAACAATAAATTAAGTAAAATTATGGCAGTAGATTACAAGAAAATCGGTCTTGTGAACACTAAGGAAATGTTCGCAAGAGCTATCAAGGGCGGTTGGGCCGTTCCTGCTTTCAACTTCAATAACTTGGAGCAGCTCCAGGCTATCATCCAGCTTCTTCAAACTTGAAGTCACCAGTTATCCTTCAGGTATCTAAGGGTGCTCGTAAGTATGCTAACCCTACATTGCTCCGCTACTTGGCAGAGGGTGCTGTAGAGTATGCTAAGGAGTTGGGTTGCAACCATCCTGAGATCGTTCTTCACCTCGATCACGGTGATAGCTTCGAGACATGTAAGAGCTGTGTAGACTTCGGTTTCTCTTCTGTAATGATCGACGGTTCTGCTCTTCCATACGAGGAGAACATTGCATTGACAAAGAAGGTTGTTGATTACGCTCATCAGTTCGGTGTAACTGTAGAGGGTGAGCTCGGTGTCCTCGCTGGTGTTGAGGATGACGTAGTAGCTGAGGAGTCTCACTATACAAAGCCTGAGGAGGTTGTAGATTTCGCTACACGTACAGGTGTTGATTCATTGGCTATCTCTATCGGTACTTCTCACGGTGCTTACAAGTTCAAGCCAGAGCAGTGCACACGTGACCCTAAGACTGGTCACCTCGTTCCTCCTCCATTGGCATTCGACGTATTGGCAGCAGTTGAGAAGCAGCTTCCTGGTTTCCCTATCGTTCTCCACGGTTCTTCTTCAGTTCCTCAGGAGTATGTTGATATCATCAACAAGTTCGGTGGTAAGTTGCCAGATGCAGTTGGTATCCCAGAGGAGCAGTTGACTAAGGCTTCTGAGAGCGCTGTTTGCAAGATTAACATCGACTCTGACTCTCGTCTTGCTTTCACAGCAGGTGTTCGTGAGACATTGGCTCTTCACCCAGAGTACTTCGACCCACGTCAGTACTGCGGTAAGGCTCGTGAGTACATGGTTGACCTCTATAGCCACAAGATCAAGGATGTTCTTCATTCTGACAACAAGTTGGCTAACCTCGACTAATCTTCGAGATTTTACAACACAAGATATGAGCGGGAATCCGAAAGGGTTCCCGCTTTTGTTTTATCCCCTTTTTTCTTGCAATCATACAATTTGTCAGCAAGTAATGCATATTGTGCACGATAACATGAAAATCTTTACATTATTTAACTAAGAAAACTTGCATCCTATTGACTTTTTTCCTATATTTGCAATGTTCAAACGAAAGAACAGGACATGTAAGAGGGGTATAAGCCCTATAGTAAATGATAAGCAATAGTAAATGATAACCAATAGTAAATGATATCACTCCTCCCAACATATCATTTGTGTAATTGTAAAAGATGATTTAAACCGAAAGGTGTTTGTTTTTAAAAGCATCGGATGGTAATGGCCGAAAGGCTGGAATCTGAAGATGACTGGTTTAAATGATAATGAAAACAATTAGTAAATGGTATAACTATGAAGAAGTATTTTATGATGGTCATCGCTATGACTATGATGACAATAGGATTTGTAAGTTGCAGTGCATCTGACGATGAAATGGGTGAAACAGTTAGTCGCGTTACCACCGATGAGTCAGGTTTCTCTTTGCTCAGCTATTCCATGACTGCGGGCTCTGCCGTAAGCGAGGAGTCTAACAGTAAGGCTGAGAATGATGAGAAGTTGGTTTGCAAGGTTCTTCCGGGTGGTCAGCTGATGCTGACTCATAAGAATGTAATCTTCGACCAAGGTACAAATATCAAGTTTGCAACTCAGTTGGTTGGCAAGAAGTTAATCATTACCGAAACAGGTGATTATGGAAAGTCTGGTCAGTATGGTTATTATACGCTTGTTGCCAAGGTAGGAACAGTTAAGGATGGTGACTATGTGGTTGTTGTAATGCGCAATAATCACGCCCGTGAGGAGTTCAAGTTGAAGTATGACTCTTCCCGAGCTAATTAAGATACATATAAATAGTAAAATGCAATTCAGATATATAATAAATGATATGAAGTTACAATTATAATGAATGGTATGTTGATATATAATATACGAAGTTAAGACAAATGATAGTAAATGATATGTTTATTCAATAACAGATGTCGCTTCTTTCGACCAGTCTAGTTTTACTTTCTGTTTTCATTTCCCCGTAATGCTTCCATGAGCTGTTCAGGGGTACAGTCTTTTAATATCACCTTATTCTCTTTATCCAACAGGTAAATGGTTGGCATGGCTTTGAGCCCGTAAATCGTGCTCAAGCGGTTATCTGCTACGATGCGGAGCAGACTGAAGCCGGCTGGTATTGTCTGCTTGTCGAGCCATGCAGATATCTTGTGGCAGTTCTCGCAGTCAGGATCGTAGAAATATAAGATAACCTTCTTTTCCCGGTAATCGCTCAACTGATGAGGCTTGCCGTCTTCCAGCATAAAACTGATGTTGGTAGCCTGTGTGCCAGGCAAGTTCTTTCTTGCCTGTTTCAGTTTAAATTCTATTCTTTCTTTCTCGGTTACATCGAAGTATGGCGATTTAGCCATGTCTTCCAGAAATAGGGCATATACCCTGTCGTTGCGCATGGGCGACTCAGGGTTCTCATAATAATGCTCGATGAGGCTTTCAAACTTCTCTTTAGATGGCTTCTGCTGGTAAGCTTTGGCTGTAAAGGCTGCAATCCCCTTCTGGGCTATTTCCTGGTCGAAACGTGCCAGAATATCGATGAAGTTGACAAAGCCCTGTTCTGCCATCTCCTTGTTTGCCAGTTCCAGGGTATCGGAAAAGTTGAAGTTGTCCCAATAGTGCTCACTCAGGTATGCTGCGCGTTGCTCTACGCTGCGCAGACTGTCTGGCAGAGCAGGGTATGGGAAACTGTTCTGAGCCTTGGTTGGGGCTAAGGCTCCAACCAGCATGAAGAAACTGAGGAATATGAATCTTGCCATCATCTTTATATTGGAATTAATGATATTACTAACGGGTGCAAAATTACAAAATAAAATTGAAAGTGGCAAGGTTTTTATATAAAAAAAGCCGCGGAACTATAGAAGGTGAGATCACCTCGGCAACTACAGTTCCAACGACCAGTCTAGTTTAATTTATTGGTTTCCGCATTCTATTTGTATAGTAAATGATAATTATTTTATTACCTATTTCATTGATATTTGGGGGCATTTAAATTTTGAAACGATATGCGCCCCGATACAGATATATGAACTAAACTTTTCTAAAACTTACTACTGATAGGTGAATTCAAATTTCTTGGCCTTTCCTTGATTGGCATTGTCCATCTTCACGTAGTAGGTAGCATTGCCAGTAGCGTTTTGATGAACGTTTTTCAAGTTCAAGGAATATGTCTTGCCGGCTTCACCAGCCTTGAATACATACCAGCTGTCCCAAGTCTTGCCAATTTCTTTTGTAGAACTGTACTCTATGTCACAGCCCTCTGGAACTACATCGCCCGATGCAAACTTCACGGTTACTGGCAACAACTCCTTCGGATAGTTGGCGGGAACGGTAAACTTAAACTCTGCCTCGGCATTTGCATTTGTTCCGATGTTGGCAGGAGCATTTACCTGATACTGCACCTCGTTGATGCTGTAGAGATGGATATTGATGCTCAATCCATGCTTTTTGGTATCGTAGAGGTGGATGGTTCCTTCTCGCCAGTTGTCATCAACGATTCCCAGGTTGTATGTGATGGTACCAGTACCCGTTTGGGTTTTACTATCGTATTCATAGCTTGCAACCACAGGCTGGGCATCTTCTGCGTATGCCAGGTTTTCAGTCCATATTGCCTTGAAATCAGATGCCTTGCTGGCAGCGTCATTACCTTTGTAGGTGAACTTGATAATCTGTTGCTTTCCTTCGCCCGAATGCACAAATTTATAGGTTCCACCTTCAATTTTCAGCTCGTCATCGCCATTAGAAACCCCTGGCACGATTTGCTGTATGGTAATCCATGGGTTGTTGACAGGAGCACTTTTCAAGGCATATTCATGGTTGTCACATCCCCAGCTTTCGTCCAGCTTGTCTATGATGATTTTATATTCATAGTTTCGTTTGATCTGGTATGGTTTGTTGTTTTCATCCTGCAAGTATATCTGATAATACTTTCCGTTATGCAACAACAGAACTTTTGAAGGTTCTGATGGCAGGTTGGCATCTTCGAATACGCCCGTAGGGTTAAACATCTGGGTGGCATCACCTGCCAGTCTGCTTCCGTCCAGGGGGGGAGTTACATAATCTACGTTCCATACCCATGTGGAGCCGCCTGTTGTTGGGGTGAATTTGAGGTTCGTTCTGTCGAATGGTGCCAGAGTTCCGTATGCCACTCCGTTTATCACTGTCAGTTTGAAGTCATTCTCCAGCGTCCTGTTTTCTTTCTTAGCATTTTCAATGGCATCTTTGCTCCATTCTGCCGAAATCTTAGCCCTGTCTCTGATGAGATGGATGATATAATCCTCCTTTGTAGTTTTGGGATTCAGATATTCTTTCAGTTTTTCTGGGTTCTCTTTGCAGATATATCCCCAATAGCGCGTAATCACAGACTGTTCTTCTGTGTGATAGGTCTCGAAAGTAGTCATGAGCAGGTTCTCATGCATGCCTGCCCATTTCCACTGATCGCTTTCATTGATGGTTTGGTAAACATTGTCGGTATTTGCCACCAGATGGATACGGGAGGTGTTGTTCGGAATCATTGCCGAAAAATCTTTTGGATCTGTGCTTCCGTTGATATTGATTCCTCCGCCGTTCACTCCTTCTGCCGGGTTATGGGGGATGATTCCAGTGTCAGTGTGATTGCCATTCTCGTCAACTTCATAATATTTTCCGTTGTTTTCTCTTTTGAATCCAAGAACCGGAGTAAAATCCTGTATTTTACCTAAGCCCACAAACTGTCCCTTGTTGTCGAAGCAGAACAGCTTCATGGCTTCTTTGTTTCGGATACCTTCATTGAGGAACACGGTGCTTCGGGTAGCATTCTCTTCGAAACTGGGAATGGCTATTCTGAAACTGGCTTTATAGTAACCTTCTTCTGTTTCACTGGTCGTAGAAGGGTCGTTGTCAACCATAGAATCGGAACAGGCTGTCAACATGGTTGTTAACAGCACTGCTATGATTCCGATATATAATTTTATTTCTTTCATGTTACTAACCTTCTTTATTGTTGATTCTCAATATCTTCAATTTCATCCAGAGTCAAATCGTGGACACAGCGCACGTAGGTGCCATCTTGCTGCTTGTAGTTATTATAATCAGACTTATTACCGTCTAACGTCCAATAGTACGCACCCTTCAGCACCTGTTGTCCCACCGCCTTGTCATCTTTAGCCAACTCGTATATTCTCTTCACTTCTTCTCTGGTAGGAAGTCGCCAACCATTAAGTTGAAGTGTCTTGTTGTTCTTGGTTGTTGCACTTTCGCTATACTTACTGCAGTAATCTATAGCATCTTGATAACTGCCTACCTGATTGCTATTACTCTTTTGGGTTGAAGCAATGATAAACGCAGGTGAAACCGTATTGTCTGTGGATTTATGATTTTCATTAACCACCGGCTTGGCTACGACATAGTCATTTGCCTTCTTGTTGTTGGCAAATTGTACGGTATAAAGACGATTGTCATATTGCCATTCAGCATCAGTGGTTCCGCTGCTTTTTAAATTCATCGAATAGATGGCAGGATACTTTCTGAAAAAGACTTCCTGTTCCTTATCTGACTCAGGGACATAAACCTTAAACGAGCCATATACGATAGTGTTGTTTATAGGTCGTCCTGCATGAAGGTCTATCCAACCTCTCTTGTTGTCAGTATAGCTACCGTCAGATCCTACCAGGATTTGTCCGCAGTCATATCCGATTTGTTTACCATATCTGTCGTAATAGTATGCTTTGGCATCCTTGATTAGGCAAGTCTCAGAAGCAAACCATTGGATGGTTTTATCTGCCTGGTCGTCTTTTTCTACTCCCTTTATATCCAGCTTCGTAGGATATACCACCAGATAGCTTGCCTTATCAGCATCTACTTCAGTATCTTCTCCCGTAGTCCATTTGGTGATGGCCCATTTCAGATAGCCCAATTCTTCATTGTAATCAATGTTTATACTATCCTTGAGACGCTTGATGTCTGCATTTACCGTATAGATGTAGTTGCGTTCCAGCTTCTTTTCTCCCTTTGGGTCACGAACGGGGATGGTCAGCTCTTTTTCCCTTTTTTCATTCTTGCCATCCGTGCTTTCGAAAACGACCTTTACGGCAATTTTCGGAGCATTCTCCTGGCTGGTCCAGGTGGTGGAATAACTGTAGGTTGTTACTGAGCACTTGTTGGCTTCTATCTTATCTTTATCCACCATGTTATCTGCGTTGTTGCTCATGATGTTTGGCTTAGCTGTCTGGCCTGCAAATACAGCAGTATTGGTGTTGTAGTTGAGAAACTTCCAGTTTACGCTTGTCATGTTGTAGCCGTTTACTGATGAAGAGAGATTCAGCTTAATCTTGGCAGCCGCTCTCACCAGTTCTACGGGAATATCCTGTTCTGCCTCTTCTGTAATCTTGTATGAACCATGACTGCTCATCAGAAACAGCTTCTTGCTGTTGTCTTTAGAGTAAGGCTTCCAGATATCCACGTCCTCCTGGGTAGCATTCTTAAGTTCATCCAGGCTTTTGCCTTGCAGGCTCTGCTTGGTGTTGGCTGCTGCATAGAATGCATAGCTTTGACCTGGCTGGAGGTTCTTGCTCTCCTTCCAGTTGCCGGATGCCAATACCTCTGCCTGTTTTTCTGCTGGATTTTTAAACTGGCAGTCGATTCTACATTCACCATTATTTGTTGGTTCAAACATCTTAAAGTCAAGAGAAGACAGAGTTTTTTCATGAAGATTCTCTTCTTCCTTCACTCTTGTGGTCTGCAGGTCGTTGACCATGGGAGTCATGCTCAGCTGTTGTGCAGCCGAACCGTTTCCCAGTTCGTCTTCAGCTGAGCATCCAGCTATGAGCCATCCTGCCGTAAGAGCCAAGATGCATTTTGCGAATCTTATGTCTATATATAACTTCTTCATGATGAATATTGTTTTCTTATGTCTTTATAATACTTGTTCGAAGTGAATGTCTTTGCCCGCATCCTCTCCGGTGGTACATCCCTTCAGGTTGAAATCAGGATTGAGAACAAACCTTTCGTTTGGATTCTTGGTCAGGAACACATGTGCTCTTACGTTGTGTGGCTGAGCCATATCCAGTCGGTTCTTGGGCACTACATAGAAGTAGAGGGTTTTCTTTGCACCTTCCTTGTTGATGATGTAACTTTCTATCTTGTAGCTGTCGGCCGACTGTTCATCTTTGTAACTTCCATCCGCATTGCATTCTACGAATCCGAACAATGGGTTGTCTGTCTGGAGAATCCATGGTGCTCCTTTGGTGTCGATGTCCTTCAGTGTAATCATCGGACCGCGTTGTGGCTGACCATAATATACCTTGTAGCCCCAACCAGTCTTGTCGGCATCAGGAAATATCACTTCTGTTGATGCATCGATGTAATCATACGTTCCTCCATCCTGCCATTCCTGAATAGATGGAGTAACGGTGAGCTTGCCCATCTGTCCGTTGAGGAAATAACCATAAACTACCAGTTCTCTGTTTCTGATGGCATTTCCTTCAGAAGGAATATTGAAGGTATCGCTCTTCTCGGTTACTCCACCATCTAATGAATAGTAGATGGTGCCTTTGATGGCTTTGTTGGTCTCACGGAGATAACAGAGATCATGAGATTTGATTCCTTCATTATTAAAAGCATCCAGATATTCCTGGGCAGACTGATTCTTTTTGATGAAACTCTCAGGATCATCCACTGCCTTGATATCCTTGTTCTCTACACCTGCCAGTTTCAGAGTGGTTGGTACGTAAGCTGTACCTGCGTTGTCGTATTTCTGGCTGGTTACGTTCTGGTTGTAACCATTCTCGTTATATATCGCTTCGTCGGGAAAAACATAGCTGGCAGTAGGAATGGTGTTTCCTTCTACCTCTATTCTTGTTACCTTTACCTGACTGGTATTGGCATCAGATCCCGATTTGCGGGCAAAGTAAAAATGGAGTTTCGAAACGGCGCGAACCAGAGGAATCCTGATGCCTTTGTCTTTGGCTCCTTCTTCTGTATCAGCCACATGGCTGTCTACAGAGATTTGAGTGATGGCACGGGAGATAGGGAGTCCCTTTCCGGCTGGCACTTTTTGGTTTTCTGCAGTACCATGCTATTGATACCGAAAGGTGAGGTAAAGCTGACTTCTTTCAGATCTTTGCGGGTAACAGAACTGAGGTCTTTGCCTTTTATCTGGTCCGGCATGTTGATGCTCTCAGAGTTTGCCAGGATGTAAAGGTCGATGTTCTTTACTTCTTCGCCGCCAATCTTTCTCAGAAATCGGAGGTTCAGGGTATAGTTACCGTTCTTCACTTCGCTCAGCGTCTCTGCTTTATAAGAGATAGGAGTGGCTTCATCGCCGGTATTTGATTTGAACACCCACACCTTGATGTTGTGGATGTCGCTTTCTTGAGTCGGATTTGCATCGGTCTCATTGTCGGCAAGAGCCTTTCCGCTAGTTTCTCCGACTCTGGTACTGTTTCCGGTGCCGGTAGAGAAACTGAGGCTCAGATAGGCATTGTCGCTTTGAGCTGTTTCTGTATTTTCGTTCTCTGAACAGGATGCCATTGCGCCTACCATGAGCAAGGCAGCGAGTGCCATACACACTGGGCGTGTCATCTTGGTCAGAGTAGATTGATAGCGTTTCATGTTTTCTTTCTTTTACTTATACTTCTTTCTTTTCTTATTTTCCCAGGTCGGCATTCTGAAGATTCAGAACCCAGTTGTTTACCTTGATTCTTGCATCCATGCTGTAGGTAGAACTTGGAGCTGGCACGTAGAATACCAGGGTGTAATGGTCCTGGCGGTCCAGATACTGCTGGTCGCTCCAGTCTTTGCCGTAGCGGTCGCTGGCACAGAGTGAGAGGAACCAAGGCAGGGAGTGGTTGAAGATGACTTTGTTGATGCGCTTGTCAGTGATGACGATGCGCTTGTCATCATATTGGCTGGATCCATCGGCAGCGCGACTCTTGTTGTCATCTTTGGTTTCGAACATACGTGATGATGACAGGTCGTAAACCAGCGCCTTTTCTACGTCTTCGCCTTCTACCTCGGTCTTGCCGCTGTGGTTTTCTACCAGTTTCTTCTCATAAGGAAGATAGGTGATTGCCTTTGGCTTTACCTTGTCGCCCTTATAGTCGAGTAGGGCAGCGGAACCTTTGATTTCTACATCGAAGTTTTCGGCTGTGAATCCTTCCTGGTCGGGTTCGAATGGAAGCATCACCACGCGGTATGTCTTGGTACACTTCATCAGACTCAATTTTCCCTGCACATCGTTTTCTCCATCAAAGTTGAGGGAGTCCTGTGCGGTATAGAGTGCGGTGAAGTGCTTGTCGTTTACGGATTCTTCTGCGTTTTTTTTGCCCATTTCCTCTTGCAGGTCGTTGATGGTAGAGATACCTGGGGTAAGTTTAGTAAAGCTAAACTCGGTCTCATCATCACCTTCGGCTCTTGTTCCCATTGCGGCAGGCTGCTTGTCACGAGCCAAGCAGACGAAGGTATACTTGCCTGCTTGCAGGTCTGTGATTTCCATCTTATGACCTGTTTCAAACTTGTCAGCCGACTCGGTATAGTTATCTACGAACTTACCGTTCTTGTCGAACACATAAACGTTGAGGTTCTTCACCTCAGCAGAGAAAGCATCAGCCTCTTTCACATTATAAGTATAGTCGAATTTGAGCGACAACTTAGCTGTAGGGCAGCTCGTAATCTCATCTTTCATGCATGATGAAAGAGAAGTGAGTGCGATGGCTGAGATGCAAACCAGCTTGCAACATTTGTTGTTGAGGAAATGTGCCATATTCTTTATCTTTTATAATCTTTTACTTTTACTTATTTTATATAGAGAGTGCCGTAGGTAGCGAATATCTTTGCTTTATCAGCTCTCTGTTTCGTTGCCTTCGGCATCGTTATTATCTAAGGATTGAAAAGTGCCAGTCTTTCGGATTGGGGGTATGACGGCACGTCTTTGTATCTCCCGCCTTTTATACATGGGCGGCAATGTTAGTTATCTTTTAAGAATGTTTTCGTTCTTTTCAGAACGAACGTTTGATTGATAAACTCTCGGAGGAGGATTGCTCCCCCGAGAGTAACGGTATATATATATAAGTATTTATATTTTATCTGTCTGGTTTGACGGAATATTACTTCAAGTCAACATCGTAGCTATTGAGAACCCAAGGGTTAACAGAAACAGTAACATCAAGATAGAACAAACCTTCCTTGTCTGGTGTGCCGTTAGGAACCTGTGCACCTACGTTAAAGATATTGTTTACTGTCAAGCGATAGATGCTATTACGCTGGATAGCATTCTCGTAAGTGAGGTACTGATCCTTGATAGCCTTCTTGTAGTATGTCTTACCGCAGTTGAAGACTTCAATCTGATATGTCTTACGGAATTCATCCAATTTGCTTTCAACATCCTTGTCATTCTTGGCAGCTGTCAACAAATCCTTCATTTCCTGTGCTGTCTTACCGCCGAAGAGTCCCTTTACATCATTGTAAGCTTTATAGATGTCAGCGAAGCTCTTGTAGATAACGTTGTTGTAACGGTAGAATGTACCATCCTCGAAGTCTGCGCCAGTCATATCCTTGAGCTTTACAGTATATTCGAAGTACATTGAAGTTGCTGCATTATTATTGTTGTTCTCAAATACATAATCCTTATGAGTATTAGGAGCAGTTGCTGCAGTGAAGTAGTTTCCGTTCTCAAGCAAAGTAGCTGTACCGAACTCTGTTGTTGGCTGATAATATGTGATGTCTGAAGGAATTTTCAGAGTTGTTTCATTCCAGTTCTGCA
Source organism: Segatella copri (assembly GCA_003463005.1). Taxonomy (GTDB): domain Bacteria; phylum Bacteroidota; class Bacteroidia; order Bacteroidales; family Bacteroidaceae; genus Prevotella; species Prevotella copri_I. The sequence goes on along the minus strand of QSCI01000006.1, from coordinate 10,931 downwards.
TGATATAGCTCTTGTTTGACAAGTTAGAGATTGCGTAGCCAGTCATCTTAATAGACTCTACTTTCTTAATAGCATCTTCCATAGCCTTTTTCTCTGCAGGTGTTGCATCATCCTTTGTGTATGCTACAATCTTAGCAACATTAGAAGTTGGCTCATCAATACGAGCTGTCAAACGCTCAATCTTGATAGGGCTTACAGCGTTGTTGTATTTAATATTTGCAGCATTAGCCTCCTTCTTGTTGTCATCGGTAAATACTACAGTATAGCCATTGCCATTAACAGCTTTATCGTTCTGGTTGAACATTGCGAAATTATTGTCTGTATCGTATGGCTTAGCAAACTTATTTGTTGCAGTGAAGATATTCTCCCATGGCTTTTCATCTGTAGCGTTAGCCAGGAAGTATACCTTATATGTTGCACCTGCAACTACCTTATCTACTTCAATCTTAATCCGGGTAGAACCATCATTACCCTGAGTTGGCTTACCGTTTTTCCATTCTGATTCTGTGATTTCCTTTTTGAAAACAACTTCACCAGTAGCATCTACCAAGTAGATTGTACCGCTTGTTACATCTGATTCTGCTGCAGTTGCATCCACTGTAGGTTGGTTAACTACAGTTCTGGTACCATCTGACTTTGGAGTCTGTACATTCAAAGTCATGTAGAAACCATCTACCTTAGCCTGACCTGCTTTGTCATTAGTCAAATCATCATTACTGCTGCAGCTAGTGAATGACAAAGCTGCGGCTGAAACCAAGCTCATTACGAGCAAATTCATTTTTTTCATAATCTTTTTACTTAATACAAAAAAAGTTATACAATATATTTTATTAATTCTTGTTCTCAAAATTAAGTTTCGCACATATTGGCACAATCCGCTGAAAACAGATCGTATTTTCATCATCTTTTATCTTATACTTATATAAATAGAAAGTAAATAGTTTCTTTAAAGTGCCTGGTTTACTTTATCCAGGTTTTCCTGCGCCTCCTTCAAACCACCGGCAATAGCTTTCTCAAAGTATTGCTTGGCTGTCTGATAATCTTCCTTCATGGAAGCCAGACAACCGCGGGCATTGTTTGCCTCGGCGCTGTCGCCTGCTTTCAGGAGATATTTCTCTGCACTCACCTTGTCGCCACGTTCGATGGCTGCTGAGGCTGCATTGAGATTGGCAAGTTTATCTTCAGGGAACATTCTTACTGCTATGTCGAAAACATTGTTGAATTCGGCGCTACCCTTAGGATAAGTCTGGGCTACCAGATACATCTCCTGGAGAGAGAGCTTCTGAGGACGGGTCTTGATAACCTCTCTAGCCTTTTCTACATTGAATGCCTGAACATCATATTCTATCGTATAGTCGGTACGGCGAAGTGATGGCCATACATTCTGCAGGAGATAGCGATAAGCCTGAGGAGCCTTCTTGAGCAATGCTTTCTCTTTGGCATCTGGCTGTATGTTGCTGTTGATGATCTCAAGTGCAGCTTCCTTCTGAGGAATATCATTCTCATTTACATACTTGATGGTTCCCGCCCAGTCCTCTGCTGTAGCTGTGGCCGCAAACAGTTTTGAAGAAATAGGATAAGTCTTCAGGATATGCTTCAAAAGCGCCTGTGTACGGTTATGCGACAACTTGTTGTTGTTGGCATATCCGCCATCTGGTGATGCATAGCCGTGGAGGGTTATCCTGGTGATGGTAACATCCGAATCGTTCTTTACGAGATCGAGTGTCTTGCGGATATTATCCAGTTCGCTGGCATTGTTGCCCAAATCGTACAGGATATCCCACTTGTTCACCTTGAAGTTCAAACGGGCAGAACCATTCTCCTTTCTTGCCTTTACGGCTTCTGCCTTAGGCTGTACATAAGCGTTGAAGAGATTCTTCGGAGTAGAGAATGCACGTCCTTCCGCATTCAGAATACCTTCGTCGAGAAGTTGCTGGTTGCAACCGCAGGCATCATTGCTGATGGCGAAGTTTGAGTTCTTCATCCAGTCGCTGAACGGAGCGGCATATTCATAATGGAGCGTCTGGGCTGTCTTGTTCTTACGGAGTGCCACGATGAGTGGGTTTGCCGTAGCCGTTTTCTGGTTACGCTGATAGTAAATATATCTCTTTTTACCCATCACCTCAACGCTCGGCATGAAGAGCGTATCCTTTTCGTTGAGGATCATTGGGGTATAGATGAGACCTTTGTTGCTGGCAAGCTGAATTTGGTCGAGGTTCAAGTCCATAGCCACTTTCACCTGGTTGCCAACCTTTCTGATTGCCTTATTCTGGATTTTCAGATTCTTGTAAGCCTGCTGGGTATTATCGGCTGATATAGGAAGAGCGATAAGCAAGGCTCCGAACATACTACCTATTATATTATATGTATTCATCTCTGATTCTTTTTAAAAAACATACACTAAGTTGAGGGCTGCTTTCGTCGGGCCCACATAGTTGTGTGCCTTGTCATCTTCAAGTTTATCTCCGCATTGAGCACAGTTAAACTTATCTGCCTTAGAGTAGATATAGCCTACGCCAAGTTCAGCTTCCAGATTCCAATGTTTCGAGAGAGCCCAAGCGTAGCCGTAAGCTACACCTGCACCTATAAACCATCCTTCATACCGATAGTCTTTCAGCTTAGAGAAATCAGTGCCCAGGAACTTGAAGTCAAGATCCATGCCACCGATGTTGTGAGATCCACCCAAGGCATGGAAGCCAATGAATGAACCCATCATCTTGTTACAGAACCAGTATCTGGCCTCTGGCTGAACGAGCCAGTGTTTCCATTTCTTGTTCTTTGAAAACGTCCAAGGATTGTAGTTTCCGGATACGTCAAGTGTCCATTTTGGAGAAAGACCGAATTCAACACCCAAGTTCATGGTTGTCGTTGCATCATACAGCAAGTTGGTCTTTACCGCAGCGTTCTGCGCTAGAGCAGGACAGATAAGGCTGCCGAGTGCTACTAACGCAATTAAAATCCTTTTCTTCATACCTCAATTAAACTTTTCTTTTTTAAAAATACATTGAGTGATTTAGAATCACCTTTTACTTTCGTATACTCTTTTATATTTATAATGATCACCAATACCTGAATCTACTGAGAACTCTAGTTTCCTGAAGTTTACTTTCAACTGTTCTTTTTCTCCTTTCAGTTTACTTTCAACTTACTTTTTAGTTCATCTGTATCTCATATCGTTGGTTGTCGGGTGCAAAAGTAGAACGAATATTGGATACAGCCAAATTTTTAAGCACTGAAAAATACTGAAAAATGTCATTTTTAGCAAAATAGTACACTGATTTATGCTTAAAATCGTTAAAGTTGTACGATTTTCGGATAATTGAACAAGGTTTTCTGATATTATTTGTATTTTTGCAGCCGGAATCAATAATTCCCTAAAAGAATGGCAATTTCCAAGAAAAAGAGCCGTTTGACTTACGAAAGTATAAATAAGATTTAAGAAAATAACCAATACGAAATGAAACTGAAGAATGACATTGTAAACGTGATTGTGAGGGTAGAGCATCATTTATGCCCACAATATTGTGGTGTGGTAGACCGCCGACGCGTTATCGCCTTTCTACTTCTGACGATAAGCGAGCTGATTATCATACCTTATCATATTATGCTCTTTCTGCTGGTGAAAGAACCTTATGGTTTAAGCCTCTGTGGCTTGCATACATTCGTGTTCTGCATCCTGCAGTTCCTGATCTGGAAACGGAAGATAGCTTTCGTGAAGGGTATCTCTTCTCTTTACTTTCTGATGTTCGCCAAACTGGCTCTTGATAGCGTATTTTGCATCAATTTCGGTTTTGCTAATGATGATTTGAGCGTTATCTGCAACCTGTTTGTCATCTTTATCCTGGCTATTACAGCGTTGAGCCAAACCTTGTATAAGACTTGCGCCATTATCACGGCGGGTATGATACCGATGTTGCTGATATACCTGTTCAGTACTCCGCTTATGCCAGCTCTGTTCAGTCTGAAGACTGTTTTCCTGGGTTTCATGATGCTGGTTTATGTGGCAGTATATAATATGAGTATTGTAACTAAGGGGTTGCGCCAGCCGAAACGGATGGCTCGGGTTGAAAACAAGGCGTTGAATATGCTTGCCGATTTGAAGGATAATCAACCGGAAGCAGCAGAAAGCCTGATGAAGCGTCTGACTCCTGATGTCCGGCAGAAGATTATTACCCATGCTTCTGAACATCTGTATAATGAAGAATTGAATAGAGTGGCATGGGATCAGGTTTGTGATGGGCTTACGTTCAGCGAAAAGGAAATATGCAAGCTGATTCTTCAGGGGCATACTTTGAAGGAAATTTGTGCAGAACTCAATAAGAGTGAATCAAATATCACCAGCCAGCGTTGCCATATCCGCAAAAAGTTGAATATGGACCGTCGCGATGATTTAAGGCGAACCTTGGAAGTAAGGTTCTATGATGCGCAGAAACAAGTAAAAAAGTCAGAAGCCGAGTGAAGGCCCAAAAGCTCCAGAAGCAGCACGCCCTGAAAGGGCAGAAGCTCCTAGCCCAGGGCATCGCCCTGGGTATGATGGCAATCAGCAAGACGCCCTGTAAGGGCAAAAGCTTTATTAATGGTCTGGAGTTTTAAAGCTTTTGCCCTTACAGGGCGACAGGTTTGCGTCCGTAATTACCCAGGCGATGCCCTGGGCTAGGAGCTTCTGCCCTTTCAGGGCGTATGGGGCAAAACTTGCGAAACTTCAGTAAATAAATCTTATATAAAGGCAAAACATAAAAAAGACTCCCCGAAAGCTCGGGGAGTCTTTTTTATACCTTATAATTATATCTTTTATTCCCTTATTCCTTGTTGGAAGAAGCATAGAGACCGATGCAGGCACCGAGGAAGCCACCGCTCTTCTGGGTGCTCAGGTTAGAGGCATCTACACCCTTGGCAAGAAGCTGCCAGCTGCCGCCTTCTTCAGCATAATAGAAATCATAATATCTGTCATGACCTTCTACCTTCAACTTCAGCTTACCTCCCTTGATAGGAGCAGAGGCGATAGTAACGTTGTTCTTCTCGGCACGGGTCAGGGTAATCATCAGCTTGCCATTCTTCATGGTCTTACCCAATACGAAGTTGTGGTCTTCCTTCTGGAGAAGTGCCAAGCCTGCGATATCCTTGTCGTTGCGAGGAGTAAAGTTGATTTCTGTCTCAGCTGTGAAGGTGCCGTGCTGCTGACGTGCCCAGATGGCAGACATCGGCTCACGCTTGTAGATGTTGCCTGGCAGGAGATTGAACTTCAATTTGCCGTTTTCTACCTTGTAACAGTCAACGAAGTCACGGAGGAACATCCAGCGTGGATTCAACTCTTTCAGACCCACCTTACTGTTATCAGCTTCGAAGTTATCCACATAAGAGAAGTTGCCTGAGAACTCATTCTTTGCGGCAGGCTTCAAACCACCCTTCTCTCCAACGGTAGAGATAGGAGTATTCTTGGCAAGAATCTCTGGCCATCCATTCTTCCAGGTTACAGGCAGGAGATAAGTATCGCGACCTGTGTTGTACATATCTTCTTCGTATGGGCGGCAAGCAAGAATACAGCCCACCAGTTACCCTTGCCATCTTCTACGATGTCGGCATGACCGGCACTTGATACAGGGTCCTTGCGGTTAGGGTCGAGACCGGTACGCTGGGTAAGGATAGGGTTGTTAGGGCATTCTACCCATGGTCCCATCGGATTCTTGGCACGCAGGATAACCTCGCTGTGCCATCCGCCTGTACCACCTTCTGCGCACATCAGATAATAGAACTTGCCCTTCTTGAAGAGGTGAGGACCCTCAATCCAGATAGGACGCGCCTCTACATGGGTTCCGCCACGCAGAATCTCCTTGAAGTCGCCCTTGATGCTGTCGCCCTTCACGTCGAATTCGAAGCAGCGGATAGCACGCTGACCCTCATAGTCGGCACCGCCAACTACCGGACCGTTATGCACGATATATCCCTTTCCGTTGTCATCGAAGAAGAAGCTAGGGTCGATGCCGTCAATCTTCTTCAGATAGATAGGCTCGCTCCAGCCTTTGGAAGGATCTTTTGATTTCACGAAGAAGTTGCCGGCTCCCACATTGGTGGTAATCATATAGAAGGTCTTGTTCTTCTTGTTATAGCTGATGGCTGGTGCGAAGATACCGGCTGATACCTGCTGGCCCTTCAATGGAACCTGTGATGTGCGGTCGAGAACATGACCGGCAGGCTGCCAGTTGACCAGGTCTTTACTGGTTGAGAGAGGCACACCTGGGAAGAAGGTAAACGAAGAGTTTACCAGATAGTAGGTGTCGCCTACGCGACAGAGTGATGGGTCTGGATAGAAACCAGCCAGTACCGGGTTGTAATACTGGTGAGTCTTGTCAATTTCAACATTGAAGCGAGCGTCATTTCCCGCATACTTGAAATAGTCAAACTCAGCTGTCTGCGCCTGTGCAGCGGCTGCAAGCGTCAGGGAAAGCGATAAGATTGCAATTTTTTTCATTTTATTATTGGGTTTAAAATTACAGAATGAGTATCTGAACTCATGGCAGAAACATGTATTCAGAATTCTGCTGCAAAGTTAACGCTTTCCTTTTAAATATACCCCCACAGAATGTTACCAACACTTTGCGAGGCGTATCATAAACATCTCTATATGTAACAAATACTTTATTATGGGAAACATCTGGCCTTTTCTGCAGTGAAAAGGCTAGATTTTCCGGTGTGCCTGCATATAATCGCGAGGCGAAGAGCCATAAAAGTTCTTGAACATGGTGCTGAAGCTGGCTGGGTTGGAGAAACCGCAGCTAAACATGATGTCTGTTATCGTCTTGTTAGAGTGGCTCAGCAACTTTTCGGCATACTGCAGACGGGTATTGCGGATGAAGGCATGTGGTGTCTGGTTGGTCAGTTCCTTCATTCGGCGGTGCAGATGCACACGGCTCAGTCCTACTTCGCGGGCAATCATATCCACACTCAGGTCCTCATTATCCATGTTATCATTGATTACCTTCATCACCTGTTCCATCAGCTGGTCTTTTGGTGAAAGGTCTTTTTCTATTGCAATCTGCTTGTCGCTCTGTCTCTCATTGCCCATAAACTTGTTTCTCAAAGTACGGCGCACGTTGAGCAGGTTGATGATGGTGCGGCGCAGAATGTCCATATTGAACGGCTTCACCACATAGGCATCGGCACCCGACTGCAAACCGGTCAGCTGGTCTTCCTCTCTGCTCATCGCTGTAAGCAGAATCACCGGAATGTGGTTGGTGTTCACATTGTTCTTGATCTTGGTACAGAGCGTATTGCCGTCCATTTCTGGCATCATGATGTCTGAGATAACGAGGCTTGGCTTCTGCTTGATAATCTCCGGCAGCGCCTCCTTTCCGTTGCAGAAGGTAAGAATATTGTAGGTTTCCTGTAGTTGGGTCTTCAGGAAATTACGTATTGCCTCATCGTCTTCTACCACAGCGATGGTGCTCTTTGCCTTGCTCTTGAAATCTTCTTCGGCGTCATTGGCTGTATCGGCAGCATTCTCTTCGTTTCCTTCCTCCATGTTTTCTTCCAGTTCCTTGATGTCTTCTGCAGTCTGTGGCTCCGGTGCATCTATCATTTCTTCCGGTTTCAGATGCTCGTTGCCCAGAGGCAGCGTGATGAGGAACTGGCTTCCTTCCTTCCAGTCGGCTTCATCAAGTGTCTTGTTGTTGGCGGCTGTAATGGTTCCGTAGTGCAGTTCCACGAGCGAGCGCGTCAGGTCGAGACCGATTCCCGTACCTACATTCCGGTCATTAGAAGTGGTGGCACTCTGATAGAAGCGCTGGAAAATCGTTTCGAGCTTTTCCTCCTGAATGCCCTTGCCGCTGTCCTTGATGGCGATGCGGACATGATGAGGCGAGTGGGAGAGGGTGATACGGATTCTGCCGCCTGCAGGAGTAAACTTGAAGGCGTTTGACAGGACATTCATCAATACCTTGTCAAAGTTGTCGCGGTCTATCCATACCGGGAGAGTTTCATCTTCGTGCTCAAAGGAGAAGTGGATGCTCTTGGCTATCGCCTGTTGGCAGAAGAGTTTGTATTCATCGCCAATAAAGGCAACCATATCGGTTTCGCTCATGTGCATCACCATCTGTCCCTTGTCAATCTTTCTCAGGTCCATCATCTGGTTAATCAGGTGCAGGATTCGTTCCGAGTTCTTACGCATCATATCGTAGATGCCCTGACGGTGAGCGTCTTTGTCTTCCTTAATCAGCGTGAACAGCGGAGTGAGGATAAGGGTCAATGGCGTACGGATTTCGTGGCTGATGTTCATGAAGAACTTCAGTTTTGCTTCGCCCATCTCTTCCGCATGGATATGCTGCTGCAATATGAGCTGGTCTTCCATCTTGCGTTTGCGGTGCTTGATATAGAGCAGACAGAGCCCCAGGAAGGCAAGCAGATAGCAGATTCTTGCCCAGATGCTGGCGTACCAGGCTGGGTGAACGATGATGGAGAACTCCTTGACAGGGGTTTCGTATCCGTTGCAGATGGCCTTGACACGGAACTTATAGGTACCTGCTGGCATGTGTGAGAATGACAGCTCGTTCATGCCAGACTGTATGGTTCGCCAATCCTCACCATTGATGCTGTAGGCGTAACTGATCTGCTCTACATTATTATATGTAAGAGTAGACAGGTGGATGGTGAAGGTGTTGTCTTCATGAGATAAGGAGAACTTGTCGCTGTTGTAGACGCCTTTGTCGGTGATAGTATAGATGCCCGATTCCATATCCGGGTATACAGGTTGGTTGCCCAGAAAAAGTCCTGATATGGTAACTTTTGCCTGCCAAGGATGCTGTTTCACCTTGTCCGTATCAAACCAGTTGATACCGCCGGTTCCGCCCATCACCAGCATCTTTCCTCCCCAGAGCGTGCAGGCTGCTGCATCGCTGAACTCATTGCTCTGCAAGCCATTGTCTGAGTAGTACTTGTTGATGGTACCTTTTTCTGTATCTATCTGGTTTAAACCACAGGTAGTTCCTATCCAGATTCTACCCTTGTAATCTTCTATGATGCTGGTTACGCTGTTGTCAGAAAGTCCAAGTTCTGTGTTATAGATCTTCGGATGAGCATATCCCTTCTTCGGATCATAGCAGATTGCGCCGTCTTCAGTGCCAAACCATACGCGGTTCTTGCTGTCAGAATAAACGCAATGAGAGAAACTGCCCTTGTTCAGACAGTTGACGCCACCGAAAGTGGAAGTCCAGCTGTTTTTTTGCTGGTCATAGCAAGCCAGACCTACAGAAGTGGCAACGAAAACCCGCTTACCATCTTTTGAGATGCTAAGTTTCACGAGGTAATCATTAGGAATACTGTTCTTTTTCAGGTTGTTGTCGGCACCATCTTGTGTTTTCCATTGCTTGATGCTTCCATCAGGAGAAAGGCGGAAAAGTCCTTTGCCCATGGTAGCAAACCATACATTGCCCTGCGGGTCTTCCTGGATATCGAAGATGCCCGTCTGGTTGCCAATGCCTAGGCTGAATGGATGGAAAGACCCCCCCGCATCTATAAATCCGATGCCGTTAGTATAGGTTCCTACCCACGTTCTGTCCTTCCGGTCTTTGCAGAGTGCCAGTACCGTGGTGTTGCTTAATAAATGGCTGTTGATGCTACCGGTTTTTATGTCAAAGAGGTAAAGACCATCCTTGTCGGTGCCCACCCAGACTTGATTGCCCTGGTTGGCACACAGACTTGTGATGCTGTTTTCGCCTATCACGTTGCGGTTGCCCAAACGGTAGCCCATATAGTTGAAATCGCATTGAGCCTGCGACTGCATGAATACGCCTTTCTGGAGCATGCTCACCCAGATGTTTCCCGTAAAATCTTCTATAATGCTGGTAATCTTGCACTTGGCAAGATTTACTTCACGGCTGAACAGAGGATTATTTTGCAAGAATCCTGTTACAGGATTATACACGAAGATACCCATACCATCGCAACCGATAAACAAGCGCTGGTCGCGGCTGATATAGATGTTGTCTATAGGAAGATTGCCTATGCCGGCTATCTTGGTGAAGATGGTTGAACCTGCCTTGAGAAGGTAAATACCATCATTCTTGGTAGCAAGATAAATGTTGCCCTTGTCGTCTTGCCTGATATCTTGTGTGTTAAGTTGCTCTGTTCCCATGATGCGTGAAACAAGCTTGCCGTTCTTTTCTTTCCGATACAGCTTTCCGTTTTCCAGGATAATCCAGAGCCTTTCTTGTTTGTCTTCCAGAATCTTATGTATGAATTTCAGGTTCTCCACTTCTCCTTTCATGGCGTAACAGGCGTTTGCATCTATTTTCTTGGTCATGATGCCGTAACCGGAGGTAACGACAGCAATATCGCCATTGTGCAAACGGCTTACCTGGGTAACGTAAGTGCTTATAGGCTTATTTCTTGAATCGAGCATAGGTACGTTGCTGAACCTTTTACCATTAAGTATAAGCAGCGACTTGTTTGTTCCCAGCACAATACGCCCCTTTTCATCCTGTGTTATACTGTTGATATAGTTGCTGTTGAGCCCGTCACTGTTGTCGTAGGTTTTTCTGATGACCATAAAGTTATAGCCATCATAGATATTCAAGCCGTTACGGGTGGCAATCCAAATGAAACCATTTGAATCCTGGAACACCTGAGTGGCAAGGTTGCTCGAAAGCTGGTTGTCTGAATTGAAAAGTTTTCCTCGCTGCGCCATCATGTTCTGCGCAGTGAGACAGAAGATAAACATCAGTAAAAGACCGATGTATCTCATTGTTCTGAGGTTTGATTTCATGGAAATCATCATGATTCTTGGTTTCATTGTCTTTTGGCTTTTTTATATTCGTTTGCAAAAATACAAAATTTATGGGAGAATAGTGCACAGAAATGTATGTTTTTTATAAATTTCTGCTAAAAAGATGTTAAAATGTTACGTAAAGTAAAGATAATGTTACATGTGGTACGAGAGA
>QSCI01000059.1:0-21989 GCA_003463005.1 Segatella copri | reverse complement strand
CATCTCAATCCCAAGGTGGAATCTATGGTTTGAGCTAAAAGAGCATCAAATTGCTCCATAATCGAAAAAATTCCCCCAAAAGGAGTGAGTTTCTCAGATTTTATTTGTACTTTTGCCATGTCATTCAGAATTTTGTTTGTTTTTATTTTGCAACACTAAGATAAGTGAAATTTCTGACATGGCAAAATCCTGAGCAACTTTTTGTTGCTCAGGTGCTTATAAAAAATATTAAATTATAGTGTTGCGGAAATTAGAATTATATAGATAAACTGGATAAGTTGCGTCTCCATGTCAATAAAATGGTAAAGAACCGTGAATATCAGGAACTTTATTCAATGACGAGAAGCAGTGAACTGAAGGAACACGAGTTGGGAGAACTCTATGCAAATTTCGATAAGGTCTTCCTGCATCTGTTCCCTGATTTCGTGGAAGACCTCAATAGCCTTCTGAAGCCGGAGGCACAAATCCATCTTACTGATGCTGCGAAACTTCCGGCAATGGTGAGAGTATTCGCCTTGATAAGACTGGGTATTGATGACAGTACGAAGATAGCAGAATTCCTTCATTATGCAGTTAATACGATATACAATTATCGGGCAAAACTGCGTAATGGAGCTATTGGTGAAAGAAATGAATTTGAGAAGAATGTGAAAGAATTAGGAACGATAAAAGGAAAAGGTTAATATATAAAATCAAAGAGGGTGTGTCATAAATACAGACACACCCTCTTTGTTTTTTATTACAACTGATAGAACTTGGTGAAAGCCTTCACGCAATATTCGTGGTCGATAACGCTACCGGTTTCGCGGCAACTGTGCATAGCGAGGATGGCATTGCCCATATCCACACCCTTCAATGGGATGGAAGAGGCGAGGATATTGCCCAATGTGCTGCCACCTGCTACATCGCTGTGGTTTACGAAACGCTGGCATGGTACACCGGCAGCATTGCAGATGTTGGCGAAGATGGCTGCTGATACAGCATCGCTCGCATACTTCTGGGCTGCATTGAACTTGATGACCGGACCACCGCCCAACTTAGGATGATTCGTAGGGTCGAATTTTTCGCTATAGTTAGGATGCCAGGCATGCGCATTATCGGCTGAAATCATGAAGGCACGCTCTACTGCCTGATAATAAGCCTCTTCTGTATGGCTCTGTGCCAGGGCGATGCGCTGGAGCATATATGAAAGGAAAGGACTTCCGGCTCCCTGTTTGGTCTGAGAGCCCGTTTCTTCATTATCGAAGATGGCGAGAACCTGGGTGGTATCATTGGCATCTGCTGCAATCATCGCCTCTACACCAGCCCAGCACATAGACAGGTCGTCGAGTCTGCCTGAAGAGATAAACTCATCGTGTACACCGAAGGTGCAGGCTGGAGTGGCATCAGCCAGATAGAGATCGAAATCAAGAACATCCTCTTTCTGGATATTCAGTTCATCGGTTATCACATTCATCAGGAGGTTACCCTTCTCCAGTTCATCATTGATGATGCCGAGGATAGGGAGCACATCCTTCTGCTTGCTCAACTTCACACCATCATTCACCTGACGGTTGAAGTGGATAGCGAGATTGCTGATCTGCAGCAATGGGCGCTTCACATGAAGAAGGAGCGTCTGGGGATTCATCGCATCCTCGCCCTTCACGATGACTCTACCTGCCAAAGTGAGGGGACGGTCGAACCAGGTTGACATGATAGGACCACCATACACCTCGGTGTTCAGTTTTACGATACCGCCCTCGCAAAGCATCTCAGCATTTGGCTTGATGCGGAAGGTAGGCGAGTCGCAGTGGGCGCAGATCATGTGGAAACCGGCATCTGCCAAAGGCTTCTTTCCGATTTGGAAGGCGTAGATGGAAGAGTCGTTCTTGGTAACGAAGAACTTTTCACCCGCTTCAATCTTGCCCAAAGGCTCCTGTGGGTTCATACGTCGGAACCCGTTCTTCTCCAATTCCTCGGAGATATTCTTTACTGCCAGGAAATTCACTGGCGATGCGTCTAGAAAGGATAATAATCTTTTGATCATAGTCTATATCTTTATATTAATATCTTGCAAAGATAATAGATTTTTTTCATTTTATCTCATTATTCTATTTGTTTTTCATTTTTTTGTATTATCTTTGTCCCCAAATAAGATCAATGAAAGAATTATGAAACGATATAAATCCTGTACTCTCATTATATTGCTGCTGTTGGCATCGGCTCTTCAGGCATATGCGCATATTTCCAGAAATATGTTCATGCTTTCCAATCTCAATGCTGACAATGGTCTTTCCAGCCCTCGAGTTTATTCTATTGTCGAGGCAGAGGATGGTGCCATGTGGATAAGTACTAAGCGTGGAGTTGACCGATATAATGGGCAACAAGTAACCAATTATACTTTATACACAGAGATGCCGTATAGTGATGCTAGTGGTAGAAGTATTAAACTGACTAAGGATGCGCAACATCTGATTTACGCCTACGACAACAAGGGAAAGGTGTATATATATGATAAGAGGAAAGATACATTTGTCTTGAAATGTAATCTTCAGAATATTTTAGGTGGAAGTATCGTGTTGAACGAACTGTTGGTAGACGAAAAGGGCAATTTCTGGTTAGCTATGGATAGAGGCATTTATTGCTTGTCAGCAGCTACTGATGAAAAGGAGATAGTTCGGGAGACAGCTAAGGGTAGGTTTGTATTGAAAAATACCTATATTAATCATATCCAATTTATAGGTCAGAAACTCTTGATAGGAACATTTAAAGATGTTTATTGCTATTCGATGTCTGCCCGGAAGTTAGAAAAGAAGATTAGTGGCAGTTCTGTAGTATCCTCTTATCATGATATTGTGGGACATCGTATCTGGCTGGGTACTTTTCACGAAGGAGTTAAAGTGATGGATGATCGTACTTGGAAGCTGATAAAATCTGCTGATTTCCAATCTTTGCAAAACATTCCTAAAATTCCCGTACGTTCAATCATTTTATATGATAAGCAGACTCTTCTGATGGCTGTAGATGGAGCTGGAATATATGCTTATGACAGTTCGAATAAACAAACCAAGCTCTTGCTTGATACAGATGGACGTCCTGGTAACGTGCTGAATGGTAATGGATTATATACCTTGTGCTGCGATCGTTTTGGCGATTTATGGACAGGCTCTTACTCGGGAGGAGTAGATTTGGCAATACCGATGAAACATACATTGGAATATATCACACATGAATATCTCAACAATCAATCACTGATAGATAATTGTGTGAACGATGTTTTCCAAAGCCGTGATGGGAAAATATGGTATGCCACAGATAAAGGAGTAAGTGTCTATGATGCACAGACTCGTCTTTGGCATCATGGATTATATAATAAAGTGGCGCTTACGATTTGTCAGACTGTAGACGGCAGAATTCTGGTTGGTACCTATGGTAATGGCGTATATCAGGTTCATGCTGATGGCACTAGTATGCCTGCTTATTCTGTGGAAACAGGAATGTTGAAGAGTGATTACGTATTCAGTCTTTTAACTGATAGCGATGGTAATATTTGGGTGGGATGTTTGGATGGAGATATGGCTTGTTTCCCTTCAGATAAATATAATTTGAATGGAACGGGAAAGTCGGTATTCTATCTGCCTGTCAACGAAGTGCAATGCATCACGGAATCACCGGATAAGCGTTTTATTGCTGTAGGAACTTCGCATGGAGGCTATTTGATTGATAAGCGCGAACCTTTGCATCCTCGTCGTTTCTTTTATCCAGAACAGTATCCCGAAAAAGACATTAATTTGTTTGTCAACAGTATGTCTTTTCAGGATTCCCGTCATATCTGGATTGGAACGGATGGAGGAGGACTCTATGATTATGATTTACTGACAAAGAAGTTTAAGCGTTATACTAATCAGGACGCTTTGCCTTCTAATACTGTTTATGGACTTATAAAAGGTATTAATGGCAATTTGTGGATCAGTACGGATAAAGGATTGGCGTTCATGAAACAGGGGAAGATAGTAAACCTCAACATCTTTAAGGGAATGGAACGTGAGTATAACCGAATGTCTGTTGCGTGTACTTCAGATGGAAGGGTGCTTTTTGGCAGCAACGATGGAGTTGTCGCTTTGACTCCTATGTTTGCCAAAGGTTTGAATTATGCCGCTCCACTTCGTATTCATAGTGTTGAGGTTGAAGGTGTCGAACGTTCCGATTACTGGAATGAATGTCTCTTTGAAATGTTGAAGGAAGGCAAATTGAGTCTTAGCCATAATGAGAATACGCTGGTTGTTTCTTTCGAGAGCATCAATTATCAATACCAGTATGATATTCAATATCAATATTATTTGGAAGGATACGACCGTAATTGGAGTAAACCATCTTCTAATCAGTTGGCACGATTTGTAAATTTGCCTTCGGGCAGCTATGTGCTTCATGTAAAGGCTATCTGCAGAAGTAATGGTAGAGAATTGGGAGAAACAACTTTGGAAATTCATATAGCCCAACCTTGGTGGAATACCTGGTGGGCATGGATTATCTATCTCTGTATTTTTGCTGCCATCTTATATTTTGCCTGGCAGTATTACAAAGAGCGCTTACAGCGAAAGTATTATGATGAAAAAATCAATTTCTTCGTTAATACTGCCCATAACATACGTACTCCTTTGAGTCTCGTGTTGGCTCCTCTTGATAATCTGGCTAATGATTCCAGCTTGAGTGAGAAAAGCCGTGGATTCTTGGATATGGCGCATCGCAACGGCAACAAACTGTTGAAGATGGTTACAGAATTGCTTGACTTCCAAAAGGTAGAGCAGTCTGCCGAACAGGTTCGCCTGCAAGATATAGAATTGCCGATGCTTTTACGTGTGCAGTTGGAAAAGTTTGTATTGGCAGCTCAGGAGAAGCATATTCAACTGTGTATTGAAACGTGTCCGCAGCAACAGATTCATTCTGATGTCAAAATGATGGATCTAATATTGGAAAATCTTCTCTCGAATGCTATCAAATATACACCTCAAGGTGGAAAGGTTACGTTGTCGGCTTCTGTTGAAGGTAAGATGGCTATGATTCATGTATGTGATACAGGTATAGGTATTCCAAAGGCCGAAATTAAGAGTATCTTCAAGACCTTCTTCAGGGCTTCTAATGCGATAAATTCTCAGGAAATGGGAAGTGGATTAGGACTGATGCTTACACGAAAGCTTGTAGAGAAATTGGGAGGAAAGCTTAGTTTCGTAAGTGAGGAAGGAAAGGGTACTACTTTCTGTGTGAAGATGCCATTAGGTCATGTAACAGATTCTTCTGTCCGGCTTGTTGGAGAAAAGAAAAATGTTGCAACTGAATCTTCTTTAGCTGAAGATAAGCATGATGAAACTAGCCAGACTGTGTCTTCTGCGGTTCTGCAGGATGCTGATGTTTCTACGGATACACTTCTTTTTGTCGATGACAATGAAGATCTTCGCAAATATATCAGAATGACTTTTGGTGATTCTTATCAAGTAGTTGATGTGGAGAGTGCAGAGGCTGCCTTGAAATATTTGAAAGAGGGCGGGGTATGTGATATCGTTGTTTCTGATGTCATGATGCCTGGAATGCACGGAGATGAGCTCTGTCGCAGCATCAAGGAAAATAAGGAAACATCATGGCTGCCTGTTATCCTGCTGACTGCTAAGGCTGGTCGTGACTTTATGATAGAGGGACTCGGACTGGGTGCTGATGACTATATAGCCAAGCCATTTGATACTGCTATTCTTGCGAGTAAGGTTGCCAGTATTTTGAAGAATCGTCGCCGGTTGAGTCAGTATTATATGGACAGAAGCCTTGCTCTTGTTAGAGGAGAGGGTGCTTCTGAGTCTGCTTCTTCCGGGCAGATTGTGGGTTCTGATTCTTCCGAAGAACACTTGGAACCTACTGGAACTTCTGAAGAGAAAAAGGATGATACTGTCTTGAATAAGCAAGGCCAGACATTCGAAAAAGTGGCAGAAGCTGTTCTGGATCCACAAGACCAGGCTTTTGTAGATAAAGCTACCCGTTTGGTGTTGACTCATCTGAGCGACACAGACTTTAATATCGACCGACTCTGTAGAGAGATGGCGATGAGCAGAACGCTTTTCTATGGTAGGCTGAAGACTCTTACGGGTCAAAGTCCGCAGGATTTTATGCGTTTGATACGTCTGGAGCAGGCTGCAATCTTCCTGAAACAGGGGGATAGTGTGCTGGATGTATCTGTGAAAGCCGGTTTTGTAAATGTGAAGTACTTTAGTACTGTATTTAAAAAGCACTTTGGGGTTTCTCCAAGTAAGTATCTGTAAATTAGAGTTTTAAATTCAAATAAAAGGTTTCTGTTTAGACGATATGTCTGAATTGAAACCTTTTTTTGTTTGTTATCTAACCCTCTGAAAGTTCCTTTTCTTTATCTTTGCAACCAAATTCTGTTAAGTAAGTCAAACAGTTATTTAAAAAACGAAACAATAACAATATAAACATAAAAATGAAAAGGAACTTTTTGAAAATTAGCCTCTTTTTAATAGGCGTCTTCACATGTTTCTCATGCGAAGCAAGTACGTTGCACTCATCCAGCAGTTCTGAAGGTGTAGGCGAATCCATGCCTACTGCCCAGCAATGGAATAAAGACGTTGTGGGGTGGAATCTTGGCAACGAATTCGAGTGCTCAGCTCCTGGACAGGATGGTGAGTCGATGCAGATTGGCAACCCTGATGGTTCTATCCATGCAGAGACAGCCTGGGGCAATCCCGTTGTTACCAAGAAGATGATACAAGCCGTGAAGAAGGCAGGTTTCAATGCCATCCGTATTCCAATCCGTTGGCAGTGCCACATTACCAACGCTCAGGCGATGAGCATCGACAAGGCTTGGATTGCTCGCATCAAGGAGGTGGTGGGCTGGTGCCTGGATAATGACCTCAAGGTTATCATCAATGTGCATCATGAAAAATGGCTCGAAGGTCGTCCTACCTATCAATATAAGGAAGAAAACTGCCAGAAGCTTGCGCTCCTCTGGATGAATATCGCTTCTGAGTTTGCCAATTATGATTATCGTCTTGCTTTCGCAGGAACTAACGAAGTGCATATCAAAGACAACTGGGGCAAACCTACTGCCGAGAACCTCGAAGTGCAGAATGCTTACAATCAGATATTCGTGGATGTGGTTCGTGCCACAGGCGGCAACAATGCCAAGCGCCACCTCATCTTACAGACTTACGTTTGTAACCCTTGGTTTGGCATCGAGAATGGAGATTTCATCATTCCGAAGGATGCCGAAGACAATGGCAACAACTATATGAGTGTGGAATTCCACTACTATCAGCCATGGAGCTACGCCGGCGATTGCACCTACGATTACTGGGGTGATGCCTACAAGGATGCTGGCAAGATACCTGCAGACAACGAGAAGACGATGACGGATTTCTTCGACAAGGTGGTGAATACCTGGAGCAACAAAGGACTGGGTATCGTTATAGGAGAGTGGGGAGTAACCGATCACTATAAGTCAAACTCAGAGAAAGTGCATGAAAACATGACCTACTACTGTAAGTTCTTGACTACGGAGGCTCGCAAACGAGGCTTCTCTACTTTCGTTTGGGACAACAACCACTTCGGCAATGGCTCTGAGAAGTATGGCATCTTCGACCGTTTCAAGAGTATGAAGGTGAATGCTCCTTGGATTCTCGAAGGAATCTTTGGGAAAGAATAATGTTAAACTAAAAACAAAAATATCAATTATGAGAAAGAAAACTATGTTTCTCGGCCTGCTTGGTGCAGGTTTGATGTGGATGCCTGCTTCTGCCATTCTCGCTGCCCAGATGAACAATGCAGCGATGAGCGTTCAGCAGAACCAAGGCATCAAGGGTACAGTGGTGGATGCCACTGGCGAAACCTTGATTGGCGCTAGCGTAAAGGTGGCTGGTACAACCAACGGTGCCGTTACCGATATAGATGGTAACTTTACGTTGAACTGCAAGCCTGGAGCAACGCTCGAAGTGAGCTACATCGGTTACAAGACGATGACCGTGAAAGCTGCTAATGGCATGAAAATCACTATGCAAGAGGATGGTAAGGCCTTGAATGAGGTCGTTGTTACCGCCCTTGGTATCAAGCGCGACCGCAAGGCTTTGGGCTATGGCTTGGAGGAGGTTAAAGGTGAGGAACTCACCAAGGCGAAGGAAACCAACGTCATCAACTCTC
The DNA here is from genome assembly GCA_003463005.1 of Segatella copri. Taxonomy (GTDB): domain Bacteria; phylum Bacteroidota; class Bacteroidia; order Bacteroidales; family Bacteroidaceae; genus Prevotella; species Prevotella copri_I. The sequence continues at coordinate 13,814 of QSCI01000059.1, read as the reverse complement.
TTTCTGGTAAGGTGGCTGGTCTCGTTGTGCAGAACACCGCTGGTGGTGCTTCTGGTTCTACCCGCGTGCTTCTTCGTGGTAATACAGAAATGGCAGGCAATAACCAGCCTCTTTACGTAGTGGATGGTGTGCCTTTGGATAATACCAACTTTGGCAGTGCTGGTGAAGCTGGTGGTTATGACCTCGGTGATGGTATCTCTGCCATCAATCCTGACGACATCGAGACGATGACCGTATTGAAAGGTCCTGCTGCCTCTGCCCTCTATGGTAGCCGTGCCTCTCATGGTGTTATCTTGATTACGACCAAGAAGGCGGAGAAGGATAAGATTGGTGTAGAGTACAATGGTTCTTTCACCATCGATACCCAGTTGGCTAAGTGGGATGATGTGCAGACAACTTATGGTATGGGCTACAATGGTGCCCTTCCTACATCCAGTACAGCTGGTACCAACTCCAGTTGGGGTCCTAAGGCTGATGATTTCGTCTTCAAGTATTTTGATGGTCAGGAGCATCCTTTCATGATGTATCCTAACAATGCGTCTGATTTCTTCCGCACTGGTTTGACGGCGCAGAACTCAGCCATTCTCTCTGTGAATTCAGGTAAGACTGGTATGCGTTTCTCTGTTACGGATATGCGCAACAAGGACATCTTGCCTAACACCAACATGAGTCGTGACAACTTCAACCTCCGTGTCAATACCTCAGCTGGTCCTGTTGACTTCGACTTCACCGCCAACTATACTCGTGAGAACGTGAAGAACCGTCCAGCCTTGGGTGATTCTCAGAGCAATGTAGGTAAGAACCTCATGACTTTGGCTGGTACCTATAACCAGGCTTGGTTGAAGCACTATGAGGATGCCGACGGCAACTACTCCAACTGGAATGCTAACGACCAGTATAACAAGAACCCATACTGGGATCTCTATAAGAATGGCAATACTTCTAAGAAAGATGTGTTCCGCTTGACAGGTAAGGCCATCTGGAACATCAGCAAGCACTTGAAGTTGCAGGGTACCATCGGTACCGACATCAACAGCATGAACTTCGAGGACTTCATCGCCAAGACAACTCCAGGTACACCAGCAGGAAAGCTTACCGACCAAATCTTCAATAACAGAACACTGAACGCAGAGCTCCTTGCACTCTACAACAACTCATGGGGCGACTTCGATGTCAATGCCACAGCGGGTGGCAACATCTTCAAGGTGAACAACAAGACCATCACCAATACCGGTCTTAACCAGCAGATGAATGGCATCCAGAACATCATGAACTATCAGGAGCAGAACACTCGTGAGAGTATGTACAAGAAGCAGATCAGCTCTCTCTATGCCAGCGCAAGCTTCGGCTACAAGCATACTTACTATTTGGAGGGAACCCTCCGTGGCGATAAGTCGTCTACGCTCCCTACAAATAACAATACATACGTATATCCATCTGTATCGGGTAGCTTGGTATTCTCCGAGTTTATCAAGAACAAGAAGTTCATTAATTATGGTAAGATTCGCGCATCTTGGGCAAAGGTAGGTAGCGATACCGACCCTTACCAGCTTGCACTCAACTACGCCACAGGCAAGTATAGTTATTCAGGTTATACCATCGGTATGATAAGCAACTCTACCCAGCCAAATAAGGACTTGAAGCCAACCATGACTGGCTCTTACGAGTTGGGTCTAGAAATGAAGTTCTTCAATGGTCGTTTGGGCTTGGATGTAACCTATTACAACCAGAACTCCAAGAATCAGATCTTGAGCCTTGCTTCTACCACCACTTCTGGCTATTCTTACCGTTTGGTTAATGCCGGTGAGATTCAGAACAAGGGTATCGAACTTGCCCTCAATGGTCGATTGCTCCAGATTAAGGACTTTGGTTGGGACATGGGTGTCAACTTCTCCAAGAATACCAACAAGGTGAAGTCGCTCGTAGATGGCATGGATTATTTTGAACTTGCCAAGGCCACATGGTGCGGTGTATCAGTAGGTGCTCAGGTTGGCGAGAATTATGGTGCTATCCGTGGGCACGATGTTGTTCGCAATGAGCAGGGACAAGTTGTCATCGATGCAGCCACAGGACTTCCAAAGGTTGACCAGAACGTGAAGACCATCGGCAACTCTTCTTGGGATTGGACTGGTGGTTTCTATACCACATTCTCTTACAAGAACTTCCGCCTCTCTGCATCTTTCGATGTGAAGGTGGGTGCTGATATCTACTCTATGTCTATGCGCTCTGCATACCAGACTGGTAAGGCAAAGGGAACATTGGCAGGCCGTGAGGAGTGGTACGCTTCTGAGGAGGCTCGTCAGGCAGCAGGTATGGACATCTCGGCATGGCGTGAGTCTGGCAACTGCAAGGGACTCGTAGTGGATGGTGTTATCGACAATGGTGATGGTACTTATCGTAAGAACGACATCGCTGTGAGCCCAGAAGATTACTGGAAGCACATGGCTACCAGCGTACAGAGCGAGTTTGTATATGACAACTCTTACGTGAAGTGCCGTGAGATTACCTTAGGTTATACTTTCCCAGAGAGTTTGTTGGGCAAGTGGGTCAAGGGCTTGAGCGTATCTTTCGTAGCTCGTAACCCATTCATCGTTTGGAAGAACATTCCTAATATCGACCCAGACTCAAGCTACAATACCTCTGGTCTTGGCTTGGAGTATGGTTCATTGCCATCTCGCAAGAGCTATGGTATCAACGTGAATGTGAAGTTCTAATCTCTTGATGGGGAAAGAAATGATAGTTCTTAACTGATTAAAAGACAATAATAAAATGAATAATATAATCAAGAAATATATAGGCAAAGGCGGTTTCGCAATGGCTCTCTTGTTGATGGCTACTGGCGGTGTGATGACTTCTTGCTCTGACAGCACGATGGAAAGCATTAACACCGATAAGACCAAGGTGGACAAGCTGGATCCTAATGCACAATTGACAACTTCTTTGTTGCAGACATACGGTGATTTTAGTTTGATGGATACTTATCGCAACTATATCACTGGTTTTGACCAGTATTTCGCTGGTGGTTGGAATGTAACCAATTATTCGGGTTCCAATTTCTTTCAGGATGATATTGCCCGTCTTATTTGGGACCGTTATTATGCGGTTTCCATCAAGAACCTTGTGGATGCCATCCACAATTCTGAGGACAAGGCTAATCTGAATGCCGCTCTTCGCATCCATCGTGTGTATCTGCTCTCTGTGATTTCTGATCTTTATGGCGACATCCCTGCTTCTGAGGCTGGCTTGGGATACATCAAGGGTATTTCTAATCCTAAGTATGATACGCAGGAAGAGCTTTACAGCTGGTTCTTCAAGGAACTTGACGCTTGCGAGAAGCAGCTTGGCACAGGTACCGACCTCATTTCTGGCGATGTAACCAGTCTTGGTGGCGATGTGGCTAAATGGAAGAAGTATGCCAACTCTCTTCGTTTGCGTTATGCCATGCGTATCTCAGATGTAAATCCTACTCAGGCTAAGGAGGAATTTGAAAGTGCATTGACAGATGCTGGCGGTTATATTGCTTCGGCTGCCGACGATGCTTACATCAAGTATTCAGATTCTCCTTATACCTATTATGATGGAGCCAACGACTATGATTTCCGTACCAATGCCTTGGGAGAGATACTCTATGGTCAGGATGCTGTATCTCCTACATTCGTATGCTCTACCTTGTTCTATCAGATGCAGAATACTGACGACCCTCGTCTCTATCGCATCTGCCGCCACTATTACAACATCAAGCGTAGTCAGGTGAAGCCAGACAAGGAGCAGAACATCGACTTGACCGATGAGGTGTTGGCTTACTTCCAGCGTCAAGGTATTGGTGAGGAGCCTTGTAATCCTGGTGCTGCTTGGTATAGCGACTGGATGAACGTGCCTAAGGTATCAGAATTTCCTTCTCTCGCTAAGTTGGCTGAGCAGGATGCTAACAATTATGGCAACTCAGAATTTCTTGCACGTATGATGCGTCCATGCTTGAACATCGACTTTGAGATGCCTTCTTGCCCTGGTATTCTGATTACCTCTGCCGAGGTGAAATTCCTCATGGCCGAGGCTAAGACCAAGGGTTGGAATGTAAGTGGTGACGCTGAGACTCTCTATGAGGAAGGTGTTCGTGCTTCTATGGAGATGCTCAACAACTATTATCTCACGTCCAACAAGATTTCTGAGGATGAGATCAATGAGTTCATTGCCAACAACAAGTTGGGTGACAATCCTAAGGCGACCATCAACACCCAGGCATGGATTCTCCACATGATGAACCCATCAGAGGGTTGGGCTAACTTGCGTCGCTCCGACTATCCTGCTATCCTGGACAGAAGCCGACTAGGCATCTTTACCAATGGTTTCACTTATACCGATTCTAACATGGCTATGCCTACTCGCTTGCGTTATCCAGAGTTGGAAGGTCAGTATAACAGCGTCAACTATAAGGCTGCCATCGAGCGTATGGGTGGTACTGATGATTGGCACAAGAAGCTTTGGTGGGATAAGGCTAACGTCAACCTTCAGCCAGAATTCGCTCCAGCTAATGGTAAAGGATACATTAAGTAATTAAGAATTTAGAATGAACAATTAAGAATTGGCTAACGCCATAACTATTAATAATTATCAAGATGAAAAAGATAATGAATCAATATAAAGGTAATGTCTTGAAGGCAATGATGATGCTTTTTGCTATGAGCTTTGCGTTCGCAGGCACTGCTACACTGTCTTCTTGTTCCTCTGACGACGATCCTTTCTTCACCGTATCAGAAGATGACAGTCCTCGTATCTTGAACACCGACTTGGATGACCAGAAGTTAGATCGCAAGACCAAATTGAACTTGGAAATTAAAGTCACTCCTGTTCACTACACCACAGTGACATGGTTGCTCGATGGCACGCAGATTTATGAAGGTACCACCATCGACCAAACTTTGCCTTTAGGTGATCATGAACTGAAGATAGTGGCAACCACCACCAAGAATAAGACCACATCCCGCACCTTGAAAGTTACCGTGATTCCTGCTGCCGATGACCCAGCTTTGGGTACCAATGCCAGCGAGCTTTGGGTAGCTCCGGGAGAAACTACAACCATCCGCAACTGCAAGAACCTGGTGGATCACGTTCAGAAAGTACTCATCGCTGGTAAGGAGGCTGCCTTCGAAGTTCTCGATGAGGGTAAGGCATTGAAAGTTACAGCTCCTTCCGACCTCGCCAATGGCGATTACGACATTACATTGGTAGATGGCAGTGGTGTAGAGTTCCCTTGCGGTAAAATCAAGGTAACTACAGAGCCACGTCCATCTATGGAGACTACCCTCTGGGAAGGTCATCACTATGTATCTTGGGACTTGGGAGATGGTGACCCTAACAAGAGCTTCAACCTCATCACCAAGGACCAGGTAGCTAAGTGGAAGGAGGGGCAGACCCTCCGAGTTTACTGCTCGATGAAGGATGACGATAAATACCATCAGATCAAGCTTGCCACCAACTGGTGGAAAGACTTGACTTCTCCATACGAGTTTGGTGAGGGCAATGTCGTGAAGTTTGTGTTGACCCAGGATGCACTCGACAAGATAGCTGCCCAGGATGGGTTCATCTGTGTGGGACATGGCTATTATGTAGATAAAGTAACTATTGAATAAAATATTAGAAAGATTTCCGTTTTTATCATAAAACGTCAAACCTTTACTGTTTATGAAGAAAATTTTATTATCTATTTCATTATTGGCATTGGCTTATACAGCCAGTGCCAATGTTCCTGTTATCAAGAGCGACCCTAAGATTGAGGCTCAGGTAGAACAAACCCTGAAGAAACTCACCTTGGAGGAAAAGATAGGTCAGATGATGGAATTGGTGACCGACCTCTTTGGTGCCAACGACAAGAACGGTGTGTTCTATATCGACGAGCACAAGACCGATTCTATCCTTTCCCGCTATAAGATTGGCTCTATCCTCAACGCTCCAAATACCTGCGCACCAACCGCCAAGCAGTGGGAGAAGTACATCGCGCAAATCCAGAAGATCTCGATGAAGCGCATCGGTATCCCTTGTGTCTTCGGTCTCGACCAGAACCATGGCTCTACCTATACACAGGGCGGAACCCTCTTCCCGCAGAACATCAATGTGGCTGCCTCCTTCAATCGTGAAATAGCTCGCCGTTCGGCTGAGGCTACCGCTTATGAGACTCGTGCAGTGAGCATACCTTGGACTTACAGTCCTACCGTTGATCTCGGTCGTGATGCCCGTTGGCCTCGCATCTGGGAGAACTTTGGCGAGGATTGCTACCTCAGTTCAGAGATGGGCAAGGAGATGGTCTATGGTTTTCAGGGTGAGGACCCAAACAACATCGACCAGTATCACATTGCCACTTCAATGAAGCACTTCATGGGCTATGGTGTGCCTTGGACCGGTAAAGACCGTACGCCAGCCTATATCTCTCCTGCCGACTTGCGAGAGAAGCACTTCGCTCCTTTCCTGGCGGGTCTGCAGGCTGGAGCCTTGACCGTGATGGTGAATTCCGCTTCCGTCAACGGTATGCCGATGCATGCCAACAAGGACATCCTGACAGGATGGCTGAAGGAAGAGACTGGATGGGATGGTGTGCTCATTACCGACTGGGCAGACATCAACAATCTCTATACTCGTGAGATGGTGGCAAAGGACAAGAAGGATGCGCTCCGCATTGCCATCAATGCTGGTATCGATATGATTATGGAACCTTATTCTTGCGATGCTTGTGGCTATCTTGTAGAACTGGTGAAGGAAGGTAAGATTCCGATGAGTCGCATTGACGATGCCTGTCGCCGTGTGCTTCGCATGAAGTACCGTCTCGACCTCTTCAAGAACCCAACCCAGAAACTGAAAAATTATCCTAAGTTTGGTGGTGAGGAGTTTGCCAAGCTCGCCTTGGAGGGAGCTACCGAGAGTATGGTGCTCCTGAAGAACGAGGGTAATATCCTTCCTTTGCAGCATGGCAAGAAGATTCTCCTTACGGGTCCTAATGCCAATCAGATGCGTTGTCTGGACGGTGGATGGAGCTATACCTGGCAGGGACATCGTGCCGATGAGTTTGCCGGTAAGTACAATACCATCTATGAGGCATTCTGTAATGAGTATGGCAAGGAGAATGTTATCTTGAACCAGGGTGTTACCTATAATGAGAAGGGAAAATACTGGGAGGAGAACGAACCTCAGATTCAGGGGGCAGTGGCTGCAGCGAAGGATGCCGACGTCATCGTGGCTTGCATTGGCGAGAACTCTTATACAGAGACTCCGGGCAACCTGACCGACCTTTGGCTCTCAGAGAACCAGCGCAATCTCGTGAAGGCTTTGGTTCAGACAGGCAAGCCTGTCATCTTGGTGCTGAATGAGGTCGTCCTCGTCTCATCGCCGACATCGAACCATTGGCACAGGGCATCATCGACATCCTTATCCCTGGCAACATGGGCGGCGATGCCTTGGCAAACCTGGTATCGGGCAAGTCAAACTTCAGTGGCAAGATGCCTTACACCTATCCTAAGGAAATTAATTCGCTCGCCAACTATGACTTCAAGAAGAGTGAGGAGGTGGGTACGATGGAAGGTGCTTACGACTACAATGCGAAGATTACCCAGCAGTGGGGCTTCGGATATGGTTTGAGTTATACCACTTACAAATATAGCAACCTGAAGGTTTCTCAGTCTGATTTCCGCCACGGCGACATCATCAAGGTGAGCGTGGATGTGAAGAATACGGGAAAGGTGGCAGGCAAGGAGAGTGTTCTCCTGTTCAGTAGCGATCTCATCGCTAGTATGGTGCCTGATGGCCGTCGTCTCCGTGCCTTCGACAAGGTGGAACTTCAGCCTGGTGAGACCAAGACCATGATATTTGAATTGAAGGCAGACGATTTGGCCTTCGTAGGTTGGAATGGCAAATGGAGATTGGAGGAAGGCGACTTCAAGTTGATGATTGCCGACCAGAGTGCTGATATCCATTGCACTGATACTTATCAGTGGCCTACTGCCAACCGATAATGTATATTTAAAAGATGATTTAAAGAAAAGAGCGTGCCAAGAGTGGTGCGCTCTTTTTGTTTGCATAGTAAAATGCAGAAGAGTTAAATATCTACAAGAATCCCCCATGATGTTTGGTGTTATGTCTTGAAATGATTACTTTTGCAAATCATAATTTTTGCAGATTTACAGAATCATTCAAAACAAGGATAAATGGAAATAGTAATTGGAATCATCATAGGACTTGCCATCGGATTCTTCGTAGGGAAACTGATGGAAGCAAAAAGTGCAGGAGAGGAGAAAACCCAGCTCGTAGCGAAGGCTCAGGTGCTGGCGGCTAACATCGAACAGATAAAACTGCATCATGCTTCTGAGGTTCAATCAATGAAATCTCAAATGGAGAACGAGCGGCTGTATGCGGCGAAACTCAGGGCGGAAAGCGACCAGCAGTGGGCACAGAAACTCGAGAGCCTGAAGCAGGAAATGCAGCGAATGACGATAGAACAGCAGAAGGTGGCGGCTGAGCAGTTGGCTGCCAAGCAGTCGGCTCTGCAGGAAAACAACCGTCTGCAGATGGATGAACTCCTGAAACCTATCAAGGAACAGTTTGCTGATTTCAAGAAATCGGTAGAGGAGAGCAAAACCCAGAACGAGGTGAACAAGAAGGAACTGCAGAACACCTTCGAGGCAACGATGAAACTCTTCCAGCAGGAACAGCAGCAGGCTGTACTGAACCTGAAGGAGCAGACCGAGAAGATCGGCTCCGATGCTGCCAACCTGACCAAGGCATTGAAGGGCGACAGCAAGATGCAGGGCGACTGGGGCGAGATGGTGCTGGAAACCATCCTGGAGAACAGCGGACTTCGTAAAGATGAGGAATTCTTCATTCAGGAGAATACGAAAGATGAAGAGGGAAAGAACTATCGTCCGGATGTCATCGTCAGATTCCCGGAAGGCAGAAGTGTGGTCATCGATTCCAAGGTTTCGCTTACCGCCTATTCCGATGCTCTGGCAGCTGAAGATGAGGCTGAACAGGAACGCCTGATGAAGGCACATGCGCTGAGCGTACGAAAGCACATCGATGAACTGGCAGCCAAAGACTATTCCAAACTGGTGGATGATGCCATCGGCTTCGTACTGATGTTCATCCCTAACGAGACCAGCTATATCGCAGCCATGAAGCAGCAGCCTGATCTCAGCCGTTATGCTTATCAGAAGAAGATTATCATCATCTCACCAAGCAATCTGCTCATGGCACTCCAGCTTGCCTATAATCTCTGGCAGTATGACCGGCAGAACAAGAATGTGGAGAAAATCGTGAAGACGGCTGCTGACCTGTATGATAAGGTGGCTGGCTTCGAAGATACCTTCCTGGGCATCGGCGATTTGATAACCCGTCTGTCCGGAACCTTCGACAAGGCAAGAAAGCAGCTTTACGATGGAAGTGGCAACGTGATGCGCAGGGTGGAAAGCTTGAAAGGTCTCGGCGTAACGCCGAAGAAGCAGATCAAATCGCTGGAGGAATCGTAACATTTTCTTTTCCTGGTCTTACCATATTGTTCAAAAGTATTTGTTAATCGTTCAATTTTTGAAATTAGTTCTCTAAAAATGAGCGGTTTTCGATTTTTCTTTGTACTTTTGCCACGCCTATTCGGAAAGATAGGCACATACATGGAACAATCAAAAAATAACATATAATCAAATCAAAAATACCGTATAATCATGAAACTGAACGAAATTCTTTCAGACAGCTTTAATGCTGCAGAATGGGAAGCTAAGGGTTATGAGCTTCCTAAGTATGACATCGCAGCCGTAGCTAAGAAGACTCACGACGAGCCTACTTGGGTTCACTTCGGTGCAGGTAACATCTTCCGTGCGTTCCCTGCTGCTATTCTTAACGATGCACTTAACACCGGCAAGTATGATCGTGGTGTTATTGTTGCAGAAAGCTTCGACTACGAAATTATCGACAAGGCTTATCGCCCTTACAATAATCTCTCTCTTCTCGTCAGCCTCCAGAGCAACGGAACCATCGAGAAGAAGGTCATCGCTTCTATTACAGAAAGCCTCAAGGCGGATAAGCAGTTTGGTGAGGACTGGGCACGATTGGTCCAGATTTTCCAGGCTCCAACTTTGCAGATGGTAACTTTCACCATCACAGAGAAGGGATATTCTTATAATGATGCCGATTTGGCACGTGGTCTTGATGCAGTATTTGCTATGGGTAAGCTTACCGCTCTTCTCTATGAGCGTTATAAGGCAGGCAAGTTGCCACTTACTCTTCAGTCTACCGACAACTGTTCTCACAATGGCGACCATGTTAAGGCTGGTGTCAAGCTTACGCCGAGCGCTGGGTAAAGGATGGCATCGTTGAGGCTGGATTCCTGGATTACATCAACGACAGCAGCAAGATTACCTATCCTTGGTCTATGATTGATAAGATTACTCCTCGTCCACACGAGAAGGTACAGGCGATGCTTGCTGAGGATGGTTTCGAGGATAACAATACGATTATCACCAAGAAGCATACCTTCACCGCTCCTTTCGTGAATGCCGAGGAAGTGCAGTATCTCGTTTGCGAGGATACTTATACCAACGGTCGTCCGCCATTGGAGTTGGGCGGTGCGCTCTATACATCCCGCAAGACTGTAGATGAGGTTGAGACCATGAAGGTAACCACCTGTCTGAACCCTCTCCATACAGCGATGTCAATCTATGGTTGCATGCTCGACTATACCTTGATTTCTGCCGAGATGGCTGATGAGGACCTTCGTGCCTTCATCCAGAAAATCGGTTATATCGAGGCAATGCCAGTAGTAACAGATCCAGGTGTATTGAACCCATACGAGTTTATCGGCACTGTTATCAACAAGCGTCTGCCTAACCCATTCATGCCAGATGCTCCTCAGCGTATCGCTACCGATACCAGCCAGAAACTCTCTATCCGTTTCGGTGAGACTATCAAGAAGTACATCGACCGTGGTCTCGACAAGAGCAATCTCGTGTTGATTCCTCTGGTATTGGCAGGTTATGCCCGTTATCTCAAGGCATTGGATGATAACCTGAAGCCATTCGAGCCATCTTCCGACCCATTGTTGGCAGAACTGCAGGCCATCGTAGCTCCTCTGGAGGTAGGCAAGGCTGATCAGGACTATTCTTGCCTCAAGAACCTCTATTCCCGCAAGGATGTGTTCGGTCTCGATCTCTATGAGGCTGGCTTCGGCGAGCAGATTGAGGGCATGGTGAAGGAACTCTTTGCCGGCAAGGGTGCTGTAAGAGCGACATTGCATAAGTATGTTGCTGCAAGATAATTCATTTTTAAACTTATACATTATAATATATATATGGAAAGAACATGGCGCTGGTTTGGCAAGAAAGATAAGATTACACTTGCACAGTTGAAGCAGATTGGTGTTGAGGGCATTGTTACCGCATTGCACGATGTTCCTCTGGGCGAGGTTTGGACACGCGAGAAGATTCATGAACTCAAGGAGTACATCGAGTCTTACGGTATGAAATGGAGCGTGGTAGAGTCTTTGCCTGTGGTTGAAACCCTGAAATATGGTGGTCCTGACCGTGACCATCAGATTGAGGTTTACAAGGAAAGTCTCCGCAACCTGGGCGAGGAAGGCATCAAGTGCATCTGCTACAACTTCATGCCTGTTTTGGACTGGGCTCGTACCGATTTGGCACACGAGAATCCTAACGGAGCCAATAACCTCTATATGAACTGGGGCGAGTTTGCCTACTTTGATATTTATATCCTGCAGCGTGAAGGTGCCCGTGAGGACTGGGCAGAATTCTCTAAGGAGCACAAGTGGGGCAGAGACCTGGTGGCTGAGGCTGATGAAATCAAGAAGACTTCTACACCTGAGCAGGATCATGCCTTGGTTGAAAACATCATCATCAAGACCCAGGGCTTCGTATCGGGTAACTTCAGCGAGGGCGATTCTGCTCCTGTCCAGAAGTTCCGCGACCTGTTGAAGCTTTATGATGGCATCGACAAGAAAAAGTTGCAGGAGAACATGAAGTATTGGCTGGAGGCCATCATGCCTATCTGCGATGAGTACGATATCAACATGTGTGTTCACCCAGACGATCCTCCTTATCCAGTATTCGGTTTGCCAAGAATCATCGGTCGTGCCGAGGATATCCAGTGGATGCTCGATGCTGTGCCAAACAAGCACAATGGTTTGACTTTCTGTGCAGGTTCATTCTCTGCCGGCGAGCACAACGACTGTGTGGCAATGGCGAAGCAGTTTGCTGACCGCACTCACTTTGTTCATCTGCGCTCTTGCTACATCTTCCCTAACGGCAACTTTACAGAGGCTTCTCACTTGGGTGGTCGTGGCCATCTGATAGAGCTTTGCCGCATCTTCGAGAAGGCTGAGCAGGAAGGCAAGTGCAATTCCGGTCGTCGTCTGCCAATGCGAGTAGACCACGGTATGACCTTCACTGATGAGCCAGGTGGCGTATTCGATGAGAGCAATCATGGTCACAATGCCGGTTACACTCTCCTCGGCCGTATGTTTGCCATGGGTCAGATTCAGGGTGTCATCGCAACAGTAGATGATGAACTGGGCATTGAGTATAAGCAGCCGGGATTCTATGATTAGTTGATAGTTTATAGTTGATAGTTTATAGGCTATTAAGTGATTTGAAATTCAGGTTAGATAAAATACGAAAAAGGCTAGCGTGCGTTTTTGCATGCTAGCCTTTTTGTGCTGATTTTTTTTGTTATTGGCTAAAGCACCACCTCCTCAACATACTTCACCAGCGAATCCTTGCCGTTATGCAGATAGAAGTCTACACGAACCACGTGGTTGATGTCGGCATTGCCCTTCACCTTTATGTGTCGGGTCTTGCTGTACATCATCGTGTCGCGGCGTGAAGGATAGGATACGAGCTCGATGAGGTCTTTGGTAGAATTGCTGCCCACATAATAGATGCCTACACTGTCTTTTCCGTTCTTGATAGCAGCAATCTTCGCCATCTTCTTGGCATGAGCCGCAGAGGTATCTATCGGGTAAAACTCGCTGGCAGCTACCGTGTCGCCGTCATGCTGGTCGGGTGCAAACTTGCAGCTGGTACCCGTCGTAGTGATAAAGGATGCAGCAGCCAGGGCTGCCACAAAGTATAATATTTTCTTCATTGTTATTTCCTTTCTTTTCTTTAAAGAATCCTGTTTTGTTCGCAAAATGCGTTATCGGCTGCAAAAGTACAAAAAATAACTCGAAAAGCCATACCTTTTTTATCTTTTTCCTTTTAATACTTCGGATGGAGAGACGCGTGCTGAAGCTGAGCGGAAGGAGTTATGGGGATGGCATGGAAGGAGCGGTATGGAAGGAGTTATAGGGATGGTAGGAATGGAAGGAATGGATGGAATTCCGTGCAAAGATACAACTTTTCTCTGATACTGCCAAATTTGGGGGTGTGATAAGGAAATGTTTGAACTATGCTTTCAGATTGAAAGTAGTTAAACTTCCTTACTCATAGTTTTGCGGGTGACAACTCATAGTTTTACGGGTAGCAACTCATAGCTTTGTTCTCTTAAAGTATAGAGTTAAGCAGTAAATCAGGTGTTTATGATGGTTGTGATGTTTTTACTGCAATGACTCAGTTCCTCAGTTCCTCAGTTCCTCAGTTTTTCTCTGACCCTTCACTTTTTCCTTTATTTAGAAGTTTATTATATATATAAATATATATATATAATAATATATAATATATCACTAGTGTCCCGTTAAAACGAGACGATTATTAAATAAGTTATTAATACTCAAAAGTTTACGGACTTTTTATAGTGTATTCGATTTGATTTTGTATCTTTGCACGCAT
>QSCI01000058.1:0-22350 GCA_003463005.1 Segatella copri | reverse complement strand
TTTGACCATTTCTGCTACCGATATTTTAGTGCCTGTATGTTCCAAAATACCTCTTTTGTATTTATTAACACAAAAAGTTGCTCAAAAATTTGGCTATGTCTTAGGAATCAAAAAAGAATTATTGGTCAAACGCTCTACTTCGTCTGGCAAGACAGAAAAAGAGTCAAGAATCATTTCTATACGCTTTTTCTTCAGACCGATAAGCTCTCCGAATCTCTCAAAGTCCAGACGGCAAGGATGCCCTGTTCGCTCATACACATCACTTTTCTCCAGAGTCAGAGAAAGGCCACCATTCAACCCCAAGTCATCGCCCTCAATATGGAGGCAGGTGTTCATCAGGTCATAGGCGGGAGCAAGCTGGTAATGCTCGCCAATTCTCATGATAGAGAAGTTTTTCAGATGGTCATCTCCATTACCGTAGATGTAGTTGAATACAACCAACTTAAAGAAACGTTCCATGGCTATCATCCAGGCAGGAATATATCGTTTTATTGCATAGGCAATATCCTCGAAGCATCCATCATATTTGAAATAAGTACCTTGCTCAGCTTCATTTTTACCAACCAGAGAGGCGAAATCCTCCATGAGATATTTGCTTCCATCCTTAGCTATGTCAAATCTCTTTGTAATATATACCATATCTCCATGAGGGGTAAAGCAAAGGCCGTTTTCTGCTGTAATGATAACATATACCTGTGAAGCTATCTGCATGGTAAGATGCTCGTTAGCTGGAATCTGCTTCCTGGTATAGAGTGTGTTGTCCCAAGGTGCCGGCTTCAGGATATAGCGAGAGCGTTCATCCGTCTGCGAGATTCTGATGATTCCATTCTCTATCACTGCAGGAAATTTCTCCTGAGCTCCAGAAACAGAGATACGTCTCATGGCAACCATAGTCTCAGATGTCTTACTGATTTCATCTATTTCAAAATCAAGCAAATGCGACACTTTCTGACCATCAAACAGTTTTTTGCAAGCTGTAGGAGAATAAGTGGAAAACCCATCTGCAAGAGTGGATGGGCAATGATTTAATTCTTTCATGATTCTACTTCTTTTACAGTTATTGCTCCTATCGTATCATGGGTTGCTATCTTCAGAAGAAGTCCAAAGAAATCCTTCTCATCCAATCGCCAACTTCTGCAGACTATCTTTCTGTTTGCTCCTTCTGGAAGCATATTGGTAAAAACTGGGAATAGATAATCTGACTGATAAGGGGCTTCCCTGAAAGGCATGGTAAGTGAGACAGGATCGTGAGTCCTATCCATCATATACTGCTTGTCGTATGTGAAGGTATAACCTCTGCCAGGAGTTGACTCCTCTAAGAGTCCTGCTTCTGTGTCGTGACAATAAACGATAGCTTTTCTCATAACTTACTTTATTTAAACTGTTTGACGAATCTCATATTTTACCTCCATGCCAAGGATATCCATGATTTTTTCAACCGTCGATAGGGATGGGTTGCCTTTGCCGCTCTCTATTTTCTTGATGGTTGAAATGGCTATCTCAGACATGTCTGCGAGGTCTTGCTGGGTAATCCCCAAGACCTTACGCTGCAATTTCATTACCTCTTGAATTTTCATATCAAGTAGTGTATTATATTGTACTTTTTGTGCAAAGATAAGAAATATTTTGGGATTAAACAAGCAAAAGTATCATATAATGTTCTTTTTATGAAAAATTATAATTTCGTGAGATTTTATTTTGGTAAGGAGAGGTGTCACTTGCAAAGTGAGGTAAAGAGAAATTATGTAATGGCACCCAAGATGGCACCCAAGATGATACCCAAGATGATACCCAAGAATAAATTACTAACATCCAGTACAATTTCAGTATCTTCCTTAAACAAAATTAGGGAGTTTACTCATCACGAGCAAACTCCCCCTTGATGTATGAGAGAAGAATTTTAGTGCTTTTACTCAAAAGCTACATTCAGTATATATTATGTATATATGTGTACATGTATTCACGTATTCATGAATACACGTTTTAGCCTATTTCAGCAAAACAACGGTTGTGAAGCGATTTGCCTCATTCGCCGCATATTTGTCTATACCGCCTAAGTTGTAGGCTTTAATCTGGCTCTTATCTACACCTCGCTTGATGAGAGCCTTGGCTATGAACTTGGCACGGCGCTTACCCAAATCCTGGTTGCCGGACTGAGTGCCAGTAGCACTATCGGCTGCACCAGATATTTTAATCTTCAGATTTTCCTGCTTGGCCATCTTCGCAATATCGTCGAGGTTTACGAGCTGTGACTTGTCAACCAGTTTATCGGAGTTGAGCTTGAAGAAGAAATACACCGGAACACCGATGCTTACTTTCAAGTGGTCAGAAGATGAAAGGGAATCTGGCGATAGCCATCTGCATTGCCTGCCATGTTGCCATCACCGATGCCCATTGCACCCTGATTACTGTTGCCATTCATCGAAAGTCGGGCACGGAGGGAGTTGAGACCACTGTAGCTGTTTTTCGGATAGATGGTCTTGCCATCGTCATTTCCTGCAAGTCGCTTTTCCAGATGAGCGTTCCTATCCCTCATGTAGGCTATGTAGTCCTGGAGGACAAGATTCTGCTCGATGTAAGGAGTTGCATCCACTACTCGCTTCCACCCCGTCTTGCCTATCGTGAAGGACAGACCGGCTGATACGGAAATCATGTTGTCGCCAAACTTGGTAGAAGTACCGATGCCGTCAAAGTTCCTGGCGGTCAGTATTCCACTCACTTCTCCTACGAGATGAACACGGTCGCTGATGCGGTAACGAGCTTCCACGCCATAAATGAAGGCCAACGGATGGCTGCCACTTGAACCGCCCTGGCAGGTACAGTTGTTGATCCAGTCGGAATTATGAATCATGCCGACACCTATGAAGGGAATCACATCCCAAAGAGGGATTCCGCTTTCATTCTGACGGATGCCAGAGGTGATGTTGTACAGAAAGTCTGCATGGACAAACTGATATTTCATCGTATGGAACTCTGCATTCTTAAAGCTGAGTCCCTGAAATCCTATTCGTCCACCGATTGCGAGCGTGAACCATTTGCCGACTCCTATCTGCAAGAGAGGAGTGACACGGTCGAACACGTCACCGCAACCAATGGGCGTCCCAAGAAAAGCTGAAGCCCCGCCCATTGCTTCTATAAACCAATTTCTACCCCAGTTGGCTGCTTCGCTTACATTCTTGAGATATGTAGGATTAACAGGCATGAGCATCTGCTCCTGACTGTATGATTTCTGGATATAAAGACTGTCAGAACTCTGTCCGGCAGTTTGTGCCGAAGCTGTCATTGCAGCCAGGCACATCATTGTTATTGATAATATTTTCTTTCTCATGTTGTTGTCTTTGATGATTGAATACTTGCGTAAACAAATGAGCATGGTGTTACATCTTCTTTCTTCTTCTGACGGATGGAGCGCACATCTTGCGTGCCATTGCCAGGCATCTTCTTGCCCACTCCCTATCGTCTTCGTCCGGTCGCTTGCCCCATCCTGAGCCTGGGCTGCCGCCCCCACCTCCATGCGTCTGTGCGATGGTCGTGGCATCATCCACGAAACCGCACACAAGGTTCAAGGCTACCTTGACAACATGGTTGCCGTCTTCAGCCAACTGACAGAGAAGTGTGCCGTCGAAGTCGAGTTTCACGCTGTCAGGGAGATTCGGGAAGCGAATGGCAAACTCATGTGCCATGGTGTCGAGCATCACGCCATTGAGATGATAGCTCATGTTGTGCGCCCAGGAAAGTTCAGACTGGTTGGCTTTGTCTTCCAGTTCACTGGCCTGCTTCTCAATCTCTTCCTTGTCCTTGCGGAGGGTGTCAAGCAACTGGTTAGTCTCAGAAAGCTTCTTCTCCTTGTCTGCCAGTTTATCTTCCACCATTGCCTTCTGCTGTTCAAGGCTCTGGATCTTACGGGCGATGTCGGCACTGATGTTGTCACTGTTGGCTTGCAAGGCTCTCAGCGGTTTGAGTTCTGCTTCGAGGCGGTTGATTTCAGCCTTCAGATTCTCTATCATAGAGGTAAAGGATTTCTGCTTCTTCTGGGCAATGGAGAGTTCCACGTTCAGATCTTCGAGGGCTTTCCGGGTGTTCAGCATCTGGGCTTCGAGCGTCACGCACTCGTTGGCAAGCCATCGTCGATACTCTTCCGTTGAACGGTGACGTGCTCCAGTCTCTGCTATCGACACCCCTCTCGTGAGTCCCCATTTCTCATTTACCTTGGCCAGTTCGTCGTGCAGGGCAAGAAGATTGTTCTTGTAATCTATGCGGTTCTGACCATGGAAGATTTTCTTGAAGGCGAACTTCTTATCCTTGTCTATCGGCAGAAGCGCACAGTGGACGTGCGGATTTTTTTCATCGCAGTGGACGATGAAGGAGACGATGTTTTCCTCTCCATATTTATCTGCCACAAAGCGGTAGATGTCCTGTGCCCACTGCTCTATTTCTGGCATTCTACGGATATGCTCGTTACCACCCTTGCTTTCAAAATCTACCTTCTGATTGCCAAAGGCAAGCTCTCGCATACGTTCCGTTGAACCTCCAAAGATGAAATTCACCACGGTTCGGAAACGTGGTTCTGCCAGTCCTTCGTTGGGGTCTTTAATGCCACGTGAGGCGAGATTTTCTGCCATGCGTCTGGTAAGCGGACGGCTCTTGTCTATCGGGGCGACCATGCCACCTGGACGGATCTCGAAGTTGAGATGTTCACGGCTACGGTCGTAGTTGCCTTCACTCATGGCCTGGTTCCACCCCTTCTCCGTCCAGTCTCTCAACTCCTCGTTGCCTACCGAAGCGAGGCCTTTGGTAACCTTGATGTCCATGACCTGTTTTGATGATGTTCCCATATCGTATTTCTTTGCTATAGTCCTTACTCCATGAGCCTTTTTCAGTCTTGGCCACACAAGGAAATCTGACCCAGCTTGCTGTTTATCTGGTCAGCCCTCCCGACTACTTTTGTAGGTCGGGGTATTAGGCTTCCCAAGACTGAAAAAAAAATGGCACGTGCAAGCACGCTGCCTCACGTTGCTTGAAATCATTCAGCGATGTGCTAACGGGCGTCCTGATCGCCATCAGCGTGCCTCGCATGGAATAAGGGGAATATGACTATTGTTTTTAATCGTCGGAAGATTCCGCAGGTGCTATCTTTTCGGATGGCTCCCTGGCCTCAGTAAGAGGACGAGGGGGATTCACATAGTAGTTGGATGCGGAGCAGCAGATGTAGTGCTCGAAGATGCAATCCAGGAGTAGTATCTCCGCTTTCGAATATCGGGTGGCCACTTCGTCCATATAACTCGGCTTGGTGTTGCCACTGATGGCTTTAGCCAGAATGCCAAGAGAATCTATCACTTTGTGCCAGTCCCAGACGTGGTCTTTTCCGAAGAGCAGGCTCACGGAATCGGAAAGTTCCTCAGGCAGTTCTTTCTCCTGATTGAGATAACGGAGGATGGAAACTGCCAGTGAATCGAATACCAGGGCTTGCTGGTTGACTACACGTCTTTCAGGAATGCCGCCATATCCTTCCTGCTTGGCCATGTTCATCTTCAAGTCGTAATAACGGCTGTAGAAATCGGCAACTTCCTTGGCGGTGGCTCTGCCTTTGATGAAGCGGATGAACTGCATGGCGCAGAAATCGAGGATATCGTCCGGACTCTCGATAAGAAGAGAGAGACGTTGCTCCAGGTTGACAGAGAAGATGAAGCTCTTGGAGTATGGCTCTACGGAAAGCTGACCAAGTTTGGTGAGTCCGGAGATAAACTGGCGAACCGTGGCACGCTGCCATTGCCACTGACGGGCAAGTTCGGAAATGGTGGCAACAAACTGACCGGGCAACAGCTGGAGGGCTCCATCGGTTCCCGGCGACTGATAGGCTCCTGAGGATGCTTTCGAAAGCAGGTCGCAGTAGGCTTCCAGCTTGCTGTAACGTTCCTCTGCTTTCGGCTTCAGAAACTCCAGCAACGAACGGTCAACACCTCGGCATCTGTCTGCTTCGGGTGTCTGTTGATTGGGATGATGAGTCATTTTTGAATTTGGAATGTTGAGCAAGTGGATATGATTCTGTGCCAGTTGCAGGTGGCACCTAATAGTAATTTCTGATAATCAGCGCAAGCAGATCCTTCGGGTTGTTGATGGCCTCAGGATGGCTCTTCAGCTGAAGAACTCTTTCAGATGGATAGAAGACTGCTGCCACACTGACGGCAAAGAGAAACAGGGACATGCTGTTCATATAAGGTAAGGCGTAGCAAACCATCGAGAGCAGCAAGGTGGCGAACCACAGTCTTTTCCTCTCATGCAGAAGATGGAAGGTGCTTTCTGCGATTTTCCTGTTAAGAAGCAACAGGGTCAGGAGTGTTGACACTACGACTGAGAGGTTGGGAGCCGTGACATGGCAACACCAGTTGATGAAGATAAGCATCAGCACGACCAGGTAAGCATAGAGATTTCTTGCACTCTGAAACATGGCCATCTTCCACATAAACCGCTTCATGAATCCATATTCCTTCCTGTAAAGACAGAAAAACGCTGTCAGCAGGAGGAAGGGAAAAGCGAACCGGATAAGGGTTAATATCTGTATCATATATTCCTTTATTTTACTTGTTTTTATCTCTGTCGAGTGATTCGAGTCGCTCGGCAATTCTGTTGTTTAACTGGATGTTGTAACTGAACGACATCTGGTCTATAGTAGGGTCTTTCGCCAGTTCTTCATCAGCTTCTATAAGAAAACGGAGATAGAGATCCACATTGGAATTGTGGTCTGACTTCTCTGTGGACATGGCTGCAGTCGATTTGCCATGAGGCTTTATCGGGAGCATCGTATCAGGGTCGATGTCATCTGGAAGCTGATAAGCCGTCTGAATGCTTCGCATCACGAAGATGCAGAAGACTATCATCAGTCCGACAATCGCCTTGGCCATGATGTTTAAATCAAAGAGCATCAGAACAAGCACCATTACCAGGATGGCTATTATTATATAGAATGTATATACTTTTCGTTTAGTACTCATAATCGCTTAATTCAAGTTTGATGATTCCGAAGGATGCTTTCTCTATAATGTATTCGACATCACGCCGGGTGAGAGTGCCCTTCTCTACTCTACCCTTGGCGCTCGGATCTTTTCTACAAAGAGCTGCCAGACCCTGGTTCAAGTCGTATTCATTGATTTTCCAGGTTCGCTTCTTTCTGAAAGAGTAATGATCTCTGTAACTCTGGAGCGAAAGTCCCTTGTAAAACAGGGTCTTCAACACCCCATCCTGCAGGATTCTCATCTCTACCAGCAGTTCCGTATCTTTAACTATTATCCATGTTCTGTATCTTTGTATGATGTCTGCAATCAGGTAATACGTCTGTTTGTTCATCTAGAGACCGCAGTTGAAATCATTCATGATCTGTACGTGTTCTCGCTTAGCCCGGAACGTGCCGCGACGCTCGTGCAGCCGGAGGTCTTCAAAAAGATCTGCCGACATGAGTTCGATGGAGTTGTAAATCGTCACATTCAACTCGTGGATGAGTCCATCGGCGGAAGTCTTGCAGTTGATCTTGAACATCCTTTCGGTGACCGGATAGCAGTAGGCGCAGCATTCATGTCCGAACACAGTATGGACTGATGGCTCCAGATGGTAGAGAATGGCAAGGTCTGCATTCATTTCGAACATATCAATCACCTTGTCTATAGGTTGTGGGATATGCACTTCGTAGGGAAGAATGGCATAATCTTCGTATGCCTTTATCTCGCCAATCCAATAATTGTCAATCAGCTCTGGCAACAGCATGGGGCCGGATGCCTTGAATTTGTAGATAGCTTCCTGTAACATGATAATGAAAGATTAGAGGGTTGATATGTAAAGACGCATCAGCTGGGCTGGAATCTTATTGGACACTTCCTTGTTGACAAGGTGCTTGCCTTCAAGTCTCGTGATGATGGCAGGATAATCCTTGGCGATGTCCGTCATCAGCTGAGCCTGTTCCGGGGTGAGCATGGCAATGGCCAACGCATCCATCGAGAGATAGGGCTGCAATATCATCCAGAGATAGGCATTGGATTGGATAGCATCTCTGATTTTTCCTCGCTTCAAAGCGTCACGGCAAACCTGGGCGTTGAGAATCAGACGGCGGTCTGTTCGCATCGACATGAGGACGAGGGTCTCAGAAGCTGGCAACTTATTCCTGGAAGCGGATTTGTAGATGGCAGAACAGATGTCTGCCGTATGGTTGGTGATTTCCGTCATTCCAATGGATGAGCATTCATCGATATGAGCGAGGAACGTGCGGAAATGGCGGTCTTCTTCATGTAGGAACGCCACGAGTTCCTTTCTTGACTTGATGCCATGCGACTTAGTGCTCAGCAGGAACTTGGAGTAGTTGGCCAAGGCTCTGTGAACTTCCAGGTCATAGGCAGGCGATTGATCCAAGGTGTCGAAGAACTTGATGGCATTTTCCTTCAGAGAGCCGAGTTCCTTGTTGTCCTTATATAAAGAGGTGTGGAGCTTCACATAAGCCACATCACTCAAAGTACAGTTACCAGTCATCCCCAGCAGTTCTGTGCGGATGGAGTCTGAAATCAGATCATACTTCATGGAAAGCCCACTGTGCGCATTGAATGAAGGATCCTTCCTGATGTAGTTCAAGACGGTATCTCCATACTCGCGCCACTGGTTGATGTAGTCTGCAAGATGCTCTGCATCAGAGTCTGAATGCCCTTTCATTGTCTGAAAGAAAGCCTGGTATTGTTTCAACGCATCTTCAGAAGACTTGAAATCATATTGACGACTTCCACTGCATGAGGTGATCATGAGTAAGGCACATAAAAAAAGCAAGTGAAAGAATAAACTCTGCTGAGTTGTTTTTCTTTCACTTGCTTTACTTTCTTTCATTTGGTTTTTGAGACCTGTTGCTGAAGAGTTACCGAGGCAACCGACCAAACTGTTCAACTGTACTGTATTCCTATTATCCATTGGCATGTAATTGAAAATTTTGCGTGCAAAGATACAGATAAAATTCCACATTAACGACACAACAATCA
This sequence comes from Segatella copri, assembly GCA_003463005.1. Classification (GTDB taxonomy): domain Bacteria; phylum Bacteroidota; class Bacteroidia; order Bacteroidales; family Bacteroidaceae; genus Prevotella; species Prevotella copri_I. The sequence goes on along the minus strand of QSCI01000058.1, from coordinate 13,342 downwards.
GACTTTATGTTATTTTATGTTTCATACTCTTTGCAGTATGATTATTGAAGATGCGCTCCTAATTTATAAATTAGGTTAAATCAAGTCTGCTGAACCAACAAAACCAGGCAGTATGAATCCATTTCTGAATATAATTTGTATCTTTGCAGAAAAATCGTGCCTGAAGCAGGGGCTGTCCTGCTGTAAAAAGGCGCATAACTATCAAGTTATCAGTCAATAAAACATTTTGATATGGCAAAAGTAGGCTACATCATGGCTACATCCCAGTATGACAAACTGGAAGAAGACCGCAAATGGATGAACGAGTTCGGTTGTGTAAGAATCATCGAAGAAAGTGATGATAACGAACGCCACAGACCGCTGTGGAAACAACTGATGGCAGCATTGCAAAGAGGCGATGAACTGGTGATTCCGAAATTTTCCAACGCCTTGCGTGGCAGTCGTGAACTGGCAATATTCCTGGAATTCTGCCGGGTCAAAGTCATTCGCATCATCAGCATCCACGACCGGATTGACTCCAGCAACATCCTGTTTCCGGAAACCAAGCCATCTGACGTGTTGGTAATGATGGGTTCCCTGCCCGACGAAGTCCTTGCTCTCAGGAAATCAGCAGAGCATGTGATCAAGCTGCAGGAGAAGATGATTGTGTCTCTGCCTCCTGTTTCTGCCAGCAAGATGCAGAAGCTCGACAGAGAGAAGACTGTGGTGAACCTATATGTTGCAGGACATCCGATAGATGAAATCTGGAGAGCCAGCGGATTCAGAAGCAGAAGCTCCGTATTCCGCATTCTCAACAAGAACGGAATCAAGCTGAATAGAGGCAACCACTCCGGACCAATCAAGAAAAGAGACACAAAGTAAACAAGACAAGACATTGAAGATTAGAGCATGAAGAAGATATTATCCTACACGGATTCTTCGCTACGGGCAGTTGTTCGATGGCGAGAGCCTTGAAAGAGGCGTTTGAGGGGACGGCGGTGGTGCTGACTCCCGACCTGCCTTTGCACCCCAAGGAGGCACTGAAGGAGATTCGCTCCATCATCGACCGGGAACAGCCCGACTTGCTTCTGGGCAACAGCTGCGGCTCTTTCCTCGCCCAGATGCTGGCTCCGGTGGTGGGCATTCCTGCCCTGCTCGGCAATCCGTATTTCATGATGACGGAGTTTCTGAAGGAGCGAATCGGCGAGCATGAATACAAGGCTCCGAGAAGGGACGGCAATCAGCGGCTGGTGATAGACGAGGCGCTGATTGAGGAGTTTGCGGAGCTGGAAGCCGTGCAGTTTGACCATTGCAACCCCTATTATAAGGATCGTGTGTGGGGACTTTTTGGTGAGCAGGACACCCTGGCTCACTTCTCCCCTCTCTTCCTGGAGCACTACAGCCAAGCCTTCCATTTCCCTGGCGGTCACACGCCTACAGAGCAGGAGGTGAAGACCTGGTACGCTCCCCTTGCCCAGAAAATGATGATGGAGTTTTCGGCAAAGGAAGAAAGATATTTCCAGCACTTTAAGGGCGGCAAATACAAATTCATCCATTCTGCCTTCGACTCCGAGACTCAGGAGCGCATGGTGGTTTATCAGGCTCTTTATGGAGACCAAGCCTATTGGGTAAGACCGGAAAATATGTTCTTCGGGAAAGTAACAAGGGAAGGCAGGACTTTTAATCGTTTCACGGAAATAGATAAATTCTAACAACAGGAAAATGAGCATGAAACAGATAGAAACTCTCGTTTTTGATTATGGAGGTGTCATCGTGAATATTGATGATGCCTCTGTTGTGAAAGCCATGGAGAGCCTGGGCGTTACGGCGTTCAAGCGGCTAATCCATGTCCGCAAAATCAAGAGACTGATGCACCAATATATTAATGGTCTGGTAGCGGAAGCAGAAACTTTGAAAGAGATGCTGAGCCTTTGCCGCAAAGGAACCACAACTGAGGATATTGAAAAAGTCCTGGAAGAGTTGTGTGGCAATCTGCCCGTGGAAAGACTGGAGGCATTGGTCAAGCTTCGGAAGCGGTACAAGGTCTATCTGCTCAGCAACATCAACGATACGCTTTGGCAGAAATCAGTTAGTCAGATGAATCAGCTGGGATATTCCACAGACGAGCTGTTTGATGAAGTCTTCCTCTCATACGCCATGCGGAAAGAGAAGCCATCCGTCGAAATCTATGAAGAGATAACGCAGCAGACAGGATTGAATCCTGCCACCACCCTCTATTTCGATGACCGTGCAGAGAATGCCGAAGCTGGCAAGCGATTTGGTTTCCAGAGCGTACTGGTAAAGACCAATCATCTGGAAGAGCATCAGGAATGGCAAGAAATTAACAAGAATATAAAAGAATAATCTTATGCGCATAATAGGAAACTTACTTTGGTGGCTCTTCGGAGGTCTCGAAGCTGCCATCGGTTATTTCACCGGAAGTCTGGCTCTTGCATGTACTATCATCGGCATTCCGTTTGCAATACAGACATTCAAGATTGGTCTGCTCTGCCTATGGCCTTTTGGCTCTACAGTAAGAGAATCGAATAGTCCAACAGGTTGCATTCGCATCCCGTTGAATTTACTCTGGCTGATTTTCGGAGGATTGTGGGCTTGCCTCATGCATCTGTTCTTCGGCTTTCTCTTATGTATCACCATCATCGGCATCCCTTGGGGTAAACAGCATTTCAAGATGGCCGGGCTTTCGCTCGCACCATTCGGAAAAGATGTGGAGTTGGGATTTTAAAGTGAAACAGATTGCGCAGATGACGTATTTGTACATAAAAATAATAACAATATAAAGAACGAAGTATATGAAAAGTTTTTCACCAAAGCCGTGGTTTGCACCACAGCCTGTGCTGATTATCGGCACATATAATAAGGAAGGAATTGCCAACGCAATGAACGCTGCCTGGGCAGGACAGTGGGACATGAAGGAAATTATGATCTCGATGGGAAATCACGTCACCACAGACAACCTGAAGCATGGCGGCGAGTTTACCGTTGCCTTCGCTACCAAGAAAACCATGGTAGCTTCTGATTTCGTGGGCATTGTTTCTGCCAAGAACGACCCGAAAAAGATGGAGAAGACGGGATGGAACATCGAGAAGGCGAGTATGGTCAACGCTCCGGTGTTCACCGATTTCCCGATGACCCTGGAGTGCCGCATCAAGGAGAAGTATGACGAAAGCGAAACCGGCTATTATCTCGTTGCCGAAATCGTCAATATTCTTGTGGATGAAAAGTATCTGGCAGAAGACGGAAATCCAGACATGGAGAAGATGGAACTGATTGTCTTCGACCCTATTCATCATAGCTATATCCAGCTGGGCGAGAAAGTCGGAAACGCTTTCTCCGACGGCAAGGCTTTGAAATAATCAACGTAATTTTAACGACTCAGAAACAATGAATCCAATAGCAATACGCCTGCTTTCGCAGCAGCTCATCTGCCCTCAATTTGATACTCCCCAAAAGGTGGTGTCTCATTTTGGAGCCATGCAAGCCCAGGATTACCGGATGGTAAGATGGGCTGTGATGATGCGTACTCGCAAACCTTCTTCCTTCGCATTCAAGAATGCATACGATGAGGGTGAGATAGTACGTCTTCACCTGCTGCGTGGCACTTGGCAACTGGTTTCAAATGAAGACTATTGGTGGATGCTGGACCTGATTTCACCTAAGGCAACTTCTGTTGTAAAAGGATGGATGAAGAGTAATAAAATCAGCATCGATGATTCTGAGCTCAATCTGATTCACGAGATATTTGTTCAAAAAACCGATGAGATGCAGTCTGTAACAAGCAAAGACCTGAACGAGGCTTTGCTCGAAAGAGGCATTATTATGGACAGTCATCGCCTATCCTACCACATTCGTTTTAACGAATTGAACGGTACTTTCTGCAGCGGTAATCTTCTTCCTACAAAGGCAACATACAGTCTCACGGAGAAGAAGATTCCCCGAACTGCCAAGCTGGAACGTGATGAAATGCTGATGCTTCTGGCAAGAAAATATTTTCAGAGCCATTCGCCAGCCACATTCGAAGATTATGTCTGGTGGTCAGGACTGAGCACTTCTGATTGCCAACGAGGCATTGAGTTGCTTGGTTCAGACTGAGGGTTGAAAAATGGAAAGACTATCAGTTCTACCTGCATGAATCATGTAGAACACGTGGATTCAGAAGAGGAAAGACTCATCTGATAGCTCCCTTTGATGAATATCTGATTGGTTATAAAAGCCGGGAATTGGTAATCCATCCACATCAAATGCCGTCTGCATACACTAATAATGGCATTTTCTTTCCTGTTATCGCCCATGATGGCAGAATTTGCGGCAACTGGAATCCTTGGGAGAAAAATCTCAACATCAGTTACTTTGATTCGACAGAAAAAGATTTGTCATTTGAGAAGCAATGGAAAATATTTAATGGAACGATAAAGAAGAAATAAATGACTATTGATACAACAAACCTCTGCTCGCATCTTCAAAAGAAGTTGTTTGAACCTGAGGGAGTATATTATCCTATCTGGCAAGCCATGCAGAACGATAAGGAGTTGACTGCCGCGGTTCGCTCACGACAGCTTCATATCTATCGTAACGGCAAGAAGATTCTCATTCTCGCTGGCAAGGCTCAGCCGAAGATTATCAGAGAGGATAAACTGAACGAATTGATTAAGAAAATAATATAAATGATTAAGAAAGAAGAAGTTATATCTTTTGTATGGCAGCATATTCTGCTGCTCGTTTCGCTCTATGTAATGACTTTCGGAGTCGCAGCATGTGTGCGAAGTCAGTTAGGTTCAAGCGTTATTTCCACCATCCCTTACGTGATGGCTTCGGCAGGTAAGATGCTTGATTACATCCCAGGATGGACTATCGGCGGCTACACCATCATGATGAATGCGATCTTCGTGGTGCTGCAGATTCTGATTCTGAGAAGAAACTTCGAGTGGGTGCAACTCTTCCAGCTCGCTATCGGCTTTATCTTCGGAATGTTCATAGACCTCAATATGGTGCTTACACAGTGGATGGTTTCAGAAAATATCCTGGTCAATGCCCTTGTGCAGATTGCCGGTTGCACCATCCTCGGTTTCGGAATTGCCATGGAGGTGAAGTGCGGCTCAGTAACCATGCCTGGCGAGGGCATTTCCATCGCCATTCACAAGGTTACCGGCTGGCCTTTCCCTAAAGCCAAGATTCGGGTGGACATCACGCTCGTGGTCTTGGCCGTCTTGTTCTGTTTCCTGCTTCTCGGTTCATGGAAATGGGAGATCGTGGGCATCGGAACGCTCTTCGCCATGGTCTATGTAGGTGTTACAGTTCGCCTATTCAACAAACATCTTGCATGGTTCGACCGCCTGCTCCACTATCGTCCAGGTTGCCGAAGATATGTTTACGGACTGGCACGATACATAAGAAGACAGATGTAATTTTTACTAAATATGACAGATTTGCATTGCCACTCCATCAGTCATCAGTTGGAAACCATGACGCTGATAGAATGTGGCATTGCAACTCTCTTCGGGCATTACGTTGATATAGAAATAAGAGTGATAATGCTCCTTTGCCAGCTCTACCAATCGGGAGGCAATACCCTGATGCTGATTTCGTTACAGCTACAGTCCTACAATTCTACAATCTCTCCATCTTCAGGAATATGAATGCGGTCTGCCTTGCCATTCTTTCTGACTTCAGCGCTCAAAGCCACACGGGTAACCTGATTGTGGTTGACACCTTCAAGATGGGTTGCCACGAAGGTAGCCCAGGGCGCATAGTTCATAGCCTTCAAGACATCGGGAATGTGCATGATGACATGTCCGCCCAGATGAAATTTGTTTCCGCCGGCATTCACGATAATCACCTGCGGATGCCAGCGGTCTATGTTTCTGCGTACCCCACTGTACCAGATAGTGTCACCAGCCAGATAGCAGACTGGTTCTGCCTCATGACGAAGCACATAGCCGCAGGTGTGACCTGCTGCCGGGAGCATCCACCAGTGGCCGTGATGGCTTTCAGTCTTCGACAGATGGATGTCGCCGAAGCGTGAGTCTTCGCCAATGATTTCCACATGGGTAAATCCGTGACTCATAACTGTATTCCTGTCTTGCTCGTCCTGCACAAAGATGTGAACCTGATTGTTCAGCAGCTTGTAGGCTGCATCGTCTATGTGGTCAAGGTGCAAATGGGTAAGCAATACGCAGTCAATGTTGCATACAATTACTTCTGCCTTCACGGGCAGGTCGTGTAGCGGGTTGCGCAGCTCCTGATGGTTTGATAACGGAAAAGGAGCAAACGATCCCTTCTCGCCGAGCATGGGATCTACGAGAATTCGCTTTCCTGCATACTCGATAATGATGGTGGCATTTCTAATCTGTTGAATCTTCATAATAATCTTAATGTTTTAATTTTAAATTCGGGTGCAAAGGTAGTCTTAAAAGTTTAATTTATCTATACCGTTTCATCTTCATATTATGCTATTTTGATAAGTAGGGAAAATAAAATCTTCTCCCCGGCCTTGAGAATACGGAAATAGATATTAAATCCGATAAATCTTGTTGAGAATAACAAATATTTTATGTAAAAAGTTACGGAGAATATAAATAATATCCATAACTTTTTACATTTTCATCTTATATGTTTTGAGAGCATTTCACTCCAAACCATACCGTATTAGAAGTCACATGTATCCGGGTCTGAACCTATTCTGTCTGCCTCAGCGATGCGATTTCAAACATTTCCTGCTGAGAGAGTTCAAAATCGAATACATCGATGTTTTCCTTGATTCGGCTTGGAGTAACCGACTTTGCCAGTGGCAGCACGCCTGTCTGCATCACCCAACGGATAACTACCTGAGCCACGCTCTTGCCATGGCTGGCAGCAATTGACTTCAAGAGAGGATTATCCAAGACATTACCTCTTCCCAATGGACTCCATGCTTCCACAAGAATATTGTTCTTCTTGCAGAACTCAACACACTCCTTCTGGGTGAATCCAGGATGATACTCTATCTGGTCAACCATTGGACAGATGTTTGCCTTCGCCATTACTGGCTCTGCATGATGCTGCATGAAGTTGGAAAGACCGATGCTGCGAATCAAGCCCTCTTCATGCAGACGCTCCATCGCTTTCCAAGTATCTACATTCAGCTGATTTGCATCCTTGCCAAACTGCAACTCGTTGGCTGGCCAATGGATGAGGTAGAGGTCGAGATAATCGAGACCTAAATCGCTCAAAGTCTTGTCAAACGCCTTCAAGGTCTTGTCGTAGCCACGCTCTGTGTTCCAAACCTTACTGGTAACAAAGAGATTCTCACGCTTGATTCCACTTTCCTTGATTCCCTCGCCCACGCTCTTCTCATTTTTATAGATAGCAGCGGTGTCGATGTGGGTGTAGCCTGCAGCGATGGCAGCTTTCACAGCTTCAACGCAGGTTGCTCCATCAGGAGTAAGAAACGTTCCGAAACCCGGTGTAGGAATCTTCACTCCATTATTCAATAATATTTCCTTTTCCATGATTAAACAAATCTTTAAATTCAACTATTTTTTTGACGGTGCAAAGTTACAGTTTTTTTCGCATAGCAGAGTTCTGTATATTTGCATTATCATAGAGTATCTTTTCAATTTTAGCCATCACTTAGCAGTCCCGTAAATTTCCCTGCGGTATTCAGCAGGAGTAAAATGGATGATCTTCTGAAACTGCTCGAAGAAATATGCTGTTATTTTATGATTTCTGCAATATACCCTATTATTGAATCTGCTATATCCAATGGTTTTGTATCATCAACGTCAAAAGTTTGTCCATCCCCCAAAATACATTTGAGTATTGTACCCGAGTATTTCAATGTGCAAATCATATTTTCGTTATGCATGATAGCTAAAGATTTATGGCTCGCGACATTTGGATGAATGGCAACATTGGTACGTAGTTTTTCTGCCAATAGTAACCTGATTTCTGCAAACTTCTGTAGCAAGCGGAAGAAATGGATAGCCTTGAACACTTCTGTGTAATTGGCAATCTCATTCTCAATAGGCTCATATTTACATGCCTTGATAGAGAAGTCTATTGCCTTTTCCCTGTTTGTTTGGCTTTTCAATATGCTCTCACGGAATAGGCTGTTCTTCTGATAATAGCGAGCCGTCTTCTCGTATTTTGGCAGGACATTTTCAATGGCAGGACGCAAAGCCTCGTATGTCTCGAAGTTGGTTCGTGCAAACTTGTCCATGAGGTGATAAAGAAACCAAATCTCGATGCAAGGGTGACTCTCGATGAAAATAACTCCTTGCTTTTTGTATTTCTCCTTTGCTTCTTGATAAATGGCGTATTGCGCTTTGTTCTTGACCAGGGTATCGGTGTCGATGACGAGAAATATCGCATCAGCACGTTCTTGTGGGTTCTTGCGAAGTTCCTTGTCTATGAGTTTCAAGTTCTGCTTATATGAGCTACGGCTGTTCTTGGGAATGTCCGGTTCCATAGAGAACTTGAAACGGTTGTTGGTGCGCAACCATTCAAAGTAGTACCATTCAGTAAAACCCTCACAATAGATTTTGACGGTATATTCAAGCGGTCTCTGTTCCATGTTAACCTCCTTTCTTATTCGTCAATAAATATACTGCCCAACTGAGGCTTCGCTCCCAACTTTCCAGCTCTGTAAGCATTGAGGATGGACACTTCCTTATGGAGACCGAAATCCTTGGCACGATAAATCTCTGTCGCTCCCGATTCGTTTTTGCTGGCAAAATACACCATATCCCTGCGGATAAAATCCTCGTCAAGAAGCATAAGACTATGAGTAGAGAATATCAATTGTGCCCGGTCTGAATTTACAAGGAATGTCTTGATAATATGGGTGAACAGGTCGTAATGCAGCGAGTTCTCCAACTCGTCACACAGCAATGTCTGATTGTTTTTGATAAGTGTAAATAACAATGCCGACAAACCGTACATACGGTTGGTACCTTCCGATTCCACCATGTTAGAAAGATTTCCCGTATAGAAAGGAGTCTTGTGGGTGAAGAACAATTCTTCTGTAGATATGCTCTTGTCCTGTGGTTCCGAGATATGTAAGATTTTTGCTATCTTTCTGAACTTCTCCATAGCTTCCTCAGAAACCTCACCTTTTTCTTCCTTGATGTATATGTCGGAAATGTTGAAATCAGCCTTTTCAAGCATCTCGCAGATAAACTTCTTGCTGTCAGCATCCAATCTTACCACATCGTTAGCCAACTGTCCAAGATTATCATTCTTGCTGAGCAAAGGCATGAACTCGCTTTCAAAATAATTGAAGACTTTGTCAAGTTCAACATTCTTTTCAACGTTTGCATTCTTATAGGTTGTGAGTACCGTAGCATTGGAAATGCAATTTGACTCTATGAATAGTTTCTGTGTTGCAGACAACTTCAGCAATGGTCCGAAAGAAATTGAAGAGTTGCTCTTGTCCTCATTCCAGGTACGCTCATAAAAGAGCGCACGGCGGTTATTGGGATAGAAGTACAGTTCTTCCTTATAAATCTTTTGATTGTTCAAGACAACGGAATATTCATATCTGACATCACCAATATAGAAAATCAATTCAAATGATGAGTTTTGGTTTCGGCTATCCTCATCCATCATGAATGGTGTCAGTCCTGTGCCTGTACCAGGTTTCTTGGAACGACTTGCAACCAAATAAAAAATGAACCAAGCCAAAGCTTTGAGTATGTTGCTCTTGCCAGATGCGTTTGGTCCGTAAACAACACCCAATTTGGAAATGCGAACACCTTTTATTTTAACAACAGCGTAGTCTCATACGTTTTGTCAGCAGAAGCCGTAAAATCCAGCGTCTGCTCTTCTCTTATAGAAAGGAAATTCTTTACTTTAAATTGTAATATCATATCTTTCGTGCTAAAATTCGTAATTCTTTTGCAAAAATACAAAGAAAAGATGAAATATACAGCTTTTCGACATTAAATTTAAGAATATTTTTCAGAAAAGCCAATGTAACGTAGAAATGAATCTTTCAAGGCATCGCAGATAAGGGAAACAGATGGATGCATAAATGGTGGTATTCTACACTCTTCGGTCTGCCCGGCGGTTTCACCACGATGATTGGCAATACTATCGAGACCAATCCATTTATCGGTCTCGTCTGAAATCGTTGCGTCCGTCTCCATGCCACCATGCGCCCAGGAAGGCGAGGATGACACGGAGAGCGACGTAGATAACGATGATGTCAACAAATTCATTCATAAGCTTGATATTTAGCGAGTTATTCAATATGTATTCACAACCGGAACGCCCAAACAGTTGGCTTTCTTGAAAGTGTAGTAGGTTCCACCCTTCTCTCTCCCATCATAGAAGGCAATGAGAAGGGATGCATTCTCAACCATGAACTCGTCTCGGTCAAGGAAACATCGGGTGTAATAGTATTCTGAAAGGATGATCACCTCATCTGCTGAACCCATCAATCCATCATAAACCATCCTATCGCTGGGCTTAAACCTATCTGCCTGACCTCTGAAAGGAATGGCTGCGGTAAGCGTCATTTCTGGGCAGGAAGGCTTCAGCGACTGCACAATCTGGGCTGCCATCAGGTCAATGCCGATGGCGAATCCCGAAATAAAATTGCTGATGCCATGCTCGTAAGCTTCGAGAATGGCTTTGGTCAATCGCTCTCTTATGATCTCCTGCTGCGAGAAGTTGTAAAAGCGATGACCTGTAAAGGCTGCCGAAACAGCCTTGTCAAACTTTGTCATGTTCTTTCTTTTCATTGTTGTACGTATTTATATGATGTCTTGCCGAGGAAAATGCCGTTTGTTACGTGCGCCCCGACTTGTTCTAATTGTGCGGTGTAGGCACAGAATGAAGTGCCGGTAGTGACCACATCGTCCCAAATGCAGACTATCTTGTTTTTGAAGAAGTTCGCATCCACCTCAATATTATTCTTTTCCTTCAAGCGCTTTGCTCGCTCTTCCTTCTTGACCTTTGTGCCATGAACTGCGGTACGTTCGCCAACAACCTTGACATGGGAAAAGCCGTTGATTGCTCCAGAAAACTTGCAGACAAGTTCAGAGAAGTTCTTGTTGCGTGCCTCGTTACGTTCCTGGCTGCTTGCAGGAACGCAAGAGAAGACAACGCTGCGAACCTTACGACCAAACTTTTTGACAAGCATCTTTGCCACGCACTTCGCCACATCTGCATGGTTTCGACCATCCTTGAAATCATAGATAACCTGGCGGTCAAAGAAAGCATCCATACCGATGTTCTTGATTCGTACCGGATAATAGCGCAAAAAGCAGTTCAACTCCTTATCCTCCTGTCCCTTGATGTAAACCTGTACCATGTTCATTGCTTTAAGTGTTGTTACTTGGCAGGTAGCAGCCATCAGCCACTACCCACCGAGAAAAATGTTTTCAATCGTAAAGTCTGCTGAGGAAAGACTGCAACTCTCTGTCGATGATTTCAGAAAGCTGACATGGTTGGAATGGCTTTCTCTGCTCCACTCTGACCTTGCCGATTCCGAACTTGGTTGCATCCAACTCCACACTTGCCATTTCATTGGCAGAAATGTAGCTGTACTCAGTCTCAGCCAAACCTACAACGATGCCAAAGAGCACAAAATCATCATTCTCTCGCTGTCCTTCAAGAATGTACCAGCGAGCGTTGCCAATGAAAAACACTGCGATGCAAACTGCATCCTTCTTCTTGCTATCCTGGGAATAGAGCGGATAGTCCTGCATTGCCTTCTCCAATTCTGGAGTAATCAGGCGGTTGTTGAAATCTTTTGCCATAGTCTCTAAATTTATTTTCTCCCTTTCGTTAAGTCCTTTCGGACATGGGATCGGGAAGCTTTTTCTGCTTTTCAAAGTGCGTACAAGGCAATAAGGCAAGTCTGATGGGAAGAATACTCTTTTGCATGTTACATGGAAAAGGAAGATTGTTACCGAATCACGACTTGCTATTTGCCAGATACGCGATAACTTTGCAGAAAAAGAATCCCGAAATCCCAAAGACGATACGGAATCAAAGCCTTCTGGTTTCAGTAAGAAGAAAAAGTATAACAGGGAATGACTGCAGGGATAGAAAAGCTGGGTGGGAATAGGCCAAGCAAGTATCAACAGTTTAAAAGCCAGCGTGTTGTTCCTTCGTAAGTCGATAAAATCGGCCTGCGAATGAACAACACCCTGGCTAACTGTTCATGCTTACTGGACTATGGCGTGGGCGAAGATTATAAAGAAGGAAAAACGAAAGATTTATAAGGAAAGACAGAATGCTTATAAAGAAGAAGACCTGTATATTATAATAAGTTGGAAGGGAGGGAAAATGAAGGTTGATGCTGTGAGCCAGTGCCCTTCTCGATGAATGGACATGCAGTAGTGGCAAACTGATTAAGTGGGAATCGCTTGCGTCCCACCTACTCAGTTTGTAAGCTACCGGATGTCGTTTCGTGGGCACCTTCCGACTGAGGGGCTTGCACTTACGTCATGCTCTGCTGACATAAATGCAAAGTCTATCAGGTGGAACTCCAGTAGCATCCTTCATGGCGTGGGGCGAAGCATTATCATCTTGTTTATAAAAATGCAAATCTATAAAGGCCTGCTACTCATCATGGTATGAGGGTTTCAAGCTGTATTCATGTGTACACGTACACACCTATCCATGTATATATGTATTCACGTCCACATGAATACATATTAGAAGGAGAAAAGACAGAATGCCTATAAAAACGAAATGCATTATATTATAATAAGGTGGAAGGGAGGGAAAATGAAGGAGGATGCTGTGAGCCAGTGCCCTTCTCGACGAATGGACATGCAGTAGTGGCAAACTGATTAAGTGGGAATCGCTTGCGTCCCACCTACTCAGTTTGTAAGCTACCGGATGTCGTTTCGTGGGCACCTTCCGACTGAGGAACTTTGCACTTACGTCATGCTCTGCTGACATAAATGCAAAGTCTATCAGGTGGAACTCCAGTAGCATCCTTCATGGCGTGGGGCGAAGCATTATCAGGGGAAATCAGCCGATTATCACTATAAGAACAGCTCATTTTGGTTAAAATCCGCATGTTTATACCATTTTTTTGCTGCTACGCAAAAAGATTTCGCACTATTTTTGTATCTTTGCACCCGTTAAAAGAATTTAGAAGTAAAATACAATAACAATAGTTCGTTAATAATTCAATAATGTGCTAAGCAGCTATACGCTGTAAGCACGAGAGATCTTTGAAAATCTTGCTAATTAAAGTTCGGTTCGGGGTGTACCCACTTGCTTTAAAAATTCGTTTCACCAGATAAATGTTGGTCATCAGTGACTTGAATGAAGACATAGAATATTCCATTCCCATCTCCTTCATAGTTACCTTGGCAACATTTAGTGATGTGAACGAAGCATT
>QSCI01000057.1:0-22438 GCA_003463005.1 Segatella copri | reverse complement strand
TATTATGGGGCGCAAAACTGTCGCCCTGTAAGGCAAAGCTTTAAAACTCCAGGCAATACATAAGCTTTTGCCCTTACAGGGCGCCTTGCTGATTGCTATTATACCCAGGGCGATGCCCTGGGCTAGGAGCTTCTGCCCTTTCAGGGCGTGCTGCTTCTGGAGCTTTTGGGCCTTCAGCCCGTACTTAAACCACATGCGAAAGTTCAGTCTTTAGCGTTTGATGAGATTTTCCAGTGCAGGGATATAGATTCTGCCTCGTTCTAGCTGGATAAGTCCTTCTGACTGTAGTTCGTTGAGGGCTTTGGATACATAGATGCGCTTTACATTCATCTCTTCTGCTAAACGGGTCATCTTGATATGAAAGATTTTCTCGCCTGCCGGGCGGACGCTGTGGCTCTCGAAGAAACGGATCAGGCGCTCACTCAGTGTCTTGGCAGGAACTCTGAACAGTCTGCGGTTGTTCTTTTGGGATTGGGTGCAGACCAAGTTCAGAAGATTGATGCGGAATATTTCATATTCATCGGATAACTTCATGATCTCTTGCTTGCTGACCGACATGATGCTGCAGTTGTTCTTTGCCACATAAGTGTGGGTGAAGCGCTGGGTAAGACCGAAAAGCCGTTCCAGCTGGAATGATTCCGGTGCCGAAATGTCTTCTTCTACCTGATAGCCGTAGTCATCTGCCTGGGTTATCACCTTAATATCTCCACTGATTAAATAATATAGACGTGTACAACTGGTGCCTTCTTCAACTATAGTTTCACCCGCTTCCAGTTTTTGAAAGTCAAAACGGGTTTTACCAGCTACATTTTGGAAGTCATAGCAAGTCATTCCCAGGAATAATGGGAGTGATAATAAACTGTCGTATAGTCTATTGGTTGACATGTAAGTTTATTTATTTAATATCTTGTTTTTGAGAGACGGTGAATACCATATCTTGTTTTGTCCTTTCTCGTCAGCATAGATGAGATATGCACAGAGGTCCGGATGCTTTTTCAGAATCTGTTTTGCGCCCTCCATTCCCATCACCATAAACGAGGTAGCATAGGCATCGGCTGTAGCACAGTTCTTGGCTAAAACCGTTGCAGATAAGATGTTATGCTGCACAGGATAGCCTGTTTTGGGGTCTATGGTATGTGCATACTTCTTGCCGTTTTTATAATAGAAGTTTCTGTAGTTACCACTCGTAGCCATGGCAATGTCGGTAATATCAAGTACATCCTGAATTTCCTGACTCGTATTGGTAGAATCGTCAGTTGGCTTGTTGATACCAATATGCCAAGGCACTTGTTTCTCGCTAACACCGTTTACTACGATTTCTCCACCAATCTCAACCATAAAGTTGCTGATACCTTTCTTTTTCAGGAATCTGGCAACAATGTCGCTGCCATATCCTTTGGCGATAGCAGAACAGTCAAGCATGATCTTAGGATTTTGCTTGATGATGCGTCCCTTTTCCAAGGCTACTTTCTCATAACCAACCAGCGTTTTGATACTGTCTATCTTGGCTTTCGTAGGAGGTACCCCCTGCTTGAATCCAAAGCCCCAGAGGTTTACCATTGGGGCAACCGTGATATCAAAGGCTCCATTGGTTTCTTTTGAGATGCTTTCTGCCATGCGGAATACTTCGGTAAACATTTCGTCTACCTCAATATCTTTACCTTGGTTTACCTGTGTGATGACAGAGGTCTTATTGAAAGGAGACAAGGATTGGTCTACCTTCTTGAGTTCTGTTTCTATCTCTTGCTGGTAGTTGGTATCACTCTGATAGGTAATGTGATAGATGGTGCCAAAGATAAAGCCGGTATCTTTCTGATAGGGCGTATTATGCTGCTGACGTATGATAACGATGGTACCAACGATAAGTATCAACAGAAATGGAATTTGCCAGATAAGTTTCTTTTTTTTCATTCTTTACACATTATGAAGTCTTTAAATCTCTAGGGTTACATTGAATGTTCCGCCAAGGCGTGAACCTCCCTGTTTACCATAGCCTGGCACATACCAGGTATTGCCTAATTCTCCATCGTTCTTGAAGAGGCGGCGTTTGTATCTGAAACTCCAACCCATACGGACGGGACCCCAGATTTTGGCATCTATACCTATTACGCCTTCCAGCCAATGATAGTTGCAGGAAATGCCGTTACCTCCATAGGGCGTTTCGCCGCCCCATACTGGGTCTGTAACGGGTGGGGCGCTCAGGTCATATTCATAATAGGTGCAGGCATAACGGAAACCGCCAAACAGACGGTAGTCGTCGTGTTTGTTCTTCAGAAGATTCCAGTCTACACCTAATCTGAAATAGGGAGCGCTGGTCTTGTAGGTGATTTGGGTTGCCTCATCGCTGGCATCTGCCTTTCCATAACCCAATTCGAAAACAGGATAATACTTGTCTTTCAGATTGATACGGAGAGATGCTTCGTACTGCCCATAGTCGCTAACCATCAACTGTACGGGACCTATCAGGTCAACTCCCACAGCCATACCTCTAAAAAAAGGTATGGTATCAGGCTGCTGCTCTATGATCTTCTTCTTGCTTTGGGCCTGACAGGGGAGAACAGCAAATAGGGATAGCATACTAGTTGCGGCTGCCAAAATATATGTAGAAATGTGCTTTGGATGCATCATAATTTACCTCTTTTTGATTGATGACTATTGAGTCAATATAATTGTGAGTAGTCTTAACATCGGTTATCGTATGGAAGAACGATGGACTGCAGTCTACCGACTCAAAATGAGAGCGGTTTTCCTTTGATACAGTCACGGTGTCCTTGAATACTTGCTTCGATAGGGTATGTATCTCGAAAAACAATACGTCTTCATCCTGGCTGTAACTCATAGGCAGACTGAAACTGTCTACGTTTACATCCTTATTGATCAGCACACTATCTGTTCCTGCTATCTTTTTCGTAGAAATCGTTAGCGTGTCTTTTAGCGTCTTGTTGTCGCCCATCAACTTGTATTTGGTATATACAGTATTGTTGAGTGGGCAGTCGAGAGATGTACATCCCATCATGGCCAGAACCATGAAAACGACGAAAGGTATTATTTTCCGCATCTTATTTCTTTTTCTATTTGATAATCGTTACGGTTTGGGTTCTGGCGGCTGATAAGGTCGCCCAGGAATCCGGCAAGGAACAGCTGGCTACCCAAAACCATTGCTACAAGAGCAATGAAGAAGTAAGGTGAATCGGTAATGAGATGTCCGTAGATGCCGTTGTGCAGGTCGATGGCCTTGTCTATGCCTAAGCCGATGAGCGATAGGAAGGCTATGAAGAATACGACGCTACCCAGGAAGCCGAATACGTGCATTGGCTTTTTGCCAAAATTGCTCAGGAACCAGAGAGTCATCAGGTCAAGATAACCATTTACAAAGCGGTTCCATCCCATGAACTTTGATTTACCGAACTTTCTTGCCTGATGATGAACAGGCTTTTCGCCTATCTTGGCAAAACCTGCATTCTTGGCTAGATATGGGATATAACGGTGCATCTCACCATATACCTCGATATTCTTAACTACGTCGAGGCGATAAGCTTTCAGACCGCAGTTGAAGTCGTGCAGATTGTGTATGCCGCTTACTTTGCGTGCAGTAGCATTGAAGAGTTTAGTAGGGATGGTCTTGCTCAGAGGATCTCCTTCTTTACGGTTCTGCTTGTAACCTGACACGAGGTCGTATCCCTCTTTCTTAATCATCTGGTAGAGTCCCGGAATCTCGTCTGGAGAATCCTGCAGATCGGCATCCATGGTGATGACAACATCGCCCTGCGCTTCTTTGAAACCACAGAAGAGTGCTGGGCTCTTTCCATAGTTTCTGCGGAATTTGATACCCTTCACTTGCTCGTTCTTCTCAGCAAGTTCTTCTATGACGTTCCATGAACGGTCGGTAGAACCGTCGTTCACAAAGATGACTTCATAAGTAAAATCGTTTGAGTCCATTACTCGCTTTATCCAGGCGAAGAGCTCTGGTAACGACTCTTCCTCATTGAAAAGAGGAATTATTACTGAAATATCCATTATCTTGTATTTATCTGTTTGTTTCTTATTTATTGTTATTTTGTATGCTGTTGTTTGTTCTTCTTAGCCATTACAGCAGCAATAATCGGGCTGAGTACAGCACCTGCTACCAGGTCGGTAATCATAAACATGGAAGCCCAGGCTATCGGTTTCATCATACTAACGGCATCAAGAAGGGTTTTAGATTCCTCTGCAGTTAACTGATACGCTTGTGCTACAATCTGATAGTTG
The DNA here is from genome assembly GCA_003463005.1 of Segatella copri. GTDB lineage: Bacteria > Bacteroidota > Bacteroidia > Bacteroidales > Bacteroidaceae > Prevotella > Prevotella copri_I. The sequence continues at coordinate 18,190 of QSCI01000057.1, read as the reverse complement.
GTTTGCAGTTGGTTCATGAATAGACCCGTATCCATAAAACGGAACCAAAGATATTGCACAAGGGTAAGCAGAAGGGTTGCATTGAAGAATGTCTGGATGCAATAGTAGAATGCATGACGGAAAGAGATATGTCCGTCTCTTGCATAGTCACGGAATGCCTTCAGTCGCTTGGCCACAACAAATGGGGTTGCTATGATGAGAATGTTGGAAATGAATCCCAGCATCTGGTATTGCGGGTCTACTGCCAGCATGGTACATACGAAACTGACGATCCAGACAGCTCCGAGGATGGCACCATCTTGCCGGGCGAATGCTTTGGTTTGTCTTATCTTGCCAGTGTCAATGATAATCGTTTTAACCTTATGCATTTGCTGGCTTGTCTTCTTTTCTTCCTGATTCTCGTTATTTTCTGTATTCATTGTTTTTATTGTATTTCTACGGATGTAACATATCAATTTGCAAAAATACAACTTTTTTATTATATAAGGTGTAAAGGGTGGAAATATTTATATATAATTAAAGATAAATCCTCGTGAAATAGAGGTTTCAACTGTAATGTTATGCAATATAGAAGTAAAATGTATGTAAATAAAAAAAGGAACCTTCTAAAAGAAGATTCCTTTTTGAGCCTCTTGTCGGATTCGAACCAACGACCCCGAGATTACAAATCACGTGCTCTGGCCAACTGAGCTAAAGAGGCGGGTGGACAAGCGATTCATATCGCACCGCTACAACCAAGTACCCTTGCTATGTTCCCATCCTGGGGGATTCCGAGGGAGCTGGTCGTATGAGACTTGTCCGTCTCAATTTTTAAGCGGGTGCAAAGGTACGGTTTTTCTTTGAACCCGCCAAATGTTTTGCCGAAAAACTTCAGTTGTTTAACGTTTGTTTGCTAAAAATCAACTACCGTAATGCCTGATCCGCCAAATTGTACGTGTTCATCTGCATAATGGGTCACATTAGGCACACTACTCAGATATTGGCGAATGAGCTGTCTTAGGATGCCATTTCCCTTTCCGTGAAGGATTCTGACTCTTGGCATTCCTACCAGGATAGCGTCATCGATGAAGTATTGTACCGCATTAAGTGCTTCATCGCCTCGCATTCCGCGAACGTCCAGATCCTGGTGAAAGTTGGATTTATGAGAGTCAATGGTCTTTCTGGTTTCCTTACTGATACCGTATGAAGCCAGATTTTCCTTGCGCTCTTCTGTCTTGTCTGCATTTTCAACAGGAGTTGTGGCATGCTCCAGACGGTTCAGGCGCATCTTGGTTCTCATTCCTCCAAATACGGCAGTTGCTGTATCTCCAGTAATGTTTTCTATCTTTCCGACAGTAGTCAGTCCCTTGATGCGCACCGTATCGCCAATCTGAATATCACGTTTACTGTCTGCTTGAGTTTTGTTCTGTGCATTCCTCAGTGCAGCTGCAGCCTTCTCCTGATTCTCTTTCTTTTCAGCCTGGCGCTTGGCATGGCGCTCTTTGCGTTGTTGAATCTGGGCTATCTTGCGGGCAATTTTGTCATCGGTCTCCTTGGTATCAATTTCCTGAACCTCTTGCTTGAAGGTATCAAGTTCCTGACGGATACGGCGGGTTTCTTCTTTTTCAGCCTGGCTTTCTTTGATTTCCCGGATGGCGTTTTCGATTCTCTTGTTACTTTCTTTCAGAAGTTCTGCGGCTTCTTCTTTTGCCTTTTTGAGAATTGCCTTTCTGCTTCGCTCAATATCCTCTATGTCGTTTTCGTACTTGGAGATTGTTTTCTCCATGTCTTTTTCACGCTGATGGATATTCTGGCGTTTGTTTTCCCAATATCGCTTGTCACGAACTATATCCTGAAGATACTTGTCGCTTTGAATGTATTCTGAACCAACGATATCTGAAGCTTCCTTGATTACTTCTTCGGGTAATCCTATCTTTCTTGCAATTTCGATAGCGAAAGAAGAACCTGGTCTGCCGATAGCTAATTGGAAGAGGGCTTTCATCTCATGGCGGTCGTAGAGCATGGCGCCGTTAACCACTCCTGCATGGCTGTCGGCAAAATGCTTCAGGTTCTGATAGTGGGTGGTAATCACACCATAAGCTTGCTGCTTGCAGAACTTGTCGAGTACAGCTTCGGCGATAGCACCTCCGATGCCTGGCTCTGTACCTGTACCAAACTCATCTATCAGAATGATGGTCTCGCCATTGGCTGCCTTCATCATATTCTTCATGTTCAGAAGATGAGATGAGTAGGTACTCAGGTCATTCTCCAGACTCTGTTCGTCACCGATATCAATCATGATGTTTTGGAAAACACCTGTCTTTGAACGCTCACTTACAGGGATGCTCAAACCGCATTGCAGCATATACTGTAATAATCCGACGGTTTTCAGACAGACAGATTTGCCGCCTGCATTTGGACCGGAGATGATAAGAATGCGTTTGTCCTGTGTAAGCATGATATCCAACGGAACTACTTTCTCGTTTTTCTTCTGTAGAGATAGCTGCAATAATGGGTGTATCGCACGGGTCCAGTCTATGTGTGGGTGGTCTTCTACCTCGGGTTCTATGGCTTTGAAGATTTCTGCCAGTTTTTGCTTGGCTTGTATCAGGTCAATGATGGCAAGGAAACGGCAACTGTCCAGAATTTCCTTGGAATATGGGCGTACCTTATTGGTAAAGTCGGTGAGGATGCGGATGATTTCCTTTCTCTCTTCACCCTCCAGTTCACGTACACGGTTGTTTGCCTCTACCACCTCGGTAGGTTCTATAAAGACTGTTTTACCTGTGGCACTCTCATCGTGTACGATACCTTTGATTTTACGCTTCAGAGTAGGGATGACGGGAATAACCAGTCTGCCGTCACGCAGGGTAGGGGTAACATCTTTTTCTACGATGCCTTCACTTTGTGCCGAGCGCAATATACTATATAAGGTACGTGAGATGCTGCCCTCTGTCTTTGCCAGTTCTCTGCGAATCTGAAGAAGTTCAGGGGTTGCATTATCTCTTATCTTGCCGAATTTGTCAAGTATCTGGTCGATGCGCTGAATCAGTTGTGGAAAAGTAACTACATCCTGTGAAAGGCGATGTAGGGCTGGGTAGGGATATTTTTTCTCTCTTTTCCATCCGTCTTCCGGCTCGTCATCGTCATCGCTGTGATTCAGTATTTTCACCATATCTGCTATGGTAGATAGTGAACGTCGCAAGTCAAACAGTTCGTCCTCTTCCAGGTGACTGTTTTCTACACGGATACGGAGGATGCTCTCCCTTACATCATAGAAATATTGTAGGGGAAAGTCTTCTACTTCCTCCATCAGTCTGCGGAACTCACGCACCTGCATGAGCCATTCGTTAACTTGTTCTGCATCGCTGCTGAATGCCATCTTGTCTACCTGTTCCTTTCCGAGTGGAGAGAGGCATCTTTCGCGCAGCATCTTGCGGATTTCATTGAATCCTATCTTATTTTCAAAATTATCTGGATATATCATGGGTGCAAAGGTAGTGCAAATCGAAGACAATACAAAATAAAAAAGCATTTTTTTATTTTTATTGTTGAGATTCGGCCTGTCTTATTAGAAAGTAGTGTCTTTCCCTCTACCAAATGTTTGAACTGTTAAGCGTATTCTTGGCATTTCCGGGTGTAAGTTTCTTCTTAATTCCGGTAAGATATTCCGTCCATTTTGCATCAGTTCTTCTGTTCCAGATGTCACCTAAGAATGCAGCTCCGCCAAAGTTCCATACTCTCAATTGTGGAATATATTCAGGGGTGACACCTCCTAATGCGACAACCCGCTCATTGATGATTCCATTGATGCCTGCTTCCTCTAAGTCTTTGTTAGAGAAGGAATGTTTGTAGCCTTTCTTTGAAATGCTGTCAAAGATTGGACTGAGGAAAACATAATGGCAGGCAGGTTTGAGAATCGCGCTCTTTTCGTCTTTGCTCTTGGGTGATATAGGCTGGAGAGCTTGTTCTACTTCCTTAAAACTATGGCAGGATTGTGAGATGCTTCCTTGAAAGCCTTCTGGAATCTCGTGGTTTCTTCTGTTAAGATGAATACCATGAAGATGAAATTCCTGACAAAGTTCGAAGTGATCGTGTACTACGATCTTTTTATGCCATTTCTTGTCGATTTCCTGTATCAGTCGCTTACACTCCTCTATATTTGATTCTGGTTTGCGCAGATGCAGCAGGTCTATACCTGCTTTAAAGAGTTGGTTGATATAGGTTGATTCATTCTCTATAAAATCAGGCAGAGTGATTACTATCCATTTCATATTCGTTGTGACTTTATTTGTTTATATAAAGGTGGTGGCTGTTATTTGATAAACAGTGCCTTGGGCTCATAGAAATGATTCACCGGACCATGACCTTTTCCTATCTGTACATCTTTTCCTGCCAGAATTGCGCCTGAAAGATAGGTTTTTGCCATGGCGATAGCTGTATTCATATCCATTTCTCTTGCCAGATAAGAAGTGATGGCTGAGGATAGGGTACAACCTGTACCGTGGGTATTGCGTGTGTTTACGCTAATGCCTCGATAACTGGTAATAGGTTTTCCGTCTTCGAAGAGGTAATCAATCTTTTCTGCTCCCTGGAAATGGCCGCCTTTGATGAGTACATATTTACAGCCTAACTTGCTGATGGCTAAAGCTGCGTTCTGGATGTCTTCCTTATTCTGTATCTTCATTCCTGCCAGTATCTCTGCTTCCGGGATGTTAGGTGTTAGCAGGGTAGCTAATGGTAATAACTCCTGTATGAAAATGCTGAGAGCGTCCTCCTGCATGAGTCTGCAACCACTGGTGGAAACCATCACGGGGTCTATGATAAGATGCTGATAATTTCCTTGGTATCTTTTCAGGGTTTCTGCGATTGCCTGGATGGTGGTACGGTCGTTAACCATACCTACTTTGATGGCATCTGGGTGGATGTCGTTCATCACAGCTTCTATCTGGCCCTTTACAATTTCGGGGTTGATGTCTTGGATGGCATAAACTCCCAGGGTGTTCTGTACGGTAATGGCTGTAATGGCCGATGCGGCATATACGCCTAGTGCCGACATAGTCTTGATGTCAGCTTGCACGCCGGCTCCTCCGCAACTGTCTGAGCCAGCTATTGTCATTGCTGTATAATATTTCATAATTCCTATTAACTTCTTGCTTTTCCTCTAAAACTGTTTCTTACCAGGGCTGATTCACAGGTCTCACAGAGATGTTCTGTGGCTTGATGGTGCTTGAAACCTTCTATCATGGCTTGGGCACGGGGTGAAGCCAGAATTTCTTCCAGCGATTGTTCAAGCAGGTTCCCAAGTGCTACATCTCCGTTGTGGTCCAAACAGCAGGGTACCAATGTTCCGTCTGCCAATACGCCTATCTGTTTGAGTAGGGCTTTACAGAAAACTTCTCTTTTTTCTTCTCTGATACCTGATTTCTGATTTCCTTTTATCATTTCCTTTTCTTCGATATGGTTATCAAAGTTGGGCCATTCGAATTTCCTGTCAAACTCCAGATAGAGATTATTGGCAAGTCTGTAACCGTCAGGTCGTTCTTTCCAGGGTTTGGGAACAAATTTTTCGATGTGCTCCATTACTTCTTCATTTTCCCGGTCTTTTCCTCCTTGGTTCCAAAGTCTGAGAACTATGCAGGTTCCTTTCTCTGCTGCTTGGGTTGAAAAAGTCATCACCTCGTTCATGTAACTGGCAAGCTCTCCCTTGGCATTGCTCTCGTGTGAGTGGAGCGAGAGCTGTATTTTGTGGGGAAGTGTGTCAAGGAGATCCATAGCTTTGGGTAGCAGAGTGCCGTTGGATGTAAGTACGGTTTTGAAACCTTTCTCTCTTGCCATATTGATAAACTCGGGTAGAAGAGGGTGTAGTAGGGGTTCGCCCATAATGTGGAAATATAGGAAACAGACCTTCCCGCGTATCTTGTCGGTGAGCAGGTCGAATTCCTCAGCACTCAACTGTCTTTTCTTCCTTGTATGTTTTGGACAGAAGTGGCAGTTGAGATTACATGTATTAGTGATTTCTATGTAACAGCGATCTATCATTGTCATGTCTTTTCTTGCATATAGCTTACTTTTTAGCAAAGTTACATGTTTTCTTTGATATGACCAAATAATATAGCATAATTTTGCATTTGAAGTCTTCTTGTCATGGATAGTGAATGAATATGAAGGAAATATACAAATACGGAAATAAAAAAAGCCTTCTGAAATTTCTTTCAGAAGGCTCTTGCGGAGAGAGAGGGATTCGAACCCCCGGTACCTCTCGGTACGACGGTTTTCAAGACCGTTGTAATCGACCACTCTACCATCTCTCCATTGTTTTAGTCTGGATGACTATAGCTTGGTTTTCTTAAGCGGTTGCAAAGGTACTACTATTTTCTGGTTCCACCAAATTTTTCGCCAACTTTTTTTCATTTTTCTTCAAAAAAATGCATTTTGGGGGCTAATAAGTGGCAAAATCGGCAAAAAATAGAGAGGTAAGGCTGAAAAAGACAATAAAAAAGGGCTACCGCCGTAGCCCCAATCTTGATAACCTTAAATCTAATACTATGAAAAACACACCGCAAAAATACGAAATAAATCTATTCGTTATGTCAAAAGAATAGAAAATCTTTATTTTGAAAGGGTGCTTTAATATTTTTTAAACCTTAGAGGTAACCTTTCTGCTTAAACTCTTCCATCAGTGGCAAGGCTAAAATCTTGGCATCAGGATGTGGTGCACCGGTAGTACCTAATGCGCGAAGGTCGAAGAAATGTTTCCAGTCACTCACGAAAGCGGTATGAACCAGTTCTGTGTTGCAGTCCAATGGTAGGATGGCTCGTGCTTCCTGTGGTTTGCAACCTGCCTCTATCAGTTTCATGTAGGCATATTCGGCAGCCTGATTGGCGAATATCCAAGTTGTGAGTTTACTCCATTCTGCAGTTCTTCCTTCTGCAATGTCAGCACACATATCTTCTATTCGGTAGTCGCTGGGATCTTGTGAACCATCGAAGCCTTCTGCTTCTACCCATGTAGGCAGGTTGATGGTAATCTCGTTATCAAACTTATTCTTCGAATAGTTGCAGTATCGGGTACTCTGTTCTGCCATAGAGTTGGCACGATGACGGTTGTATTCTCGGGTTATGGAAATCTGAGTAGTAAAATGAACGGTAATACGGAGTTCGTGCTTACCTTCTTCATAGTTGCTGAGGTATTTCAAATCATCCATCGCCTTGTTTTCTGCCAATACTCGGAGATTGGTTGTAATATAGTCTTTGCCGTCTAAAGTTTTCAGACGTGAGAACTTGTTGTGGGTATAAAGCGGCAACTCTCCATGTTTGCATACCAGATACACGGTTCCATGTTCCAGCATGGCAAAGTGTTCACTCTGCACCATCCGATCCACGAAAGGTTTGGCAGAATTCACAGTGGTATTATTCTCACTTTTATAGCATACTCTTCCTGCTCGTTCTATCTGCTGGTAGATACCGAGCTCACCTGGTTTCTGTAACCAGATTTCATACGATGGTCTTTGTATTTTCATTTCTTTTTGTTTTTTGTTCTGTCTGCAAAGGTACATTATTTTGTGCATACGGCAAAATAATTCATGGCTTTTTTCGTCTTATATATAATTAAGGTGTAATAATTAGTAAATATGGAGATAAAACCAATAGCATATTTTCGTTCTCCCTTCAGTAGCAAGTTTGGCATACCCAAACAGGCTGGATTGGTAGCAGAACTGGAAGGACAGATTGTTTTTGAACCCGAATTTCGTAACCCTGATGCGCTGCGTGGCATGGAGGGCTTTGATTATCTTTGGCTGATTTGGGAATTTTCTGCCAATAGGCACAAAGCGCACAGTCCGGTTGTTCGTCCTCCTGTGTTGGGAGGCAATGAGAAAGTGGGTGTCTTTGCTACTCGAAGTCCTTTCCGTCCCAATAATATAGGTCTTTCATCGGTAAAAATTTCTCATATCGAATGGGAGACTCCTCATGGTCCTGTCATTCATGTTAAGGGAGCTGATCTTATGGACAAAACACCGATATTTGACATCAAGCCGTATGTGGTGTATGCCGATTCTCATCCTGGGGCAAGGAGCGGTTTTGTTGATGACCGCAAATGGCAAAAACTTGCTGTAGAGATTTCTGAAGATGTAGACAGGCATCTGCGTCTGCAGGGATTGAATGCAGAAAAGATTGAAATATTGAAAGAGGTACTTGCCCAAGATCCCCGTCCGCATTACCAGAAAGACCCTCATAAGGTCTATGGAATGCCTTATGAGGGTCTTGATATTCATTTCACGGTTTGCGATCATACGCTTACTGTTGTCAAGTAGACTTCTTGAATATGTTGAGTAGAAAATTTACTTTGCGAAACTTTCAAAACGTACGTTTTCCAACAGAATTTTGCAGGCAGCATCGATATTCTTGGCTTCCTTGGTGTAGAAGATATTGGAGTTCTTGATGGTGATATCGTGTACCATACCTTCTGCACCATGTGCCTCAATACCTGTTTCGCAACCTCGTACGTAGATGTTGCTCATGTGGATATCCTGAAAGTTTGGCAGGAATTCCTGCTTTACGGGAGTTGTCTGCTTCTGGGCACCTACATGGTTGTCAAAATAAGTGGTCTCAAAGGTGATGGCTGCATCCTTGATATCGGTCATGTAGATATGGTCGATATAGATGTTCTCTGATGTTCCACCTCTCTTCACTGCACTTTTAAAGCGTAAACCGGTATCTGTTCCCTGGAAAGTATTGTTGCGAACAACAATATTCTTCATGCCGCCAGAGAACTCGCTGCCGATAACAAAACCTCCATGGGCATGGTATACGGTGTTGTCCTGGATATTGATGTTTTCACAAGGACCTGCTGCCGCACCTGCTGCGCCTGCGCCACCCTTCATGCAGATACCATCATCACCGGCATCTATCACATTGTTTACGATGAGTACATCCTTACAGCTTGAGATGTCAATCGCATCACCATTTTGGGCATTCCAAGGACATTTTACGGTGATTCCGTCGATAATCACATTCTTGCATCGGGTAGGGATGATATGGAATTTAGGACTGTTCAGAAGTGTAACTCCCTGCACGAGCACATTCTCGCAACTGGTGAATCTGATCATGTGTGTTCGGGCTTTCTCCTGTTCGTCCATATTCTCAGCCACATTAGGTTCGTGCTTCAGGTTGAAAGGATACCAGATGTCACCCTTCTCATTTAGTGTTCCGCCCATAGACTGGAATTCTTTCCATTCTACATCGCTAACCTTACTGCGCTTTACCGGTCTCCACCATTCTCCGTTTCCGTCAATAGTGCCCTCGCCTGTGATAGAAATATTTTTTCTCTTGCTGGCATTGATGGCTGGAGTTGCACGGCTTTCTTTTTTACCTGTGGTCTTGTCTATCTTGAAATGGTCGTTCTTGTCTTCTGAAAGAACGATGATGGCATTCTTTTCCAGATGCAGGTCAATATTGTCCTTCAGTGAGATGAGACCGGTAAGGTAGATACCTGCAGGCACATTAAGATGACCGCCGCCCATCTTGTTCAGTTTGCTGATAGCTTTGGCGAATGCCTGGGTATTCATGGTGAGTCCGTCACCATTACCGCCACATTCTAAGATACTGACATGATTGTCTGGGATGCTAGGCAATGTTGGTTGCTGCATCTGAACTGGTAAGTTCTGATAATACTTACTGTAATCTTTGGCATTGGCTGTCACAAATGAGAAACAGACCAATAAAGCTATTAAAATCTTCTTCATAAGCTTTTTAAGTTTAGTTTGTTTAATAAATTCTATACTTTGTCTTGTTTGTAATATCTGTTACCTTAAGGTGTGGATATAAAAAAAGACGGCCCTAACCACAGTTAGTGACCGCCTTTTATGAAAGGAGGAGTGGTACCACCAGGAATCGAACCGGGGACACAAGGATTTTCAGTCCTTTGCTCTACCAACTGAGCTATGGCACCATCTTGCTTTTTGCGGTTGCAAAGGTACAATAAATATTTTAATTGAGCAAGAGAAAACGAAATATTTTCTCTTGCTTAATGTTTATTAACTAAATATCCCCTTGCTTGAAATTAATCTTTCAGCGGATTCCAACCTTGTGCTTTCAGTTCAAATTCCTGTCCGTCTCTGGTAATGAGGAACTTGCCCAGATTTTCTTTGGTGATGTAGCCAATCTGCCTTACACCCTCCATTGCCTCAATCTTCTCGTGGTCACCGATAGGTACGGTAAAGAGAAGTTCATAATCTTCGCCACCATTCATAGCACAGGTGGTAAGGTTCATATTGAATTCTTCTGCCTGCACGGCTGTCTGGTAGTCGATAGGTATGTTCTTCTCATATACTCTGCATCCGCAATGACTCTGTTCGCAGATATGCATCAATTCACTGCTCAGCCCATCGCTCACATCCATCATGGCGGTAGGACGGATACCTGCCTCACGCAGTTGTGCTATCACATCTCCGCGTGCCTCAGGCTGCAGTTGTCTTTCCAAGAGATATTCCTTGCCGGCGAAATCAGGCTGGAAGTTGCGCATATTCTCTAAGTCTCTGTTCAGAAGAGCCAGTTTCTCGTTATCACCATTTGCTTTAGCCTCAGCCATCTTCTTTCGGATATCTTCTATCTGTCCGTAGTATACAGCCTTTTCGCGTTCCAGCAGTTGAAGTCCCATATAGGCACCGCCCAAGTCGCCCGACACACAGATCAGGTCTGTTTCCTTGGCTCCGTTGCGGTATACGATTTCTTCTTTTGCTGCTTCTCCGATACAAGTAATACTGATGGCTAAACCGGTGAGAGAAGAGGTAGTATCACCTCCCACGATATCTACTCCCCATTTGTCGCATGCCATTCGAAGCCCCTTATAGAATTCATCAATGTCTTCTACTTTGAATCGTTTACTCAATGCTATGCTTACTACCATCTGACGTGGGGTTCCGTTCATAGCAAAGATATCACTGATGTTTACCATTGCACTCTTGTAACCCAAGTGAACCATGTCAATATAGGTAAGGTCGAAATGTACGCCCTCCATCAGCATATCTGTAGTCATGAGCACCTCCTTGTCAGGATAATGCATCACGGCACAATCGTCGCCTACACCATAAACTGTAGACTCGTTTTTCTTTTCATAACCTTTTGTGAGATGATCAATAAGACCGAACTCACCCAACTTTGAGATATCCAAAATAAATAATAGTTTATAATTTATACTTAAGATCTGCGGATGATTTCTCGCATAATCTCTGTCATCTTAGGCTGTGCGGCATTGGCTGCAATCTGCACCTCCTCATGACTGACTTCTACAGGTACATCGAAACCTCCAAGGTCGGTGATGATGCTGATTCCGAAAACCTTGATTCCGCAATGGCGGGCAACAATCACTTCTGGTACAGTACTCATACCTACAGCGTCACCACCCAATACACGATACATGCGATACTCTGCCGGTGTCTCGAAGGTAGGTCCCTGAACGCCAACATATACACCATGCTTTGCATCAATTCCCTTCTCCTTAGCGATATCGTCGGCAAGGTCGCGGAGTTTCTTGTCGTATGCTTCGTGCATATCCGGGAAACGTGGACCGGTAGGGAAGTTCTTTCCGCGCAATGGATGTTCTGGGAAGAAGTTGATGTGATCATCGATAATCATCAGGTCTCCAATCTGGAATTCCGGATTCATACCGCCCGAAGCGTTGCTTACAAAGAGGGTTTCAATGCCCAACTCGTACATCACACGTTCTGGGAAGGTTACAGCCTTCATGTCATATCCTTCATAGTAATGGAATCTTCCTTCCATAGCCATGATATCTTTACCTCCTAACTTACCGAAAATCAGTTTGCCTGCATGACCTTGAACGGTAGATACTGGGAAGTTTGGTATTTCACTATATGGAAATTCATAACTGTCAGTTATTTCTGAAGCTAATTGTCCGAGACCGGTTCCCAGTATGATTGCTGTCTTCGGACTTGTTGTCATCCTTTCTTTTAGCCAGGATGCTGTTTCTTGAATTTTTTCGTACATAGCTAATGATTTTGTCGTTAAAATTATCTTCTTGTTCCAGCATGAAACTTACCTTGATAGGCAGTTCGTATATGCTTTTCTTAACTATTTCATAGAGTCCCTCTGTCTCTTTTAGTCTCACGGCATCTTTCTCTGTCGTGATAATCAGACGGGGTTCTGGCATCTGTTCAAACGCCTCGTTGATGCGTGTGATGTCCTTGCTCTTGAAGCGATGGTGATCACCGAAACTCAGCGACTGCATACTCTTGACCATTGGCTTCAGGTCGTGTTCCATCTGCTTAGGCGATGCGATACCAGTAACCAGTAGAGCATGGTAGTTTTTCAGCTCCTCCTTGGCTATCTGCTGGTCTTCGAAAACTCCCTTTGGCGTATCATAGTTGATGCAGGTGAAGTAGAGCTTCTGGAAAGGGTAAAGGTCCATAGCCTTGGTGAGTACTCGAAATTCCATTGGCTTCAGGTCCTTTGGACATTTAGTGATAATCACAATGTCTGCACGGTTCTTACCGCTTAGAGGTTCTCTCAGTCTTCCTGCTGGCAACATCTTGTCATAGATGATCAGACGGTGGTAATCTACCAGCAGAATGTTGATACCTGGCTTTACATAGCGATGCTGAAAGGCATCATCCAGTAATACAACATCTACATCCTTGGTCGGTTCTTCATTCTGCAACTTTTCGATTCCTCTCACACGCTTAGCGTCTACGGCTACATAGATATCGTCAAACTTGCTGTGCATCTGGAAGGGTTCATCGCCAATCTCTGACATTGTCGTATCTTTATCTGCCAGCACATAGCCACTGGTCTTTCTTTTGTAACCACGTGATAGCACAGCTATCTTAACCTTGTCGTGCAACAAGCGTATCAGATACTCCACATGGGGAGTCTTGCCCGATCCGCCCACCGTGATGTTACCCACAGAAATGATCGGGATTGAGAATGACTGACTCTTTTTCAGTCCGATATCGAAGAGCCAATTGCGAAATCTGACCATGCCGCCATAAATCCAACTCAGTGGTAGCAGCCAGTCGTTGATCTTGATAAGATCGCCTTCTGTTCTCATGTCTGTTTCCTTTCTCTTAATCCGGTATGTCTATATATTAATGTACGCATACCTTATTATAAATGTTATTGTATGTTCAGTACGTAAGGAAGTGCAGCCTGTATAGGCTCTTTCTCCTTCATATTGCGTATCATGATGAATGGCTGGTAGAGATCACCCAATGCCAGACGCAACTGTTCGTCGAGGTAGGTTCTCTTGTTTCCGCCCGCCATATCCAGCAACTGTTCCATCCATCCAGCCAATGCCGGATATTCTACCGCCTGATAACTGCTGAGATGAGCCAATTCTGCAGCCTTGTCGATGGCGTCGCTCAAGCCGCCGAATCCATCAATTAACTTGATCTTCTTGGCGTCTGTACCCAGCCATACTCTTCCTTGAGCAATCTTCTCAACCTGTTCGGTACTCATTTTTCTGCCCTCAGCCACACGATTGCGGAAGAGGCTATATCCACGGTTCACATAGTTTTGCATGGTGGCAATCTCTTCTGCACTCCATGGACGTGACATGCCTGCAGAGGCATAGGCACTGTTGCGGTTGGTCTTCACTTCATCATACTTGAAGCCTAACTTCTTTGTCATCAGGTCACTGAAATCTGGCAGGGCTCCAAAGATACCGATGCTGCCGGTCAATGTTGTAGGTTGTGCCATGATATATTGGGCACCCATACTCATATAATAAGCACCCGATGCTGCCATACCACCCATCGAAACCACTACCGGCTTCTTTTTATTTAATTCTTTAACTGCTCTCCAGATCTGTTCCGAAGCATAGGCATCGCCACCGCCCGAATTGATACGCAGAACTACGGCCTTTATCTGACTGTTATCTGCAAGTTCCTGAAGGTCCTTGATGACCTTTGTACTTACTATCTGTTGCTCAGAATCATAGATGCTAGGAGTCTCCATCCTGACAATGGACCCCTGACAGTAGTATACGGCAATCTCTTCGCCCATCAGGTTCGAGTCGTCTATAGTCATATCTACGTCGTTATAGTCAACCTGATTGATGGTCTCGTCTGCCTTCAGTCCTAACTGTTTCTTTACCACGTCTCTGATTTCATCATAATAGCAGAATCCATCTACCATCTTTCGAGATTTCAGTAGTTTGGTATCATCAAACACCATCAGCCCGTCAGCATAGCGGTTCAGTGAATCCTTGCTGATGTTTCTGCTTTTGCTCACATCTCCCAACATCTGTTGCCAGAGTCCACCAATATAGCGTGAAACCTGCTCTCTGTTGGCATCCGACATTTTGTCTTCGGTGTATGTTTCAGTATAGCTTTTATATTTGCCTACCTTCACTACCGTAAAGTGAACGCCAAACTTGGCTGCTACATCTTTGATATATTGTGGCTGCGATGCAATACCATGCCAGTCCACATTGCCTTCTGGGTTTACATATACCTTGTTGGCAACCGAAGCCAGATAATATCCACCCTGTGAGAGAGCATCACCATATGCGATAATCCATTTGCCGCTCTTCTTGAAATCGGCAAGTGCATTTCTGATTTCCTGCAAAGTGGCATAATCTGTCTCCAAGATACCTGTTTCCAGATAGATGCCCTTCACTTTATCCTCATTCTTTGCCTTGCGGATAGAAGAGAGAATCCTGTTCATGCCTATGTTGTTAAACTGCTCGCCTGTCAGTTCGCCGAGCCAGTTGTCTTCAGTACGGTCTTCAATCTGTCCTTGTAGTTTCATCACCATCACCGCATTGTCTTTCAGTGCCGGTTTACTGTTGCTCGATGCCACCATTCCGATGATACAGATGAATCCCAGGATGGTCATGATCAGCCCGAAGGCAAACAGTCCTACGATAGTGGCTGCCACGTTCTTGAAAAAATCCTTCATTATTCTATGTCAATATTTTATAAGTGAGACTTCTAAATAAATGCCAGCGGCAGAAGAGAGATGTTTTCTCCGATTGCCGTTTACAGCAATTTTTCTGCAAATATAGCAAAAAAGAACCAATAATCAAAGCGATTGGAACAAAAACACCAAAAAAAGAAGAAAAAATAACATAGGGTTAACGAAAAAATGCCTATCTTTGCATTATCTTAGCAAAACAGAATAAAGATATAAACAACATAACAAAAAAGAAAAATGAAAAAGACAATGATTTTTTTTCTTCTGATGCAGACAGCAATTACAGCATCAGCTCAATCTACCGCTCGCAAGTTCGTATTGAAGAACAGTAGCGACGGTCTGAGTGAACTCACCTGTTATCTTCCTAAGAATCCTTCAGGAAGAGCCGTAGTAGATTGTCCTGGAGGTGGGTATTCTCATCTTGCAATGGACCATGAGGGACATCAGTGGGCAGAATATTTCAACAAACAGGGTATCGCTTTCTTCGTCTTGAAATACCGTATGCCTAAGGGAAACCGCAATATTCCGTTGAGTGATGCTTATCAGGCGATGCGTACCGTCCGTGATAGTTCTGCTGTATGGAAAATAAACAAGGAAGATGTCGGAATTATGGGATTTTCTGCCGGCGGTCATTTGGCTTCTTCCGTCAGTACTCATGCTGAGGCGGCTGTGCGACCTGATTTCTCGATTCTTTTCTATCCGGTGATTTCAATGGATGAGCGTATCTCTCATAAGGGATCATGTGTGAATTTCTTGGGTGAAGAGCGTAATACCGATAAGAAACTGGTAGAAGAGTGGTCTAATGATAAGGCTGTGCGTCCTAATCTTACCCCTCGTGCCATCATACTGATGTCTTTTGATGATAAGGTTGTTCCTCCTGTAACCAATGGCGTAGCCTATTATTCTGCCATGAGCAAGGCGGGCAACGAGTGTACCATGCACATCTATCCGACTGCCGGACATGGATGGGGGTTCCGCGATGCCGCTCATGGCTTCCCGTATCACGACCAAATGTTGAATGACCTTACCTGTTGGCTCAACAGGCTTCCGTCTAAGTAATCTAAGTAATAAGTAAAGAGAATACCTAAAAAGAGGGTGTGTCATAAGTTAATGATACACCCTCTTCTTGTTGCTGGAAGAGCTAGGATATGTTGTTGAAAGAGCTAGGATATGTTGTTGGAAGAGCTAGGATATGTTGTTGGAAAAGCTAGTATATCTAGTATATGTTGTTGAAAGAGATAGAATATGTTGTTGAGACAGTTAGTATCTCCGGTCGCACAACAGCTGTTGTGCGCTTGCATAACAGCTGATATGCGCATGCACAACAGCTGATGTGCATGCGGTGGCCAACTGTTGTGCGCCAACTATTTTCCAAACTTATGGCACATCCTCTTTTTCCTTTTTATAGACTCCTAATAAGTTATAGACTCCTAATAAGCATTCTTGTCAGGGCAGATAATGCTCTTGGCTGTCATGAAGATAATCTTGATATCAAGCCAGAACGACCAGTTCTCTATATACCAGATATCACGGCGGATACGTTCCTCCATCTGCCAGAGCTCCTTGGTCTCACCACGGAACCCGGTAACCTGAGCCCAACCTGTGATACCCGGCTTGGAGAAGTGGCGAACCATATACTTATCTATCAGGCTTCCATACACCTCTGTATGATGCAGCATGTGAGGGCGCGGACCCACAATACTCATGTCTCCCTTAAGAACATTGAAGAATTGAGGAAACTCATCTATGTTCGTCTTTCTCATAAAGTTGCCGAAAGCAAATTTACGTGGGTCGTTCTTTGTTGCCTGTGCCTTGTCTGCATCCTTGTTCACATGCATGGAACGGAATTTAAGACAGTAGAAGGTATCACCATTCAGACCCGTTCTTGCCTGTTTGAAGAAAATTGGACCAGGACTCTGAATCTTGATGATGAGAGCTATGAATGGAATGAATGGTAGAACGCACAAACATGCAAGCCCGCTCACCACGATGTCGAAGCTACGCTTGATAATGCGGTTTGACATGCTTGTTAGGGGTTCTATGCGGTTTGAATATACCGTCCTTCCCATGAAATTCTGGGCATCAAGATGCAATTTGTACTCACCAAACACACGTGCAGGTAGTAGAAGTGTATCACATTCTTATCACAGAAGTGTATGATGTTGATGATCTCAGGATCTTTATGCGACAGGCAGCAGAAAACCTCGTCAATATTGGAAGGTTCACCATTGATGGTATCATTCATGGTAGAAGAGATAATCTCTTTGAGCTGTTTCATGTTTCCTATTCTTTTCAACCCTTCCGGATTATCAGTGATGTCTTCATCTGCATAATATCCTTTTACGATATAACCTGCCGAGGGATCTTCTGTCATCGTCTTGTACATCTCGCTCACGGCAGGATCGTTACCTACAAAGACGACGGTGCGTGAGTTGCGGCCCTTAGAGCGGAAATACTTTAGTAATTTGAGCTCGCAGAGTCGGCTTATGATGAGAGACAGATAGAATGTTATGCCGAAGATAATGCTGAAGGAGAACATCTTTCCCCCGTGACCGAGTAGTCTTGAGAAGGTAAAGAAACAGAATGTTGTTGCTGCAGCCAGATATAAAGTACGCTTTGTAACCTGCAGGAACCCGATCTTTCTGACATGAATGATGGTGGAATAGAAGTATTCGCCTAGGAACAAGGCTGCATTGGCAACAAAAAAGGTAATCTTTGTTGCTTTGTCGAAATACGCAGGTATGAGTTCTTGACCATATTGGGTATAGAACAACAGTACGATATTGAGAATAACGAAATCGGCACCTATCACCAGTCTCCTTATCATTTCATTTCCTTTATAATGCTTGTTCGTCATTTGCTTATGTTTTTTATACTCCTAGTTATTTATATATCTTTTTAAGTTATTTGAGGTATGCTTAAATGATATTTGGTCGCAAAGGTAATAATAATAGTTGAAAATCGGAAATAAATCAGCAAAAAAATATCGAAATAGACTAACTTGAACCAGCTTTTCTTGTTTTTAATCTGTTTAAATGATGTTTTTTCTTCCTTTTTACTTTCTTGCGCATATCTAGGTATTTTTATATGACTCTAATTTCCGCAACACTATAATTTAATATTTTTTATAAGCACCTGAGCAACAAAAAGTTGCTCAGGATTTTGCCATGTCAGAAATTTCACTTATCTTAGTGTTGCAAAATAAAAACAAACAAAATTCTGAATGACATGGCAAAAGTACAAATAAAATCTGAGAAACTCACTCCTTTTGGGGGAA
>QSCI01000056.1:0-23085 GCA_003463005.1 Segatella copri | reverse complement strand
GATTTTGTGTCTGCGACATTTCTGTTGTGCAAGAAATATGTACAATAAAATGAATTTTGTCGCTTTGCAAGCAAAATCCCACTAAACCCTATAGGTTGCGGATTTGAGGTAATATATTTATTTTTTTCATTGCGTAATCAATTTTAGATTAGAACTTAACATTTACACCAACCATATAGGTACGAGGCTGAGGATAGTTACCGACATCAACACCTGTTACCCAAGATTCACTGAGTGCCATACCATTTTCTGGATCCATACCCTTATAACCTGTAATGGTAAAGAGATTCTGTGCTGTAAAGTAGAGACGAAGCTGAGAGAATGGACTATTCTTCCAAATCTTAGTAAAGTCGTAACCTACCGTCAAATTCTGAAGGCGGAAATAACTAGCATTTTCGATATAAATATCAGAGATTTGCTGCCAGTTAGGACCTTCGTTCATCTTGGCTAAGAGAGGATACTTATTAGAAGTGCCTTCACCATGCCAGTAACTAAATACTTCTGTAGTATAGTTCTCTGCCTCACCATCAGCAAACTTGCGGAATGAGCGTGCTACTTGCTGACCCAATGCAGCATATCCAACAACGGAAATATCAAATCCCTTGTAAGACGCTCCAAGATTAATACCCATTGTTACATCAGGATGAGGATTTCCGATTTCTGTTTTATCATCAGAAGTGATTCTTCCGTCACCATTGGTATCGACAAACTTCAAATCACCAGGTTTAATGCTTGCACCTTGCAGAGAATTGACAGCATCACCATTACAGTTCTTATCCAAATAAGCCTGAACATCTGCGGCATTCTGCATAACTCCATCTGTCTTGTATCCCCAGAAATAGCCAATAGGATGACCAACCTCGAAACGAGCTATTACACCTGTACCCTGAGAGAGGAGATCATTACCACCATCGTTATAGTTCTGACTAGAGTTGATTGCAGTAACCTCATTGTGGTTGTATGCCATATTCCAACCTACATTATACTGGAAGTCCTTACCAATTTTGTCATTCCAATTAAGTGCGAGTTCGATACCCTTATTCTCTACAGTACCGGCATTCTTTTTCATGGTTGAGAAACCAGTAGTAGCATCTACAGGAACATCTACCAACAAGTCCTTTGTTTTCTTGTCATACCAATCGAAAGTAAAGCCAAGGCGACCTCTCAAGAAACGTGCATCCAAACCAATATTTGTCTGTTCAGAAGTTTCCCAAGTCAACTCCTGATTCTCCAAACGAGAAGGAGAGGCACCACTCACGAAACTATCTTTTGAGCTGTTGAAAGAATAATAGCTTGTAGAATTGTAAGCAAATGTACTCTGCCACTCAAAATTAGAAACAGTCTGAGCATTACCATTCTGTCCCCAACCTGCACGAAGTTTCAAGAAATCAAGCCAGGAAGCTGTCTTAGCCATGAACTTCTCGTTAGAGATAACCCAACCTGCGGATACTGATGGGAAATAGCCCCAACGCTTACCTGGTGCGAATTTTGAGTTACCATCGGCACGCATGATAGCAGAGAGCATGTACTTCTCATTAAAGTTATAATTTACACGACCGAAGTAAGACATACTTCTTGAATCAGAGTTAGGAGAACCTGATACAGTAGCCGCTGTTCTATCCTTCATAAAGTCCATGTAGGCATGAGTTAAGTCTCCAAATACCGAATTCGTAGTATTGGCAGACAAGCTGAAACCAAAGTCTGGACGACTCTCACCATATTCAGTACCAACCAAGATATCGAAATTATGCTGCTTATTCAAATCAAACTTATAGTTCAAAGTATTGGTTGTACTCCATCCCCAACTTGTTCCAATTTGGTTAGTTGCATTATCAGTTTTACGATATGTATCAGCAGTCATCTCATTTGCTGAGAATATTGGGAGATATGCACGCCATGTCCAAGTATTCTGATTGTAGTTCAACTGTCCACGATATGTCAATCCCTTGATAGGAGAAATCTCCAAATAACCAGTAGCATGTAAGTTTTGATTGATACTCTTATTGTTACCAGACTGACTGTTAACCATTCTCAAGATAGGGTTAGAAGTATAAGTATTATAACTCTGCCAACCATCAGTACCTGAAGCCTTTATATCATTCCAATCAAAATATCCACCATCCTTGTTGTAAATAGGAACACATGGATTTGCACGAAGCATACTTGAAAGTTCATTGCTATATTGGTTACCAATCTGAAGACCTTGAGTCTGCTTATGCTGGTAATAAACATTTTCACCAATCTTCACGATATCACGTCCCTTAGCATTACGGTAAATAACATGCTCCGAATTAATGCGGAATGTAAATCGACGGAAATCAGACTTAACAACCTTGCCGAATACACCATCCTGATACTGATAACCTGTACCTACAGAGAATGTCGAACGATCAGAACCACCAGTTACGTTCAAGGCATGGCTTGTAGTAACTGCATTCTTATTGCGAATTGCGTCAACCCAATCAGTACCTGCATTAGTACCATCGTTGTATGCCTTCAGTAAGTCTTCATCAATATATTTAGACCAATCCCATTGTGCTGCTCCACTATTGTAGCGTACCATGTTCTGAACATCCATATACTGCTTAGCTGTCAGCATCTGTGGCAAACGGTAAACATTTGACCAACCAACATTGGCATCATAAGTAACCTGTACCTTACCCTGCTTACCCTGCTTGGTAGTTACAAGGATAACACCATTGGCTGCAGCAGAACCATAGATGGCACAAGATGCAGCATCCTTCAAAACATCAAGACGCTCGATGTCGGCTGGGTTCAAACTATTGATATCGCCAGCAACGCCATCGATAATATAAAGAGGAGCTGTATTGCCGTTGGTACCGGCACCACGGATAGAAATCTTAAATCCATCACCTGGCTGACCTGAGTTTGCCTGGATATTAACACCAGGAGTCTGGCTCTGCAAAGCGCCGAGCACCTGTGTGGTATTCATCTTCTGAATATCATCACCCTTTACCTCAATGGTAGAACCGGTAACGAGCTTCTTTTTCTGAACACCATAACCTACGACAACAACTTCATCGAGAGTCTTGTCGTCTGTCTTCATTGTGATTTTGAGACTAGACTGGTTACCTACAGCAATTTCCTGTTTCTGGTAACCGATATAGGTAATTACAATAGTAGAACCCGACTTTACGTTCAAGGTAAAGTTACCATCAAGATCTGTAACTGTACCATTTCCAGGGTTGCCCTTTTCTACTACACTTGCACCGATAATAGGACCTTCTGCGTCGCTAACATTACCAGTAACTTTCTTAGCTTGCTGAACTGCATCTACAGTTTGATATGGGGGGGTCGCCAATGCTTCAGTTGTATAACTCAAGCCTAACGATGCTAACGCTCCCACAAGCAGCATTGATTTTTTTAAGTTCAAATTCATACTTTAGTACTTTCTAGGTTGAATAGAATTAAACGTTTGTTGACTCTGACTATCAAAAATAGTCATTCTTTTAGTTCCCGACATATCTATCAGATACGAAGGAAACAAACAGGTTAAGTTGAATTCAATTTCATAATGGTTATTGTTTATGTTGTTTATTATTGTTTCATTTCATCACCAATCTGAAGTCATTTTTTATGGAAGTATAAGTGGCAAACAGATTTTCGATTGCAAAGTTACATTTCTTTTACGAAAAAAGCTGATACTATTTTGCTGATTTTAAGTATTATTTTGATTTTAGTTATTTTTTTTTATAAATCCCGACAAACACTAAAGATTTATTAAAATTCTGTGTTTTCCTTACACTTATTATATATGTATGTTTTGTTAACTCGGAGCAAAAAAGTATTACCTTGCCGCTATTGAGCAGCAAGGTAATTACGTACTGGATTGGCATACATCTCGAGAATTCTCTCTCTCAAGTAAGCTTCATCCTTATTTGGAAGGTCAATTTTCGCAAGCTGACCAGCCATATATTTTTCAAATTTTGCCTGATCTTCGGCAGTATATTCTGTCTGATGAGCTGTTGAGTTTTCAAGCAAATCAAGAGCCACATAGTTGCCAGGATAGAGACGATAGTTCTTGAATATCTGCTCATCCATATAGGCTGCTACCTTATTATATATATCCTGCTTAGGCATATCAGGATCCAGACTGTCCAGATAATCATCAAGACATGGGGCTGCATGGTAATGAACATGACCCTTATAACCGAAGATACCGGTCTGCATGCTTACCAGATCATCCATCGGTCCCTTCTTCCAATCGGCATTATCGCGCTTCTGCTGGAACTCCTTTGCCTTCAGGAAATCGCATGGATCATATTCGTAACTGATAGAGAGCGGTACGAGATGAAGCTGTTTCAGGCGGTCGATAATGCTACCCTCGCCTCCCATCGACATCATCTGCAGAATACTCTTTTGGGTGCGGTCATTACTGTCCTTGGCTCTACCCTCGCGCTGGGCTATCCAGATGTTCTCGTTCTTCTCCTTGATGGCGAAATGCATATAGTCAGAGAGGCGCTTGCTCGACATCAGCATCTGGCGCATGCTCAGGGCACGCTCTACGATAAACGCCTTGTTGACACGTACCAGGTCCTTGACCCAAGGAAGAGAAAGGAGATTATCACCGATGGCTATCTCGCAAGTGGTCTTAAACCCATTATCGATAAGAAGAACATCGAGAATGGCTGAATCGAGCACGATATCACGATGATTACTGACGAAAGTATAATTACGGGTATTATCGAGCGATATGCAATCCATCTCACAACCTGTTGCTGCCTTCTTCAGAATGCCATGAACAAAATCGTAAGCAAAAGCCAGCTGGAAATCCAGATTGGTCTTACATGCCTTCAACTTCTGGGCAATCATCTCGAAAGGTACTTGTGGATAGAGATAGGCAAGCACTTGTTTAAACTGATCGTTTGAAAGCAAACGGTCGAATACCTCTGGGAGATCTTCAGGCTCCCAAGGACGGATGGTATCAAATTCTTGAGGGATATTCATAATATATACCTATTAATATATATATGGCTCTGCGAAAAAATCGCAGAACCATATATGAGTTTGTTATTCTAGAACTGATTCTCCACAATTTCGCTGAGCACATCCTTGATATCAAGACCTGCTGCACGAACCTGCTGAGGAATGAAACTGGTAACGGTCATACCTGGAGTGGTATTGATCTCCAGCATGTTCACCTTGTCTTTACCATCCTTATCCTTAGAGATGATATAGTCGATACGGATGATACCGTTGGCATGAAGAATGTCGTAGATGCGTGATGTGGTCTTGGCTACCTTTTCTGCTGTCTCTGGAGAGAGACGGGCTGGAGTGATTTCCTGTACCTGACCGTTATACTTGGCATCGTAATCGAAGAACTCGTTGGTGGTCACCACTTCGGTAGCCGGCAACACAACGGTCTTTTCGGCTGTCTTGTAGATACCCTGTGAAATCTCTGTTCCATCAAGGAATCCCTCAATCATCACTTCGTTGCTCTCCATGAAAGCTACACGGAGGGCTGGAGCCAGCTGGTCAGCATTCTTCACCTTGCTCACACCAAAGCTACTGCCGTCAGCAGCAGGCTTTACGAAACAAGGCATACCGATGCGCTTGGCAATCTCTTCTTCATCATAAGCTTCACCGCGACGGAGCAAGATACTGTCTGCTACGTTTATACCGAAACCGCGCAGATAATTATTGAGCACATACTTATCAAAAGTCATTGCCTCTACCAGAACACCGCTTGTAGAATATGGCAGATGGATGAGGTCGAAGTAGCCCTGCATCACACCATTCTCACCAGGCTGTCCGTGGATGGTGATATAAGCATAATCGAAATAGACATGCTTGCCGTTCATAACGAAAGAAAAATCGTTCTTGTCAATCTCGATAGTCTCACCATTATCCAAAGCAACATGCCAGTCGGTGCCCTTCACATCGACGAGATAAATATTGTAGCGCTCTTTATCAAAGAAAGAGTACAACCCCTGTCCTGAGCGCAATGATACGTCGTGCTCAGAAGAATCACCACCGCATACGATGGCTATCGTTCTCTTGCTATTTTCCATAATTACTAAATATTTTTGAATGTATCTTGTGTGGTGCCAGCGATGAAGCCGCGCCACTTTTCTATTAATTGTCTAAAATCTTCCGGCCACTCACTGTCAAAATCCATCTGCTGCTTGGTTGTAGGATGCACGAAGCCGAGTGTCTTGGCATGGAGAGCCTGACGCGGACAGAGTTTGAAGCAGTTCTGGATAAATGCCTTGTAGCTGCTACTGCGCTGACCTCTCAGAATCTCTGTTCCGCCATACGTTTCGTCCATAAAGAGCGGATGACCAATATGCTTCATGTGGGCACGAATCTGATGGGTACGGCCCGTTTCCAGCACACACTGCACCAAGGTGGTATAACCGAAACGCTCCAACACCTTGTAATGCGTAACCGCCGTCTTGCCTATTCCGCTGTCCGGATCGAAGACCTTCATACGGAGGCGGTTCTTCGGATCACGGCCAATATTGCCTTCTATGCGACCTTCATCTTCTACAATATTGCCCCAAACGAGCGCATTGTAACTGCGATGGGTAGTCTTGTTGAAGAACTGCTTACCCAGTGCAGTCTTTGCCGTAGGAGTCTTTGCTACAACGAGCAGTCCGCTGGTATCTTTATCGATGCGATGCACCAAGCCCACTTCCGGATCATTGGCATCAAACTCTGGCATATCTCTTAAATGCCAGGCTACCGCCTGAATCAAGGTTCCATGAAAGTTGCCCGCACCTGGATGCACCACCATACCGGCTTCCTTGTTAACCACCATCAGCTGGTCGTCTTCATAAACCACATTGATAGCGATTTCTTCAGGTTTGATACTCGTTTCGTGACGAGGACGGTCGAGCATCAGAGTAACCAGATCATTAGGGCGCACCTTATAGTTGCTCTTTACCGGTTTACCATTGACATGGATGAATCCGGCATCAGCAGCCTGCTGAATACGGTTACGGCTCTGATAGGCCATCTTATCAGCCAGGTATTTATCGATGCGGACCGGATCCTGGTTGGCATCCACCTGCACCTTCCAGTGCTCATAGAGTTCGTCTCCTCCTTCAGCAGAAGCAGCGTTCCCTTCCTCCATCTGGAGTTCATCATCCAGTTCGTCCATATCTCCTGCATCATCAAACCCGAAGTCATCCTCTACAGGAGCATATACCTTATTATATATATAATCTAAAAATATCATTCGTATTACTATTGAATTCTTCACTCATCGTTCTTCACTCTTCACTTTTCATTTCTCCTACTCCACCACTTCCTTCTGGTGGTGTTCATGCGAAGGAGCAGGCTCTGCGGTTTCCGTACCAGGAACCACCTCGAAGTTGTCTTCATGAGTTTCTCCGCTCATGTCACCTTCGCCTTCCATCACATCTTCTTCGCCGTGATAAACCGGATCTACCACATCGATGGAATCATCAACACTCCGTTTACCATTGCCAACCTGTATGACAAGCACATCATCGATAGAAACCTTATCACCAGCTACAACATGCTTACCCTTAACGAGGATACCATAAACCCAATCCTCTTCGCCAGGAATATATTCAGGTGTACCCAGTTTGAATCCCATAGCAGTAAGTTTAGCCATTGCCTCTCGCAACGAACTGTTGTCAATGACATCAGGAATGGTGATACGTGGAGAATGATCAGAATTGATGGTAACATAGATAACATGTCCCGACTTTACCACTTCTCCGAAAACCGGAGTCTGCTCCAGAATGACATCAGGTGGCAAAGAGCGGACATATCCCGTATCCGTTACAACAATTTCCAGTCCCGCATCGTCAAGGATATGTGTAGCATCATCGATATTCTTATATCGAATATCCGGCACACGGATGGCCTCACCATGATGGGTATAGATATCGATGCCGTACTTGACACCGACACAGAGCAACACCAGTACCAGAATCATGGCACCGATATTCCCCCAAAGGTACTTACTCTTAAACTTATTTATAAACTCTGATGAAGTCATATATTATTTTTTGGTGCAAAGATACAAGTATTTGGGGGAAGAACAAAATAAAAAGGAAAGTTTTTGCACTCTCACCACCTATTTTATGATATAAAAACAAAACATCTTTGTTCCCAAAAGAGCAATCTCTGAAAAGGAAGGGGCGTTATAAACAACAAAAAGCAGCAAAGAATACCTCTTTGCTGCTTTCAATGTCATCGTCAACAGACGAATCTTTCCTCGGAATTACTTTCCGTGGTGCTCGTCAGATACAGTTAACTTCTTACGGCCATGAGCACGGCGAGAAGCCAATACGCGACGACCATTCTTAGTTGCCATACGCTCACGGAAACCATGCTTGTTTACGCGACGACGATTGTGAGGCTGAAATGTTCTTTTCATTTTTCTTATTTATTTTTTAATTAATATTCTTCACAAAAGTGCAAAATACGCCCTTTTTGGGCTGCAAAATTACGCATATTTTCTGAAATAACCAAGAAAACTACCAAATTTAGCTTAAATATTTATGTTTTTTTCGATATTTCCTTTGATTTTTCATGTTTTTGCCGTAACTTTGCACTCGATTTTGAGATTATTGTAATAACATTCAAGATAAACAAGAAATGATTAATTCACAGGAAATTAAGATTGGTACTTGCATCCGCATGGATGGCAAAGTATGGGTTTGCATCGACTTTCAGCACAGAAAGCCAGGTAAAGGTAACACCGTAATGAACACAAAATTGAAGAATGTTGCCGACGGTCGTGTATTGGAACGTACATTCCAGGTAGGTTTCAAATTGGAGGATGTTCGCGTTGAGCGCCGTCCTTACCAGTACCTCTACGAGGACGCTACTGGTTGCATCTTCATGAACCAGGAGACTTTCGAGCAGGTGCCTATCGCTAAGGAGAACGTTACTGGTGGCCAGTACATGAAGGAGGGTGACGTTGTTGAGGTGGTTACTGATACAACAGATGGTACTATCCTCTTGGCTGAAATGCCAGTGAAGACTACTTTGAAGATTACTCACTCTGAGCCAGGTGTAAAGGGTAATACTGCTACCAACGCTACAAAGCCTGCTACATTGGAGACTGGTGCTGAGGTTCGTGTTCCTTTGTTCGTCAACGAAGGCGAGACTATCCAGATCGACACCCGTGACGGTAGCTACCTCGGTCGTGTAAGCGAGTAATACATCCTCCAACAGGAAGATTGTGCTCTTATTGAGTAAAACTAACCCTTAATAGTAAGAAGAATGAAATATTCCATCATAGTACCTGTATTTAATCGTCCTGACGAAGTGGACGAACTTTTAGAGAGTCTGACTCATCAATCAGAGAAAGACTTCGAAGTTGTCATCGTTGAGGATGGCTCACAGACTCCCTGCGAGGAGGTGTGCAAGCGATATGAGCACATGATGGATATACATTATTACTATAAGGAGAACTCTGGTCCGGGCCAGAGTCGCAACTATGGTGCCGAGCGCGCCAAGGGTGAGTATCTTCTGATACTCGATAGCGACGTGGTCTTGCCAGAAGGTTATCTGAAGGCTGTAAGTGATGAGTTGAGCCGTGAGCCAGCCGATGCTTTCGGCGGTCCCGACAAGGCGCACTCATCATTTACAGATACTCAGAAAGCCATTTCTTATTCCATGACTTCTTTCTTTACCACCGGTGGCATCCGTGGCGGAAAGAAGAAGATGGATAAGTTCTATCCCCGTTCATTCAACATGGGCATCCGCAGGGATGTTTATCTCAGGTTGAATGGCTTTTCCAATATGCGTTTCGGTGAGGACATAGATTTCTCTATCCGTATCTTCAAGGCAGGCTGCCGTTGCCGTCTGTTCCCTGAAGCATGGGTATGGCATAAGCGCCGCACCGACTTCCGCAAGTTCTGGCGACAGGTCTACAACAGTGGCATCGCCCGCATCAATCTCTACAAGAAATATCCAGAGAGTCTCAAACTCGTGCATCTCCTCCCTATGGTCTTCACCGTGGGTGTAATAGGCACGCTGCTTCTACTCTTCTTCGGCTTCCTGCCATACATGCTTGGCACCGTTCACGTATTCCCAACCTTGGGCAATGCGATGGCAGCATTGGGCTGCATCGGTCTCGCCGGCATCATTCTCTATACCATCGCACTGTTTATCGACAGCAGCAGAGAGAATCACAGCGTGAAGATAGGCTTGCTGAGCATTCGCGCTGCCTTCACACAGCTGATGGGTTACGGATGCGGATTTCTTTCTGCATGGTGGAAGAGATGCGTACTGGGACAGAGCGAATTCAGCGCATACAACAAGACTTTCTACAAATAAGACTTCCCCGCCAAAAGAGAAGCCAATAATAATCTACTAATCAGTTATTATTATGGCAGAGAAACTAACCATTGCCAATTGGGCAGAAGAAGACAAGCCTCGCGAGAAACTGGAGCGCTTGGGTGCCTCAGCTTTATCCAATGCCGAGCTCTTAGGTATTCTGATTGGTTCGGGATCTACAGACGAAAGTGCCGTAGACCTGATGAAACGCATTCTGAAGGATTGCGACAACAACCTGAACCAGCTAGGAAAGAAGACTATCAGAGAATTGACACAATATAAAGGAATGGGACCCGCAAAAGCCATCACCATCCTTGCAGCCTGCGAACTGGGCAAGCGCCGTGCTCTCGATAAGATTGGCACACGTCCCGACTTAGGCTCATCCCTTGCCATCTACAACTATATGCTTCCGAAGATGCAGGATTTAGATACAGAGGAAGCATGGCTCCTGATGATGAACCAGAACTTCAAGCTCATCAAAGCGAGTTGCATCTCCAAAGGCGGCATTACAGAAACGGCAACCGACATCCGTCTTATCATCAAAGAAGCGGTGCTCAACAACGCTACCATTATCGCCTTCTGCCACAATCATCCCAGCAACAATCCTCAGCCAAGCAAAGCCGATGATGTACTTACCCAGAAGATAGCCAAAGCCTGCGAAATCATGCGTCTCTTCTTTATGGACCATGTCATCATAACCGATGGTGCCTTTTATTCATATCACGACAAAGGTAAATTGTAGTCTATTTGGGGTATATTAGACCTTCTGCAAGAAAAAAACAGCTTTTCTTTTTGTTTTGTCTGCAATAATTATTATCTTTGTAGGCAAAAACAAAGATTATTATGACACAAGAAGAAAAGACAAAGATAGAAGAAAAGATCGTAGATGTGCTTAAGACCGTTTACGACCCTGAGATTCCTGTCAACATCTGGGACCTCGGTATGATTTATAAAATAGATGTGAAGGACGATGCCACCGTAGATCTCGACATGACCTTCACAGCCCCTTCATGCCCTGCTGCCGACTTCATCCTGGAGGATGTAAGAAGCAAGGTAGACAGCGTGGAAGGCGTAAAATCTGCCAATGTGAACCTTGTATTCGAACCGGCTTGGGATCAGAGTATGATGAGCGAGGAAGCTCGCGTAGAGCTCGGCTTTGAATAAAGACAAAGCCGTTGAATTCTTCACTCTTCATTCTTTACTCTTCATTTAAAAAGAATCGCTTATGAAAAATGTATATTTCCTCTCAGATGCGCACCTTGGCTCATTAGCCATTCCGCATGCCCGCATGCAAGAACGCCGCCTGGTCCGTTTCCTAGACAGCATCAAGACGAAGGCTGCGGCAGTTTATCTCCTGGGTGACATGTTTGACTTCTGGAACGAATATAAATATGTTGTACCAAAAGGCTACACACGCTTCTTAGGTAAGCTCTCGGAGTTGACCGATATGGGAGTGGAAGTACATTTCTTTACGGGTAACCACGACCTTTGGACCTATGGCTACCTGGAGGAAGAGTGTGGCATTACCGTACATTACAAGCCTCAGACCATAGAGATATACGATAAAGTATTCTATCTGGCACATGGAGACGGACTGGGTGACCCAGACAAGAAATTCAAGTATCTGAAAAGAATGTTCCAGAATCATACTTGCCAACGCCTCCTTAATGCGATTCATCCTCGCTGGGGAATGGCATTGGGCTTGAACTGGGCTAAGCATAGCCGACTGAAACGTGCTGACGGAAAGGAAGAGCCTTATATGGGCGAAAAGAAGGAGTTTCTGGTGCGCTTTGCCAAACAGTATATGCAAGGCCACAAGGATATAGATTACTTCATGTTCGGCCATCGCCACATCGAACTGGATCTGATGTTGAGCAAAAAGACCCGACTGATGATTCTGGGCGACTGGATATGGCAGTTCACCTATGCCGTGTTTGATGGCGAACACATGTTTATGGAAGAATATGTGGAAGGCGAAAGCCAACCATAACAATAAAGGGCAGCTTTATGAGCTGCCCTTTATTGTTATCGCTGTATGCGACCTCCTGAAGAAGTCATGTTATTGATGATTTCCTCTTCTGTAACCAGATTCTGATCACCTGGAACCGTATTCTTTATCGCGCTTGCTGACAGTGAGAAATCCAGGCAATACTGGTTTTTGTCGCCCCACTTCTGATGGGCATGAATATAGGCAGCAATAAAGGCATCACCAACACCCATCGGGTCAACAATCGGCTCAATATCATAGATTCTTGTAGTATAGAGCTGATCTTCTACAGCATCATAGAGCAAGCCGCTCAAGGTATGATGACTGCTGGCAATCTGATTTCTTACCGCCATCACCATCTTCTTACACTTAGGGAAGAGCTGATGCATCTTGCGGAAATACCCAAGATAAGCCTCCTTGTCTATCTCATAGTCTGCATCCAAAGCCTCGAAAGGAATATGAGGCACACCGCTGGCTATCTCCCACTCATTCTGGTCACCAAAGATGATGTCGCTATACTGCATCATCTGGAACAGCACATCATGAGGCTCCAGACCATATCCCCAGAGATTCTTACGGTAATTGATGTCGCAGGCAATGGTCAACCCATCAGAAACAGCAAGTTTGATGGCATCCATAGTTGACTCCATCGCATCGCGGCTGATAGCACAGGTAATACCGGAGCAATGGAATACAGCAGCATCAGCCAGCACCTTTTCCCATTTCACCATTCCGCGCTTCAGCGTATAGAAAGAAGAATTCTTGCGGTCGTAAACCACACGGGAATTGCGCATAGCTACAGCTTCCTCGAAATAATAAGTTCCGAGACGTTCACCGCCACGCACAACATGAGAAACATTCAGACCGTACTCTCTGAGATGCATCAACGCCGCCTCACCCATCTCACCGTATGGCACACGGGTTACATACTCTACGTTATCGCCTAAATAAGCCAAAGAGATGGCTGCATTAGCCTCACTGCCACCATAATTGCCAAACATATGATGTCCCTGAAATAAACGTTGATAACCAGGCTTAGAAATCCTAAGCAATATTTCTCCGAAAGTTACAATCTTTGTTTTCATAATTCTAAAAATTTAAAAAGGTGAAGACCATTCACTTATGTTTCTAGTCTTCACCTTATTATATATAGCGTATGATTACTTATTAGCAACCAACTCCATTGTATCGCGAGCGATAACAATCTCCTCGTCGGTAGGAACTACTACTACCTTCACCTTACTGTCGTCAGTAGAGATGATAGCTTCCTCACCACGAACCTTGTCATTTACTTCCTTGTTAATCTTGATGCCAAGATACTCCAGGTTCTTGCAAGCTTCCTCACGGAGGTCGGTCTGGTTCTCACCAACACCTGCTGTAAATACGATTGCGTCAACGCCACCCATAGCTGCAGTGTAAGCACCAATGTACTTTTTGATGCGATACTCATACATACGGAGAGCCAACTGAGCCTTCTCGTTACCCTCGTTGGCAGCGTTCTCGATGTCGCGCATATCAGAAGAAATACCTGTAATACCGAGCACACCACTCTTCTTGTTCAGGAAGTCAGCCATCTCCTGTGGCTTCATGTTCAACTTCTCCATCAAGTAGGTAACGGCAGAAGCATCGATGTCACCACAACGTGAACCCATCATCAGACCAGCCAATGGAGTCAAGCCCATTGAGGTATCCAATACCTTACCGTTCAATACAGCAGCTACAGAGCCACCGTTACCGATGTGGCAAGTGATGATCTTAGAGTTGTTCTGGTCGAGACCGAGAATCTCGCAAACACGCTTAGAAACATAACGGTGAGATGTTCCGTGGAAACCATAACGGCGTACGTGATACTTCTCGTACAACTCGTAAGGAATTGCATAGAGGTAAGCGTAGTCAGGCATTGTGCTGTGGAATGCGTTGTCGAATACGCAAACCTGAGGAGTGCCAGGCATCAATGAGTCAACGGCACGGATACCCTTCAGGTGACCTGCGTTGTGAACAGGAGCGAGGTCGCAAAGTTCCTCGATACCATCCTCTACGCTCTTGTCAACGATAACGCTCTCCTTGAACTTGTCACCACCCTGTACGACACGGTGTCCTACAGCGTCGATTTCTGTCAAATCCTTGATAGCGCCGATTTCTGGGTCGAGCAAGCACTTGAATACGAAGTTCACACCTTCCTTGTGGTCAGGCATGTCGTGCATGATCTGCTTCTTCTCGCCGTTAGGCAATTTCACCTTGATGAAAGCGTTATCAAGACCGATACGCTCTACACCACCCTGTGCCAATACAGACTCATCGTCCATATTATATAATTTGTACTTGATAGATGAACTACCACAGTTCAGAACCAATACTTTCATAATCTAATTTTTGTAATGTTATTGATTGAATAAAGTTAGTCTCAATTAAGCCTTCTTAGCATCCTGTGCCTGGCAAGCTGTGATAGCTACCATGTAGTAGATGTCATCTACAGAGCAACCACGAGAGAGGTCGTTAACAGGACGGGCAATACCCTGGAGGATAGGACCGATAGCGATGGCACCACCCAGGCGCTGAACGAGCTTGTAGCCGATGTTACCAACCTCGAGGTTTGGAACTACCAATACGTTAGCCTTACCAGCTACCTCTGACTTTGGAGCCTTCTTGGCAGCTACCTCAGGAACGAGGGCTGCATCAGCCTGAAGCTCACCGTCGAGGTGAAGCTCTGGGAACTTCTCCTTAGCAATAGCTACGGCATCCTTTACCTTGTCAATGATATAAACACTCTTGCCTGTCTCCTTGTTGATGGCATCTTTGGCGCTACCCATTGTTGAGAAGCTCAACATGGCAATCTGTGGATCAGCAATACCTGCCACTGACTGAGCTGTATGAGCTGTAGTATAGGCTATCTGAGCAAGCTGGTCTGCTGTAGGGTTTGGAGTTACAGCAACGTCACCCATTACTACAATGCCATCCTGACCATACTGCTTCTGGTCTGTGATGAGCAACATAGCACCACTTACGCAAGTGATACCTGGAGTACACTTGATAATCTGAAGAGCTGGACGGAGAGTATCGCCAGTTGTGCTCAATGCACCAGAAATCTGACCGTCAGCACCCTCAGTCTTGATAATCATACAACCGAGGTAGAGGTTGTTCTTAGTTACGAGTTCACGAGCTTGCTCAACAGTCATGCCCTTCTTCTTACGAAGTTCAGCGAGCTTCTCAGCATACTCCTCAGTCTTAGGGTTGTTTTGTGGATCAACGATAGTAGCCTTGTCGATGTTGTTAAGACCCCACTGAGCAGCGAGATTCTTAATATTGGCAGGGTTACCGATGAGGATGATGTCTGCGAGATCATCAGCCAAAACTTTATCGGCTGCTTTCAATGTACGCTCCTCTTCTGCTTCAGGGAGCACGATGCGCTGCTTGTCAGCTTTAGCGCGAGCTACGATTTGCTGTAATAAATCCATTTTACTTTTTAATATTTTATATATTTTGTTGTTTCCTAAGTAGATCTGTCAAAGTGTTAGGCGCTGTTATCTTGTTTTTCGCCTTTTTGCCACATCGACTTTGCAAAGTACACATTTTCTTTGAAATAGCAGCGATTAAAATGTGTAAAAAAAGCTAAATCGGGAGATTATTCATATCGTAAAGGTTTACGTAGCAGGAAAAGTGATGAATTCTTCACTCTTCGTTCTTCACTCTTCACTTATAACATCTCCAGAGTAAGGATGCTTTCCAGTTCCTCGGCAGAGAGTCGGAGTTTGAACTCGCCCTTGATGGCCACGCTGATTCGTCCGGTCTCCTCGGATACAATGACGGCGATGGCATCACTGCTCTGTGATATTCCGAGAGCGGCACGATGGCGGAGTCCCAGTTCTTTCGGAATATCGAGGTTATGGCTCACAGGCAGAATACATCCGGCTGCATGATGCGCTTATTGCTCACCACCATGGCTCCATCATGAAGCGGCGAATTCTTGAAGAAAATATTCTCTATCAGCCGCTGGTTAATCTTGGCGTCTATCTCCTCACCCGTATCCATGATGTCCTTCAGTGGAACGCCTCGCTCTATAACGATAAGAGCACCTACGTATTTCTTCGCCATACTCATACACGCCATCACAATCGGCATGATGGTCTCCTTGTTAGCCTCCTTCTGGCTCTCCTTGCTGGAGTGGAAGAAGCGAACCAGCCGGCGCATACCTTTCTGCGAACCGATTTCATAGAGGAATCTACGGATATCCTCCTGGAAGATGACGATGAGGGCGATGACTCCCACGCTCACCAGTTTATCCAGGATAGAACCCAGCAGACGCATTTCCAGTATCTGACTCACAAAAAGCCAGATTAGCACGAAGAGCATGATGCCCACGAAGATGTTCAGTGAGCGCGATTCCTTCATCAGACGATAAACATAGAACAGCAGCGAGGCTACCAGGAGAATATCGAGAAAGTCTTTGATGCCAAATTCTATCATGTGCGTCCCTCCTTCATTGCTTCTATTATCTTCACAGCCTCAGCTGCTTCTTTTACATCGTGCACTCTGAGGATGCTGGCGCCCTTCATCAGAGCGATGGTGTCGAGCACGGAAGTTCCATTGAGCGATGTCGTAGCATCTC
Organism: Segatella copri; assembly: GCA_003463005.1. Lineage (GTDB taxonomy): Bacteria > Bacteroidota > Bacteroidia > Bacteroidales > Bacteroidaceae > Prevotella > Prevotella copri_I. The sequence continues at coordinate 6,208 of QSCI01000056.1, read as the reverse complement.
CACCCAACAGCTTGTATATCATACTCTTGCGGGAGATTCCTACCAGAACCGGAAGTTCCATCACGTTCAACTTCTCCATCTCATTATAAATCTGATAATTCTGGATGAGATTCTTGCCAAAGCCGAAGCCTGGGTCGAGGATGATGTCCTTGGCTCCCAGGTCACGCAACTGCTGCACCTCTCTGGCAAAGCCCTTCATCATCGTTTCGAGCGTAGGCTGCACCGACATTAATATATAAGGTATCTTCAGTTCGCCCACCACCCGGAACATTTCAGGATATTCCTCCTGTCTCTGCTTCAGCGGCACATTGGCGATGCCTGTGATTCCACCTTCTGATACATCGTTGATGATGTCAGCTCCCCACTCCTCGATACACTTACGTGCCAAGGTTGGGCGATAGGTATCTACGGAGACGGCAGCATCCGGTTGCTCCCTGCGAACGATGTCGAGAGCGAACTTCAGGCGTCTTCCCTCCTCCTCTTCCGATACTTCATCGGCACCGGGACGGGTGGAGAAAGCGCCCACATCAATGATGCTTCCACCTTCTTCTATAATCTGATTAGCTCTCTGAGCTATCTCCATTTCTGTCTGTTTTCTACTGCCAGAGTAGAAACTGTCGGGCGTAACGTTCAGGATGCCCATCACCTGAGGGGTACTCAAATCCATCAAGCGCCCCTTGATATTGATCGTATATTCCATCGGATTATAACTCCTTAAGCCACTTTTTACCCGACGTTGTATAACTCCAAGCTATAAGAGCAATAACAACAATAGAAGTTATCATAAAAAATAACGCTAAATAACTCATACTATAAACTTTTTAGCCATTTCTTCCCTGATTCAGTATATGTCCAAAGCAAAATACCACCACCTATTAAAGTGCCTATTCCAAATATCAAAATCATTGTTTCCATTTTCTTAATATTTTAAAATTCGATTACCTACTATTGCAAACAAAATTGTCATGCACACACCAAATAAAACATACAGAAGATTCATATAATCGAATTCTCCTGTTATCATTGGCGTAAGCCACCCAAAACCATCGCTCCAAAACTTAGTTTGGAGATATCGAAGAAATAACCAGCTAGCTTGTCTTTCCTCGTTTTTAATTTATCTCTTTCTATGTTTGCGCCCATTCCGACCTCACTTTCCAAAGATTACTTGAATATTTTCTGCAAAAATAGAAAGAATTATCGAGATTACCATCATTTTTTGGGAAAATTGTTTGTTATGTCCATAATTTAGATTACTTTTGCACCCAAAATAACAGTTATAGACTATGGATATTTCAGAACTCTATCAGATTTACCAAGCGCACCCAGTGATTACCACTGACAGCCGCGACTGCCCAGAGGGCAGCATCTTCCTGGCTTTGAAGGGCGCATCGTTTGATGGCAACAAGTTTGCGACATGGCTTTGGAGAAAGGCTGTGCCTATGTGATTGTAGATGAAAAAGAGTATGCCAAGGAGGGCGACGAGCGCTACATCCTCGTAGAGGACTGCCTCACCACCTTCAAGGAATTAGCCCGTGAGCATCGCCGCCACTTCGATATTCCTGTGGTAGGAATCACCGGAACCAACGGCAAGACTACCACCAAGGAACTCGTCTCTGCCGTTCTCGGCGAGAAGTTCAACGTGATGTTTACCCAGGGCAACTTCAATAATGACGTAGGCGTACCAAAGACGCTCTTCCGTCTGGCACCAGAGAATGAGATTGCCGTTGTAGAGATGGGTGCTTCCCATCCTGGTGACATCCGAAAACTCGTGGAATACGTGGAACCAACCTGCGGTATGATTACCAACGTAGGCCGTGCCCACCTACAGGGATTCGGCAGCTTCGAAGGCGTGAAGAAGACCAAGGGAGAACTCTATGATTACCTCGCAGCCAACGATGCCCTCGTCTTCATCAATGCAGACAACGAGCATCTGATGCAGATGGCTGAGCAGCGCAACATCAACCGCCTCATCACCTACGGCAAGGATGAAAACTGCGATGTATGGGGAGAAGTCATCTCCTGCGCTCCTTTTCTGAAGTTCCGCTGGCGCACCGAGAGTTTCGACTGGCATGAGGTTCAGACTCATCTCATCGGCTCTTACAATATCGACAACATGCTTGCCGCCATCACCATCGGTCTTCATTTCGATGTGAAGCCTCAGCAGATAGATCATGCCCTGGAGAACTACATCCCAAGCAACAACCGTTCACAGTTGGAAGAGACGGCGCACAACAAGCTGGTGGTGGATGCCTACAATGCCAACCCATCAAGCATGGCAGCCGCCATCGAGAACTTCCGCGTGATGGATGTGCCTCATAAGATGGCGATTCTCGGACAGATGGGCGAGCTCGGTGAAGTGAGCCACGAGGAGCACCAGAAGGTAGTAGACCAGTTGCAGGCAGCCGGTCTGGAGAATGTATGGCTGGTAGGCGATGAATTCAAGGATATTCCATGCAGCTACCGCAAGTTCCAGAATGTAGAGGAAGTGAAGGAAGCACTCAAGGCGAACCAGCCTCACGACCATTACATCCTCATCAAGGGCAGCAACAGCGTGAAGCTCTTCCAGCTTCCGGAGTTGTTGTAAACGGTTATTATCGTACAACTAAAAGGTGTGTGGTTGTACGATTATAGGGTGTTGCCACTAGGCTCGGCAGATGTGCTGACTGCAGTCGGCAGACCTGCTGACTAGGCTCAGCAGAGCTGCTGAGCCTAGTGGGAATCTCTTAGAAACAGCCTCCTTGAACCTGATATTCCGACTTCTTTAACCTGAGCAAACGTATTCTTTCACTTACTCAGTCGTATCCTTGTGCTTGCTCAGTCATATCTGTAGGCTTATTCAGATATATCAGTAGGCTCACTCTGCCGCATCATTTCGCTTACTCAGACGAATCTTTTACTTACTCAACCTGCTCTCAGGCTCAACTCCAGGAACTTGTCACATAATTGGTAAACGCCTTCATCTTGCGTGATAAAGTCTCTGTCCAGTAAGGTCTTGACAGCTCCTTGCACGGTGCTTGCACCAAGATGATACTTCTGCAAGAACTCTTGCGACATCAGGGAAAAAGGCTTACCTTCCTGAGCAATGGCTATGAGAAGCAGTTTCTGCTTGGCTGTAAGCTGATACAGCAAGGCCTGATAGGCAAAACGCTGCTGGGAAAGGATGCTATCTATCGCCATTCTGACATCATCCTCCTGCAACAAAGACCTATCAGAAATTGAAGTATAGAGCATATTGAGTACATACTGAATATACCAGGTAATGCCATCGAAATGATGATATAAATAGGTAAAAGCCGCTGCACTTATCTCTTTATTGTTCCTGGCAAGATGGTGATTGGCAAATTCCAGGTAAGTCTGCTCATTGATTGCCTCCAACCCCATGATACTCGAACTATGATAGAACGGGCGTGACTGGGAAGTAAACATCAATGCCATCATGTGGCGCTTGGAGCCAGAAAAGACAAAGTTTGCATTGTGGCAATTCTGTATTCGCTTACGCAAGGTTGCCTCAACGGTTTTCTCTGGATAGTTTGCAACTGTCTGAAACTCATCTATCGCCACCAGACAAGGTTTATCTGCCTGTTCGAGATAAGCGAAGATCTCATCCAGCGTAATATCCGGAGCCTGAATATCTCCCAAACCAACACTCCACTCCGGATTTCCATTGATGTCAAAAGAGATAGTTGACTTCAGAGACTGGAGCATATTCAGGAAAAATTCCCATACTTTCCTGCCCTTTGGCTTGAGTGCCGTCAGGATTCCCTTGCCCAGCGCATAGACGAATTCGTTCAAATTCTTCGTATCATAAATATCAATATAGATGCAATGATACTGCTCACGGATGTTTTTCTGCTGAAAACAATTATAAATCAGTCCCGACTTACCCAGACGTCTTGGTGCAATCAACGCGACATTGCACCGATTGGTCAAATGGCGGGTAAGAAGAGCAGTTTCCTCTACCCTATCACAGAAATATTCCGGCGAAAGATAGCTTCAATAATAAAAGGATTTAACTGTACCATAAGCATTTATATCATTATGAGTTTTACGTAACGAAGAGTTCATAATGCAAAGATACGATGAATATTTGTAAACGACAAACATTTATCGGAAAAAAGTATCAGACATTCAATAAAAAAGTATCTTAGGATACTTGCTCATGTATCTTAAGATACTTGGCAATGTATCCTAAGATACTTTGCAATATAGCTTCATGTGCACATGAAGCCTGTTTCATCGGTCAACGAAGCCTGTTTCATCATGGGATGAAGCCTACTTGCTGCACATCCCCAGAAAATACTTATGAATCTCCAGACTTTCATTCAATTCAGGATGGAAGGCGGTAACCAGCTGGTTACCCTGACGGGCAGCCACAATCTTGCCATCTACCTCCGCCAGAACCTCAGCATCTCCCCACACCTCTTTAATATAAGGAGCACGGATGAAAGTCATTGGGATATTGCCCTCGATGCCCTTCATCGGAGCCTCGATGTAGAAACTGCCCAACTGGCGACCGTAGGCATTTCTCAAAGCCGTGATGTCCATCGAAGCAATGCGCTGACTAGGCTCGCCCTCAATCTTCTTGGCAAGAAGAATCAAACCGGCACAGGTACCATAAACTGGCAAGCCGGCAGCAATCGCCTCCTTCACTGGCTCCATCAAACCCAATTCATTCAAGAGTTTCGCCTGGGTGGTACTCTCACCGCCCGGAATAATCAAGCCATCCTTAGGCTGGTTCCAATCCTTCAACTGGCGAACCTCAAAACTATCCACGCCCAACTGAGCCAACTTCTGTCTGTGCTCAGCAAAAGCGCCTTGTAAAGCTAATACTGCTATTCTCATAACATACTTATCTAATATAAAAGCCCCTTCTTTTGCAGGAGGGGCTCTTATCCGTTATCTCATTTATTACTTACCTCTTTCAGCCATGAGCAAAGCAATCTCCTGCTCATTGATACCTACCATTGCCTCGCCGAGGTCCTCGCTCAACTCAGCCAGCATCTTAGGGTCGTTGTAGTTGGTAACAGCCTTCACGATAGCCTGTGCACGCTTAGCAGGGTTACCGCTCTTGAAGATACCAGAGCCTACGAATACACCCTCGGCACCGAGCTGCATCATCAGGGCAGCATCAGCTGGAGTAGCCACACCACCGGCAGCGAAGTTAACCACTGGCAACTTGCCGTTCTCGTGAACATACTTCACCAGGTCGTAAGGAGCCTGCAGCTGCTTGGCAGCCTCATAAAGCTCATCCTCGCTCATAGAAACCAGGCGGCGGATTTCGCTCTGCATCATACGCATGTGGGTAACAGCCTGAACCACATCACCTGTTCCTGGCTCACCCTTGGTACGGATCATGGTAGCACCCTCAGCAATACGGCGGAGCGCCTCGCCCAGGTTCTTGGCACCACAAACGAATGGCACGTCGAACTGAGTCTTGTCGATGTGATAAACATTATCTGCTGGAGAAAGCACCTCGCTCTCGTCAATATAGTCGATTTCTATAGCCTGAAGAATCTGAGCCTCAGCGAAGTGACCGATGCGGCACTTAGCCATTACAGGGATAGAAACAGCCTCCTGAATACCCTTGATCATCTTAGGGTCGCTCATACGTGAAACACCACCTGCTGCACGGATGTCAGCTGGAATACGTTCCAAAGCCATTACTGCGCATGCACCTGCTGCCTCTGCGATTTTTGCCTGTTCTGGAGTTGTTACGTCCATAATCACACCACCCTTGAGCATCTGAGCCAAGTTGCGGTTCAATTCTTGTCTATTTTCTGCCATAATTCTTTTAATTTTATCTATTTATGCTTGCAAAGGAAACACTTTTCGGCGAAACAGCAGAAAAAAGTTCCATTTTCTGCAAACATTGAGTCATTTTGTATAAAGAGAGATTCGCAAATATATAAGAGATATTCCTGAATATATAAAGCAGTACACAGATTGTACTGCTAAGAGAAACCGAGAGGAGTTCACCTTCTGAACGTCTACATTTTTTGTATCTTAGCGAAAAATTTCGTAACTCTAATTTCCGCAACACTATAATTTAATATTTTTTATAAGCACCTGAGCAACAAAAAGTTGCTCAGGATTTTGCCATGTCAGAAATTTCACTTATCTTAGTGTTGCAAAATAAAAACAAACAAAATTCTGAATGACATGGCAAAAGTACAAATAAAATCTGAGAAACTCACTCCTTTTGGGGGAA
>QSCI01000055.1:0-23601 GCA_003463005.1 Segatella copri | reverse complement strand
GCTCTCAAAACGTTCGTTTGCTGTCATAATTTGTTTGATTTTAAAATGATGGTGCAAAGGTACGAATAAATGAGAAGGCTACAATGGTATAAACGCGGAGCCGCTTACAAATCGTGATGGATAGCGTGATGGATATTTCCGTTTTTGAAGTATCCATCACGCTATTTAAACGTCTGTATATTAGTATGTTAAGAAGCTTAGGAGTACAAATCGTGATGGATGATAGATGATTACATAAAACTTATTCACGAATACGGCTGCATCGGGTTATAAATACGGCTGCGTAGGGTTACGAATATGGCTGCGTAGGCTAACGGAGACGTATCTGTAAGCTTATCGAGACGTCTGCATCAGCTAACAGAGACGTCTGAACTCGCTAACTGAACTACTTGAGTTGCTTGATTGAACCACTTGAGTTAGCTGACTGAACCACTTGAGTATTCTTCTTCATGTGCTTGCATGCAACCATAAAACTTTTTCAGCAACTTTTCCCGGAAGTATGGAAGAAGGCAGAGTTGAAGGCAAACATGAGGCCAACACAGAAACGGCCTTCAGCCCGTACTTAAATCACATGCGAAAGTTTAGTTTAGATAAATTGCATCAAATTCAAAAAAAAATGGCATGTAGAAAGAATAGTATTGATAATGAGCAAGATAATATCATGTATTTCGCTACTTTTGTCGTATATTTGCCACCGAAAAGAACCAATAAACGTGTTGATTCTAAAAACAATATTTAAACCTATAAAAATTTTTAAGAGCTTATGAAAAAGTTATTTACTTTAGTAATTGCTGCATGTGCAAGTCTTAGTGTTAGTGCAGTTGAGAAAGATGTAGTTACGACTCCAATAGTCATAGAGGCAACTCAAGGTGAAGATGGTCTAAAATGGGCAGAAACTGAAGCTATTATTCTTAAGGCTTCTGATGTCGCAGTGAATGACTTCTTGAAGTTGACTGTTACAGATGCTGAGGCAGGTTCTGGTGAACAGAATGTTTTGCAGTTTAAAAAAGCAGATAGCAGTGATATGTATTATGGAAGTACATTTAATCCTGCTCCAAACTCAGTTGTCACGATACCTGTTACAAAGGAAATTTTGGCACAGATAACAGGCGAAGGCTTTAAACTCGGTGGTGCGGTTCAGCAGAAGAGTGGCTCTTGGCCTGCAGTACTTGGCAAGAAAATAACTGTTTCTAAAATATCAGTTTTGCCTGCTAGTGATTTTATGACATTGGATTTGTCTTCCGCAGATAAGCCAACAACGGCTGCTTGGGGTGGAGGAGTCACAATTCCAAGTGCTAATTTTAAGTTAGCTAAAGCTGGTGATGTCGTAGTAGTTACGACTACAGCCGAGGATGCAATTAGAAATGAAGGTAATTTCCAGTATAATATGGGTAAACTTCAGCTCAGTGGTTGGAATATCCCAATGTTCTTTGTTCAGACTTTGTCGGCAGCTGATATTGAAAAAATAAATTCAACCGAAAGCCCTCAGTGGTATTATCAGGGTGCAAAGTTCCCTGTTTCTGCTACGGCTATGTTGTATCGTCAGAAAACTGATTTACCTTCAAACAAAACTGTTATAAATGTAGAAGAGACAGCTTTAGGTGTTTGGGAAAATGGTGTTGTTTTGGCAAAGGAGAACTTTGCAAATGTACAAGCAGGTGATGAATTGCATATAGCTATTAAGGATTTTAAAGAGGTGAAAAAGGAGGGCGAGACTTGGACTCGTCGTGGTCAGATTCAGTTGGCTTCAGCTGATGAGAACTGCCCGTCTGTTTCCGGTACTATAGATGTCTTTGATGTATCAGAGACGGTAGTTGTATTTGATGATAAGATTGTTGCTGCAGCTAAAGAGTTTGGTTTGGTAGTTAAGGGTGAGTGCTTGACAGTTGCAGGTGCAAATCTTTATACTAAGGCAGTTCCTACTGGCATCTCTGGCACTGTTGTAGCTCCAAAGGAAAACACTAATGCTCCGGTTTACAACCTCGTTGGTCAGCAGGTTAATGCATCTTATAAGGGTGTCGTAATCAAGAATGGTAAAAAGTACGTTCAGAAATAGTATAGAGTTATATTTTTAGTTTGTTGAAAAGAAAAGAGAGGGTATGTGAATGCCCTCTCTTTTTTATTTTATCCGTTTCGAACATTGATTAATGTTCAAGATATAGTCCGTTTAGCTTTTCCAGGAAAACACAAACTTCATCATTTATCATTTCCATGAACCCATGAGTCTTCTTGTTCGATACACCAGGATATGGAGTATAGTAATGCTCCTCAATCGGTTCTCCCTGGTTTCTTCCAAACATCAGGTAAGCTATGTGATGCTGCTTGAGTTCTGTAAGCAATGTCTCTGAAAAAACACTGGAATCACCAATAGATTCTACTCCTGTTGTCAGTCCGAAGGCATTGTTGTGGTCTTGGGCAAAAGGCAGAGCCTGCTTCACAATCTCCTTGATGCTCTTCTGGTAGAGTGGGAGGTCGATGGCATTTTTGCTTTGCAGATATGTAACGTTGATCACATCAATCTTGTTGTCCGGATAGCGATCCATCAGATTCTTGCCCGGCTGGTAGGTTTCAGAATAACTATAAACTACATTCGTTACATCCTCGTCATCCAAGAGATCCTGTATCTTCTTGTAAAGACTGATATAGTCGTCTTTGCTGAGTTTACAGTACCATGTCTTACCGTCTATAGGAAGAAGATTGAGTACTACAGGTGCTTTGATACCATAACCATCTTGCAGTGTATCAAGATATTTGGCAACCTGTTTGGTATATTCCTCCAGCATATCATCATTGCCGTTATAATCAGGCATTGTCCAGTTCATGATGAGTAAGCCTCCCTTACGAAAGTGTTTCAGCACATCTTCCCTGATAGCCTTGAACGGAATGCCGTCTATGTTCTGTGATTTTCCATTTTCAATGCCAGCCAACTCATATCCATTTGCAGCCGGTCTGTAACCGCAGAGAGTTTTCAAGTCGCATCGGTCGCTGTCACATTGCCAGCGGTTCCAGCCTATTCCGGTTAAGGTTCCATATATCTGGCCTATCAGCGTACCTTTGTTGGCATACGCCTTGATGTTGGTTTTCAGATTCTCTGTGCGGGTTGTGAGACCGCTCATGGCAATCTCGTCATACGATTTCTTTTTCTTCTCGCCGCATGAAGAGAAAGCCAGGAGGGCCGCGAACATCAATATAATATATTTGATTCTCATAATTTGTTATTCATTATAAGCCTTTTTCATTGCTTCCACTACTGTAGGGAGTGTCCACTGAGGAACCGTTCTGTCTTTTTCGCTGAAGATGCTCATCCAGTAGAAGGTCGCTACGCCGTATGCCTTTGCCTGCTTCACGATGTCGGCAGCCTGGTCGGCAGCAGCCTGAATCTCGCTGGCAGAACTGGTTTTGCTGACACTCTTGCTTCCGTGAGTACCGTATTCACCGATGATGCAAGGAATGCCCTTGCTGATGAACTTCCTGTTCAGACGGGTGAACATATCAGCGATTTCCTTGCTGCAGGAAGCATCCCACTTGCCTTTCTGGGCAAACCAGTCCCATGGAGCATAGGTGTGAACTTCTACTGCGATATGACCATCCACCTTGTCGGTAGGGATGGCGAGGTTGTTCAATACGTCGTCACCATTAGCTGCAGCATAGGTATTGATGATGAGGTTGCGGGTCTCGTTGTTGCCACCGGTAGCACGTACTGCATTCACAAAACTCTGGGCATAACCGTTCAAACCTACGTAGCTGCTAGCATTCTTTGGTGCATTCCAGGTGTTGTCGGCATCAAGCATCTCGTTGTAACCTTCGAACACCAGGTGCTGGTCGTAGTTCTTGAAACGGGTGGCAATCTGGGTCCAGAGATATTCAAACTTCTCCTTGTTCTCCTTATAGTTGGCTTCATCAGCCTTGATCCAGTGCTTCACATCCTCATCGTCTGCACCTGTATCATGGTGAACATTCAGGATGCAGTACATTCCGTTATCAATGACGTAATCAACGATTTCCTGTATTCTGTTCATCCAGGCCTCATCTACCGTTCCGTCAGCCTTCATGTGCTGGAACCAGGTAACGGGGATGCGGACAGAATTAAAACCGTTCTTCTTCAGGAAATCTACCATCGGTTTGGTCGTTGGCTCCTGTCCCCAAGCTTTCTCGAAATCAGTAACCGAGTTGCTACCCATATTCAGCCACATGGCAACCACATCTGTGCAGTTGCCGAAATTGGTACCGATGCCCATGTTCTTCACAGCATCTACTGCGCTTTCCTCTACGTAGTTGGCATTCAGGTTCACCTGGTCGCGGGTAATCACGTTCTTGCTGTTCATAGCTGCCTTCCACCAGTCGTTGGATGGCATGTTGCTTCCATACCAAGGCATGAAGAAACTCCATTTTGCACCGGCGTTCCATGCTTCGTCAATACCTGCTGTAGCTGTATTGTTGTTGGCATCAGTTCCGCACTCAGCCAGAGCGATAAGTTTACCAGGATAGCGTGCCTGAATCTCCTTGAACTCCTGAGACTGCTTGGTTGCATTATAACCGTAGAGGTCGCGACCGATGATGTCTACGTACTTGTCGCCGGGATACCAGTCGGCATCATTGTTATAGGTATTTGCATCACCATTGTAATTCTGTGTGGTCCAAGCCCATATCAGGTTGTGTATTCCCTTGTTCTGGAAGTAATCAAACATGGTCTGCCAAAGCTTCTTGTAAGTTTCAGCACCATCATATCCCCACCAGAACCAGGATTTGCCCCAGCTGGCACCAGATTTCAGACAGGCATTACCGGCAGCTTCGTGGAATGGTCGCCAAATGGCAACAACGCCTGCATCCTGCAACTTCTGCAGAACTTCCACCACCTTGTCCATCTCCTGATAGAACCATTTGTTCTCCCAAGAGCCTGCCGTCAATACGTTGGCTGCTTTGAAGGATGTTTCGGATGGGGTGCAGGTCACGCCACTGCCATTAGTTCCAGGCACTGTGCTTTCTGTCTTAGGCACGTTGAAGTGCCACATCAGCGATACCAGTCCGCCCTGGTCTGCCCAGTTGGTGACAGGAGTGATGTCGTTGTAGTTGATCCATCCGTTGGAACCCTGCTTAGGAACATAGATATGGATGAAATCATAGCAGTTCATGGCAGGATACTTGCCTGTTGCTTTATAAATTTTATCTGCTTCCTGGGTGTTCCAGTTGACGTTGGCGATGACCGAAGAGATGGTCTTGCTACCATAATTCAGCTGCAGATATTTGTAGAGACGCTTGGTCTTGTCTGTAGCTGAAGGGTCTGCAAGATTCACATCGCCTACTTCGCTTTCGTGATAGATAGAGAAGGAGATATTGTTGATGTCGTTGATGTCGTAGATTTCGAAAGCACCATAGTCTTCCAGACCCGTCATCACGAATCCCACTTTACCATCTGCAGAGTGTGTGATTTTAGAAACTGGAGTCTGTCCGTCTGCTGTCAGATTCCAGACTTGTGATGTACCATTCTTTAGGTTGATGGTCAGCTTGTCTCCTTTCGTTTGTGCCAAGGCAGTGAATGAAATCATTACTGCCAGGAGTGAGAGTAATAGTTTTTTCATTGTCTTGCTACTTTTATGGATTTGTTATTGATTTTGATAATATAGATACCATGTGTCAATTCACTGAGATTGATGATGGTCTTGTCGCCAGCTGTGATAGGAGAGAGTTTGATGTTCTTCCCATCCAGTGCGAAGGCGCTTACCTTGTTGTTGGTACCGTCTACGATGATGCGGTCACCTTCGAAGGCAAACTTGTTGTTGGTTTCTACCTGCTTGATGCCTGTTGTTGTACCATAAGTGAAGGTGGAAACCTTCCATAGTTCGTAACTGGCAGTAGTAGCTGTAGATTTTACAGTCATCTTATCATCTCCGAAGGTTACTTCCGGTAGAGTGCTCAGTGCAAACTCTATCTTGCTACCATCGTTGAATGAAACAAACAGCGACTTGCCGTCTGCAGCTTTGGCTGAGATGCAACTGAGAGCTACCAGTAAGGATAATGCTATTTTCTTCATATCGGGTTGATGTTTTGGTTTTAATTAAAAATGTGGCGCAGTTAATATAACTACGCCACAAATTTACAAATTATATTTCACATAAATGCGTTTTTTATGTTAAATATTTCTATCTTATGGAAGGATGGCAATCTTGGTTACACTCTTCAAGTCGCCCTGGAGAATGAAGGCTGTATCGCTCCAACCATCAGAGATGCTGTTCACGGCTTCCATCATGGCTGCATCGAATACCTTCACAACACAGTTCTGGTCACCACTCCAGTCGAATACAGTATCAATGGCACCCCAGTTGGCGTTGTTGATCTGAACCTGACCGGTAGCTCCTGTTTCTTTATAGAAGAGCATCTTGGAACCTACCTTGACACCCAACTTGATGAGGTCTGCCTTCATGATGCGGAAACGACCGGTGTCATCCCAAGTGAAGTTGTATGGATACTTGATGGCGCTGTTGTCCATGTTGGTTGTGATAGTAGCGATATCCTTTTCTGCAGGAACCACCTTGAACTCAGGACCTTCAATCTTGTTGCCGTCTGGGTCTTCCATCACGATCTTGTAGGTACCAACTTCTGCATTGGCAGGAACCTGGCATACAATCTCTGTGTTGGTGCGAGATGTATAGCGGTTTACCTTATAAGAACCGATATAGAGGTTCTGGATGTTCTGGAAGTTCTTACCTGTAATAGTGATGGTTGAACCTGCGATAGCCTCACCAGGAGCGATGGAAGCAATAGCTGGATCTGTTGCTGCCTTAATGCTCAATTGACCATCGATGTTGACAGTAGTACCATTCTTCAGGTTGAGCTTGAAGCCTGAACCGGCGCAGGCTGTAGGAACTGTCACTCCGATGGCATTGGCGGTACCCTTGAAGTCGGTTACGGTCTGCTCTACATCGCCAGGGAAGGTGACGCTAGCTACGAGGTCGAGGTCTGTACCCTTGATGATGGTCTTCTCGCCAGCTGTGATGGCTGCTGGTGTGCAAGAAGTTACGGTTGGCTTAACCAATGTATAGGCTACTGTTACAGTCTTACCATTATCAAGACTCAAAGTGATGTCGCCTTCCTGTGCATCCTCTGGTACTGTAGAAGTAACCTTTGTTGTCTCAACCTTGTTAAGCTTAGATTCCTTGGCGTTAGGGAATGCGATACCTGTAATCAGATCCATATCCTTACCGCTGATAGTTATCTCTTCACCATTCTTGATAGGGGAAGGAGTTGCAACGAGCTGACTAGGAACTACGGTTGTAATCTCACCGAAAGGAATTCTTATACCGCTTTTTGTTACGGCTGTAATTTCACCGTCTGCTACCTTTGAAGAGATAACGAAGGTAATCTCAGAAGCTGTTTGTGACTTGAAGTCAGCTGCTTCTACGGTTGCACCATTCAACTCAATACTTGCAATCTGGTCAAGTGAAGTACCTCTGAGGACCTCTGTTTCACCAGCCTTGATGAGAGACTTACCGATAGCATTGTTTGCATCGATTTCAGGAGCATTGATACTTAAAGCACCTTCAGAATACATATAGTTGTTTCCATCGCTAATCTGGAATCTGCCTTCTCCTGCTTCTGCTGGGATAACCAACTGAATCTGATAGCGTGTCTGAGATTTAAAACTCTCGGCATCTATAGTGTAGCCATTAGCAAAAATAACAGATGTAATGTTGTTGAGGTAATCACCTTCGAGGGTGAGGACGTCTCCAACGCTACCAATCAGATTTTCCTTGTTTTCACCTACGTAGAAACCTGTGAATTTCAAATTCTCAATGTATGTGATTGGGGTAAGTGTCTTGATTTCACCATTCTTGGCGGTCTTCAATGTAACAATACCTGGTTCACATTTTTCTGCAGGAACTTCAATGTTGATTTCTGAGTTTTTTCCTGATGTAACAACATTAATGCTGGTAATAGCTTCTGCACCAGGAAGATCTATTTCTGTAATCTGGTCAAGATTGGCTCCCTTGAAAGTAAGGACACCCCCACGGAGTACAGGGTTTGGACCGTATGATAATACAGATATTTCATTGCCATACTGGTCGGTGTTCAAGTCATCACGGTCGCATGATGTGAACGCAAATGTACTGCATATCAATAGCAGAACCAACCAGAGGAAAGATTTATTATGTCTTTTCATAATGATTGACGTTTATTGTTTTTGTTTGTTTGCAGTGCTGGCTGTTGGATGGCTGCCAGCATCAGCAAATTTTATTCATTGATAGGGCAAACACGAATGTTATCAACGCAAATTGTTGGTGAGCATTCTACAGTAGCCTCTTTGTATGGTCCTGTATAGAGGAACATGGTCATACCTGTGAGATTCTCAAACTTCAAACCACCCAATTTGTTTCCATATCTGTCGTATGCGAATTCTGATAATGGAATAGAAACAGTCTGCCAGTTTCCTGAAGTGCTGAATGTGTTGTTGGTTGCTCCATACCATGGAGTCCAAAGTGCACGTGGAAACTTGTCATCTGCAAGATAGTTGTTGTTGCCTGTTGAGTATGTTACCTGGTCGTTACCGGTAAAATATACCTGTAATGACAAGCCTGTCCAATCATTAGGAATGTTAACCTCAAACTTCACTTGCATATTGTCAACATCATCCCATTTCATCAGCGAGTTCAACTCAGGATAACCTACAGCCGGCTCTGGCCAGTAGTTGAATGAGTATTCATCTTCAGCCCATGAATCGAAATTAACGGTCTTGCCTCCTAAGTAGTAGTAATTTCCGTCAAGAGGCTGAACTCCTTCAACATCATTCCTCATACGGTTACCATTTTGAATTCCATCACGCCAGCCATGACCTGTTGCTATTGCGTCATCTCCGTCATTATCCCAGTCGAAGAGTATGCAGCGGTCGTCACGGAAATAGAACTTAGACTTACCTTTTCCATACATGCTTTCTACTGTGACAAATCCTTTCTGTGCACCTTCTGGTACCACAAAAGTAACGGCACTCTTGGAAATGCTCTTGAAATCTGTAACATCTACGTTGCCTGGGAATGTGATTTTAAGATGAGCATTCTCGTAATCCAGCAGGTAGTCACCTTTCAGGGTTACGGTTTCGCCATCTTTTGCAAACTCATTGCTCAATGATGTTACCACCGGTTCTGGTACGAGCGTCTTGAAGTCATATTCAGTACACTCACCATCCTTGTTGTACATGTAGATCTTATTGGTAGGATTGTCAGTAAGAGTCTTTGGTACATCTACAATCAAGGTATGGTCTGTAATCATACTTGTATTCAAAATGGCTTGCTGGTCGTTGAAGAGCATTTTTGTTATACTTCTCAAGTTGTTACCGACCAGGCAGATACTTGTACCCATGTATGCTCCAGTTAACATGGAATCTTTCTTGGTTACATCGCACAGGCGAACGTAATCAATAGAAGGAGTTCCACCAGCTATTTCATATTTGTCAGGCTCATCCACACAACTTGTGATACTGAGACCTGTAAAAGCTGTAGCTCCAAGAAGCATGATACTTAATATTTTATTATTTAGCTTCATAATTGTTCTATTTTTAAGGTTTCTTATATTAATAAGTAAACTGAGAAATGTCAACATGCTGTGGTGCCTCCAGCAAATGAGGGTTCATGGTTGCATCTTCTGTAGGGAATGGGATGGTAAAACTGCTCATCTGAACGTTCTGATGCTTACCAGGATCATCATTGTATCTTACATCGCTGTTCAAGTTCCAAGGACCATCATGGCTACCCTTGTTGTACCATGTCTCATAGAGCGCATTCAGACCATAATACTCATTTCTCTTCTGTGCGTTCAACTCAGCAATTGTTGCATCAGGATCGAAGTAGTATCTGCGTACGTAATCATACCAGCGATCGCCCTCAAGTGCTAACTCCAATCTGCGCTCCTTCCATACATCTTCGAAACTGATAGATGTTGGGCGTTCGTATGTAGATACCGCACGGTTGCGAACTTTGTAGAATGCATCAATGGCAGATGCATCTGTTGTTGAGCCTGCATTACCAATCTTGGCTTCTGCATAGATGAGATAAACATCTGCAAGACGTAACAGCTGAGTATAGTTACCATAAGCCATCACATCAAAGTCGCAGCCTATATGCAAGTTATGGTCGGCTTTATCACCAACAAGATGCTTGGCACATTGTGCTCCTGTTGGACTCTGGAGTTCTCCGTTACCTTGGTGCTTCTCGTATCCTTTATATACGTGCTTCAGGAAATCGAAACCGCCACAGTCTGTGTAGAAATAGTCGTATTTATCACCAGCCATAATCATGGTAGCCTTACGGCGGATGTCGGTGTTGTTTCTAGTCTGGCTTGTTGGATTATCTCCGAAAGCTTCTATCAGGTCTACTGATGGACCAGCCCATCCTCCCCAGTTGTTACCTGTTTCATCGAAACCCGAAATAGCGAGGTCACTTTGAAGTGAGTTTTGAGATGTCCAAGGGTCACGTGTGGCACGCCAGTGCCATGCGATGAGTGATTCAGGACCTTTGTATGCGCTGTAGAACATTGCTGGGAAATTGGCTGCAGGTTCCAAACTTCTGCCACTATTGTCTATAACATCCTTTGCATATTTGGCAGCGTTGTCAAGATCTTCCTGATTGCGCTGGTGATTGGTGGTCTTGATGTATGCCACACTTCCCTGTTCGTAAGTTGTAGTTGCTGGATCGAAACCAGACTTTGTCAGGTAAACCTTGGCAAGCAAGCCTTCTGCGCTGTATTTATCAATACGTCCAAGACCTGTAGGATCTTTTTCCGGTAACAGTTCAATGGCTTTTTTCAAGGTCATGATGATGTAATCGTATACATCCTCTATGTTGGCCTTATACTGGTCATTGTATGTACCGGCACCGATAATGTCTGTGTTATTATGGATGATTGGCACTGCACCGAATGTACGTACAAGATAGAAGTATGCCATAGCTTTCCATGTCAGGCATTCTCCCATACATGCACTCTTAACGCTTGCGCTTGCGTTGGCACCTTTCAGTTTATCATAAATGGTGTTGGCGTAGGCATTGACTGTCCAAAGTGAATAAGACATATCTTTCAGGTTGGCATTATTGGCAGATACGTTACAGTTCCAGTATTGAGTATCTTCACTTCCCCACCAATAATAGTTTCCTGACATAACTTCACCAACTTTGAAGAAACCTCTTTGGAAATCATACCATGGCATACTGTACAGAGAATTGGCGCCTTGATAGCACTCTGCATCACCATTATAGAACGTGTCTGCATTGTAGTTGGAGTTGTCTGGCTGATCCAGAAAGTCCCCGCAAGAAGACAAGCTGAGACCCAAGACGAATGCGCAAACGGCCGTTTTATATATATTGTATTTTTTCATAATTGTTTATTCTTTTGTTATTTAATTAGAAAGCAAGGTTGATACCGAAAGAATATACCGTTGGTGAAGGATAACGTCCGTTATCTACACCGAAGCTGTATCCCTGTGAATCGGATGTACTTGCACCTACTTCTGGATCATAACCGTCGTAACCGGTAATAGTGAAGAGGTTCTGTATATTTGCATATACTCTCAAACTCTCAATATGAAGGTATCTTGCATACTTTTTAGGCAATGTATAACCTAAAGTGATATTCTTCATTCTCAAGTATGATCCATCTTCAACATATCTGTCACTGATAACGCTAGAGTTTCCGGCTGGGTCACCGATAGCAAGACGTGGAATGTTGGTTCCTGCGTTTACTACATAGATGTTGTCTACGTCATCATACCAGTTGTATACGGTATTGGCATTGTTGCTTTATAACCATTACTGTAGTCTTTGTTCGGATCAATTGGAGCCAGTACGGCATGATTCTTGACACTTGCACTCTGGTTTACCCAAGCGTTGTTCATCCTGCTCATGCTGATATTCAGGTAGTTCATAACCTTGTTTCCAACCGAACCGCTGACGAACAATGTCAGGTCGAAGTCCTTATAACGGAATGTGTTGGTCCAACCAAATGTATATTTAGGCTGTGGATTACCGATGTAAGTCTTGTCGTAATCGTCGATAACTCCATCAGGCTTTCCGTCAGGACCTGAAATATCCTTAAACTTGATATCGCCTGGCCATACGGTTGTTCCCTTATTCAGGGCTCCTTCCTTGTAGCTCTTAGGCTTAGGAGAGTTTTTGATATCTTCAAAATCCTTGTATACGCCATCGGTCTGATATCCCCAGAATTGATAGAGAGGTTTGCCGATGTTACTTACACAGACCACGTCGTTCCACTGGCCATAGCCAATGATGTTGGCATTGGTTGTGCCGCTGAGACCTACCAGTTTGTTCTTGTTCCAAGAAATGTTGAACTCTGTATCCCAAGAGAAGTTCTTGTTAGCAATAGGATGAGCGTTTACTGCCAACTCGAAACCGGTGTTCTTGATCTTACCGTAGTTACCCCAAGGAGCGTTAAGACGTGACGAGAGATTACCTTGCGTTCCCATGTATGAAGCCAACTGTAATGGCATCAACATATCGTTGGAAACCTTGTTGTACCAGTCGAGAGTGAAACCAATCTTATCATTGAAGAGTCCAAGATTGAGACCGATATTGGTCTGTTCCTGAGTTTCCCACTTGATAGAAGTGTTTGGAATATTGGTAGGACGGTATGCTACGCTTGTTTGACCAACAAGGAACTTGGTTACGGTAGTA
The DNA here is from genome assembly GCA_003463005.1 of Segatella copri. Classification (GTDB taxonomy): domain Bacteria; phylum Bacteroidota; class Bacteroidia; order Bacteroidales; family Bacteroidaceae; genus Prevotella; species Prevotella copri_I. The sequence continues at coordinate 10,930 of QSCI01000055.1, read as the reverse complement.
CCCCATTTGTAAGCACCGATATTGGCATTACCAGTCTGACCCCAGCCAATACGAATCTTACCATTGCTCAACCATTTACCTGCGATGCTCTTGATAAACTTCTCGTTAGAGAAACGCCAGCTTGCTGCGAATGAGTGGAATGAAGCCCAACGGTTTTCAGGACCGAAGTTAGAACTTCCGTCACGACGGAATGTATATGTTGCTAAATAACGGTCATCGTAGTTGTATGTCTCACGTGTAAAGAATGATGACATTGTTGTAACACCGAAACCAGACTTGATGCTAGGAGTGCTGGAACCCAAAGATGGCAAATGGATTGTATTGTTTGGCAAATTAGCGTTTGCCTGATAGGTATAATCCCAGTCACTGCGCCAAGCTTCCTGACCCAGCATGGCTGTGAAAGAATGCTTTTTGATACTTCCATTATAAGTAATGTAGTTCTTAAACTGCCAATACTTGCTTGTATTCTTCTGCCAGCTTGCAAAGTTTGTGTCCTGGTTCCAGTTGCCTAAGTGCATTGTAGGTGTGAATACCTCTGCATCACTCCATGACAAGTCGTAACCCAACTCTGTATGCCAGGTGAGGTTCTTTATAGGAGTAATGTCTGCAAAAATGTTACCGGTCAGCTTGTTGCGCTTCATGGTGATATCCTTGCTCAATGCCTGTGCAATAGGGTTTGGTGAAGACCAGCCGTCACGTACTACAGATGTATAGTTTCCGTCTACGTCATAGATTGCAATATCTGGAGGTGTAGTCAATGCGTATGTAATAACACCTTCTGTACCATCAGCATGGAGCAGGCGCTCCTTGGTTCTTGTGTATGTAGTATTCATACCTATCTTGAACCATTTCTTCAGTTGAGCGTCCAGATTGGCACGTACGTTCAAACGCTTGAAGTTAGAACCGATAATAGTACCATCCTGATCCATCATACCGCCACTAACATAGTACTTAACCTTCTCTGTACCACCTTGTGCAGCAACCTGATGCTGGTGCTGGAAAGCTGTGCGGAATACAGCGTCCTGCCAGTTGGTTCCTCGACCCAAGATAGATGGGTCTGAGAAATCAGGACGTGCCTGATCCTGTGAAATCCATCCGTTGTTTACAAAATCATTATAATATTCTGAGAATTCACGAAGATTCAGAATGTCAATACGCTTTCCCTGGTATTGCCATGCTGCCATGCCGTCGTATGTAAATTTTGCTTCTCCAATCTTACCCCGTTTGGTTGTGATAAGTACAACACCATTTGCACCCTGGGCACCATAGATGGCTGTAGTAGAAGCATCCTTCAGAATTTCCATACTGACGATATCGGCAGGGTTGATAGTTGACATTGGTGATACGGTAGAAACAGAACCGTTTCCTAAGGCATCTCCCAAACCTAATGAACCGCCGCTTGAACCGCCGCCCTGGAAGATGACACCATCAATGACATAAAGTGGTTCTGCACCGGCATTGATTGTTGACTGTCCGCGAACTCGGATTGAGGTAGAAGAACCTGGAGCACCTGAAGTCGCTACAGATGTAACACCGGCAACGCGACCTTGGAAACTCTGGTCTAAGTTTGTGATAATAGAACCTTTGATTTGGTCTTCTCCCATGGAAACAGAAGCTCCTGAGATGTCGCTCTTCTTCATGGTACCATAACCTACAACTACCACCTCGTCAAGACTGTTGTCGTCTTCTACCAAAGTGATGTCGTACTTGCTTTGGCCTCCTACTTTGAAAGTTTTGGTAACATAGCCTACGTAAGTTACCTCTACAGTCTGTCCGGCACCTACATTCAGTGTGTAGTTACCATCAAAGTCTGTCACTGCGGCATTTCTTGTGCCTTTCACTTTTACTGTTGCACCGATGATAGGACCCATTGCATCGGATACGTTACCAGTAATCTTCTTGGTCTGTTGCACAGCCTGATTCGTTGTGATCTGGGCTGCGAAAGTTTGCTGAGGGGAGATGCCGAGAAGACTCAGGGCAGCTACACTAGCAAGCAACTTTTCTCTACTTTTAAAGTTCATACAATTTTTGTTAGTTGGTTAAAACAGTTTGGCTCTTTCACTTATATGATCGATACGGGAAAGAATCCAAATCGGGTTATTGCTCTCTGATTATTCCTTCGTCATCTTTTTCTGATGAGAAGAAAGGGCTAGAGGCTAGCTCTAGGTTGCATTTACTTTTTCCATTGTTGTGATTATATTTATTTGTTTTTATATTGTTGATTCTAAACCTTTAGGCTATTTTGTAAATCTGCTGCAAAGATAGCTATTTTTGCAAAATAGCTTGTACATATTTTGCTGATTACTAATACTTTTCTGCTTTAGTGAAAATAAAATGTAATTTTCGTCATATTTATTAAAGATTAAGTGTTAGCGTTACAATTTATTTACTTGATGGTTGATTTATATTGATTATTCTATTATTTATCTATTATATATAAGGTACGCGTACATTATTTATTATATGAATTGTCATAACCTTTTGTGCTTTGTTAATTGGTCTTTGGGTGTTTTCGGTCAATTCTTGAGTTAAATAGAGTGTGTGTTTTGTTGTTTTCTTTGCTTTTTCTGACTTGATGTGCATCAATTCTTATTTCTTTTTTCAGATATTTCCAAATATTTTTCTGCCTTTGCAACAAAGTATGTTTATTCAGCAAAATAATACACGGATATATCGGAAATTATGCCTAACTTTGCAACCGTAAAACAGAATGTTTAACTAACAAGATTACCAACGACAATATGAATCATCGTATAGCAAATGTTTTTAGGTTAATAATTATAGGTGTTCTGATGAGTGTGCTGGGGATTTCAAGCCTCAGCGCACAAATCAGAGGAAATAACATCGTTGTAACGGTAACTCCTGACCATCAGGACTGGAATTACCGAGTAGGCGAGAAGGCTAACTTCACGGTGAATGTGAGAAAGAGCGGTACGCTACTCAATCAGGTGAAGGTAGATTATGAAGCCGGTCCGGCAATGTTTCCGGAGGTGAAGAAAAGTACCACTCTCAAGGACGGAACCATGAAATGGTGCGGCAGTCTGAACAGACCGGGCTTCTACCGCCTCAAGGTTATCGCTCATGTAGATGGAAAGGATTACGAGGGACTTTGCACGGCAGGTTTCTCTCCAGAGAAGATCCAGCCTTTCGCACAGGAACCTAAGGATTTCGATGCTTTCTGGAAGAAGGCACTGGATGAGGCAAGACAGAATGACCTCAATCCTACCAAGGTGCTTCTGCCTGAGCGTTGTACCAAGGATAAGAATGTATATGAAATAAGTTATAACAACAACCGATGGGGCTCTAAGATGTATGGCATCCTGAGTGTACCGGTAAAAGAAGGTAAGTATCCGGCTTTGCTCCGTGTACCTGGTGCGGGTGTACGCCCTTATGCCGGCGATACTTATACGGCTCCTGCTGAGTGCATCGTACTGGAAATCGGTATTCACGGTGTTTCTGTTACTATGCAGCAGAAGATTTATGATGATCTTGCCAACGGCGAACTGAAAGGTTACTGGGATACCAATCTCGAGAATCCTTATCGCAATGCTTACAGACGGGTAGTAACCGGTGCTGTTCGTGGTGTGGATTATATTGCTTCTCTCCCTGAGTGGAATGGAAAGACTATCGGTGTAACGGGTTCATCACAGGGTGGATTCCTTTCCATCGCTGTGGCAGCTCTCGATAAGCGAATCACTTTCCTGGCTCCTGTTCATGATGCCATGTGTGATTATGAAGCTGAAATTCACGGAGTTGCAGGCGGATGGCCTCACTACTTCTATAAGGAAGACAAGGCACAGGGGGCTGCATGGAAAGAGCAGAAACTTACGGATTTGGAAAAGGCAAGACTCGAAGGTGCACGCTATTATGATGGCGTCAACTTCGCCCGTCGTATCACTGTTCCTGGCTGGTACAGTTTCGGTTATAATGATGAGGTGGTTCCCCCAACATCGTCTTACGGACTTTATAATTCGGTAAAAGCGCCTAAGACCTTGAGTCTGTACCAGATGACCGGTCATTACTGGTATCAGGAGCAGTGGGATGAATGGCAGGCTTGGATAATTCAGCAATTAAAGAAATAGATATATGATAGGAAAAAGAATTTTGATTGGTGCTGCTTGCCTCATGGCGATGCAAGGAGCAATGGCACAGGTTGATGGCGTTACGGGCGCATCAGTCCAGACTGCCAATACTTCCTGCTGCAAGGGTAAAAAGCAATGTTGCAATACTCCGGCAGAGCAACTGAAGGTCAGACTGCAGAAATTACTGAACAAGGGAATCATGCTCGGACATCAGGATGATCCGATGTATGGTACTACTTGGAAATGGGATGAAGGAAAGAGCGATGTACTCCTCACTACAGGTGATTATCCTGCTGTGATGGGTTTCGATCTTGGAAAAATAGAGTTGGACAGCAAGGAAAACCTCGATGGCGTGTCTTTCGATCGTATGCGAAAAGAAATCATTGCCCAAAATGAGAGAGGAGGCATCGTTACTTTGAGTTGGCATCCTTGGAATCCGGTTACTGGCGAGAATGCCTGGGATCCGAAAGGTGATGCTGTAGCTGCTATTCTGGATGGAGGCGCCCAGCAACAGAAGTTCGACGGATGGCTCAAGAAGGTTTCCGATTTCATCCTTTCTTTGAAGACAAACGATGGTAAACTGGTTCCTGTCATCTTCCGACCATGGCATGAAATGAATGGCGGATGGTTCTGGTGGGGAGCTAGCAGTTGCACACCTGTACAATATAACCAATTATACGTAAAAACCCTAAATATACTTACTAAAGCAGGGTGCAATAACATCGTTTGGGCTTGGTCACCAAATCTCAGCGACGAGAAGACGGTAGAAAAATTCCTGGAGCGATTCCCGGGAGAAAAGTATGTGGATATGTTGGGTGTTGACGTCTACGAGTTCGACAACAGCGATGCCAACTATCAGCAGAACCTTGCTGCTACACTCGATGTGCTGATGGAGGCAGCCAAGAAGGTTGGCAAGATTCCTGCCCTCACCGAAACGGGTTGCCGAGGTATCGCCAGCAAGAAGGATTGGTTTACCCAAACCCTTTGGCCTGTACTTCAGAAGTATCAGTTGAGTTATGTTCTCTTCTGGCGTAATGCCTGGGATAAACCTGAGGAAGAAGCTTATCTCCCTGGAGTAGGCGATGGTGCCATCGTCGAGGACTTCAAGACATTCAAGAAGGAAAAGAAAGTCCTCTTTGCCAAAGACATTGTAAAGGTTAAATAAATGTTGAATGTTGAATGTTGAATGTTAAATTGGCTTTAGTCCAATGTGCATTTTATACTCAACATTCAACATTCAACATTAATATAAAACAAAATATGACTACATTTCAAGACAAAGTGAAAGCACTCCGCGCTCATCATGAGGAACTGTTGAGCCGTAAGAATGAACCCGTAGAGTGGGGAAATGGTATCTATGAAAAGTATAAGAACCCAATCCTCACCGCAGAACATACACCATTGGAGTGGCGTTACGACTTCGATGAGAAGAGTAATCCGTATCTCATGCAGCGCATCATGATGAATGCTACGCTCAATTCGGGTGCCATCAAGTGGAATGGTAAGTATCTCCTCGTTGTTCGTGTTGAGGGTGCTGACCGCAAGAGTTTCTTTGCCGTAGCAGAGAGTCCTAATGGTGTTGACAACTTCCGTTTCTGGGATGAGCCTATCACCATGCCGGAGGATGTTGTTCCTGCTACCAACATCTATGATATGCGACTCACAGCTCATGAGGATGGCTACATCTATGGCGTGTTCTGTGCTGAGCGTCATGATGATGATCAGCCTGGCGACCTCAGTGCTGCTACTGCTACTGCAGCCATCGCCCGTACCAAGGACCTGGTAAACTGGGAGCGTCTTCCTGATTTGAAGACCAAGAGCCAGCAGCGCAATGTGGTTCTCCATCCGGAATTCGTTGATGGCAAGTATGCTTTCTATACCCGTCCACAGGATGGTTTCATCGATACAGGTTCTGGTGGTGGTATCGGTTGGGCTCTTGTTGATGATATCACTCATGCCGAAATCAAGGAAGAGAAGATTATCAATGCCCGTCACTATCACACCATTCAGGAGGTGAAGAACGGTGAGGGACCTCATCCTATCAAGACTGATAAGGGCTGGTTGCATCTGGCTCACGGTGTTCGTGGCTGTGCCAGTGGTCTCCGCTATGTGCTCTATATGTACATGACTTCTCTTGAGGATCCTACAAAGGTGATTGCAGAACCAGGTGGATATCTCCTCGTACCGGAAGGTCCTGAGTATATCGGTGATGTGATGAACGTAGTCTTCACCAACGGCTGGATTGCAGATGAGAAAGGTAAGGTATTCATCTACTATGCTTCTTCTGATACCCGCATGCATGTGGCAACTTCTACCATTGACCGATTGGTAGATTACTGCATGAATACACCAAAGGATGATTATCGTACTCAGTTCTCTGTAGAGAAGATCAAGGCTTTGGTAGCAAAAAATAAACAGACTTTAAGTAAATAAGTTTCAGGTATTAAGATTGTAGGGATTCGTACTCCTCATCCGTATTATCAGATATAGATGGGGAGCGAATCCCTTTTTTAGTAACATTCAACACTCAACACTCAACATTCAACATTAAAAATAAAAACAATGGCTCGTTTAAAAGAAAAAATAGCTTATGCATTGGGTGATGCCGCTGCGGGTGGTATTGTATGGAAGGTGATGTCTATCGCTTTTCCTCTGTTTTTTACAAATGTCTTCGGACTCTCGTTTGCGGATGCGGCAGTACTGATGCTCGTAGCCCGCATGTTCGATGTGGTTACTGACCCGCTGATGGGTACTCTTGCCGACCGTACCCAGAGCCGTTTCGGTACCTACCGTCCTTGGCTCATCTATGGTGCCATCCTTTCGGATTGATATTCGCCCTCTTGCTCTATACTCCAGACTTCGGTCCTGTGGGCAAGCGAATCTATGCTTACGCCCTCTATCTGCTGATGATGGCGGTATATACCATGGTGAATGTGCCTTACGGCTCATTGCTCGGTGTGATGACCGAGGATGATGATGAGAAGAACCAGTTCTCTTCTTTCCGTATGGTAGGTGCTTATGCCATGGGATTCGTTACCCTGCTTTCTTTCCCTTATCTTCAGAAGATGGTAGGTGGAACAGCTGCTCATCAGTATGCTGTCATTGGTGCCGTGCTCGGTTTTATTGCAGCTGTGATGACATTGGCTTGCGGACTCCTTACCAAGGAACGTCTGAAGCCGAAGCGTGCTGAGAAGTTCTCTTTCCAGCAGTTTGCCGACCTCGTTCACAACAAGCTTGGCTCTATATGACAGCCATCGCCGTGTGTACCAACTTCTTTAACGGATTCCGCTATGCCGTAGCTGGCTATATGTTCGATTACTGTCTGCATGGCAATGTAACCATCGAGGGATTGATTATCAACTATACCGTTTTCATGGCATTCGGTGAAGTAACCTGTATGATTTTCGGTGGTGTATCTCCTTGGTTCACCCGTCTGGTAGGCAGCAAGCGCATGGCATTCTTCTGGGCTGCAGCACTCTGTCTGGTTCTCTCGGTTGTCTTCTTCTTCATCCCGATGAATCCGTCGTATATCTGGGTGATGATAGCCATCGTTATCCTTACCTCTATGGGTATCGGTATCTATTCGCCATTGATGTGGTCAATGTATGCCGATGTAGCCGACTACCATACCGAGCATTTCGGAACATCAGCTACAGGTCTTATCTTCTCTTCCGGTACGATGAGCCAGAAGTTTGGTACAGCCATTTCCGGTTCTCTCATCGCCCTCTTCCTGGGCTGGGCAGGTGCCAACATGATAACAGATAAGATGGGTAATACGATGATCGACCCAGCCAGTGTCACCGACTCTGTGCTTACGATGGTATGGTCATTGTTCTCACTCTTCCCAGCCGTCATCGCCTTCCTGCTGATGGTGCTTGCCTGGAAGTTCCCTATCCGCAAATAACTGTTTTAACATAACTAATAATCACTATTAAAAAAGGAAAAATGGAAAATCTTAAAGAAACGATGCGGGATGTTCTGGAGAACAACATCCTTAGCTATTGGCTAACGAAAGTGAAAGATGAAGAAAACGGTGGCTTTTACGGACGTGTAGACGGTAACGACCAGGTACATCCTGTAGCCGAGAAGGGAGCAGTGATGAATGCCCGTATCCTCTGGGCGTTTTCTGCTGCCTATCGTGTCTTGAAGAAGCCGGAGTATCTTGAGGCTGCCACCCGTGCCAAGGATTATGTGCGCGATTATTTTCTCGACAGGGAATATGGCGGCATCTACTGGAGTGTTGACTATCAGGGTAATCCGCTCGATACCAAGAAGCAGACTTACGCCATCGGCTTTGCTATCTATGGTTTCTCGGAGTATGCCCGTGCTACAGGTGACAAGGAAGCATTGGATATCGCCATCTCCCTGTATCATGACATAGAGAAGCATGCCTTTGATGCCGAGAACAACGGATATATCGAGGCATTGACCCGTGAGTGGAATCCGATTGCCGACATGCGTCTCTCTGATAAGGATGAGAACGGTTCCCGTACGATGAATACCCATCTGCATATCATTGAGCCATATACCAATCTTTATCGTGTATGGAAGACTCCAGAACTGGAGAAGAGCATCCGCAATCTGCTCGATATCTTCACCGATAAGCTTCTGAACAAGGAGACTTATCATCTCGACCTCTTCTTCAATGACGAGTGGGAGGGCAAGCGCAATATCGAGAGCTATGGTCATGATATTGAGGCGTCCTGGCTGCTCCACGAAACCGCGCTGGTTTTAGACGATAAGATATTGCTGCATAAGATAGAGCGCATCATCCGTCGTATAGCCGATGCTGCAGATGAAGGCTTACGTCCGGATGGCAGTATGGTTTATGAGCATTGGAAAGATGGAGATAAGTATGATCTCCAGCGCCAGTGGTGGGTGCAGTGCGAGAACATCATCGGACATATCGACCTCTATCAGTATTTCCGTACCGAAGAGAATCTTCTGGTTGCCATCTCCTGCTGGAACTATGTAGCCAAGCATCTGCTGGATAACAAAAACGGTGAGTGGCACTGGGCTATCCTGGAAGATGGTACGGTGAACAAGGAGGATGATAAGGCGGGTTTCTGGAAATGTCCTTACCACAACTCCCGCATGTGTCTCGAACTCATCGAACGTGACTATTAACATACAGATTCCCTGAAAGGCAGGAATAGAATACAAAAATCCAAGCAAATCATATATTTGCTTGGATTTTTTTGTTTATCCCGATTTTTTATTGTACTTTTGCAGCCAATGTAGAATTGAGGGTGGTATCGCATCAAAAATTCAACATTCATCATTCAACATTAAACATTAAAAATAAATGTATATAGCAATAGCAGGAAATATCGGTAGTGGCAAGACAACACTCACCAAGATGCTTTCTAAACATTATGGATGGAAACAGTACTTGGAGCCCGTGGCTGAAAACCCCTATATCGATGACTATTACAAGGATATCTCGCGATGGGCTCTCAATATGGAGGTGTTCTATCTGAAGCAGCGATTCAAGAATCTGCTGGAAATCCAACACAGTAAAGAGACGGTCATCCAGGACCGCACCATCTTTGAGGGTGTTTATGTCTTTGCGGCCAACAACCGGAAGATGGGCAATATGGACCAGCGCGACTACGAGACTTATATGGAGCTCTTCGAGTCGATGATGGAAGTGGTAGAGATGCCTGAACTGATGATATATCTCCGTTCTTCAGTTCCTCACCTCGTGAAGAATATCCAGAAGCGCGGTCGTGATTATGAGCAGAAGATGCCTTTGGATTATCTGGAAGGTATCAACAAACTTTACGAAGATTTCATCATGAACAAGTATAAGGGCAAGGTGCTCATCGTAGAAGTTGATAATCTCGATTTCGAGCACAATCCCAAGCAGTTTGGTGAAATCGTAGATAAGATAGATGCCAAGCTCTTCGGGCTGTTCTCTTAAGCCCAATTCAACATTTAACATTCAACATTCAACATTGACATAGATGCATATAGCAATAGCAGGAAATATAGGTAGCGGCAAGACAACATTAACCAAGATGCTTGCCAAGAGATATGGCTGGAAAGCTAATTTCGAGCCGGTTGATAATAATCCATATCTGGCTGATTATTACAAGGATATGGAGCGTTGGTCGTTTAATCTTCAGATTTACTTCCTGAACAAGCGATTCCATGATGTTGTGGAGATTTCCCGTTCAGAGCAGACCATCGTACAGGATAGAACCATCTTCGAGGATGCGCGTATCTTTGCGCCTAATCTTCATGATATCGGTATGATGAGCGACAGGGATTTCAAAAACTATACCGATCTCTTCGATCTGATGATCAGTCTGGTGAAACTCCCAGACCTGATGATATATATCAAGAGCAGCATTCCTACGCTCGTGAAGCATATCGAGAAGCGTGGCCGCGATTTCGAGAAGAGCATCCGCATCGATTACCTCCAGGGTTTGAACAAGCGTTATGAGGATTGGATCAAGGATTATAAAGGCCGCCTCATCATCATTGATGGTGACAATCTGGAGTTCGGAGAGAATCCTGAAGACTTCCGAAAGGTTACTGACCTGATAGATGCCGAACTCTTCGGTCTGTTTGCTGAAAAGGAGGTTTAAAAGTAAAAAGGTAAAAGGGTAAAAAGGTAAAAAGAACCTTAACCCCCTTTCGCCCTCCGTTCCTAGCGATTCCATCGCTAGTCCCCCAAGTCCTTATTATAAAGGTAAAAAAGTAAAAAAGTAAAAGGGCAACCCCGCTAGGCGTCAAAGGAGGAACGCCTGGCGGGGTTGCGTTTTATGGTTGTACAACTAAAGGGTTTATGGTTGTACAACTAAAGGGTTTATGGTTGTACAGCTAAAGGGTTTATGGTTGTA
>QSCI01000054.1:0-23754 GCA_003463005.1 Segatella copri | reverse complement strand
ATGGCACCCAAAATAGGAACCGCCGTATGCGGAACCGCATGTACGGTGGTGTGAGAGGTCGGAAAACGAAAGTAGGAGAAAAACTACTTCGTTTTCCTCCTACTCGATTTTAAGTTTTCATATAGAATCTTTATCCAACAAGAAATCAAATACGTCCATAAATACGATGCCATCATCGTTTTGGTATTTCTTGATGAGGTCACCTGTTATCACATACTTCATAAAACTATCGTCTATACGTAGCAAAGGTAGATATTAGTCTCTATATTTACAATCATAACAGGAAAGATTTTTGCGGATTTCCGCATTTTTCTTTTGCAAAAATAATACTTTTATTAATTCTATGTAGAATTTTTGCGGATTCCGCAATTTTCTTTCGCAGAATTAACGGTTACGGCTTGATATTTTAAGTTCGGTGATTTGTCGAATTCCATAGTTTTTCTTCTTATTCTTTTCTCTGTTTTCAAGAAAAAGATACAACTTTATCACAAAATTCCATGCTTTTCTCTCTTCGCTATCACATTATTCCCTATTCGTTATACTTTTTTAATCTCTCTTTTTATCCGATTTCAGAAAAAAGATGTACTTTTGCCGCTCAATTCATGAAAGACAGGAATTTGGTTATACAAAAACATTATTAAGGAAGCAAAGGACTTCTGTTATATTTTATAGTATGGACAAGAATGAGAGAATATATAACGAGCAAGAGATGCCCACAGAAACGAAAAAGAATCATTCCGCTGATGCGGATAGAGTAAAGGAAGTATATAAGGTGACGATAGCGGGAAGCATCATCAATGTGGTGCTGCTCGTACTGAAGTTTGCTGCAGGTATTCTCGGACATTCGGCAGCCATGATAGCGGATGCCATCCACTCGCTCACCGATTTCGCTACCGATGTGGTGGTACTGGTATTCGTTAAACTGGGCAATAAGCCGATGGATAAGGACCATGATTATGGTCATGGCAAATACGAGACGCTTGCCACAGCCATCATCGGCATTTCGCTCTTCGTGGTGGGTGTGATGATCTGTTATTCTGGCGTAACCAAGACCTATCGTGCCATCTGCGGCGAGACATTGCAGCAGCCGGGCGTTGTAGCCTTGATTGCTGCCATCGTAAGTATCGTGATGAAGGAGTGGGCTTATCAGTTTACGGTAAAAGCCGGAAAGAAATATCATTCCGAGGCTGTTGTGGCGAATGCCTGGCATCATCGCAGCGATGCTTTATCGAGTATCGGAACGATGTTCGGTATAGGCGGTGCCATCATCCTGGGAGAAAAGTGGGCGGTGCTCGATCCGCTGGCTGCCATCATCGTGAGTGCCTTCATCATCAAGGCCGCCTGGGGACTGGTGATGCAGTCTGTGAAAGAACTGACGGATGCCAGTCTTCCGGAAATGGAGGAAGATGAAATTCTGAAGATTGCGAACGAAGAGCAGGGAGTAGGAGAGATTCATAACCTGCGTACCCGTCGCATCGGAAACAAGATTGCGATAGAAATGCATGTCCGCATGCCGGGTTCTCTTTCGCTTTATGAGGCACATGAGCATGCTACTCATATAGAAACAAAACTGAAGCAGCACTTCGGCGCAGATACCCATGTGGGAATCCATCTCGAACCGATTAAAGTGAACGGAAAATATCAGAAACCGGAATAACTGAAATAAAAGGAAATAGCCGGAATAAAAGGAAACGAGCCTTGACGGAAGGAAGAAACCTCCATCAAGGCTCGTTTTTTTATTTGATATCCGAATCGTGTTTCGGATATTTATCATCTTTTGGGATGATTATTATCTGATTATATTATCGGCCGAGATTTACGCTGGCTCCTGCCATAATCCACAAACCTGGCTGCTTAACGGCAGTGAGGTCGTAGTAGCGGTGGCAAGTAATGTTGTCGGCTTTCACGAAGATATTGTATTTCTTCTCATCCCACATCAGCTTGCAATCCACCTTGGTGTATGGATGATAGCCATTCATTCTCTGCTGCCATCTTACGCTCCAGGAAGCTGAAAGCTTGCTCCAGATCTGATGATCCAGTCCGAATACAGCCTTGTGCTTCAGATACTCTAATGCATAGAGTGATTTCAGGATGTTGGTCTCGGTCTTATGATCCTGATAAATGTAAGCATAACCCAACTTGATGCGGGTGATGAAACTGTTTGGTACCAATTCTCTCATGTAGATAGTTGCATCCACGTTGTAGCCCATGTTGTTGAGCTTTCCGATGTTCATCACGTGATACTTGCTGTCGTTCTGCTCGGTCACGGATGTCTGAACCCAGTCAATCATGTTGGTGCCGTGTGCGTAGAATCCGCTAACGGTTGCTGCAAAACCAGTCTGGCGATATTGAGTTCCCACCTTGAAGGTTGAGTTCTTCTCCGGGTTTAGGTTGATGTCGCCCTGCTGCACCGCATTACTTATATATAAGTCGGTGTAGGTAGGCATTCTCAATGCCTTGTTCCAGGAAGCGTAGAACTTCCAGTTGTCGTTAGGACGATAACTCATATCCACACCAGGATAGAAGCGGAAGTCGTTGTCCAAACCTGTATTCTTGTTAGCCAAGACACCAGCCGACAAGGTGAAACCGCCGAAGATGAAGTTGTGCTCCAGCATGATGTTGGTATTGGTGCGCTCGCCCTTTCGGGTATATTGACGGTCAGAACCCGAGATATCCTTATAGTCTTTCTCTGCGAGTTCCTCGCCCAATGCAGTAGAGTAGATGCACTCCTTGCTGATGTCGAAGCCCACTGCGGTCTTACCCAAAGCCCAAGCCACGTTGGCATTCAGTCCACCACCATAAACAGCTAGGTCGTGATAGTTCTCGCCTGCTGCAGCTCCAGCCTTTCCACGAATCAGCTGATAGTGATCCTTGAATTTGTTATAATAGAATTGAGGTGCAATCTCCCAGGTCTTCTCCTGGTTGTGCAGACTCAGGTTGAGCGAAGCCATACCGTGGTCTGTCTTCTCATATTGGTTGTTGTATTTGGCGCTGTAGAAAGTATTAGCACCATAGCTCTGGCTAGCAATACCCAACTGGGCGTTGATGTCGAAACGCTGGTCGTAAGAGAAAGAGAGATTGCCGTAGCCCTGTCCTTTCTCGAAGTCGCTGTTGTCTGTGCCACCATCCGAGCGCTTGTAGCCTCCGCTTACGGAATAAGCCTGGGTCCACTTGCCCGTTTCAAAAGCCGTCTGCACACGTCCCTGTGCTCCGAAACTTCCAAAGCTTCCGCCTTCTACACTTGCAGATACCCCCTCACTCTTAGCCTTCTTGGTTACGATGTTGATGGCACCATTGAAGGCTGAAGTTCCGAATAAGCGCGATGCTGCCCCCTCGAGCACTTCGATGTGGTCGATGTCAGCAAGAGCTACAGGAAAATCAGAAGCATTGTGACCAGTCTGAGGATTGGAAATGTTGACGCCATTCAAGAGAATGGTAATCTGGTCAAAGGTTCCACCATTGATGGAGATATCCGTCTGAACACCAAAGCCACCACGCTGACGGACATCCACGCCGGTAGCTAATTTCAATACATCGTTGATAGTCTGCGCAGCCGCACGATGAATATCGTCGCGGGTAATGACAGACACAATCTTAGGTGACTGCTCTACAGTCATCGGCGCACGAGATCCGGTAACGCTCACCGCATCCAGCTCGTAAGCCTTTCCGCCCTTGTAGAGGGTAGAATCAACCTTGGCTCCCTCTGTGCTTACGCCTGCAGCCTTAGCATGGCTCAGGGTAGCAACGCTGAGTGCACCAACAAGTACCTCTCTTCCCAAAACTGCGAAGAGTGAGTAGTTCTTGTTAGAGAATCGGTTGAACTTCAAGCTGTTGCGCTTGTTGAAAATTGTTTTGTACATTAAATTAAATGTTTATAAATGAATAATAAATCGAAGCCTTCCGCCTTCCCGGCTTTCGGCATTTGGGGTGCAAAGGTACTGCCTTTTGGGCAACTGACAAAATAAAATGTGAATTATTTTTTCAACTGCCGATGCAAAGCTAATGTAAATCAAGGTCGGTTTCCTACCTCACAAATCGTATTCAATTCAGCCTTCTTGTGGCATAAAAAAGTATTAATTAGGCATAATCCTCAATAGGGTGATGCGATTTTCTTAAAGAAACATTCGCTTTTTCAGATTATTCTTGTATCTTTGCAGTTGATATGGGCAGCATTCAGCAATCAGAATACTGCTGTCACAATTTTATGGTAATTAGAAATTAAAAAGAAAGGAACAGATAAGATGGAAAAGATCAACGTAAAAGAACTGAATGACAACGTCTTCGAGACTATTGGTAAGGAGTGGATGCTGGTATGTGCCGGCAACAAGGATCATTTCAATATGATGACCGCCTCTTGGGGCTGTTTGGGATGGCTTTGGAACAAGCCGGTGGCTGTGGTCTTTATCCGTCCGGAGCGTTTCACCCACGGCATCATCGAGGAGAATGGATTCATGACCCTCTCTTTCCTCGGCAACAGCGAGGAGGCTCGAAAGATTTATAGCTTCTGCGGTTCCAAGAGCGGACGTGATTTTGATAAGGTGAAGGAAACAGGACTGATTCCTGTAGAAACTGATAACGGCAGCATCGCCTTCGAGCAGTCACGGCTCACCCTAGAATGCCGCAAACTTTATAAGGACAGTATGACCGCCGAGAAGTTCCTCGACAAGGACCTGCTCCAGTGGTATGGTGCCAAGGGTGGATTCCACGATGTTTATGTTGTGGAGATTACCAATGCTTATAAAAAGTAAAAATTAAAATATGGCTCAAGAACAAACAGCAATTCGTGAACGCCAGAAAACCAGGCTCAAGGAGCCGGGGCGTTACGTGGTAATGATGTTCAACGACGACTTCACACCGATGGACTTCGTGGTAGAAATCCTCGAATCCATCTTCTTCAAGTCGCAGGCTGAGGCTGAAGCAATCATGCTCAAGGTTCATCACGAAGAAAAAGCCGTGGTGGGCACCTACAGCTATGACATCGCCAAGAGTAAAGTGGAGAAAGCGATGGAGAAAGCCCGTACGCAGAAGTTTCCGCTTAAACTCACTTATATGCCGGAATAGGCGTTGATTTCGGGGAAATATCCCCAATATATGCTAAGAAAAAGAAAGGAAAAAATAGAATGGACAGTATGGGATTGACCCGATATATGAGTGTTCTGATGGACGATGCCATGAAGCAAGCCCGGTTCTTCGACCACGAGTTCGTTATGCCCGAGCACATGCTGCTGGCGTTGCTCAGGCAGTATGCATTCTGTCAGGCGCTGCAGGAAGAAGGCGTAGACAGCCTCAAGATGCACGAAGACTTGGTGGAATGGCTCGCCAAGCAGGAGCGTGTGCCTGAAACCATCAAGTATCTGCCAGAGCCGTCATCGCTCTTCAAAACCATGTTTGGAACGGCGTGCGCCCTGGCTGCTGCTGCCGACAGACAGCTGGTGAATGTACCCCATTTTGTGCAGGCGATGTTTGGCTTGCAGAATTCAGAAGCCGCCTTCCTGCTGTGCAAGAATGTGGGCGACCGGCAGGGCGAGTTCCTGGCGAGCGTTGACAGTTATTATCCTATTGGAGAAAATACTGGAGAGGCTGGCATGGGCATGGGAGCAGACTTTGATGATGACGATTATGCCAACGAGTATGATGACGACGAGGAAGAAGGCAGAAGACAGGTTGTACAGGATTGGCATCAGCTGGTTACCTGTATTTCTGACAAGGTAGAAGAGCACAATCCGCTCATCGGAAGAGAACAGGAACTGGACAGAACCATCCAGGTGCTCTGTCGTGCCGAGAAGAACAATCCGCTCCACATCGGAGAAGCCGGAGTCGGCAAGACAGCTCTGGTCTATGGTCTCGCCAAACTCATCAACGAAAACCAGGTTCCAGAACGCCTCAAGGGGGCTCGCATCTACGGCATGGATATGGGACAGATGCTTGCCGGTGCCCAATATCGCGGCGACTTCGAGAAACGCATCAAGATGGTGATGGAGGGAGCCGTGAAGGAAGGCAATACCATTATCTACATCGATGAGATTCATAATATGATAGGTGCCGGTCGCGGCTCAGATGGCGGACCTGATGCATCCAATATGCTGAAGCAATATCTGGAGGCAGGCGATATCCGTTTCATCGGTTCTACAACCTACGAGGAATATAACCGTTACATGGCTCAGAGCAAGGGCATCGTGCGCCGGTTCCAGCAGATAGATATCAAGGAACCTACCGAGGAGGAGGCTATCAAAATATTGGAGGGCTTGCAGTATAAATACAACAAGTTCCACAATGTAACCTATCGCAAGGACGCCCTGGAATATGCCGTCCGTGCCAGCGCCAAATATATCAGCAACCGCTGTCTGCCAGACAAGGCCATCGACCTGATGGATGAGGCGGGTGCTTATCTGGAGGTGCATCCGGTAGAATCTCGCCAGCGCTCTTATGTTACCAAGTCTATCATCCAGCAGATTCTGATTAAGGTCTGCAAGATTGATGCGGCTGCGATGAAAGATGAAAACAACGATGCTCTCGCTACGCTCCGCCAGCGCATACTCGACAAGATTTACGGTCAGGACAAGGCTGTAGACAAGGTGGTTGAGGCTGTGATGATGGCAAAGGCGGGATTGACAGATGATGACAAACCATTGGCTTCGCTCCTCTTCGTGGGACCTACCGGAGTAGGAAAAACCGAGGTGGCACGGCAGTTGGCCAAGGAACTCGGCATCGAACTGGTACGCTTCGATATGAGTGAATATACCGAGAAGCATACCGTGGCAAAACTCATCGGTTCGCCAGCCGGATACGTGGGTTATGAGGATGGAGGACTTCTGACCGATGCCATCCGCAAGACGCCAAACTGTGTACTCCTGCTCGATGAGATAGAGAAGGCGCATAGCGATATCTACAACATCCTGCTCCAGGTAATGGACTATGCCCGTCTGACCGATAACAAGGGTCAGAAGGCTGATTTCCGTAACGTGATTCTCATCATGACCTCAAATGCCGGAGCACAATATGCTTCACGGGCTAGCGTAGGTTTCAATGGAAACGTAAGTCGTGGCGAAGCGATGCTGGCACAGGTGAAGAAGACTTTCAAGCCTGAGTTTATCAACCGACTTTCCGACATGGTGGTGTTCAACGATATGGATAAGCACATGGCAGAACTGATTCTTGCCAAGAAACTTCGTCAACTCGATGCGAAACTGGCAGCAAAGGGAGTTACCGTAACGTTAACCGATGCTGCGCGTGAACAGTTGCTGAAATGGGGCTTTACCAAGGAATATGGTGCCCGCGAGATGGACCGTGTCATCGGTAACCGCCTGAAACCGATCCTGATGAAGGCGCTGCTCTTCGGCAAACTCAAGAAGAGTGGCAAGGCGCATGTCGACTTTGACGGAAAGGAACTGGTGATTAATTATTAGAATGAAAGTCTAGTCAAGAATATTCTTGATAAAGATAAGCGTATGATATTACAGATAGATGAAAATGCGGAAGAGATTTACTTTCCCGATCCGCATTATGGCGATGAGGATGGATGCTTTGCGATTGGTGGCGATTTGAGTATTGACCGCCTGTTGCTGGCTTATAGTAATGGCATCTTTCCCTGGTATAGTTTCCGTGACCAGCCTGAAATACTCTGGTTCTGTCCGATGAAGCGTTTCGTCATCTTCCCTGATGAAATCCACATCAGTCATTCCATGCGTACTCTGATGAGAAAGGGCAGATACAGCATAGGAATCAACGAAGATTTCGATGGCGTGATACGGGGATGCAGCAAGACCAACGGACGGTATTGGGAAGATGGCGCATGGTTGGGCGAGAACATCATCCAAGCATTTACTGCCCTCCATAAGCAGGGCTTTGCGGCGAGCGTAGAGGTATGGGATAATGAAACTGATGAACTGGTGGGTGGACTTTATGGTGTCACCATCGGCAAGGCTTTTATCGGAGAAAGCATGTTCTCCAGGGTTCCGTCAGCTTCTAAGATTGCCCTCATCTTCCTTGCCAGATACTTGCAGGAGCATGGTGGCAAGATGATAGATTGTCAGTTGGAGACTCCTCATCTCAAATCGATGGGTGGCAGATATATTTCTTACGAGGAATATATGAAGATTATGAACGAAGAATAAGAGATGTTCTTCTCGGAATAGAAGAACATCTTCTTTTGAATAAAAAATAAAGGCTAGGTTTCCTGAATCGTGAACCTAGCCTTTGTTATTATCTGGCTTTTTGCTTTTTATTAGAATATCGGTGTGCCGATGCAGCCGTTAGGTGCCTGAATATGCAGCATCGCACAAACGGTAGCGGCAATATCTGTCATATAGTGAGGCTGAGCACTCTCGCCGTGCTGGATGCCCCAACCCATAAACAGGCAAGGAATATGGATATCGTATGGATTCCATGCTCCGTGGGTAGTTCCCTTGCTGCTGTAATAATCGTAGTGACCTGGTTTCAGTACAATCTGAACACCTCCGCTGCGCTCGCGGTTATAACCGTTAATGGCGCGGAACTTCAGCTCTTCAGGGATGCTCTCGATAGAAGTCTTCTCCATGTCGAAGGCATAGTGCACGTTCTTGTCTTTCTTCAGTCTGTCTACTACCACCTGCTTGATGGCTGCGTAATCCAGACCGAGTTCCTCGATGATGTCTGTATTGAAGAATACCTGATAGTTCATAATGGTCTTTACTAGGTCTTTGTCGGTGTTGAACTTTGTCTTCAGACTCTTGTTCAATTCATCTACCAGTCCCTTCTTGTTCCAAATGCCGGCAGGGATTCGCTGGTCTTGCAGGAAGGTAGCGTTGTTCACGCCTCCATGGTCGGCGGTGAGGAAGGTGAGATATTTTCCCTTGCCCACGGTCTGGTCGAGATAAGTGAAGAAATCTGCCAATGCCTTATCTATCTGAGATAGCAATCTTCTGTTTCGATGGCGTTCACGCCCACCTGATGACCGATGTAATCGGTGCTGGAGCAGCTGATGGTCAGCAAATCAGTATCTGTGTTTCTACCCAGGTTCTCGCCCTCGATGGCAGCCTTGGCAATATCGAAAGTCAGGTTGCAGCCGAATGGGGTACTGCGGAGAATCTTGTAACCATGCTTTTTATATAAGGTAGGCAGGTCGAGTGGCAATACCGCCTTCTCGCCTTCAACAATTCCATTCTCGTAGTTGTTGTCATCGCTGGTGCTCTCCTTGTAGGAATCGATAGGGTAGAGCGTCTCCCATTTCTTGGAAAGATACTTGTTTGGGAGTTTCTGCTTGTTGAACTTGTTCACCCACTCTGGCAACTTATCCATATAGAAAGTACTGGTGATGAACTTGCCCGACTTGTCATCAAACCAGAAAGCGCCATTGGCGTGATGGCCCGCAGGGAGGATGGATGCTCTGTCTTTCAAGGCTACACCAATCACCTTAGAGCGGTTGTTGGTAGCCAGACGGAGTTCATCACCGATGGTGGTTACCCACAGATTGCGAGGCGACATCTTGCCAGCCTTGCTGTCAGAACCTACAGGGTTGACGGTATCGTCGGCAGTACAATACACTACTTTTCCATCCTTCACGAAGTTATTTCCTGCAATTCCGTGGATGGAAGGAACGGAACCGGTCCAGATAGAAGAGTGGCCGATGGCTGTAACCGAAGGGATATAAGGAATCTTGCAATTTTCTACGCTGAATCCTTCTCCGAGCATTCTCTTGAATCCGCCTTCGCCGTAGCGGGCGTAGTAGCGATAGAGATAATCCCATCGCATCTGGTCGATAACGATGCCTACAACGAGCTTAGGGCGTTGAGACTGAGCCTGTGCAATGCCGCAGAAGCAGCAGAGCACGAAGATGAGTTTGATAATCTTATTCATAGTCAAAATGTCTTTTTTATACATAACCATTCAGTATTGTATATTAGAATTCGGTTGCAAAGATACAACTTATTTTGGTATTTAACGATAAAAAAGACGATTTTTACCCAAACTTCTCATGGCGTTCAATACGGCCAGTACCGTAACACCTACATCGGCAAAGACAGCCATCCACATGGTGCCGAGACCAATGGTGGCGAGAATCAGTACGGCAACCTTTACTCCGATGGCAAACACCACGTTCTCGTGAGCGATATGAATGGTTCTTCTGGCTATCTTCACGGCAAGGGCAATCTTTCTAGGGTCATCATCCATCAGTACTACATCGGCAGCTTCGATGGCTGCATCGCTACCCAGTCCACCCATGGCAATGCCCACATCGGCACGCTTTAATACAGGGGCATCATTGATGCCATCGCCTACATAAGCGAGCGTCTTGCCTGCTGGTTTTGTCATCAGCAGTTGTTCTACATGCGAAACCTTATCGGTTGGCAGCAGTTCTGCGCGGCACTCGTCCAGTCCCAGTTTGTGGGCAACATCTTCTCCTACTTCTCTGCGGTCGCCCGTCAGCATTACCGTTTTCTCTACTCCCAGTTCTTTCAGCTCTCTGATGGCATGGGCGCTTCCTCCCTTAAGGGTGTCGTTGATCACAATATGTCCCGCGTACTTGCCATCAATGGCGACGTGGATGATGGTTCCCACCTGGTTGCAGTCGTGCCATTTTGCGCCGATGTTTTCCATCATCTTCTTGTTGCCCACGCAAACCACCTTGCCGTTCACTTGGGCACGGATACCCTGTCCGGCAATCTCCTCTACATCGGTCACCTCGCAGCCATCTGTTGCTTCTTGCGGAAAGGCAGTACGCAGGCTGCGCCGATAGGATGAGTGGTGAAATGCTCGGCATGAGCCGCCAAATGCAGCAGAATCTTCTCCTTGTCAGAATATTCGCCAATATGCACATTATCTGCATCGTGGGATGAATGGTCTGGGCAGGAATCATCAGCATGAACAGCTGACACGGCAAACTCTCCGTGGGTCAGAGTTCCGGTCTTGTCGAACACAACGGTTCCCACCTTGGCTAAAGCATCCATATAGTTGCTGCCCTTGATGAGAATACCGTTCCGGGATGCTCCGCCGATGCCGCCAAAGAAGGTGAGGGGCACGCTGATGACCAGGGCGCAAGGACAGGAAACTACCAGGAATATCAAGGCGCGGTTGAGCCATAATGGGAAGTTCTCGCCAAAGGTTCCTTCACCTACGATTCCTGTTGCTGCCAGGAATGGAGGAATAACCGCCAGGGCAATGGCTGCGAAAACAACGATAGGAGTATAGACTCGGGCGAAACGGGTGATGAAAGCCTCGCTCTTCGACTTGTTCTTGTCTGCACTCTCTACCAGAGAAATAATCTTGGATACGGTACTCTCGCCAAAACTCTTGGTGGTGCGTACACGAACTACTCCTGAAAGGTTGATGCAACCGGACATGATAGTATCGCCTTCATTCAAATCCCGTGGCATACTCTCACCTGTCAGGGCAATGGTATTCAAGGCTGAGCTTCCCTCAACAACAATACCATCCAAAGGCACTTTCTCTCCCGGACGGATTACGATAGTTTCTCCTATCTTGACGTCTTCCGGCGAAACCGACTCTACTTTTCCGTTTCTTTCAACATTCGCTACATCCGGTCTAATATTCATCAGATGCGAAATACTGTCGCGGCTCTTTCCTTCCGCATATCCTTCGAAGAGTTCGCCCACCTGAAAGAAGAGCATCACAAAGACTGCCTCCGGGAATTCTGTATCTGATCCAGGGAAGAATCCGATGCAAAGTGCTCCGATGGTTGCAATAGCCATCAGAAAGTTTTCGTTAAACATATCGCCCTTGGCAATACCTTCTGCAGCTTCGCCCAGCGTCTCGTGTCCTATTAATAAATAAGGAATGAGATAGACGAGGAGCAACTGCCAGGTTGCCAGACTGTATTCTTTTTCGATGAAAACAGCGATAATCAGGAGGATGATGGTTGCTCCTATCAGAAAGAGTTTGGATTTCAAACCGCCTTCTTCATGATGATGGTGGTGGCAACCGCACCCCTGGTGCTCATGTTCTTCTGTGCCGCATGAGCATTCATGATGATGTTCGTGAGAATGTTTCATTTCTTCCATAATTTTGCAATACTTTTAGTTCTATATAACCCGGAACATTCAGTTCCTTTTTCTATTTCGGTTGCAAAATTACAAAAAGGTTTCTGCAACTTGGTTGCAAAAGCTCCAAATCGCCCTCTTTTTTGCCGGATACTCTTACTCAATCGTCTGGCTTCTTTGGCAAAGTAAGAAGAAACTGATGGAGTAACAAATGTTTCATAAGGTGTGTTGTAACATCCTCAATACATGAGCCGCCACAAAGATATACCAACATTAGAGAACGTAGAATCTCGCTATATTAATAGCCATACAATGTACATCTCAATCCTAAGGTGAAATCTATTGTTTGATCCAAAAGAGCATTAAATAACTCCATAAACGAAAGAATTCCTCCAAAAGGAGCAAGTTTCTTAGATTTTATTTGTATTTTTGCCATGTCATTCAGAGTTTTATTTGTTTTTATATACAACACTAAGATAAGTGAAATTTCTGATATGGTAAAATCCTGAGCAACTTATTGTTGATCAGGTGTTTCTGAAAAATATTAAATTATGGTGTTACGGAAATTAGAATTAAAAGAAGATAATATGCAATATTTTTCATTTGATAGTGTATTAATAGGTAAAAAAACTAAAAATACATTATGGGAAAAGATTATAGATTGGTTATTAAACCATTTTATGCCGATGGCTAATCCAACGTTGGATAAAAATCTTAGCTACGTTAAAGAATGGTACATAGAGTATGATGACGTAGAAGAATATGCTAATAGAGAGGTTGGTGTGGCAGAAAATGGCTTGGTGGTGTTCAAAGCTCCCTTTGAAGAGAACTGGGGGTATTGGTGTGATAATGACATGACTATGGATGATTATCGAAATCTCAATATTCATGCAATATCAAAGGAAGCGTTTGAGAAACTTTGGAACGAAGAGATACAGCTTCCTTTTGGGACAGAATCAAATAGTTCTAAGTAAGATGGATAAATTGATTGAACTTATAAAGAGCAAATCCTTCTCTGCTGCAGAAAAGCTGTTGAGAAAGGAACTTGCTTTGTCACCAAATAACTGCTATTTGTTGACTCAACTTGCAAATGTCCTATGGAACAGATGCAAAGATAAGGAAGCTTTGTCTTATGCCGATAAAGCAAAAGAGGTATGCCCTGTCATGCCTCTCTTGAATTATACTCGTGGCAGAATCCTTTGGTCATTAGAAAAATATGAACAATCCATAGAAGAGTGGGATGTTGTTTTAAATATGACTATTGAGGAGGTTGCGGAAAATGGCTATGGTGTCAGATGGGCAAAGTCTGTCATCAATGATTCTAGATATTATAAGGCAGATTGTCTCTATCACCTTTTTAAAGATAAGGAGGCCTTGGCTCTCATGGAAGAGCATTTGTCACACCGAGGAAAAGGTATTGAAAGCGATTTCTCCAAAAAGGAAGCTGTTCTTTTCTATAAAGTATTAAAGTATAGTCATCCAAGGACTGTTGCAAAAGCCTCAGATATAGGATATGCTTCTGAATCTCAGTGGAATCGAATCTTGAAAAAGATTGATGCTTTGGAAGAGAGTAACAATAAGGAGAAACTAGTGCGTTATCTTCGTGTCATTTGCAAGCGTAAGCCCAAAGAGTATTATTTGAAGACGATTCTTTCCGAGACCTATAAGACTATTGGGGATAAGGCAGGTTGCTTAACTTATGCAAAAGCTGCTTTTGAGCAAGAACCCAATGACCCTCTTGTTAAGTATGACTATGCTGTTGCGTTGATTTTTAACGGCTTATCTGAAGATGCTCTTTTGCAGTTTGAAGAATTAGTTGCGTTAGGGCTAGATTATATCGCATTCTCTGAACATGGTGAAGGAGTAAGATGGGCAAAGAAACTTTTGCGGAATACGCAAAAACAAATAGACCAAATTCAAGCAAACCAGCAATGAAAATCAAGCAGTTAAGCACTTTCTGCTTAACTGCTTGATTTTCAACGTGGACCAGCTAGGGCTTGAACCTAGGACCTCCAGATTATGAGTCTGTGCCGAGCCTTACTAACTCCTGCGGACTTAGCAAGGTGTAACCAACTGAGCTACAAGTCTTTTTATGCTATTTGTCAACCTGTTAATGAACACTGATAGAATGAAATTAGTCAACAATGAGCCAACAATCATCCTTTTTGCTTGGGTACAATAGTTATGTACTTTGCAAATAATATTGGGATTCATTTTATAGAGAGAACCCCATCTCTCTTATAATTCTTCAAGAAGACTATCTAAGGATTGAAGTCGCTTCTTACCCTCGATATGCTCTTTCACTTCTTGAAGTGCTCCACGAAGTACTGTTGTGATGTCTTGTCTTTTGTATTCTGTCATATTGATAATATTGGTGTATGGCTACAAAGATAATGTTTTTATTTGACTTGGCAACCATTTTGGCAACCAAATTTTTGTTTTTATGGATAATTAGCTAAAAAAAAAGCCAACCTCCACATGATAGAAGAAGTTGGCTTGTATTTGATATGTTGTAATAATGTTCTATTCCCAAGTTAAAGTGTAAACTTCTGGGCTACCAGAATCATATTGGTTCTTTTTCTCGGTTTCGGTTATCTTTACAGGATAGCCATCTCCATCAAGTTCGTATGTATAAGAAAGTGTATATCCTTCACTATCTGTAACGCTCTTTAATAGGTTCTTGTTGTTGAGCCCAAACAAGGTTGGATGAGCCATAATAAGAAGATTACCATATTCCGCTAAAATCGCATCATCGAATCCTAGTGCATCAACATCAAAGACAGAATGCTTGTTAGGCATATCGGTATAATAAGTACAGTTATAGGTGTTACCTTCACTAACTTCTTTGTAATTTACGATATTACCATTCTCCCATGTATATTTGTTGATATTGTAGCCAGTAATTTGAGAAAGATAGTTTCCCGAATAGGCAGCCTTATATGTCTCTTCACCATCAGTAGCTTTTGAGATTTTTCCATTATCAAGAGTAATAGTACAAGGGTTCTCATCCCATCTAGCATGAGTTGTAAGCGTGATAGTGTTACCCGACCAATCAAGGTTTATGTATTCAGAATTTCCATTTACGTTTCTTGAAGCTCTAGTGAGTTTACCATCTTCTCCATAAGTAAAGTTTATGGTCTCATATTTACAACTGATGCGTACAAGTTTCTTGCCACTTGTAATGCTACCACCACCATTGTTATCATCATCATCGCTGCTACAAGCAACGAATCCAATTGACATAATCATAGCAAAGATTGCCATTGCTAAAAATTTGAATTGTTTCATAAATCTGTAAGTTTAAAATTAATAATTCAGTCTTGAATCCCCAGACGGCTTTTGCTGTAAATTGTTTATAGGTTGACACATAAAGAAAGGAGCATGGGGACTATTGGTGTTTACTAACATAAAGCTCTGGACTGCTTGCGACATATAAACAGACAATAGCCCATGCTCCATGTGTTATATATATGGGTATATATATGCGACATGAAAGCATGAGCACCTTGACCTGTTACCTATGTCGTTAGAATTGTCCAGATTCTATGTTAAGATAACGTCAAACGCTCATTCTAAATATGTACTTCTACTCCTTGTAGAATTGGTGCAAATTTAGCAATAATTGTTTGATTGACCAAGGAATTGTCTGTCTTTCTTCTGATATATGTTGAGATTTAACATTTCAAGTTGTTTTTTCTCGGCTATAATTTAGTTGAGAAATCAATAGGGGCATGCCGTATCAAGTAACGACATGCCCCTTATAGCTTTATTCTTCATTTGCCATCTCCCAATCCAAAATGCCTTTGCCTTCTTCGTCTAGTTCTATGCCTAAGCCTACTACCTCTCGTCTGTCGGCCTTGAAAGGCGCCAGGTATTGGCGGTCTTGAATTTGCTTGATGGCAGCTTCTTTACCACCATTGTTTCTCAACTTCAATTCTATTATATAGATGTGATGAGTTGTTTTGACAACGAGGTCGATTCTGCCAGTAGAAAGCATGTGCTCTACTTCCACCTTCAAACCGATGGCATTCAAGATGGTACTGATAATCAGTCGGTAACGCTCTTCCATATCCATGGATGCCAATTTCTTGTTGCTGTAAGGCACATCGGCAACCAATGCTTTGAGCGCTTTCATCGCCTTATCTAGCTCTTTGTATTCCAGATATTGGTACAACTGCGCTTGCAGAGATTGCGTATCAGCCTCTTGTCGCATGGTCAATGCCGGCAGTACGCATTCGTAGAGCGCCTGTTTTACCTCTTCGTTTGGGAAGCCTAAATGATAGACATTTCCTACGCACGATTTGATGGTGAGATAACCTGATTGATATAAGAAGAGTTCTGGCCCTCCACCAGTGACATCGGAAGTCTCCAATGTGTTGCGGAGAATCATGCAATCCTCAAAGTCAGATAGGCGCAACTCAGCATCCTTAATGAACTTCTGCAGCATGGATGTGGCACCCGATGATGCCCAATAACTGTTAAGATCCTGGGTGTCAAGCGCATTGATAAGGCTGAAAGGATTGTAGACGTCAACCATGTTTCTGCGACTGAAATGGTAACCGTCGTAGTAGTCCTTCAGCTTGTCGTGGGTTTCTTGTAAAGTCCATCCGTTTACCTCTGCCATTTTTTCAAGTTCAGGCTTGAAGTTCTCTTTTAATTCCTCCTCTGTGATGCCGCAGATGGCTGCATATTCTGGGAGGAAACTGATGTTGGTTAAATTGTTGAGCACGGAGAAAAGGGAAATCTGCGTAAACTTGGTGATGCCCGTGATAAAGACCAGACGCTCGTATTCATCATCTGCCTTTAAAATGGCAAAGACTTCACGATATACCTCGGTGCATGCTTCGTGTTCCGGGGTTTTCCAAGAGTGCTGGAGTGGAGAATCATACTCGTCGATGAGGATGGCAACTTTCAAGCCCGTCTGTTTGTATGCCGTCGTAATGATGGCATCAAAGCGGTCGGCAAGTTGGGCGGTAGGGTCGGGAGTGATGGCATACTTCTCCTCGTAGCATCCGAATCGCAGATTCAGGTACGAACGCAAGGTTTCTGCATTGGCGCCTCCACGGCTCATATCGAGTCGAATCACAGGATATGCCTTCCAGTCCTTTTCCAAGTCCATGATTTTGAGTCCTTCGAAGAGTTCCTTTCTTCCTTCGAAGTAACATTGTAGCGTATCAATGAGTACAGATTTCCCGAATCGGCGAGGGCGGCTCAAGTAATTATACTGTTTGCCTTTGTTCGCTAATTTCCAAATGATGTCAGTCTTATCAACATAGAGATAGTTTTCTTCTCTTATTTTGTTGAAAGATTGTATGCCTGTAGGCAGCTTTCTGTATTCATTGTTTGCCATAATCCTTTCTCCTTTATTTGTATGGCGCAAAGATACGGCAAATAATTGAAACCACCAAATTTTGAAAGAGGAATTATGGTGTTGCTCTTAGGATGTACATTCTTTCTGCAAGCTTGAATTCGTAGTTTCAAGCATGTTTCCTAAAACGAAAAAAGCAGTTAAGCTATTTCTACTTAACTGCTTGATTTTCAACGTGGACCAGCTAGGGCTTGAACCTAGGACCTCCAGATTATGAGTCTGTTGCTCTAACCAACTGAGCTACAAGTCCATTGAATTTTTATCAAATTCGAGTGCAAAGATACTAGATTTTAGGCAAATAACCAAATAAAATCTTAAAAATTTTCTTAGAATCAGAAAAATAGCGTATCTTTGCACCAAATTATGTGCGCACACGTGCGTATGTACTTATTAATCGTACAAAAAAGAAAAAGAATTTCTATTCAGAAATGGACATAGACAAAAATAAAAGAATCGGTCTTACCGATGAACAAGTAAAACAGAGTAGGGAACAGCATGGCAAGAACGTGCTTACCCCTCCTCAATGTACTTCATTATGGAAATTGTATTTGGATAAATATCGCGACCCGATTATCCAGATACTTCTTGTGGCGGCTTTTGTATCCCTTATCCTTGCTTTTATCGAAAAGAATTTCATGGAGACCATCGGTATCTTCGTGGCAGTTTTCCTTGCTACTACCGTGGGCTTCTACTTTGAGCGCGATGCTGCCAAGAAGTTTAATCTGCTCACGGCGCTCAGCGAAGAGCAGCCGGTTAAGGTGCGCCGCAATGGTAAGGTGATGGTGATTCCGCGCCATGATGTGGTGGTGGGAGATGTAGTGCTCGTGGAAGTGGGCGACGAGGTGCCTGCCGATGGCGAACTCATCGTCTGCAACGACCTGCAGATTAATGAATCTGCCCTTACGGGCGAACCCGTTACCGAGAAATCTCTGGAAGGCGGTGGCGATGGAGCCTATCCTCGCAACGTCATCCTCCGTTCTACCATGGTGATGAATGGCAGGGGCGAGTTCGTGGTTACTGCCGTGGGCGATGCTACCGAGATTGGTAAGGTGGCGAAGAAATCTACTGAGCAGACTTCGGTGGAGACACCGCTTCACATGCAGCTCGATAAGTTGGCGAAGATGATTTCCAAGGTGGGCTCCGTAGTATCTGTGGCAGCCTTCTTCATCTTCCTGATTCACGATATCCTCACCAACCCGGCATGGGGCGGCAAGGATTATTTCTATATGGCAGAAATCGTGTTGAAATACTTCATGATGGCTGTTACCCTGATTGTGATGGCGGTGCCTGAGGGATTGCCGATGGCGATTACCCTTTCTCTGGCGCTCAACATGCGAAGAATGCTGAAGTCGAACAATCTGGTGCGCAAGCTCCATGCCTGCGAAACCATGGGTGCCGTTACCGTGATCTGTACCGATAAAACTGGTACGCTGACCCAGAACAAGATGCAGGTGAGTGCCCTGGAACTCAAGCAGGGCGATGAGGCGCTGCTTGATACTGCCATTGCCCTCAACTCTACAGCCGAGTTGAATGATGGCAAACCTATCGGAAACCCTACCGAGTCGGCTCTCCTGCTCTGGCTCGATGCCCAGGGCAAGGATTATGAAGAACTTCGCAAGCAGGTGAACGTGCTCAAGCAGTTGCCTTTCTCTACCGAGAGAAAGATGATGGCAACCTTGGCAGAAGTTGATGGCGAGACCTATCTCTTCGTGAAGGGTGCGCCTGAAATCGTGATGAAGAAATGTATCATCGAAGATAGAATGCTGAGACAGTCAGCCGAAGAACTCGATGAGTGGCAGCATAAGGCTATGAGAACCCTGGCGTTCGCCTATAAGAAGATAGAAGTTTCTATCATGAGAACTTCCAGAACCTCTACTGCCGAAGTGGTAGCACTTCTCGATGCCAACGATCTTCAGTTGCAGGCCATTGCAGCCATTGCCGATCCTATCCGTCCGGATGTTCCTGCTGCCGTGCAGGAGTGCCGCCATGCGGGTATCGAGGTGAAGGTGGTTACGGGTGATACGGCTGCCACCGCCTTGGAGATAGGCAAGCAGATAGGTGTCTTTGAAGATGAACCTGAGAATATCGGAGCAGATGGCTCTCTGATCTCGCTCGACCAGCAGATGATTACGGGCGAACAGTGGGAGGCACTTTCTGACGAAGAGGCTTACGAGCGGGCAAAGGATATCCGAGTGATGAGCCGTGCCCGTCCTACAGATAAGCAGCGACTGGTTGCCATGCTCCAGAAGCGTGGCGAGGTGGTTGCCGTTACAGGCGACGGTACCAACGATGCTCCGGCACTTCACTATGCTCACGTGGGCTTGTCGCTGGGTTCGGGAACTTCCGTGGCTAAGGAGGCTTCGGATATGACCCTGCTCGATGATTCCTTCAAGTCTATCGCCAACGCCGTGATGTGGGGACGCTCGCTCTATCGCAACCTGCAGCGCTTCCTCTTCTTCCAGTTGGTTGTAAACGTGGCAGCCCTCCTGCTGGTGCTTGGCGGCTCAGTTATCGGAACTGAAATGCCGTTGACGGTAACCCAGATTCTCTGGGTGAACCTTATCATGGATACCTTCGCAGCCTTGGCACTTGCCTCATTGCCTCCATCTCACGAGGTGATGAAGGATAAACCACGCAAGGCATCCGATTTCATCATCAACAAGAGCATCGGTTTCGGCATTCTGTTCTGCGGCATCGTCTTCTTCCTCGTTATGTTTGCCCTGCTGGTTTACTGTGAGCGCAGAGGCAAGGGTGGAGTAGATGTGCATGAGCTGACCATGTTCTTCACCACCTTCGTGATGATCCAGTTCTGGAACCTCTTCAATGCCAAGGCGCTGATGAGTCATCACACCGCCTTCCGCCATTTCCTGAAGGATAAGGGAATGATTCTGGTGCTTGTACTGGTATTGGTGGGTCAGTGGATTATCGTAACCTTTGGTGGCGAAATGTTCCGCACCACACCATTGTCGCTCCACGAGTGGCTGCTCATCATCTGCTCAACCTCCGTTGTACTTTGGGCGGGCGAGCTGTGGAGAACTTTTAAGAGAATGATAGCAAAGAGAAGATAATCCATCGGAGTTCTTCTTCTGATATGAATGTTAAAGACAGTCCTTATGAATACAATACATTATAATGATATCGTGCAGTTGCCGCCTTGTGTGGCAACTATCGGTTTCTTCGATGGGGTGCATCGGGGACATCAGTTTCTGATTCATCATCTCGTAGAGACGGCACGAAAGGAAGGTTTGCAATCCACCGTCATCACCTTCGATGCGCATCCCCGCAAGGTGTTGCAGGCGGATTATCAGCCAGAGATGCTGAGTACGCTCGATTCCAAGCTGCTGCTGCTTTCGAAGACGGAAGTGGATAATGCCGTGGTGCTGCATTTCGACAAGGCGATGGCTGCCATGTCGGCAAGAGAATTTATGCAGCAGGTGCTCCACGACCATCTCAACGTAAGGAAACTCTTCATCGGCTACGATCATCGCTTCGGTCACAACCGTGAGGAGACTTTCGAAGATTACGTGCGCTACGGCAAGGAGATGGGCATCGAGGTAATCAGGAACGAAGCCTTCCAGATAGATGGCATCAACATCTCTTCTTCCGTCATCCGCTCATTCCTGAAAGAGGGAGAAGTGGAGATGGCAGCCCGGTGCCTCGGATTCCCTTACACCCTCATCGGAAAGGTGGTGAACGGATTCCACGAAGGCAGAAAGCTCGGTTTCCCTACTGCCAATCTCGACATCTCTCACTTCGGACAGCTGATTCCTGCCCCTGGTGTCTATGCCGTAAGGGTAAGACTGGAGAATTCGGTGGAATGGAAGCGGGGAATGATGAATGTGGGCAATCGCCCAACCTTCAATGGCAGACAACTGACGCTAGAGACGCATATCTTCAATTTCGACGGGGATATTTATGACCAGCTCTTGCTCGTAAGCTTCGTGAAGCGAATAAGGGGCGAACAGAAGTTTGACAGTCCCGAGGAGTTGGCGGCGCAGCTGAAAGAGGATGAGCAGACCGTGCTGGATCTCTTTGAAAAGGAAGCGGAATGATAGCGAGAATGCTATTAACTATAAACGATTAATTATAAACAGTAAAAGCAATGGCAAAGATTAATTTAAAGAGAGGTTTGACGGATATCGTCCTCTACCTGATTATATTTATAGTAGTACAGATTATCGTGATGTATGCTGGCGCAGGAATCTGGGCGGGCATTAAGGGCGAAGGTTACCAGGCAACGCTCCTGGCTATCAGTTCGGGCAGCAATCCTATCCTGATGGCGCTTACCTCAGCGTTCAGCAACGTTATCACCCTCGTCATCTTCCTGAAGACGAAGTGGACACCGCTGACCCGCGATTATCTGCTTTCCAAGCCTTGGACGACACTTCTCTGGGTGGCATTGTTCACCCTGGGAACCATCATCCCTCTGGAGTTCATATATGAGCAGATAGGCATCGAGATGGACGAGAATGCCGAGCAGATACTCGCATCGCTCATGAAGGAGCCTTGGGGCTATGTGGCTATCGGCGTTCTGGCGCCTTTTGCTGAGGA
The DNA here is from genome assembly GCA_003463005.1 of Segatella copri. GTDB lineage: Bacteria > Bacteroidota > Bacteroidia > Bacteroidales > Bacteroidaceae > Prevotella > Prevotella copri_I. Next base: position 1,860 of record QSCI01000054.1, on the reverse strand, counting down.
GGTTGTGTTCCGTGGAGCAATCCTCCGCACACTGCTGGGCATCATGAGCAAGAAGAACCATTGGGTTGCCATCATGATTTCGGCTGCCATCTTCGGTCTGGCTCACGCCAACGTAGCGCAGTTTGTCAATGCTCTCCTGCTGGGCTTACTCCTGGGTTGGATGTATTATCGCACCAAGAGTCTTGTTCCGGGCATTCTGCTCCACTGGGTGAATAATACGATGGCGTATGTCCTGTCCAATATCATGCCTCAGAGCGATGGCAAACTCATCGACCTCTTCCATGGCGATGAGAAAACCATGTATTATGCCGTAGGCTTCTCTCTCTGTATCATGATTCCAAGTTTCATACAGCTGGTTATCAGATTAAAGAAGGTGAAGGCTTAAGAGATAAATAAACGAGTAAAAAGGTTACCTGGATGGGTAGCCTTTTTTCAGATATATAACCGGATAGATAAGTAGATTTTATGAAGATTATAGAAAGCAGTATCATAGGAAAGAAGAGCCCTGAGGCTTGTGAGGATGGAATGGTAGTTACCGATGATTTCATCGCTGTGATAGATGGCAGTACGAGCAAGACGCCGAAGCATCTCAATCCTGATATGAAGAACGGAAGATACGCCATGATGCTTATCTCGGAGTATATCCGGGAGGAACTGAAGGCGGATGCCTCGGTAGATGATTTCTGCCAGGCGTGACAGCCTATATATATAATAAGGTATATGAAAAACTAGGGGTGGAAGAACGGTTGAAGGAGCATCCGGAAGAGCGGCTTACCGCCTCGGCTATCCTTTATAGCCGGACAAGGAATGAAGTCTGGATGGTGGGCGATTGCCAGGCCATCATCGATGGAAAACTCTATGAGAATGGCAAGCCTTATGAGGAGAAAATTGCCCGTAAGAGGGTAGAGTTGATAGAGCAGGGCCTTTCGCCTGCTGAGGCTAGGAAGCAGATAGAGCCATTGCTTATCAAGGCGATGCTTTCGGGGCAGAACCAGACCTATACGGTTATCGATGGATTTCCTATCTATCGGGAGGGAGTGAAGGTTGTCTCTGTTTCAGATTCTAGTTCTGTTCAGAATTCTGTTCCAGCATCAGATTCTGTCCCTTGCTCTGACTCCGCTTCTGCATCAGATACAATTCCATCTTCTTCCTCCGAGATAGTCTTGGCGAGCGATGGCTATCCGTTCCTGAAGCCAACCTTGGCAGCGAGCGAGGCGGCATTGGCAGAGCAGATTGCCAACGACCCTCAGAACATCCATTCCTTTATTGCCACCAAGGGCATCGTAGAGGGCAATAAGAGCTTTGATGATAGAACTTATATCCGATTTTCGCCAGAAAAATAAAACACGGACAAATTGAATTTGTCCGGCTCGCTTGTCTGGTGGCTTGTAACTATCAAATAATCAAATCTTTATAAGCCTTCGGACAATTTGTCCGGACAAATTCAATTTGTCCGTGTTCTTTTTTTAGCATGAAATGGCAAGGATTTCTATCCGGTAAGCGATGAGCTCCCAGGAAGAAAACGCTGAGTTCCAACCCGAGAAACGGTGAGTTTCGGGGGAGAAAACTATGAGTTAGATTCGTTAACATAAAGCTCTAAAGCAGCCAAAGGAGAATAAGAGAGGTTGGAACGTAAACAGTTGGGAATGAGCAGATTTGCACAAAGTTGCCAAATCGGCATAAAGCAAGCGAGTGAGGAATATTGAAGTAGTTCAGTTACTAAATCGTGAGCCACAGTTACCTATGCAAAGCAGGTAACAATGCGGAAAGGCAACTTTGTGCATCAACGGATTTTATTGCGCTGATTCTCAATGTTTTGCGTATCAAGGAACGCTTACAAAATGATTATATTTGCACACT
>QSCI01000053.1:0-23865 GCA_003463005.1 Segatella copri | reverse complement strand
AATGCCAGTCTGTACATTTTGCCGCTCAAATTGCTAGCTTCACTTTGACAATGATGCAGTATAACATCTTGTGTACAGTGAAGAGATTTGAAGCGTATGAAACCATCGGTGGTCTCTTTACAGAGGTTACCAATGACACTCTCGAGTTGTCCGTAACGGACAAGATATGGGCTATTATTTTGGACTTCGTTCTGGAAGCAGCAGAGCGTTACTCTATAGATGCTACAGAGTTGCTGGCAGATTTCATCGAAAGTAATCCTGTTGCCCATACGCTACGTAATATGTATATTTATAAACAAGCAAGTTGATATTTATTCACTTGCGAAACTTTAGTTATTTTGAATTTACCAATTGTCGTTTTCATTACCAGATAAGCCATTCTTGATGCACTCCTCAATCTTGTCCATTACAACATTAGAGTAGGCATGAGCCATGACAAGTGCTTTGCAGGAAGTCTTCTTGTGAGAGTCCTTCTTAGCAAAAGGATAACATTTATCCAGTGGCCAATTCTGATCAGAACGGGTAGGGATAGTGCCTCCCATTGCACCCATCCAACCGCCACCAACGGCAACATTGACAGAATAGAATGGTACTGTGTAGGTAACACGAACCTTATTGTCCTTTATATCACATTTGATAACAGGGCGTAAATTAACGTTGTAAGCGTTAGTACCACCTGCATGTTGTGCAATACTCTCTACAAAACCCTGTGCGATGATGGTTCCCAATTCCTTGTCATTCAATTTGATGACGGAGTTCGCATCATTGAAAGTTGCGGTGAACCAATAGTTAAGCAACACATAAAGCTGATCTTTGGTCTTGCCTTCAGCAGGGATTACCTGAGTATAGGTGATGGCATTATTCTTATCCAATGTCAACTGGTTACCGAGATTGGTTGCTGCATCAACCCATTTCTCTCCATACTTTTCTTTTGCGTACTTTTCCAACTCGTCTGCTCGCAGAATTTGAGCATCTACCGCACTGCATACAAATAATGCAGCAAGTGCAACTAAAATTAACTTTTTCATTTTCTATATTGTTTTGATAGACATTATTCTTTTAAAAATCAAATCCAAGTTTGACGCTAACTGACTCTGTGTCATATGTCGCAGGCTTGCGAGTATAACTCATATCATATCTGCCATTGAAACGTTCAAATGTTTCAAATTCAAGTTTCTCAGCAGCATATCCTACAGACAAGCTAAGTCCCTGTTTGTTATTCAATGCATATCTTACACCCAATGAAGCCACCACGTATAGACCACCATTATTGGTAACAAACGTTCCTCCTTTGATGTCAAAGAAAGGCGAAATCTTGCCTTTCGTGAAATTGCTGCGGAAGTTTGCGAAAACCGGAATATCTACTTTACTGTCTCTTACATCAAGTGGTATTTCCGTATCACCTGTTTTGTAAGATGACATAAAATGCAAGCCTGTACCAGCACCAAGGAATATATAAGGATTCACTTGATAGCCATGTGTTGTGTTGACTTCAAAACGACCAAAGTCATAGTCACCGATACCAACAGAATAACCTGCGTCAACATGGCCTTTATAGCCAGATTGCATACTTTGCGCATTGCTATTGATGGCGAAAGCCATTGTAGCTGCTAAAAGAATTGCTATTTTCTTCATAACCTTATAATATAATAATGTGAATAATCCATTTTCATAAGGTGACTACCAACCGCAATTATCGTCATAGCACTCATCATTCTCGCAGCCTTCATACTCATCACGATCGCAATAACTACTATCATGATAGTCTTCGTAAGAACAATCATGGTCGCAGCAACAGTCATCATAACCATCTTCATAGCCACGAGCATAATTTTCATGGTCTGAGGTATTATTACCAGCGTTGCGATGCGCTTTCTTTTGGCTGTTTGAAACGCCGCTTGAAAATAAAAAATCGAATAGTCCCATACCTTTTTCTATTAATGTTTAACTTCGATGCAAAGGTATAATTCTATTGTGCAGTCTATCTGCACTATAAAAAGATAGTGCATATTACTGGATAAAAAAAGCAGAAAGAACTGTTTCTTCCTGCTTAAATTAGCTGTTTTGACCTATTATAATTGCCTTAATGTATCTACAAAGTATGCTTCTTTTGCTTTCATCTTTTCACAGAAGTCTGCATAAGATGTGGACGTATGACAAATCTCAATACCTAATATATATAGTGATGCAGATGAGTCCTTCAATCGTGATTTTGGAATTTTCTGCTGTCTTTCAGACAAAGGAGCTATAAAAACTCCTTTCGATGCCTGTAAGTTAGTGATGTATGTGATTAACTGATGAAGGTCATTACGATTAACTTTTGAAACTTTTTCATAACTTTCAAGCTTCTTGTATTTTGCATCAAGAACAATATCATCTTTATAGAAATCAGGATAACGGATTCCACTATGATCTTCAAACAAATAGATGCCACCTTTATGTTTCTTGTTTTCTGGATGCTTGAAGCCCTCTTTTTGTAGAATGGTATTCAGATACTCTTCCCAAAGCCAGGCTCCATCAAACAGAATACCGCAAATCTCCTCATCTGTTTCTCCGTACTTTACTTCTTCCATTCTAAGAATTTGTAAGCATAGGCATTGCAGTGGCTGGTATTCCGTATAGTAAGGATGACTCTTATGTCTAAGGTTCTTACCAATAATTGCACCACGCTCATTTTTGTTATATGAAGGAGTTAGTGAAATTATAGATATTACATTGTCTATAGTTTCCTGGTCTAAACCTAATACGGATTGACCATATCTCTTTGACTTCATAAACTCAATTGTATGACGGATTAACTCTGTCATGTCATTGTCATAGGTATATTCACGAGTGGAGTATGCTACATTTCCTGCAAACGGAATGTTTTGGGCAATATGGCGACCCCAGTCAATAGTACCTTTTAATTTTGCATCGTTATGTTTGAAGTTCTGATACTCTCTGTATATGCCCTGACGCATTGCGTTTCTTAGCAAGTGAGGGAACATAAACATAATAAAGTCAAAGATATCCTCTTTTTCGTTATTGTGATTAAGGTCAAAGAGATTGAATGAAAAGACCTTTTGAAGCATGTAATGTAAGAGATAGTCGTCGCGTCCTGTATCAAAACGGGATTTAATTTTAATCTGCAGGTTTCCAACACCGATAAAACCCATTACATTTCCTGTGGTAATACGTACCTTTTCTGGGTCACTTGTATTTAGAATGGTCATAACAGAAGCTTCACCGACTTTGTCGTCAGAATCCTCTATACTATAGGGAAATATTAGCAGATTCTCATTTTCATGACATAATTCAGCTATTGTTTTGTCGGCAATAGGGAATAAAGCTGAGACATCTTTGCGAAGAAATGTCCCAGCTTTCACCAGTCCAATATTATTATCTGTTAAGTTAATTCTCATCGACTAATTCATTATCATTAATGTTTGAGTTGCTTTCTTTGGTATCGAAGTAAGCATTTCTCAACTTTTCCATGATTTCGTCTGATTTGCGAAAACCACGTATATATTCTCGAAGCAATGGTTCGATATTCATATTCCACAGCTTTTCAAAGTTTCCACCATTATCACCCAACTTTAAGAAGTATGATGGTCCAACTTGGTAGGCTGGGCCAAGCCCTTCAATCTTGGATATCTCATTATTCAATCTTACCATAACATTCTTTGCCTTAGTGGCACATTCGAGTTTGTCGAGCATAGATTGTGTATCTTCAGGCTTTATTTCCTTCCATGTGAATCTGCGACGCATAGCAAAGTCCATGCTCTCGATACTACGGTCTATATCATTCATTGTACCAAGAATGAATACGTTTTCTGGAATATAAAATCCTTCTGCAAATGCATCTGTTTCAGGGACAAGGTTCTGATATTGAGTCTTTACTCGAATATCTTTCTTGCCTCTATAACCAGGGTCAATGGCATAGAATAGTTCACCAAATATTTTGAAGCCTCTCCACGATTGATTTCATCAATGATGAAAACAAAATCTTTTTTGACTACGTTACTTGCTGTTAATGTTGAAATGTTCTTTTGTTTGTACACTTCTTTAAGTACAGCCCAGTAAGCTGAAGCATGACAACCTCCGATAGCATCCCTTACAGCATCGCTAATGTTTGAAATATTGTTCAAAGACTCTGTTGTAGTAAATACTTTTGCAAGTTTTGCCAATCTGTCAAAAGAAACGGTATAAGTACGATTACTACTAGTTCCAGGAGTTTTCAGTTCTATGTTATTAAAGTCTGTAACCTTAACCACCTCCATGGATTTTCCGTTTGTTTTGAGCTTAAATTCATTCAAATCACCATTGTTTATTTTATCAATCACTGTATTATATTTATAATCCAGTATTTTTTCTTCCGATAACTCAGTGAGAGTTTTTTTGCTGTCCTCCAAATTCTTGATAGCTTTTTTGCAAAACTCTTTAAAAATGCCATCTTTACGCTCAAATCCCATCTGTCCATCAGACATCATGATAGGTCTCAGTCCTTCTACAAAATCAGTATAGTCGTAAGACGGATGAAATTGCACAAAGCACATTTCATTTTCACCACATCCCATTTCTTTTGCAATGGCCTGTGCCATAAAGGTCTTACCTGTACCAGGAGCACCTGTCAGAACTAAGTTCTTGCTCTCTTTAAGCAAGTCAATATATTTTTGATACATCATAGTGTTGTCTATTTTTGTTTCAACAAGATCATTTTCATTATCTTCCTTGTCAGTATCTGTGTTTTTTAATAATGCTCTATTATAGTACCATAATACCGTTTGGGCAGTAAGTGGCATACTTTGAATACATCCATTATTCTTTATTTCGTCATTGATGGACAAAATCAATTCATTCTCTTTCTCAATCTCTGGAATAACGTATTGATCCAGTAATTCGTAAAAATGAACAAGCTTTAGACCTGCCTTTCGTGGCTTAACCCCTAAAAGCTTACATAAATTCTTATATACATCATTTTTATAAAAAGTATATTTCTGAGGATTATGGAATGTCAGGAAACAACTGATAAGTCGCTCATCACACATTGCACTCGTATGATTGGTAAACTTTGCTTTGATCTTGTCATCCCATAATGTTTTGCAGCTTTCTGTAAAGTTTTCTATTCTTTCTTGTAGAAGGATATTTTCATCAAATAGTGCTATAAAGAGTTTTCTATACTCTTCTGGTTCATATTTCACAAAATTTCTAATTGCGGTAATCTGTGAACTAAAACATAGATTCTTAAATTCTAGAGAATTAATCTCTTTAGAAAAATCTACAGCATTAGGGTCTGGGTGTCCATTTTGTTTGGACACCAATTCCCATTTATATAATTCTTGCATTTGGTTTTCAGAATCACCATTTAGCCCATATTGGATTTGGTGATTCTTGAATAATGTGACTATATCTCTTAAATTCATTTCGTATCTTCTATTGCTATATCAAATTTAATATCCTTATTACGATAGAGATAAATCTTTGTATCGTAGGTTATTGTCTCTACTTCAAATCGTTCGCCATTTGGCTGACGGGCAATGTTCCACTCGTTTATGAAACCTCCATCTGGATAGATAGAGAGCTTCTTGTTACCACATGTTATTGACAATACTCGCCAATGGGTGAGGGTACGCTTAGGAACGGAAACAACAGGGAGCAAATGACCTTCTATGTTCTGATCATATTTGAGGTCATCTATCCATGCATTTGTGAAATTCGTCAACCATTTGTCACGCACTTCAGAAGATGGCATGTTGGTGCATATCTTGTTGGCATTACCCTTGTCATCTCTGTAGGCTTCAACCTTGAACTCGATGTCGAAGTTTGAACCAATCTGTTTCACTATGTGCCAGACGGTCTGTATGGTAATCATCATACCCATGATACTCTTCAGATGTTCGTCCTGATAGCTAATCTTCAAACAGCCTCCGTTCTGCTTAGCATAGGAAATGAACTCATCAATGAGACCATTCGATTTTGTCTGGAGAATTTCACCCAACTGATAGGTATGAATCTCCTTGAACTCATCACCTGCCAATTTCAACAGCATGGCCGATGGTTTATAAGACAAGTCCATAGACTTCGCAGAAGCAATAAGATTATCCGTGCGAACAAAGAACATGGTGTCGTTGCCCCATTGAGCATTCAGTTGTGCATGTTCCTTGCAGCTCATGAAGTAAAGGCTGCCGTCAATGTAAGCAATAGGGTAGAGCCCTTTGCTTGCCCAAGGATTCTTCATCTTCTTGACATCGCTTCCTTTAGCCCATGCTTTGATCTCACGGCACATTGCCACAACAGGTTCCACCATAGCAGTCTGTTCCGATTCCATCAGACAGAAAGTCGTAGTCTGGCTCTTTATCACAAAACGATTCATGAACTGAGGTTGCCATCCGTTTTCTCTATCCTCATAATCCCATTCGGCATAGTCATTGTCAGCAAACAGAACCAGTTCTTGATGGGATGCAGCAAATGCCTTCTCCAAGTCGTATAATGTGGTCTGTGATGGTGAAGTACCAGGGAACGCATCCTTGATGTTTTGAGGAACGGTATCACCCACCTCTTCCTCTTCTTCTATCCAAGCCAAAGCAGCATCTACATCAACGAACTTGGCATATCTGAGTGTAAACTTGTCGAGGAGCATATCCTTTGATTTCTTCTCACGAGCTTCCAGCAGGAGTTTCTTCGTTGCCTTGATAACATCCTTCATTACCTGAATGTTAGCCATTTGGTTAGCATAGCCAGCTCCTCCTGGATTACAGTCGAAGATACAGAGATGACCGTTTGGCATGATGGCGAAGTCAACGGCTCCACGTTCTTTGCCCAGAATGTCCACCAAGGTCTGAGTGAAGGCTATACCCAATGTGAAGAGCAGGTTCTCTTCCTCATCACGGTTAGACATCCATTTGTTCTTTCCCTTATGGCGAATACGAATCTCGCTATAGTCGGTCTGTATTGTGTCGCCAATAATCACATTGCGCTTCACCTTTGTTGTGTCATGTGAGCAACCGCAAGCCTTGCGCATTTCCTTACCGGTGATGGCGAAATGGAATTTTGGCTTCTCTGGCTTTCCTTCCTTCTTTTCAGGCTTTATATTGTTAAACTCATACGGGAACTTCAAAGGCTCATCCTTGTCTGCAACATCTTCTTCCAATACGGTACGTCCACATTTAGGACAGAAGCAATATCCATATCCCTTACCTTCGTTGTAATAGAGAATCTTGGCATTGCCAGAGTCACTATTAGGGCGAACAGAGAAAAGATGAGGTTCCGTCACATTGTTTGCCCAGTCGTCAGCATCAATCAGCTGAGCACTAACTCGTGTATAGACATTACTGTCCATGATTCGGGTCTTGTCCTCATTCATATCTGGCATGAAACCAACTGGCTGAATCAGTTCCAGTCCATAGTTATCATTTACCGTCCATTTAATTTGATTACTGAGCGTAGAATCATTAATCACCGTCTTGTCACTGTTTCGATAGATGGTCTTGTATGTTTTGTGGTTGTCATCATACATGTTGGTGATTTCTATACCACGAACGATATATACCACACCATCAACTGCCACGCTGTTGCCTGGCGCATACTGGGCGATGGCATCACGCAATGAGTAGGATGGATTGGATGATGTCATAGGAGTAAAGAAGTCTTTCTTGCCATTGCTGTTCAAATCGAGCGTGAGCACGTTGACCGGCATATTGGCATTCGGAGTGAAACGACTGGTTGCCCAGAAGTTCAACAATCGCTTATACAACACCTCTATATACTGCATTTTCAGCTTGATGCGGAATTTGTCCGTGATAGGACCACCTCCCGAAAATGCAGTCTTGTAGTCTATCAGTTTGTTGCGCAGTTCAGAATAGCAACGTTCGTTGATTTCCTGAGCATTCTTGACCACCTGATTGATTTGATCATCATAGACCGTACCACTCAAAAGTTTCATCAAGTCCTCACGTACCTCTGGTTCAAGTTGCTTGGAACATAGAATGTTGAATTTCTCATACATTGTTCCCTTTGGATCGCCAAGCAGGTCGTTAGGGTCGGCATTACTTGAATTATCCTTCACAAACTCAATCTTGCCGTTGATTACCTTGACTTCAAATGGGGTATAATAGTCTGCTACCTTTTGTGTCAGACGACCACCATTGGCACCTTCGGTAAACACGCCAAAGGCACGAACAAGGAATGAGTTAACATGACGCTGAATCACCTGAGGACTCTTCAAATCTACCGATGGCACTCTTACTGGTCGGCTGATAATCTTATCTATAGGATTATTCAATGTTCTAAGACCTATCACGTCTGAACCACAAAGGGTTATACAGGCACTACGAACCTTGTTGTTACGTCCGCTTCGACCAGCACGCTGCTTATAGTTCGCTGGCAGAGGAGGAACACTCGATAGCAATACTACCTCCAGGTTACCCAAGTCCACACCCATCTCCATAGTTGTAGAGCAGGCAAGGATATTGATGGTATGATCCTTGAACTTTGACTGCAATCCACGAGCCACACTTTTATCTACCTGAGCAGTATGCTCCTGCTGTACAAAGAGATTTGGGAATACATGAATATCCTCCAGACGGTCTGAGAATACACCATCTGTTCCCCAAATGTTATGGTTCCAAAGTAAGGCTCTATGCGTCTTAGCCCAGGATTCTATAGTCTTCTTGTCTCCTTCCTTTGCTGAACCCTTATAGTATGGGAATGCCTCCCAATGTTCATGCAAATCCTCACGTAATTCCACTGGAGTAGTACCCTCCAGATATGGAGAGAAACGCTTGAAATTGTTTCCGATAGGGCGCAGGCAGACCACATGACGATTACCGTCTGCTTTTGTATCGCAGAGATAAACGTCATCATAGAGCTTGAAGCACAGGTCATTGAGATTGAAACGAGGCGCATTGTCTTTTTCATTGACAAAGTGTCCCGACTCATCCAGACGCTGACCCACCTGCAATATCTTATATTCATCGCCAGTCAGAGTTTCCCAAAGAGAATCTATCACAGCAGAAATCTCATGGAAATACTGTCGCTGGGCATCATTCATGGTCAATGTGTTGTCATCACGGGCAATCAGCGCACAGAGATAACGCACAATACGGGCAGTTGATACCTTGCCTTCTTCCAGTTTAGGTTTGTTAAATGGACGACGGCGAGGCTTCTCTGTAGCAAAACGTACCGTTGAGAAGATGTCTATCTTGTCATTTCCTGGAATGCGAAGATAGAAAGACTGGTTGCTTCGTACCGTATAGTCGAGATAAACCTGCATCAGGTTTCTCCAGTCCTCTTCTGTAATCTGGTTAGCTGGGTTGTCCAGCAAATCATTGAAGTCTTCTACAGCCTTTGGCAACTTGATTTTATCCAGTTGAGGATAGCATGTTTCAAACAGACCCAATGTTTCCGGAGATGCTGCCGATGCAGGACGATGTGCCAAATACATCACCATGATACTCTGGATATACTTGTCAATGATTTCATCAGATGGAAGTCCGTCTTCCACCTCATCGCTATCACCCGAACGCTTCACGAATACGGATGCAAACACCGGACAGTATGGATCTTTTTTCAGAAGTTCTGCTATCTCTGACCAGGTCATATACTTGCACGACATCTCGTCCAGCTGCTTCTGAACCACCTTAGGGTCAGGCGACTGGAGATTAGCCATCATTGGTGTATATTTCATCATAGACATAGGATCTGCTTGAACAGCTGCTAAGATTTGTGCCATAGCAGCCTCCTTTGTCAGTCCATTTGCCTTCCTGCGACACAGTTCATGGTATATGGTACTGTTGAACCACATGCGTTCCTGTTCCAGATTCTGTTTCAAGGTTGCCTTTGCTGCAGCCTGACGGCTATCCACAAAACTGATATATTGCTGACCATCATGAAGCACGATGCCGCCTGTCTTTGAATCGCCTTTATCCAACTGGTCAAGGATGCTTGGAGCCATCATGCGTGAGATGAAGTCGGCAGAGAGACGGAACTTCTGCAGACGGTTGTCTTCCATATTGCCATTTGCATCACCTTCTACATCCTGGTCTGTATTGTGGTTCTTGGTCTGTTTGGCATTGCAGTATGGACAGCATCCCTGAATGTTTCCAACAACATGCCAACTTCCTGTTTCTTTTTCATCGGCAGGTGTTAATGGTTGAAGTTTGCCTCCAGGAACCAAACGGAATTTCACGTTGCCGTCTCCCTTCATGTTCTTTTCATTAGAGAGTCCGAAGATGGCATACTTCTTCGTTGAGTTGTCATTGCTTTCTGCCATATCGAGGTCGAACATATCACTATCATCAGTTGCGATTGCCTCGTAAGTCCAATCCTCGGTATTGACAGAAGCCAGTGCTACATACTCGCCGCAATGCTTGCATCGGCTGAGTTCCAGCAACGGAGCTTCCTCGATAGGAGTCAATGACAGAGAATCTTCACCAATCTTCTTTCCGATTGCGTTTTCTGTATATATCTTGAAAGACCCATCTGCAAACTCATTCAAGCGGACAAAGAGACCGTTGTTAGGGACACGATAGAAGTAGTGTATCTTCAATTTACATACAGGCATCTTCAGTCCTTCTTCCTTGCAGCGGTCTTCTTCACGCTGACACATCTCGTCGAGCCATTGCAGTTTCTGGCTGATAGATGCTTTCTCTGGATATAGTTCATCCAGAGAGATATAGTCAGCCTTGAATATCTTTCTCCAACGCTCTTCGTCTTCACCCTTTGGAATTTCAGTTTCTCCGATACGCTTACCTCCAATAGCTTCCACCTGGTCAGCTCTTACGCCAGTGATACCGGCAATAAACTCCTTCAGTTCTCTTTCATCCTTCTCTTTGTCCTCACCATTTCCGAAGGTAGCAGATGATGTTGCAAAACGCACATTCTTTGCATCCACCTTGAAGGCGAGAAGCACTCGGCGAAGAAGCATGGCAAGTTCTGCTGCGCCTGCTCCAGTATAAGAGTGAGTCTCGTCGATAGCAACCCAGCGAAGACTATGCTTTCCTGCAACAATCAACTTTGCATCGGCTCCTCTCAGCAAGATGTATTCCAGCATAGTAGGGTTGGTCAATACAATATGAGGAGGGTTGTTGCGAACATCCTTACGGGTATAGACCATGTGAGGATATTTCGAGTTCTTCAGCTCGTAATGTCCTTGCCCGTCAGGATCTTCCTTTACCCATTCATATTTGCCTCCAGTCACATGCTCTATGCGACGGCGCATTTTCTCTGCATCATCCGACTTGTCTGTATTCTTTGGTTCCATTTCTGGCAGATCACCATTATATACAGTGTAGGTCAGGCAAGTGCCGGTAGAAGATTCGGCAACCGTCAGAAGTTCTTCCAGACGTTCCTTCTGATCTTCCATCAAGGCGTTGAGAGGATAGAGAAAGAGAGCCTGTATCTCATTTGGCAGTGCGTTTTGTGAGAGGTCATGAATCAATGGCATCATAAAGCACTCCGTCTTACCAGATCCTGTACCCGTAGTCACGACAATCGATTTTGGCTTATCGTCTGCCGTTCTTTGTCTGAGCAATACATCCCAGCATTTATACTGGTGCTCGTATGGAGAATATTTAAAGTTCCACAGTTTACCCACCAAAGCCTTGGCTTCCTCAGTTTTCTCAGGGGCAACTGGGATATATGAGTTCATGCATTGAACTACAGGCACGGCATTTTCAGGCGCAAATAGATTGCCGATAAGAGTCTTCATCTGCTTGATGTATGAGCGCTGACTGTCGTTGTTCGACTCACCGCACCACATCGCAACGAGGGCTCTTTCCACCGCTGTTCTATTGTTGTTATATAGTTCAGAGAAGTTCATAATCTTATTATATTTCTTGTCTATATTTCGTTATCTATGTGTATATTAAACTCTTGCCAGTCAAATCCTGACTCTTCGGCAAAGCGGAGCAGTCCCTGTTTGTCTTCTGGCGTTAATGTGCCGTTTCTCTTTTCGAGTAAAGGCTCATATATTTCCGACACAATCTTGTCCTTGTCCATATCTCTCAATGGCTTCATCAGGAAGAAGTATGTTCCATAATGATTTGCCACTTCGAAACATTTCAGGAGGGATTCCGTAACTGATTCCTCGATGTCGTCCCATGCCCATGGATCATTGTCGATATCCATTCCCAGGTTACATTGCAGATTTTCTGTCTTGCTGATGTTTTGAAATATCACACCCATATTCTTTGAGTCTGCATCTTCATCCGGATTGATAGGCTCAGGTTCAGACTGCTCGTCATAATTCCAGTATAGAGCTTGTTCACCTTTCCATGAACTGTGCTCCTGATCATTGCCGAAACATACTACCAGACTTTCTGGAGCCATGACATCGAGTAGCTTTCCTACATAGTGATTGTCATTTCGCCAGGCATTCAATGCAGCTTCACCTACCGATGGATTACCAGAGATATTGATGAAGTCCTGCGAATAAATACTACGCAGATTCCTGCATTCGTATGCCTGAAAACCTTTCTCGCTGAAGTCATTCAGCTGAACCCTGTCTTTGAAGATGTATGGAAGATTGAGCGTTTCTTCATCATTCAGATACTCGATAATCTTGCCATCAAGCATGACCTCTTTCAATAGGGTTGGTCGATAGACATCTACTTCATAGTAGCTTTCATCTTCTCCGTACCTGACTGGTAGTGTAGGGGAGAGAGGATTTCCATCCTTCGGGATTTCATCTTGAAGTTCAGCCTCTGTTCCATCTACATTCTTGTATCTGATGAGCGTTGACTCGAAGTCTCGCTTGATAGGCGATGCTTTCTCTAATCTTGGCAGATAAACTACAGTAAACAATAAAGGCTTTCCTTTTACAGTTACCCTTAATGTCACCTCACCATACGGAGGTTCATTCAGCTTTGTCCATTCGGTATATCTGCCGTTTTCTTGTTTATATTCAATCATCTCAGCCTCGGTTTCCTCCTCTGGCTGAGCATGGAGAATATCGTCCTTGGTAGCAAAGTGACGAACTATCACATCTTCCCATCCAAATATCAGCGGCAGTTCATCTACCTCATATTCGTCGCTGATGTTTGGGTCGTTTATATAATAATGCTTCACCTTTCCGCCTCCTACATATCGGATGGCGTCGGTATAAAGCCTTGTAGTAACCTGGTCATAACCTATGCGGTTATATAGGTTGATCTCTTTTCCTTGTTCATCCAGGAAACTGACGCAATCATAGATGTAAATCCAATTCCATGTCTCGGTAGTACCAAACTTCTGATCACGGAATCGCTTGCGATACACATTTTCGGCAATGGTCTCATCCTTCAGCTTGCAGCGGTATGAAAACAGCAGAGCCGTTTCCTTCTGAGTGTTCTGGGTAGAAGTCCATGCCTCCCCATAGTCTCCCTGTCGCCAGAGTTGGATGTATTCTGTTGTATTCTGTGTTTGAGCCAGATATTCATTACCTTCATCATCCTTCACCACGATTTCTATCTTATCAAATCGTGATGTAGGGATGTTTTTGATCTGTACTCCTTTTTCTACGCCAAAGGCAACGAAGTCGTTCACGCTGTGGTTGAGATAGGTGATGATAGGATTATCCTTGGTCGATGGTTCTATCACCTCATCGCCTCTTTTGAACCTTATATATATAAATAGGTGTAATTGTTTCTCTGGGTTAGGCACGCCCCAGAGATGCACACGATTGTAACGCAGATACTGGTGCAGACCTCCACCTACTTCCTCTGGTTTCAGCCAAAGGTTGAGTCGGCGTGTCATATAAGTATAGTCTGGCGAGAATATTACTTGCCATTCGAAACGGAATTTTATCTTCAATATTTCATCGTTGGCAGCCTTGATGGTTGCCACGAATCGGTTCACGTCAGATGCTGCATCCTTCAGATCGTCTTCATGGAAGGGCATTTCTCCGTTCAGAATCTCCTTCATGTATTCATAAAGGGAATGCTGGCGCTTGATACTCTCTCTGAATGCTACAGCTCTTGATGCTTCATCCAGATTTTCTAATGTATAGTTCTCGCCATGATAGATACGGCAAAGTCCTTTCAGGAACTTCATCTTGTCATGACGGTTCAGCTCATGCTGTATGGCAAGACCACCAAGCACATAGATGGAGTAGAGCCATCGCTTCTGTCCGCTATCATCCTGATACAGATAACGTTTCTTGCTGATGCCTGAGTTGGACCAGAGTGTTTCTAAATCCAGATTCTCTATCAGTTGGTTCCTGTTGCCACTTTGGTATTTGCGCTTATACCATTCTGCCATATAGACAATGGTTGTCGTGGCATTTTCAGGCTTTGCCAATGCTGCTACTCCACAATCAGACACAATAGCGCTTAGCAGACTTCAAGTTCATTGAAATCTGCCTCCGACAATCTCAGCTTCCATACGTATGGATGGCTGGTGTCTAACGATGCTATTTTGTCTGCAAGCTTCTTGCTTAGTCTTGTTTCCATATTTTAATTTCTTTCTTGATGCCTCGGTATGCTTCACGCAAATCCCTTAACGGTTGTTCCGAATCCTTGATATGATGAATCATACTGTGGCAGTTGCTGCATAGCGGTACCAGATTCTCCAGAAAGTCCTTGGGTACGCCATCGGTCTCGTATGTGGAAATCATCCTTAGATGATGCACTTCCATGAAGTTGGCACCCAGTTCTCTGCCGTATGTTTCTTCAAAATCCATTCCACAGCATTGGCATTGGTAGCCATACTTGTCAAGGCACATCTGGCGGAGCTGAGGATTGCGCCTTATCACATCCATCTCTTTCAGAATATGTTTCCGTTCGCCTTCGGTTTCTTCCCGGAATGATGGAGTAGAAGGTGCTGATGGTTCCGCATCAGATGACAAATTCTCTATGGCAATCTTTGTTTTGAATAGATTGCGGAATGCTTTTGATTCCAGAAACCCTGACCATGTTTTCAGATGTAAGGAATACCTGTTGTCAGCAGCATTGTCTTCTGTTCTCATCAGTCCGTCTATTGCCATGTCATGGCGTACTCGATCATAGTAGTTATGGTCGAGCTGTGTATAGATGCTTTCAAAGTTTGGCGACTCATGCTTTCGGATGAAGTCTGCCAATTCCGATTCGGTGAATCGGGCGAACTCCTCAGCATCCGGTCTACGTTTCAGATATTCTTCCACGTAAGCCTTGCGGATGGATGCTTGTGTTGGTATATTTTGTTTCATTTCTTTTTCCTTACTTCCCAATGTCCACTATAGCCGCTACCAACATATCTAATATGAGGCATCTTAGCGATACGACGTTTAATGGTTTTAGACGTAACCCCTATTTGTGATGCCAGTTCTTCTGATGTAATGTTAGGAAAAACAGCAACTTGACGTTCTATCCATTTATCTAAATCGTAGCCTTGAGGGACATCTTGAGGGACACCTTGAGGGACATCTTGAGGGACACCTTGAGGGACATCTTGAGGGACATCTTGAGGGACATCTTGAGGGACATCTTTATTTTCCACAAAATTTACCTCTATACCAGGATGAGATTCCTGCCATGCCATAACCATATTGGGGAATGTGACAGTAAACTGAGCACGGTCGGAGAAGAAGGTTGGAAGCATCTTTTCCTCAAAGTAGGAAAGGGTTTTAATCGGATTAATAATCTTGCCCATTCCCGAACCTTTACGCTCCATATAACCCAACTGTGCAAAGATGTCTGCAATAACCGGATTGCGTCTTACTGAAGGAATGTCTTCTAAGTTCATTGTTTGAATAAGTCTTCCTTCTGGCATGGAACCTGGAGAATATATCACCATACGGTCGTCATACATATCTACATGCACCTCGCTGCCTTGAATCAGATAGTCACGATGTGCCAATGCATTCACTACAACTTCCATTACACAACGTTCCATATATTCAGGAATCTCGATGCGTTGCATTGGTTCTTTATACCAAAGTGTACGGTTGTTGCGACGAATGAAGGACATGGTGTCTTCGAGAAGTGTTACAAGTCCACCTGTAATCTCTGCGCTGTCGAGTGCATCTATGCTTCCTCCAGCCTTTGTCTTGCCGTTCCATCTTGTGCAGAATACTCGGCTTTGGCGCAATGGACACTCGTCTGCAATCAGCAAACCTGCATAGGTAAGTACTCCCTTGTTGTCAACCAGACCAAACGAGCGGTAGAGCTTATTGTCGAAGCTCAGACCGTTCCAGGCATAGTAGCGGCTGCGAAGCTTTGAAAATGCATAATCTTCAAACATTTCATCGCTAGGACGTGCGTCGAATGATGAGTTGCGACCTCTTAGAACCAAACGCTTATGTTCAGTACTATCTGCCACAACCGATTCGTTGCCAATGCGCACAAAGGTTTCAAGAACGCTATCGCCTATATAATAATAAGGTGTATCTTCACCTCCATGTACTTGAAGAATGAGCAGTTCTTTGTCTTCTACACGCTCTATCTTCAAGTCGATTTGAGGCATTGGGTCTATACGCTCCTTTATTTTCTGACTGATAAATTCTGCGTCAGCCTTGGCATTAGCCAAACCTATGATGGTGTCATCATCGGCAATGCCGAACAACAGGCAACCGCCACCTCCGTTAGCAAAGGCGCTGACGCTCTTCAGCCAACTTTTCACTTTACGGCGTTCCACCTCTTGCTTTTTGTCGTATTCGGTTGTCTCACCTATATATTTTGCTATGTCCATATTTACATTATATTATAATTGTACTTTATGCCTCTCAGTACCGCTTTTAGTAACGCTTAACTGGTACTGGAGTTTATCTTAGGTGGTACTGGAGTATCAGGTAACTGACACCGGAGTAACACTTATGTAGTACTGACAAGGTACTTTGAAGGCATGAATCAGGCACTCCAATTGATGTGTTCCTCGTATTTATCGAAGGCCATTTTGGAGTCTGCTCCTACCTTTTCAAGCATTAGTCTTATCACTTCTTGCTCCTCAGGTGGAAGAAGAATGTCACCACGTCTGCGCTTGAAATATTGGTTGCGCCCGAAGTGGAGGATGAGGGTAGTCATGAACTGGTCATACTGCTGTGGGTACATCCGCTTTTGGAAGTTGGTGAATCCTCTGGCGAATATCACCGGCTTTTTATTCCGATAGTATGTACATGCCTCGTCCTTGCTGCATCTGGTGGGATTGATCAGACGCAGATACTCTGCATTCTGCTCCAGCATCATGGAGTAGGCTACCTGATGCAAGCAGGTAGCTGCCTTTGGGCAGCTGCTATGCTCACATACAGGATAGTTTATTGGTAAAGACGTATATTCTTTCTTTGGCATAATCTACTTTGTTTTGATACCATTGTTCTTGAAGATGCTTTCGAGAAGGGACTTAGTCCATCGGCTTAATCAGCGACTCGATGTACTCTCGTTCAAAGAGGTCCAAGCCATATTTCTCGTATAAGTCCTCATCTGTCCAGGTTTTGCTAAAATCTAATAAAGGTACAAATTGGTAAACTGCCGCTGTCGCATGATGTCCTGATTTTGATAGACTTATTAAAAATCTAACAAATTTTGTTTGTAGGTAGCCTATGAGATTTTGACATTCTGTTTTTGTCAAGTTTAAATCGGCTCCTATTACAAGATATGTCTCAGTACAAATACTATTAGGTTCAGAGATAAAAGCATTGAGATTATCATCATTTAACTCAGTTCCTATATTGTTGGCATATGGAGTAATGACCTTATATTTGTCTATCCATCCATTGTTCTTCTTTATTAGTTTTCTTTCAACATATCCTATACAATGTCCTTTTCCATAACACAAGAGAGGATTTGTAAGTTCATCTGAAGACTGTTTATATTGACTGTTTTTGATAAAATCTGTAGGTAAGTCGAATGGTTTACGAGCTGACACAATTGATTTTATACTTGAAAAGTCTTTATTCCTTATTTTTTCTATTATAGAAATAGCTTCATAACTACGAATAAATGTCTTTATTCCTTATTTTTTCTATTATAGAAATAGCTTCATAACTACGAATAAATGTATCAATATTGTCTAATTTAAGAAAGCGCATTTTATCACAGATTACGCCATTATTTCCATGACTAATAACTCGAGTCTTTTTTTCTTGAGAATCATACATAATATCCCATAGAAAATAGCAAATACCTCCTCGTATATTAGTATGAGGAAAAACGTTTTCAGGATTTGTAAAATCATCAAGTCGCTTTATATGCTTATCTTCTAACATACTTACTCTAAACTCATCTAAGCCTTTTCCTCCGCTATACCAACGGGCTGGCATAATTATAGATATATAATTAGGAAGCATTTTTTTTGCTAAATTGACAAATAAATTATAAACAGGCGTTGCACTTGCTTGTGCGCCACCATCCATAATCTGATACGGTGGATTTCCCACCACAGCATTAAATTTCATTTCTTGCTTACTTGAATTGCCCTTCCAGAAACCAACAGACTTCAGTTCTTTTACGAGTCCTTCCTGGTCTTTAGAAGCACGTTCGATTAATTGTACGTTTTTAATATTCGCTTTCTGATCAACCTGACGGAAGCCAAAGAGGGTGCGGCGAGTGATACCCACAGCCATAGGAGTATTGCAGATAACATACATGTTATCCTTTACAATATCATCCCATACCACTTGTTCTTCCTGCACGCTGACCGTCTCTTTGTCGATGCATTCCGCCTTGATGTATTCATCCAAGCGACGACGGAAGAGAGAGTAGGTGACATAAAGAGGGTAGAGACCAGTCTTCGAATTGATTTCCAATATCCTTGTCTGAACTTCTCCTGCAAGGTCAACATTGTCAAACAGTTGACGGGTTACAACGCCCTGGTCAACATAACGAGGTGTGTCGAGTACTCCTGTCTTTTCGTCAAAAGTTTCGTCGTACCAGCACCAACCGCCAATCGTGTCACTCATGTGCATATTTACTACACGCCAAGGAGTAAGCACCGTCTCTTTATCAGGATTGCGAAAATAAGAGAAAATCTCCGTAATCTGACGGATGCGTTCATCGATATGCATGAAGTCTGCCTCACGAGTAAGGGCACGGTATTTCTTACCCGCTTCCTCGAAACGGGTAGCATTGAAGCATTTACGAATTTTGTTGAAATCTTCCTTCGAGATTCCCTTCGGCATGAACTCAGTCCACGACTCATCCTTAATCTTTCGGGTGAAGTTGTCAACAGTCAGTTCGTCCTTAGGGTCTCCTGCATCAGCACCGCCATACATCAGCAACGGAATACGGAGCGCAATACCACGGATATTGGTCATACGCTTTTTAAACTCCTCACGCTCTTCCTTTGCCTTCTCACGTCGGGCAATACGCTCAGCTTCTTCCTTCAGCCACTGCTCACGCTCTTCATCAGACATAGCTTCCCATTTTGCCTTGAACTCCTCGTCCTTCTTCAGCTTTTCTTCAGCTTTTTTCTTGGCTTCTGCTTTCTTCTGGCGAATCTTTTCCTCCCATTCGGCACGCTGTTCATCGGTCATGTGGCTCAGATCAACGGTATCTTTCGCATCCTTGCGCTTTTCGTCAGGAGCCTTGCCTCCATGCTCACCAATATGATTGATGATTTCAGGATTCACCTTGTTCAGTTCGTCCTGGTTGTAGAGGCATGGGTCGTCAAAGCCTTTACGTACCAGTCGGTCGATAAACACATTCTCCAACTGCTTGTAGATGTCATTGACATCCATTGCGCTCATCTTGCCTCCATCCATAGAAAGAACAGGACAAAGCTCGATAAATTCACGAACAGTCTCCTTGTCGCGCATTTCCTGCGTCTTCTCTTCATCGCCTTCCTGCGTCTTCTTCTCCTTAGCTGTAGCCATAGAAGAGAACTTTGCAGTTTCAGCCACAATTTTCAAGGTGCGGTCGGGCGCAAAGTCGAATACATAACATTCTTTCTTAATCTTACCTTCATGAGTCTTGTATGGAGACTGCACACGGAAGATGGTCTGCATGTAAGTGGCAGCACGGTCGCCACCTTTCAGATAGAACACGGCAGTCCAAGGCGCTACAGTAACGCCTGTAGTCAGACGGGCACAGGATATGGTAATGGTAGAAGTCTTCTCTGGATTGTCGCCAATCGCTTTAAGCACTTTGTCGAGCGCATTCTCATTCTGTTCGTCAGTATCGCTTCTACCTGCTACATTCACAACATCGAAGTGACGGAAAATCTTATGCTCTTTCAGAAGTTGCTCCAAAGCTGCCGCTTCGTTGACATGAGATACTACCCAAAGTGTATGACGGAACATCTGGCGATATTCAGGTTTTGAGAACGGAAAATTATTCTCGTCATCCTTTATGCTGAGTAAATTCAAGAACTCAGATACTTCCGGCTCATGCACAAAACGGCCTTTAGCACCCTCTGGCATAGATGCTTTGTCGGCTTTAGGATTACCAGTCCATGTACGGAAGAATTCAGGGAACGAGAATACGCCAGTCTGGTCCAGGATATTATCGATATTCTTGGTAATGTCGTAGGTGAAGATATTCATCTTCGGCAGTTCAGCGTACGGATTCTTCTCCTTGGGATGTTCCAAGTCCCAGTTATGCTTGGCTGTTTGCTCGGCAATATAGTCCAGGTGTAGATTTCATCCTCTTTGAAATCCTCATAGAGATTGAAAGGAGTTCCAGAGAGATAGAGCATCTTGGTTTTCTCTTTCTTCAGAAAGTCCTGGATGACACCTTTGCCCAATGAGGTAAGAGTTCCCTCGTGAGCCTCGTCAATAATAATTAAATCCCAGTCGGTTTTCAGAATGTCAGCTTTCAGCTTCTCGTTCGATGCGGAAGTTGTGTTGCCAACACCTGCATTTTTTGCCTGAGTCTTACTATTAACAAGTTCCGAGAGACGAATATATTGCATGGAAACGAAGAAGGCATAATGATTGCCTGGAGTCTCGACAAAGCTTTCTAAATCATAGTAGTTACCTACAGTCTCACTCTCATCATCCGAACGCATACCGAAACCATAGGTTTTGTGGATGTCGCTGTTGCCTTTTACCTTAGGCTCAGAACTTTTGCTGCCCACAACCTGTTTGAAGGCTTGGAGCCAACTTTCTCCTACTACAGGGCGGTGGGTGATGATAAGGGTGCGCTTCACATCCAGTTCGCGCATAAGCTGCATGGCACAGATGGTCTTGCCGAAACGCATCTTGGCATTCCAGAGGAACTGTCGATATTCTGGAAGAACTTCATACTGGTATTCACCACGTCTTCCACTTCTTTTACAGAAACGCTCCTTCGCTTGGTCGATTGCGTCCCTTTGCTCAGAACGAAGAGTGATAAGGTCGTCGGCAAACAGGTCATCCTGCATGCCGGTCTTTATTTCTTCAAGGGTTGAATACGTTGCCATAATGATGTTATTTTATTTATTATAATTCTTGTTTACTAACGACTCGAAGGTCTGTTGGATAGCCGACTGGTCGTGAAAGTCTGTATTTCTCAGCGTTGACTTCTGGAGGTTGATGCCTTTGAGGAAGTCTTTGATAAGACAGAACCGCTCTTGTGGCTTTGGCATATAAGCCTTAGCTGGTTCGTCCCAGCCATCCATGCCGTCAAAAAGAGAAGGTCCGGAATCCTGTTCCTGCTTCTTTTCTTCGATGTAAGGCTCATAACCAGGAAGTCCATAGGTGAGACCATCCATCTGCCACACGTTCCAGGAGATGATGTAAGCAGCACCTGGCATCATGCGCATCTTGTTCTGGTTGAACTTCTTTTCACCAAACCGAGCGATATAATGTTCTTCAAATGTAAAGAAGAGAGCTTCCCTGGCAAGTAGAAGGTTATCGCCTTGCCATTCGAAACCGTATGTTGCACGGAGAGCAATCTTAGCCCAAAGAATCCAATCCTTGGAATCCTTCGTATTCTCAGAAACGATTCGGAGTTTACGGTCGAGCATTCCTATGCGATATTTCACATTTTCGTTATACTCACCGGTAACGGCATCATATCTATTACAGAGGTATGGAGCTTCGCCGCAGGTAATTTCCAAACGGGTATCTGCCACATAGTCTTTCCAGGTCTTACCTTCAGGAAACTCAATTTTTTCCTCATTGTTAATCCACTTCTGAGGGTTTTCAGGGTCGGGCGAATTGAAGAGTCCTTCTTTTCTGCCGAACCATTCTTCATCTATGAGATTGTTCTGTGCATTGCAAATCCATGCAGGAGTAAACACCTCAGCCTTATCCTTGGCACGCTGCGTCTGTTCTTCTTTCGACTTCACGGCACGTGGTCGGATAATCTCCTGGTAATTGTCTTTCTCTTCAGGATTCTTTTTGACCAACTCATTGTATTGCTCCTTCGTAATCACCTTGCCTTCTTTTGAGGCATAGCATGTAATCTTGTCGAGCGTGATAGGTGCAAAGAAAGTAAAATCCTCTCCGTAGTCAGCATACGAATCCGTAGCCCAGTAGATATTCTGCTGGGTGGTATGATCTTTCAGAAGATTCATACAAACCTTCTCTCCGTAGCTGTGGAGGAGTTGGTTCTCACTTATGTCTGCGTCATTTATCATTGTTTATAATTTAATTGCAAAATTATCATTCTATGTTGCAGTCTTTCTGCACTGTTGAATATTTTTTCAATAAATTCTCAATTTTCTCAGCAATTTGCCGTCTCAACCACTCTGGTTTGAGTACTTCAACCTGATTTCCGTATGAAAAGATGCGTGCTTCAAGTTCCTTGTTGGGACGAACCGTGAGTTTAATAATGCGCTGTTCTTCGTCTTCAACCTCCTGTGAAGGATGTATTGGCTTGTTCACCACATAAGGGAAACGAGCTTCGTCAAACTTCAACAGTACTTCCTCTGCAACTGGATGGTCTTCGGGTAATGTTACTCCAACGATGTCCTTGAAATACTCATTGAAGTCTATCTCCTTATTGGGAATAAACGGCACATTGGCACGTGAGAACTTCACGATACGGTCGAGTGCTTTATTTGTTATGTAATTGCCATGACTACCTTCCTGCAATCCGATGAGGAACCAGCGGTTATTGAATTGCTTGATATGGTAAGGATGGAGGATGGCAGTTCTTTCATTGCCAACGAAAGTGCGATAGAGCAAATTCAAAGGCTGATGATTCAATGCGGATTCTATCAGTTCACCCAAGAACTCTGTTCCCTTCAGCAGATCATTGTGGTCAAATGACACGATATTCTCTGTATTGGGCTTGATACCAAAACGGAATTCGAGATTTGAGATAACATCTTCCAACCATGCGTTACTCGGCACACCACGGAAACGACTTAGTATGTCGATAGTGGAGCGAAGAGACTTTATTTCTTCGGCTGTCAACTCATTATTAAAGATGGAGAAGCTTGGGTCTGAATAACGGTAGTAACTTTTCCTTCCATCGAAGGGATATGTTTCGATAGGGGCATTGTAGGTGACTCTATCTCTCATATACTTGATGTCTTCACGTATCTGACGGATGCTGACCTGCGAACCATAGAGATCCATGAGGGACTCATTGACCGTGTCAAGGAGGTCCTCAATACTATATGTTCTATGAAAGTCGCTAAAGCATCTGTCCAGTATCCGGTAGCGCAGTTGCGCATTCTTGTTTGTTGGCATAGAGTCTTTTCTTAATTAGCTTATTTATCTGTTTTTATAGTAACGACATCGTCCAGTCTGACAAGGTCGTTCATGTCGCATTTGAGACAGCGAGCTATCTCAATCAAATTCTCTAAAGTTGGTTGTGATGTATTGGTGACCCACTTTGATATTGTAGCAGGATCCTTTCCGAGCATCTCAGCCAGTTGCTTGTTGGTTAGCATGCGTTCTGCAAGCATCACCTTAATCCGATTTAGAGGTTGTTTCTCCATATTTCTTGTTTTTATATATTATCAATACTGCGTTAAATTAATATTTAATCGTCTGTAAATCAATAACTTATATTAAGAAATGCTTATGAAAACTTAACTATAAAAAGTTGGTCAAGTCGCTGATTTTCA
>QSCI01000052.1:0-23896 GCA_003463005.1 Segatella copri | reverse complement strand
CCTTACAGGGCGACAGGTTTGCGTCCGTAATTACAGGGCGACAGGTTTGCGTCCGTAATTACCCAGGGCGCTGCCCTGGGCTAAGGAGCTTCTGCCCTTTCAGGGCGTGTGGCTAGGGGCTTCTGCCCTTTACCTTTGCTTTACCCTTCGGCCAGCGATTTTCAATTCCCTTCGGCCGGTGACCGTTGGTTCAGGGCGTGTGGAACTCACTTGCGAAACTTGAATATAAAACAATGAGTGGATTAGAGATAGAAAGAAAATTCCTCGTTAAGAAGGGCGACGCTTATAAAAGCGCCGCCTTTTCTTCTAGTCATATCCAGCAGGGATATATTCCTGCCGAGGGGGCTACGGTGCGGGTTCGCACACGGGATGAGAAGGCTTACCTTACTATTAAGGGCAAGTCGGTAAATGGCGGCATGACCCGCTATGAGTTTGAAAAGGAGATAACGATGGACGAGGCGCAGCATCTTCTGCAACTTTGCCAGGGTGGCGTCATCGATAAGCGTCGCTATCTGGTGAAAAGTGGCAGTCATACCTTCGAGGTAGATGAGTTCTATGGCGATAATGAAGGTCTGGTCATGGCAGAGGTGGAGTTGGCTAGCGAGACCGAAGCCTATGAGAAACCTGATTTCATCGGTATGGAGGTAACAGGCGACAAGCGATTCTACAATTCGCATCTCTTGGGCAATCCTTTCTCGAAGTGGCGTGATACCTTGCCGGCTGAATATCGTTAGAAAATGTATCGAAAAAGTCATTTCTGCGCTCTAAAACAGACTAAATAGCATAAATATTACTAAATTTGCGTTTTTGCTTTCAAATAATTCATTTATTTCAGAATTATTTTATAATTTTGCACGAAGAAAAATTAAAAAATAAGAAATTAGTAATAGAAAGATAGAAATGACTGATTCAAATAGAGGAAGTTTGGTAGCAAGATTGGATTGATTCTTGCTACAGCAGGTGGCGCCGTAGGTTTGGGTAACGTATGGCGCTTCCCTTATATGGCTGGTCAGGAAGGTGGCGCAGCCTTTATTCTGGTATACATCGGAAGTGTGCTCCTGTTGGGCATTCCATGTATGATTTCTGAGTTTATCATCGGCCGTCATGGTGCCTCAAATACCGCACGTGCCTATACCAAACTCTCTAATGGTACGGCATGGAAGTGGGTAGGCTATCTTGAGGTGCTTACCGGTTTCCTGATTACGGGCTATTATGCGGTGGTTTCGGGCTGGTGTCTGCAGTATGTCTATGCCAGCATCATGGGCGAACTGCATGGTGACCCTACCTTTGTGGCGAATTACTTCAAGGAGTTTTCTTCTGACCCTGTGCGTCCGGTTATGTGGACGGTAGCGATATTCCTGATTTGTCATTTCGTGATTATTCATGGTGTGCGCGGCGGTATAGAGAAGGCTTCTAAGGTGATGATGCCTCTCCTGTTCATCCTGCTTTTGATCATTGTGGTAGCAGCTTGTCTGTTGCCTGATGCAGGTAAGGGCGTGGAGTTCCTCTTGAAGCCTGATTTCGGAAAGGTAGACAGAAACGTGTTCCTGAATGCCTTGGGTCAGTCGTTCTATTCTATGAGTATCGGTATGGGCTGTATCTGTACCTATGCCTCTTACTTCAGCCGTCAGACCAATCTCTTCAAGAGTGCTTTGCAGATTTCCATCATCGATTTGCTGGTAGCAGTACTGGCTGGCTTGATGATTTTCCCTGCAGCTTTCTCTGTAGGAGTATCACCGGATAGTGGTCCTTCGCTCATCTTTATCACTTTGCCGAATGTCTTTAATCAGGCGTTTGCATCGTTACCTGTATTGGGATGGATCATCTCGCTGCTCTTCTACGTATTGCTGTCGGTAGCTGCCTTGACCTCGCTGATGTCACTTCATGAGGTGAATACTTCTTTCTTCTACGAGGAGTTGAAGATAGACCGCAAGAAGGGTGCTACCATCGTTACGGTTTCCTGTGCCATCATCGGAGCCTTCTGTTCGCTCTCTTTGGGTGCAACAGATAAACTTTCGTTCTTCGGAAAGGCGCTGTTCGATTGGTTCGACTTCGTTACGGGTCAGATATTCCTTCCTCTGGCAGGATTCCTTACCTGCCTGTTCCTGGGCTGGTATGTACCTAAGCAGATCGTACAGGATGAGTTTACTAACTGGGGAACTTTGAAGGGCCGTCTCTTCGGTATCTATCTTTTCCTGATTAAGTTCGTTTGTCCTGTCCTCATCTTCCTGGTATTCCTGAACCAGTTTGGTGTCTTCGGATAAAGTATTTGTAATCGGATAGATAATATAACTGAACTTTCGCATGTGTTTTAAGTACGGGCTGAAGGCCCAAAAGCTCCAAAAGCAGCACGCCCTGAACCAACGGTCACCGGCCGAAGGGAAAGGTAAAGGGCAGAAGAGCAAAAGTTCCAGAAGCAGCACGCCCTGAAAGGGCAGAAGCTCCTAGCCCAGGGCAGCGCCCTGGGTATAATAGCAATCAGCAAGGCGCCCTGTAAGGGCAAAAGCTTGTATGTTGCCAGGTATTTTAAAGCTTTTGCCCTTACAGGGCGACAGGGTTGCGTCCATAATAACCCAGGGCGATGCCCTGGGCTAGGAGCTTCTGCCCTTTCAGGGCGTGTGGAGCAAAACTTTCAGGGCGTGTGGAGCAAAACTTGCGAAACTTGAATAATATAATCATATATATATAATAAGGTGTAGCATCTGCCGTTTCTTCGGAAAACAACAAACACTACACATTAAAGATTTAGATAATGGAAACAAGAGGAAATTTTGGTAGTAAGTTGGGCGTTATTCTTGCCACAGCCGGCTCGGCAGTCGGTTTGGGTAATGTGTGGCGTTTCCCTTATATGGCAGGTCAGAATGGTGGTGCCGCTTCATTCTCATCTATTTGGTATGTATCATCCTACTCGGATTGCCTGGCATGATGAGCGAATTCATCATCGGTCGTCATTCTGCATCCAATGCAGCCCGTGCTTATACCAATCTGGGTAAGCATAAGGCTTGGGGTGCTTTGGGCTTGATGGGTATCATCACCTCTATGATTATCCTGGGTTTCTATGCCGTAGTGGCTGGCTGGTGCCTGCAGTATCTCTATGCCAGTATCATGGGCGGTGTTCATGGTGACGCAGCGTATGTGAAGACCTATTTCCAGACCTTTGCAGCCGATCCTATCCGTCCTACCTTATGGGCAGTAGGTTTTATCCTGCTTACCCACATGGTGGTAGTGCGCGGTGTGCGCAATGGTATAGAGAAAGCATCCAAGATACTGATGCCTATGCTCTTCTTCCTGTTGATTGTGATTGTGATAGCTTCCTGCTCTCTGCCGGGAGCGATGAAGGGAGTGGAGTTCCTGCTGAAGCCGGATTTCTCTAAGGTAGATGAGAATGTGTTGCTCGAAGCGCTGGGACAGGCGTTCTTCTCTTTGAGTATGGGTACGGCATGTCTGTGTACTTATGCCTCTTACTTCAACAGACAGACCAATCTCTTGAAGTCGGCTACTCAGATTGTGACCATTGATACGGTAATCGCCGTATTGGCAGGTTTGATGATCTTCCCTGCAGCCTTCTCGGTGGGTGTGCAGCCAGACAGCGGTCCTTCGCTCATCTTCATTACCTTGCCAAACGTATTCCAGCAGGCTTTCGGTAACATGCCGGTTGTCGGTTATGTGATTTCGGTGTTGTTCTATGCTTTGCTTGTATTGGCAGCCCTGACTTCTACCATCTCGATGCACGAGATAGGTACCGCCTTTATTTATGAGGAGGGTAAGATAAGCCGTGCCAAGGGAGCCTGGTTCGAGACCATCGTTTGCAGCATCATAGCTGTATTCTGTTCGCTCTCTCAGGGTGCCGTACCTGATTTGGGCTTCTTCGGCAAGGATTTCCTGAGCAATTGTGACAACTTTACTGCCCAGCTGCTCATGCCGTTGAGTTCATTCATCACCTGTCTGTTCCTGGGATGGTATGTGCCAAAGAAGATTGTGCGCGATGAGTTTACTAACTGGGGAACCCTGAAGGGAACTCTCTTCCCAGTCTTCCTGTTCACCATCCGTTTTATCTGTCCGGTCTGTATTTTCCTTATCTTCCTGCACCAGTTTGGTGTCATTTAGCAAAACCGGCAAACTTGCAGACAGGTTATCTTGCCCCTAGTAGGCAAGATACGGCTTGATTCTTTCTATTTCGGCAGGTGGAAAGTCTTTGAGGAGACGCAGTTCTTCAGCACTTTTCAGCGGACCATGGGTTCTGCGGTAGTTTACGATTTCCTTTGCCTGGTAAAAGTCCAGGTAAGGATGTTTGCGCAGTTCGGCTAAACTGAGCTGGTTGACATTCATTTTCCGGATATGTTTTGCATCAATATTCATATAGTGGAGGGCTGTCTCGGGCACGCCTTCCACTTCTTGTATCTGGCTCATGGAAACGAAACCGCCTAACCGCTCTCTGTAACGGATGATGCTTCTGGCATAGTAAGAGCCTATGCCGGGAATTTTCTGCAGTTCGGTCGTATCAGCAGAATTGATGTTGATATACTGACCTTCTTTCAGTTTTCGTGGATAACTGTATTGGGTACTGTCTTTCTTCCTTTCTTCTCTGGTTCTTATAGCCGTCTCTTGATAGCTGTAGTTGTATCTTTCTCTTGGGTAAAAGTTGGCAGCCGGCTGGTAGTCTTTACCAATTCTGATAAAGGGCAGCAGTTTTTCGAATTGCTTCTTGGTTAGTCCGTAAACCCGTGCAAAGTCTCTAGGTGTCCTGAAGATACCTCCTTTATTTCGGTATTTGATGATGTTTCTGGCTTGCCATGATTCCAGTCCCAGCCGTTGGAAATCAGATTGGCTTGCCGTATTGGGGTCAAAGGCGAATACTTCGCTCGACTGAAGTCCTTCGTCATAATAGCCTGGCTGTTGCCGCGTGGCATGTCTGATGATACTGTCGTTATGGGCTTGTTGCTTTTCTGAGGGCATAGTTTCTTTAGAACCTACAATGAAAATCATTGTGGTACTGACAACGAGCAGGGTCAGGATTACGAGTAATGCTCGCCGTTCATGGTAATTGATATAAAAAAAATCCTTTAAAAACTTCATAGGCTTACGGATTTTAAGTCTATATGATTGTTTGGTCGGGATTACTGGACTCGAACCAGCGACCTCATCGTCCCGAACGACGTGCGCTACCAACTGCGCTAAATCCCGATATCTGCTGCAAAGGTACATTAAATAATGGACAACACCAACAAAAATAGACTTTTTTATCTTTTTTTGAAAGAAATTTCCCGAAAAATTTGCAGGAACCAGAAAAAAGTATTACCTTTGCACCCGCAAATGATAAATCGCGATTTGTAAAAGTTGGTGCCATAGCTCAGTTGGTAGAGCAAAGGACTGAAAATCCTTGTGTCCCCGGTTCGATTCCTGGTGGTACCACTTCTTTAAGAGACTGAATCTTCGTAACAGGATTCAGTCTTTTTTTATGCCCTTTTTTATGATACTCCATTTTACACTCGTGCAAACGTTTGCGTAAGAAAAATGTGCCAGGATGTTTTATAATAGATATTTTTTCACTACTTTTGCATTGTAATATTCAAAAACAAACCAAAAAATTAATCTAACAAACATTCATTAAAATGAAAAAAGCTTATTTGTTATTCTTGGCTGCAATGTTGTCTACGGCAACATTTGCCGACAACAAGCAAACGGTAAAGGTTGATGGTCAGGTCATAGACAAGACTGTCACAGAGATTACCTTTGATGGCGACAATGTTGTTCTTCAGTATTCAGATAATACATCTGATCAGGCAGATATGTCGCTCGTAACCCTTTCTTTCACTTATCAAACTACCGGCATCAGCCAGATAGAAGATATAAAGAAAGCATTGCAAGGAAAGGTTTATAACCTTCTGGGCCAATGTGTTGGTAAATCCCCTAAGGGCTTATCTAAGGGTGTTTATATTATTAATGGTAAGAAAGTTATCATCAAATAAAATAAGGAGGATTGAACAATGAAGAAAATGGTATTTACTTTGGCACTCCTCCTGATGAGTTTGAGTGCTGCTGTGGCACAGACAAGGACATTTAAGATTACCCATGCCGTGGCTCGTAACAGCAAGGTGAACCAGATGTATGTTACCACCAAGTCGGGTGATGTAAAGTATTATAATACTGCAGACTTGACAAGTGTGAAGTTCGAAGGTGATAAGGCAATCATCGCACCTAAATCAGGTTCAGAGAATGATGAGTATGATGCTTCTGTTCAGGAAATCAGTTTCGCAAAGAAAGTAGAGCAGGGGGCAAGTGGTGATTTCAACAATCCTGCAGGCGTTATCCAGATTACAGAAGCAAAGGGCTGGCAGGAGTCTGCTTACCTGAAATGGGCTCCTTTCGAGGGTGCTTCTTCTTACAATGTTTATGTTGATGACAAGAAGATTGACGCTCAGCTGGTTCGTCAGTATAAATCTTATTATCGTGCCGATGTCCTCGGTTTGAAGGAAGGTACTTATTCTGTAAAGGTTGTTCCTGTAAATGCCGATGGTGCAGAGATTGCTGGTGCCAATACTGCTTCTAACTTGGTTGTAAAAAGCTACAACCGTGAAGGCTTTGCTCATTTTAAATATGATGGTGTAGGTGCTTACAATAATGACGGAACTTTGAAGGCTGGTGCTAAGGTTCTGTATATTACAGCCAAGACGGCTAAGACCGTTTCTACAACAGTTAATACGGGTAAGCAAGAGACAATTACAGGTCTGCAGTCTATTATTGATGCATATTCAAAAGGTAAGGATAAAACCCCTATCGCCTTCCGTATCATCGGTAAGGTAAATCTTTCTGATTTGGATCACATTTCAAGTTCTGCTGAAGGATTGCAGATTAAGGGAGCCATGATGAATATGACATTCGAAGGTGTCGGTGATGATGCTACCGTATATGGCTTCGGCTTCTTGCTTAGAGAGCTGAGAGTGTAGAGTTCCGTAACTTTGCTATCATGCGTTGCCTGGATGATGCCATGTCTCTTGATACCAATAACTCTCATGTATGGATTCACAACATGGATCTCTTCTATGGCAAGAAGGGTAGTGCTGCCGACCAGGCTAAGGGTGATGGTACTGTAGACATCAAGGGCGATTCTAAGTATGTTACTGTAGCTTACAACCGTTTCTGGGATAATGGTAAGGCTTCTATGTGTGGTATGAAGAGTGAAACTGGTGAAAACTGGATTACTTATCATCACAACTGGTTCGACCATTCAGACTCTCGTATGGCTCGCGTTCGTACCATGAGTGTTCACATGTACAACAACTACTATCAGCACAATGATGTTTATGGTATTGGTGCAACCAGTGGTTCAAGTATATTCATGGAGTCTAACTACTTTGATGCTGTTAAGCGTCCTATCATGAGCTCTTTGCAGGGTACTGATGCCAAGGGTGATGGTACTTTCTCTGGTGAGAAAGGTGGTTTGATTAAGGCATACGGCAATGTATTTGCCAACAAGCCGGCAAACTTCAGCTATATCCCATACGCAGAAAACAATACAAGCTTCGATGCCTACGAGGTTTCTGATCCAAGTGAGCAGGTTCCTGCAAGCGTAAAGACTTTGGTAGGTGGAACTTCTTACAACAACTTCGATACCAACTCAAGCCTCATGTATGCATACGCTGCAGATAAGGCAGAAGATGTTCCTTCTATCGTAGAAGGCTTCTATGGTGCAGGTCGTTTGAATCATGGTGACATTGATTTCGTTATTCCTGATGAGACGGTAGTAACCAATGGTCACCAGCAGCCATTGCCTGCTTTGGTAAGCCTTCTCGACTCTTATACTTCTGGTGTTGTTAAGGTATTCGGTGAGAGCAATGCTGCTGGCGAAGGTGGTAGCACTGGTGGCTCTACTGGTGGTTCTGGCGATGGTGGTGGCACTGGTGGTTCTACTGGTGGTACAGAAGGTGGCAGTACTGTAACTCCTATCGAGGGTACTGTTTTGGTAACATTCACAGATTCTAAGCCTTCAAGTAACATAGTAACAGTTTCAGGTAACTATGCTACAAATAAGGGAACTGCTACTATTGACGGCACTTCATATTCTACTTGTGTAAAGATGGAGTCTGCAACTAATATCTCAGTAACTGTTGATAAGAAAGTCACAATGACCCTTTATTTCAGTTCTGCAGATACCAAGACGAACGCCAAAATTGATGGAAAGAAGCCTGCTGAAGTAAATGCAGTTATTGATTCAACAGCTAAGACAATGACTGTAACATTGGATGCAGGTTCTCATACTATTACAAAGCAGGATACATGCAACCTCTTCGGTATTAAACTCGTACCTGTAAAAGAGTAAAGGTATAGAACTGATTTAAAGATTCCTGCCTCTTTAATGACAAAACGGACAAAAGCTAGATAAAGATTTGCTTTTGTCCGTTTTTTCTTTATTTTTGTCTTAAATCTATCTGCTGTTTTCTTCTTTTTTCTCTACTTTTGCAACTGAAAACAATTTTAAACGCAAACTCATTTAAACGTAAAACGCAACCTAAAAGTAAAACAATGAAAGCAATCCAGAATTTAGCAAAGAGAAGTTTGCTTCTCGTGGCATTGTTCGTCATCGGATGTCTGCAACTCATGGCGCAGACAAGAACCATCAAGGGTGAGGTGACTGATGCGCAGAATGGTGAGGCTCTGATTGGCGCCACTGTCATGGTGGAAGGCGAAAAGGGCGGTACAGTTACTGATTTTGACGGTAACTTCAGTCTTCAGGTATCTTCTTCAGCCAAGAAGATCAAGGTATCTTATATCGGTTATATTGATAAGGTACTTTCTATCTCAGACAATATGAAGGTGAAACTCGAATCCGACAGCAAGGCGCTGGCTGATGTCGTGGTCATCGGATATGGTACGGCAAGAAAGAGTGACTTGACAGGTTCCGTAGCTACCGTGAAATCGAAGGACTTTAATAAAGGTCTCGTTTCTTCTCCAGAACAGTTGATCAACGGTAAGGTTTCGGGTGTACAGATTATGTCCAACAGTGGTTCTGCCTCTGCCGGTAGTACCATCCGTGTGCGTGGTGGTGCATCTCTTAATGCCAGTAACGACCCTCTTATCGTGCTCGATGGTGTGCCATTGGAGCAGGGTGGTATCTCGGGTAACAGCAGCAACTTCCTCAGCATGATCAACCCTTCTGATATCGAGAGCATGACTGTATTGAAGGATGCTTCTTCTACAGCCATCTATGGTTCCCGTGCATCTAACGGTGTCATCATCATTACCACCAAGAAGGGACAGCAGGGTGCTGTAAAGGTGAACTTCAATACCACCAACAGTTTGCAGACCCGTGCGCAGATGGTAGATATGCTGAGTCGTGATGAATTCGTGAATGTCATCAACCAGTATGGTACAGATAACCAGAAGTCATTGCTCGGTACAGCCAATACCGATTGGAACGATGAGGTTTACCGCACAGCCTTCGGTACAGATAATAACCTCAGCGTGAGCGGCAGCATCGACAAGTGGTTGCCATTCCGCGTGTCTGTAGGCTATTACAACCAGAGCGGTCTGGTTCGCAAAGACAATGTAGAGCGCTGGACAGGTAACGTGGTATTGACTCCTAGCTTCTTCCAGGATCACCTGAAGTTGACCATCAATGCCAAGGGAACCCTCAATAACAACTCATTCAATAATGGTGGTGCCGTATGGGCAGCTGCCACATTCAACCCAACCATCCCGGTTTATTCCGGTAACGACAAATATGGTGGCTATAATGAGGCACTCGATGCTGATGGCTATCCAGTGAATGCGGGTGTAAGAAACCCTCGCGGTCTGGTTGATCTGTATGATTCAAAGAGTAAGGTAAGCCGCTTCATCGGTTCGATGGATGTAGATTACAAGGTTCACTTCCTTCCAGACCTCAAGCTCCATGCTACCGTGGGTGCTGACTATGCCAAGGGCGATGGAACCGTTTATGTTCCTGCCTACGCAGCACAGAGCTACAACAAGGATGAGTCTTTGGGCGGTAGCGATTACAAGTATGGTCCTCAGAAGAACGAGAACCGCTTGCTTACCCTCTATGCCAACTATGCAAAGTATTTCGAAGATATCAAGAGTAATGTAGATTTGACAGCCGGTTACGACTACCAGTACTGGAAGAGTACTACACCTCTTTATTATACCAAAAGTGCGGCAGGCACAAACCTGTCAACCGTAAAGGCATCAGATTACCGTCATGTAATGTTGTCATATTACGGACGTATCAACTATTCATTCGATGGAAAGTATCTCCTGACGGCTACCGTTCGTCGAGACGCATCTTCCCGTTTCTCTAAGGATACCCGTTGGGGTACTTTCCCATCTGTTGCTTTGGGCTGGACTTTGACAGAAGAGCCTTGGTTGAAGAACCAGAAGGTACTTTCTAACTTGAAACTCCGTGCCAGCTATGGTGTTACCGGTCAGCAGGAAGGCATCGGCAACTACAACTATCTGCCGGTTTATACCTACAGCGTGACAGGTGCCGAAGCATTCATCAACGGACAGTATATCAATACTTACCGTCCTGAGGCATACGTATCAGACTTGAAGTGGGAGACTACAACCTCCTGGAACTTCGGTCTTGATTTCGGATTTCTGGATGGCCGTATCGGTGGTGCCATCGATTTCTATACCCGCAAGACCAAGGATCTGCTGGCTTCTGTTCCTACAGCGGCAGGTACCAACTTCTCAAAGACTATCCTTACCAACGTAGGTAATGTAGATAGCAAGGGTATTGAGGTTTCTCTGAATGCAACCCCTATCCAGACCAAGGACTGGGAGTGGAACCTGAGCTACAACTTTACCTGGCAGAACATGAAGGTGAAGAACCTTTCATTGACAAAGGGTGGAAGCCAGACCAACGTGAAGGTAGGTCCATCTATCGATGCTTACCAGTTCCAAGTACTCTCTGAGGGATATGAGCCATACATGTTCTATGTATATCATCAACTCTACGACTCTAAGACAGGCAAGCCAATCGAGGGTGCTTATGCCGATTTGAACAATGATGGCGAAATCAATGAGTCAGACCTCTACCGCTATCATTCTCCAGCCCCTAAGTACATCATGGGCTTGAGCACATCTTTAAGATACAAGCAGCTGACACTCGGTATGAGTTTCCGTGCCAACATCGACAACTATGTATACAACGGCATGGGTATGAGTACAGGTGCTTTCGAGACAGTAAGCTACAACAACTCACAGCTCAACAACCTCAACACCAGCTTTCTGAAGACAGGTTTCAAGACCCGCCAGTATCTCTCAGATTACTATGTAGAGAATGCTTCGTTCCTGAAACTAGACAACCTGAGTTTGAGCTACAACGTAGGCAAGATCAACAAGTGGGCTTCGCTCACCGTATCTGCAATGGTACAGAATGTATTCACCATCACCGGTTACTCAGGAACAGATCCTGAGGTGCCAAACGGAATGGACAACTCATTCTATCCACGTCCTCGCACCTATTCAGTAAGCCTCGGACTTCAGTTCTAACAATCAAAACAGATAACAATGAAACTTAAGAATATATTATATAGTATGATGATGGGAACAGCGGTGCTGACAGGCACAACCAGCTGTGTTTCCGATCTCGACCAATATCCTCATACAGAGACAACCTCTAAGGATGTTTATACCTCGCTTGCCAATTATGAGGCTGTGCTGGGCAAGATTTACGCTGCCATGGTGACCAGTGGTCAGGGCAAGGGCGGCGATAATAAGGATATGGAATCCGTATTGAATAAAGGAGCAGGTTTCGACTACATGCGTATGTTTATCAATATGCAGGAGTGTGGTACCGATGAATTTGCCTCTACCTGGCTGACAGGTGAGCAGACTACGGGTCTTACTTATCTTTCCTGGGATGCCAACGATGCGTGGGTATCAGATATGTATTATCGTATCTACTACAACATCGCCCTCTGCAACGAGTTCCTGCGCAATGCCAACAGTGCCAGTTTCTCAGGTGCTGATGCAGAGAAGATGAAGGAGTATAAGGCAGAAGTCCGTTTTATGCGCGCTCTGTTCTATTACCATGCCCTCGATTTCTATCGCAACATTCCGATGGTGACAGAGAACGACCCTGTGGGCAGCTACATTCCTCCTCGTTATACTCCACAGCAGACATTCGATTATATTGAGAGCGAGTTGAAGGATTGCGTTGGCGATATGCTTCCTGCTTCTACCTGTCCTTACGGTCAGGCTTCTCAGGGTGCTGCCTATACCTTGCTTGCCAAGCTTTATCTAAACAGCGAGGTTTATACTGGCGTTGACAAATATGCTAAGTGCAAGGAGGCTTGTGAGAAGGTGATGGATATGGGCTACTCTTTGGAGTCTGATTACAGCAAGCTCTTCAATGCTGATAACGACAAGCGTACCAACGAGATTATCTTCGCCTTGCCGGTAAGTGCTGAGCATACTGTAAGCTGGGGTTCTTCTACCTATCTGGTTTGTGGACAGGTAAGTATGTCGAATGCCAACCAGAATGTAGCCGATTATGGTGTAACTGCCGGCTGGAGTGAATTCCGTCTTCGTCCTGAGTTCGTGGATAAGTTTACCCAGACCGATATTGATGGCAGTGGCGACAAGCGTTGCAAGTTCTTCACCAATGGTCAGAGCAAGGATGTAACCAGCATGACAGATGAAGCCTCTGGTTATCTCTCAGAGAAGTGGAGCAACCTGAAGGATGATGGTACTACGGCATCCAATACTGCCGATGCAGGTGTAGAAACCGATTTCCCTCTCTTCCGTTTGGCTGATGTCTATCTGATGTATGCCGAGTGCGTGGTTCGTCTGCATAATGACTGGGATAACTGGGCTGGTGGTAGTGATGCTACAGATCCAACCGTGATTGCTTCCCGCAAGCAGGGAGCCATCTATTGGATCAATCTCCTCCGCGAACGTGCTGGAAATACTGATGTATGGTCTAGCAACTTTGCTGATGACGATGCCTTCCTTCAGTTCATCCTCGATGAGCGTGCCCGTGAGCTTTATCATGAAGGTTATCGCCGTACCGACCTGATTCGCTATGGTCAGTTTACTACTAATAAGTACATCTGGCAGTGGAAGGGTGGAACTCACGACGGACAGGCAGTGGATAGCAAGTACAACATCTATCCAATCCCTAACACCGAGCTTACCGCAAATCCAAATCTTCATAACGACAACTATTAACTCAATGTTGAATGTTGAGTGTTGAATGTTAAATTACAATGCAAATAACAATGAAAAAGATATTTAGAAACCTGATGATGCTTCTCTGCGCACTCACCGCCCTGGTGAGTTGCGACGAGAGTGGCGACAAGATATATCTGGATGGCTTCAAGGCATCCGATCTGATGGCATCGGCATCCGATGTGAAGCTGTCTGTAGATAACAGTAAGGACGTTGTCCTCTCGTTGGCTTGGCAGAATCCTACCTTGCTTTCGAGCGATGAACCAAGCCTGCGGGCAGTGGAGTGCTGAAAACTTATCTGCAGGTATCAGCCTCAGAGAACTTTACTTCAGAAAAGGAATACTCCGTAACCGACCTTTCCAAGGCTTTCACCGGTGCTGACCTCAATGCTGCAGCCAAGGATCTCGGCTTGTCTCCTGGTGTGAGCTCACCTCTTTATTTCCGTATCAAGAGTCTGATGGGTAGTAATCTTGATGCCGCTTACAGCAATGTCTGCCAGGTAAAGGTTACTCCATACCTCATTGATATGAGCTACATCAATATCCTGAATGAGAAAAAGGATCAAGTTCTGACCAAACTCTATTCTCCTAATTCTGATGGAGTTTATTCTGGCTATATGAATGCCTCTTCTTGGTTCCATATCTGGGGTAAGGAAAATGATGGTACCATTTGGGGTAATGTAGGACAGGATGGTCATGTGTACGAAATGGATAATACTGAGTCTGCATGGAACATCTGGTTCCCAGGTCAGGCTGGTATCTATTATGCAGTTATTGATACAAAGGCTAAGGAATTTAAGCCAACTCTCCTCAAATCTTTCCAACTGAATGGTGAAGATATGACCTACGATGCTCCTAACTATGCTTGGACCAAGGTCATTACAACTACAGCCGATAATACTCCAGTCAGCATCGTAGCTACAGGCGCTGAGTACAGCAAGGCTACTGGTACAGAAGATGCTGCAGCTGTGGTGAAGACCATGAACTATACTTTGGCTGATGGCAAGATGACAGACTCTGAAAGTGCTGGCAGCGTGAATATTGCCAAGGCGGGTACTTATACCGTAACCGTGAAGGTTGGTGAGCACAGTCAGTTGGAATATACTATCGTTGAGGGCGACCAGACAACTCCAGAGCCAGAGGCTAGCAATACTCTCTGCATGTTCAGCAAGGATGGTAACACCCTTCTTGCCGTGATGAACAAGGTGAGTGATGGCGTTTATACCTGCAAGTACAAGCCAACTGCCTGGGAGAACTTCCGCTTCATCTACGTAGGCGAGAACAAGGACGACAAGCAGACTTGGTATGGCTCTGTTCCAGACAATCTCTTTAATTTATCTACTGCAGGTGACTGTTGGGACATTTGGTTCAAGGATGATATAACTGGTGGTGAAGTTACCGTTACCGCCGACCTCAACACCATGACATGGAAATATGAATAATTAATAAGAAAAATAGCAATGAAGAATATATTAGGAAAAGCCATATTGCTGGCTACAGCGCTCCTGTTCTCTATTACGGGCACGAGTTGCAGCAATGATGATAATACCACTCCCGAAAAGGAGAAGACATACGATATGAGTGGCTTCGCCAAGGGTGCCGATGTTTCCTGGCTCACAGAGATGGAGAAGGACGGTGTGAAATTCTATAATCAGAATGGCAAGGCAACAGAATGCATGAAGCTCCTTCGCGAAGAGGGAACCAATTCCATCCGTCTGCGTGTCTGGGTAAATCCGGAAGGTGGCTGGTGTGGCAAGGATGATGTCATCGCCAAGGCTTGGCGTGCTCAGCAGCTCGGCTTCCGTCTGATGATCGACTTCCACTATTCTGATACCTGGGCTGACCCGGGCAACCAGAAAGTTCCTGCTGCATGGCAGGGCTATACTGCCGAACAGATGAAACAGGCTGTGGCTGATCATACCAAGGATGTGTTGAAAGCCTTGAAGGATAGAGGTGTAACCAACGTAGAGTGGGTGCAGGTGGGTAATGAAACCCGCGACGGTATGCTCTGGAATAGCGATGAGGCTGTAACCGGTCAGGTATCTAAGAATGCAGCCAACTTTGCTGCTTATATCAACGCCGGTTATGATGCAGTAAAGGAAGTTTATCCTAATGCAAAGGTCATCGTTCATGTAGATAAAGGACAGGATCTCGGTGGACTTACCTGGCTCTACGATAAGCTGAAAGATAATGGTGGAAAATGGGATGTCATCGGACTGTCTCTTTATCCAGAGGATGATAACTGGCAGAGTTATGCCGAGAGCTGTCTCGCTAACATCCAAACTCTTTCTTCCAAGTATGGCAAGGACGTCATCATCTCTGAAATCGGTATGTGGTGGGGCTCTGACCAGGCTGCGCCAATGATGAAGAAGATGGTGGATGGCTGCAAGGCAATCTCTACCTGCGAGGGTATCTTCTATTGGGAACCAGAAGTTTACAACAACTGGAAGCCAACCAACTATACCACTCTGGGTTGGGATCCATATACCAAGGGAGCGTTCGACAACAGCGGCAAACCAACTGCCGTATTCGATGCATATAAATAAGAATATTAAATAGCAATATGATCAAGAGAAGCATTACTTTCATGACTCTTGCCCTGGCACTCACTACGCTGTGCCAGGCGCAGAGCAGAAAGGTTATCAACCTGCCTACATGGGACTTCTCCCGTGATGGCAAGGCGTGGCAGCAGGTAGCTGTTCCTCACGATTGGGCTATCTCGGGTCCTTTTGATAAGAAATGGGACCTGCAGATGGTGGCCATCGAGCAGAATGGCGAAACCGAAAAGACCGAGAAGTCGGGACGTTCTGGTGCGCTGCCTTGGATAGGTGAGGGTATGTATAAGATGAACTGGACGGCTCCTAAGGGCTATAAGCGTGCCGTACTCGTCTTCGACGGTGCCATGAGCCAGCCTGTCGTTAAGGTGAATGGCAAGAAGGCAGGCAAGTGGGCTTACGGCTACAATGCCTTCCGCATCGACATCACACCTTTCATCCAGTTTGGTAAGAGTAATCTCATCGAGGTACATCTTAATAATGTTGAGGAAAGCAGCCGATGGTATCCGGGAGGCGGTCTTTACCGTCCGGTTTCCGTAGAACTCTATGGCAACGAGAACTTCTCTACCTGGGATACCTTCGTGCGTACCCTGAAGGCTGATAAGCAGGAAGCTGAAGTAGAAGTAAATGCGCTGCTGGAAGGAAAGACTGGTAAGTCGGGCAAGACCGTCATAGCCCTGTTGGATGAGGCTGGCAAGAAGGTTGCCGAGCAGATCGTCACAGGTGCCAATCCTGAAATCAAGACTACTCTGAAAGTAGCGAATCCTCAGCTCTGGTCTCCGGAATCTCCTTACCTCTATCAGGTAAAACTTACCCGATATGAAGGAAAGAAGGTGGCTGATGTCCAGACCCTGAAGACCGGTATCCGCACCATTGCCGTATCCAAGGATTATGGTTTCCAGCTCAATGGCGTTACCCGCAAACTGAAGGGTGTCTGTCTGCACCACGACCTCGGTCCATTGGGTGCAGCAGAGAACAAGGCTGCCCTCATCCGCCAGATCAAGACGATGAAGGAGATGGGTTGCGACGCCATCCGTACTGCCCACAACATGCCTTCTACCATGCAGATGGAAATCTGCGATTCCCTCGGTATGATGGTGATGGCAGAGAGTTTCGATATGTGGATTTATCCTAAATGCAAGAACGGCTATGCCAACTTCTTCAAGGAGTGGAGCGATAAGGATATCACCAATCTGGTAAAGCACCACCGCAACCATCCTAGCATCGTGATGTGGAGCATCGGCAACGAAATTCCTGAACAGTGGAGCCAGGAAGGTGTGCAGATTGCTAAGCATCTGCAGGATCTCTGTCATCAGTATGACCCATCCCGCCCTGTAACCCAGGGTATGGATAAGGCAGAAGATGCCCTGAAGAGCGGATTTGCCCAGGTAATGGATGTGCCGGGCTTCAACTATCGCGTACATAAATATTATAAGAATATTGAGCAGTTGCCTCAGGGATTCCTCCTCGGTTCTGAAACCGCCTCTACGGTCAGCTCCCGTGGCGTATACAAGTTCCCGGTAGTGGTAAGTGATAAGGCTACCTATCCTGATGGTCAGTGCTCAAGCTATGATACCGAATACTGTTCCTGGAGCAATCTTCCGGATGATGACTGGAAGATGCAGGATGACTACAGTTGGGTAATCGGTGAGTTTGTATGGACCGGTTACGACTATTTGGGCGAGCCGACTCCTTACGATACCTACTGGCCAAGCCGCAGCAGCTACTTCGGCATCTGTGACCTTGCCGGACTTCCAAAGGACCGCTACTATATGTATCGTGCCCGCTGGAACGAGCAGCAGCATACCACCCATCTTCTTCCTCACTGGAACTGGAAGGGAAGGGAAGGACAGGTTACCCCTGTATACTGCTACACCGATGGTGTGGAAGGCGAACTTTTCGTCAACGGCAAGAGTCAGGGCAGGGTTCGCAAGGACAAGTCAAGCCGCCTCGACCGCTACCGTCTGCGCTGGAACAATGTGAAGTATGAACCGGGTGAGATTCGCGTGGTTACCTACAACCAGTATGGCGATAAGGTTGGCGAGGACGTGAAGCGTACCGCCGGTGAGCCTGCACAGATGAAGTTCAGTGTAGAAACACCTGACCATGAGCCTATTGCCTGCATGGTAGAAGGCTGTACCGATGAGCACAATGTGCTTCTGAATGCCGATGGCAACGACCTTGCCTTCATCACCGTGAGTCTGCAGGATAAGGACGGCAATGAATGTCCGCTTGCCGATGACGAACTGACCTTCGAGGTGAGTGGTGCCGGCACTTTCAAGGCAGCCTGCAACGGCGATGCCACATCGCTCGAACCGTTCACCCAGCCACAGATGAAACTCTTCTCCGGCAAACTCGTTGTCATCGTACAGAGTAGCAAGCAGAAGGGCGACATCATTCTGAAGGTAAAAGACAGCAAGCGAAATATCGAAAAGTCGATTACGCTTCAGGCAATATAAGATGACAAAGACCGATTTCGGTTGGTTATAAAGTATATAGTTTATATCGGATCCTCTGGGAATAGCAGCGGCTATTTTTCCCAGAGGATTCTTTTTTTTATGAATTTTCTCCGATATTTTTTGGCGTTATCATGAATATTGTGTAAATTTGCACACATGAAAAAGTCAAAAGAACCTATAAACCGCATCAGCATGGCAATTGCTATGCTCTTTATTTCGCTCGCCATCCATGCGCAGCGTTTCGTCAACACCTCCCTTGAAGGTGCTCAGTCCGTTTGTGCCATTACCCAGGACAGTGATGGAATGATATGGCTCGGAACCGACAATGGTCTTTACAGCTATGATGGTTATCATGGTTACCGCCATTTCCAGGAACATGCATTCAGCAATACGCGTGTCAATGCGCTCGGTTTCGAGGGCAGAATGCTCTATCTGGCTACTGGCAACGGAATCCTGAAATTCGATACGCAA
Source organism: Segatella copri (assembly GCA_003463005.1). Taxonomy (GTDB): domain Bacteria; phylum Bacteroidota; class Bacteroidia; order Bacteroidales; family Bacteroidaceae; genus Prevotella; species Prevotella copri_I. The sequence continues at coordinate 5,242 of QSCI01000052.1, read as the reverse complement.
TCTTATCAATATGCCGAAACACCAGCCATGAAGCTTTTGCCGATGAGACGAAGCGCAAGCAGCTGAAGGAACTCCGTGTGCTCGATATCAAGGGCGGTAAGACTGACTTCGGGGGTGATGTCTATGCCTTGCTCTCTACTCCGCGAGGCTTGCTCGTAGGTTCGCTCGCTGGTCTGCATCTCGGCAGCAGACTGATTCCGCTCCGTGCCGGAGAACAGCCGCTGGTTAATGCGCTCGCCTATGATGCCAAGCGCCGATGCTACTGGATTGGTACCGAGGGTGCTCTCTATTGTGCCGATCTGCAACTCAGGAATTTCTCACAGATTCCAGCTCTGAACGGCAATTCCATCAAATGTCTTTCTACAGATGCTGCCGGCAATCTCTATATCGGAACCGATAACGGACTCTATCAGATGGCACTCTCCAATGCCATCACCCATTATATCCACGATTCCCGCGATGATGCTTCTATTCCTAACAACATCGTCTGGGCTTGCTTTGTAGATAAATGGCAGAATGTATGGGTGGGTACTGACAATGGACTCTCCCGTCTCACTACCCATACCTATTACCGCTATGTATCGCTCGATAAGATTACGATGTCGGGTGAGGGCAACTGTCTCCATGCCATGCTCCAGACCCGTAACGGCGAATGGTGGATGGGCGGTACCAACGGTCTGATTCATTTCACCCGGAATGCTGAAGGTTATCAGAATGTGGCATGGTACAAGCAGAACAGCTCTGCCTTCCCGCTGAGTCATAACCGTGTACGCAAGATTTATGAAGACCATGACGGCGATGTATGGATCTGTACCGACCATGGCATCAACTTCTATGACCGCAGTTCCCGTCAGATGCGCAACTTCATCGTCTACGATAAGAGTGGCAAGTATTCTACGGCCTGGGCTTATGATGTTCTCCAGGACAAGAAGGACAGGATATGGATGGGTTCTTATCAGGGCGGTGTCTTCGTGATGGATAAGGCGGCTCTTCTGAGCGGCAAGACCATAGCTGACTGGCATTACTCGGACAAGGGAAAGAATGCGCTCTCTGGTCTGCATGTAGGTCAGATGGTGATGGATGGAAAGGGTAGGATTTGGGTTTCTACCTATACCCGTCTCGACTGCATCAATCCGAACGATATGAAGGTGGTGCAGGTAGCTAACTCAGATGTTGTCAACTATCTGATGGCAGACAGCAAGGGCAATATCTGGATGGGTGATAACAGTTCGGTAACCTGTTATTATGCAGCCGGTTCTGTGCTGGGTAACAGCTTTTCTTCCAAGACATGGCAGATTGGTGGCAAGGTAAGTACCATGTGCGATGTGGAAGGCAAGATATGGGTGGTATCGGGCAATGAATGCTGCGTAATCGATCCACAGGGTGAGAGCCAGCGCTTCATGATTCCTTCTGTTGTGCCGCTCAACATCTGTTACAGCAGACAGACTCATGAGGTAATGATGGGCGGCAATGACGGCTATGTGGCAATCAGTTCTGATGTAGCACAGAAGCCTAAGCAGTTTACCCGCCTGATGCTGGCTGGAATCATCGTAAACGGACAGGCTCGTGAGGAGCGTGGAGAAATCCTGAAACTGAAGAGTGATGAGAACAACTTCACCTTGCAGCTCACCGACCTTCCTTTTGCTGATCATCCTTCAGCCGTTTATGCTTACAAACTCGAAGGCAGCGATCACGACTGGCATTATCTGAACTCCGGCAATATCGATATCACCTACAATGGTTTGTCGTATGGCGATTATCATCTTACGGTTCATGCCGTGGATGGTGAAGGCAAGATAGCTGCCGAGGTTTATTCGCTCGACATCTCCGTCCTGCCGCCTTGGTATCTCTCCTGGTGGTGCAAACTCTTCTATATCACGGCACTCATCGTGTTTGTGGCATGGCTGGTAAGCTGGTATTTCCTGCGCAAGGAACTGGCTGATGCCCAGAAGCAGAAGGCTGAGGTGTTGGAGCAGGTACAGATGCGTATGGACTTCTTCAACCGTCTGACGGAAGATTTGAAGGCTGCCGTAGCTCATCATTCATTTGATGAGGTGACAGCTCTGATGGCCCGCTACCTGAACGTGAAGATACCTGAGGTGTCATCTTCTGTTGCCACTGGATTATCCGCTTCGCCTGTATCTGAGCCTGAGTCATCAACCTCAGAACCAGTTCCTGCACGCTCTGAATCTTCTGAAGAGGAAAAGAAGGAAGTAAATGTCAGCGAGTTGGATGCGGCAGACAAGCGTCTGCTCGAAGAGATCAATGAGGCGATAGAGAAGCACATGATTGATTCTGACTTCAATGTTTCGATGTTGCAGGATGTGATAGGCATAGGTGGCAAACAGCTGTATCGCAAGACGAAGGCTATAACGGGCCGTACGCCTGTAGAGTATATCCGTGAGATGCGTATGAGCCGTGCTGCCGAGCTCCTGAGCCAGGGTAAGTTCAGTGTTTCCGAGGTGATGTATACCGTTGGTTTTTCCAACAGCAGTTATTTCTCCAAATGCTTCTCCAAGGAGTATGGCATGACTCCTACGGAATACATGAAGGTGAAGAGGTAAATAAATGAAGTGCTTCCGTTTGCCTATAGATATGGCTGCGTGGGGTTAAGAATATGGCTGCGTGGGGTTAAGAATATGGCTGCGTGGGGTTAAGGATACGACTCCGTTGGGTTACGGATACGACTCCGTAGGCTAATGGAGACGTATCCTTCGGCTTGTCGAGATATCTGCGTCAGCTGATTGAGCCACTTGCGTTAGCTGATTGAGCTACTTGCGTCAGCTGACTGAGCCACTTGCGTTAGCTGACTGAACTATATCAGTATTCAGTTGTATTACATGTGTATATTTTCTCTAACTTAATGCCACATCTGCCACACTTGTACTTAACTCTTTGATTATAAGCGAATAACGTGTGGCAATAAGGGGTGTTTCTGTTGTCACCTTATTGCCACCTGTTGCCATGCAGTAAAAATGCGTCCCGATGTAGCATTTGCTACGTCCCGACGCAGCAAAAGATACGTCCCGACGTAGTACAAGATACGTCGGGACGTAATTTCAGAAGCGTCCTGGTTGCCATCCGGAAACTTTTTTGTAGGAAATGAAAATGGAGAAATTTTATGTTACACCCTCCATCTGACAATTCACCTATTTCAAACTTTTTCTCCGAATAAATCATCCAATCCTACTTCGCTCTGAATCATGCCTTCCTGAGCATTCTTTTTTATTCCTGCAGCTGTAACGAAAGTTAGATGCAGTGCTTTGCTGGTATTTGATGCTTGTCGGAAGATTTCTCTTCTGTCCAGCAGTTTTTGCAGATAAGCAGGGGTGATGTCGTAAGCTTTGAGAGAATACTTCATTTCGCAGAGATTGATAATCTGGTCTCTGCGGTCTAATATAAGGTCAATCTGTGCACCTTCAATTCCTTTTTCCTTGTTGGCTTTCTGTTGCCAGGAATATACATTCGTCTGTACTCCCAAGATACCTAGCTTCTTCTTGATTTGCGAGATATGGTGCAGGCAGAGCTGCTCGAAGGCATAACCGCTCCAGGCACGATGGGATGGAGAGTCTATCATGTTGCTCCAAAGATGTTCGTCGGTCTCCTCTTTACCTCTGATATAATGTAAATAGAATAAGGTGTAGAGGTCGGTCAACTGATACATGGCACTATTCGATTTGTTCCCGAAAGAGTTATATTTCCTGATGAAGTCGCAACTGATGAGGTCATTGAATGCCTCAGACAGTTTTCCGCCCGATGTCAGATGCAACGCTTTCATCACATCTTCTCTCGTCATACCCATCTTTTTCTTGGCAAGAAGTTCCACAATTCTGCGGTAAAGTATGGAATCCTTGAAGAGTGAGCGGAACAGAAACTCGTATTCATTGGATAGTTCTGCGCCTTCTGCGAAAAAAAGCATGTCAATATTTTGAGGTAAGCTATATTGCTTGTCTATCATGTTGAGGTAAAACGGTGTACCTCCCATAATCATGTAGCATTCTGCTATCTGATGGCGTGTCCATACGATACCTTTTGATTGTAAGAAAAGTTCAGTCTCGTTAAGGTCGAAAGGGGCGAGGTAAATCTTTCTGGTCACACGATTATGCAAGCCGCCTTTGTCGCCCAGAAGTTTGTTGGTCATCCAGGTTGTAGCAGAACCGCAGACGATGAACTTGATGTTAGGCTGGTCTGAAGCCCATCCGTTCCAAAACAGATCTAAGGCACGGATGAAATTAGACTTCGGTGTATCCAGCCATGGCAATTCGTCAATGAAGATGATGATTTGCTCTCTTTCTTCCAATAGGGTGGAGAGATAAGCACGCAGTTGAGAGAATGCCTCGAACCAGTTTTTGGGTCTTGCCTGTTTCTTTCCGGAATACAATGCCAACTGCTCGCTGAAGTAAGCGAGCATCTCGTTCTTGGAGCATTGGTACACCCCCGTCATATAGAAACTAAACTTCTCGCCCAATAATTGTTTGACGAGAAATGTTTTGCCAATTCGTCTTCTGCCATAGATGGCGATGAATTCTGGCTTGTTGGAACTGATGCAATTCTCGATTAGCTCAATTTCCCGTTTTCTTCCAATGATATTTTGCAGCATATCTTCATTTCTTTAATCTTCTGCAAAGATAACCTAAAATAATGGAAAAACGATGGAAAATCCCTGAAAAGTGCCGATAGTGGTGCCAAAAGTTGCTTTTTTAGGCACTTTTGGCACCACTATCGAGCTTTTTGCAAATGAAACTTACTATTATGCGTTATCTAGCCTCCGATATAATATGCCGTAGAATTTCAGCGTAGACGACACCCGAAGATACTGAAATATGTAAAATAAGGCGATGGCTTTTATGAAAACGGCTGCATAGAAACAAAAAAAGAGTGTATTGAACTTGTTTTTGCAAACTGTAATCGGATGTGACAAAAAATCGACAATTAACTAAATTTATGAGCAAATATGCTAAAAAACATAGATATTTCATATCAAACATTTAAATTTTAAGCGATTATCTTGGGCAAATAAGAAAATATTCGTAATTTTGCACCGATTTAAGTTTAAATCTAATTTCCGCAACACTATAATTTAATATTTTTTATAAGCACCTGAGCAACAAAAAGTTGCTCAGGATTTTGCCATGTCAGAAATTTCACTTATCTTAGTGTTGCAAAATAAAAACAAACAAAATTCTGAATGACATGGCAAAAGTACAAATAAAATCTGAGAAACTCACTCCTTTTGGGGGAA
>QSCI01000051.1:0-24237 GCA_003463005.1 Segatella copri | reverse complement strand
CCGAACAGAGAAGTTAAGCTCACTTGCGCCGATGGTACTGCAATGCAATGCGGGAGAGTAGGTAGCCGCCTCCTTTCAATTTCAGAAGCCTCGATTACGAAAGTAGTCGGGGCTTTTTTGTGTTTTTTTATCTGCTCAAGATGTTTTTTATCAGCAGATGACGTTGATTACACGGATTTTTATTATCTTTGCAGCATGATTTGGACCGATAGAATACGACAGGTGAAGATTTTTTTGGTGATAGCGGCAGTGTTTATTGCTGTCGCCTCTCTTGTTGTGTCCCATTTTCTGGTTCATGATTTAGCTGAAGAGGAGCGCAACCGTATGGCGGTTTGGGCTGAAGCTATGCGTACGCTCAATAATGCCGATGAGAATACTGACTTGAACTTGGTATTGAAGGTTATCAATGAAAATAATTCCATTCCGGTTATCGTAATGGATTCTGAAAACCATGCTCAGACTTTTCGTAATGTTGATGTGGAAGGGAAAGATTATGCAGATTCCCTTGCTTATGCTTCTGCCATCGGTCAGCGGCTCTTGAAACAAGGCAAGAATATTAAAATTGAACTAGATGATTCAACGCATGACTATATTCAGGTTTGCTATGATGAATCCCTTATGATACGACGTCTGTCAGCTTATCCTTATATTCAGTTGGGGGTAGTCATGCTCTTTGTGGTTATTGCCATCTTTGCTTTGCTTACTTCCAAAAGAGCGGAACAGAATAAGGTGTGGGTGGGGTTGTCTAAAGAAACCGCTCATCAGTTGGGTACTCCAATTTCCAGTCTGATGGCTTGGATTGAAATTCTGAAGATGAATTATCCGGATGACGAACTCATTCCTGAAATGAACAAGGATATCCAACGTTTGCAACTGATAGCAGACCGTTTCTCAAAGATAGGTGCCCTGCCAGAACCTGTTCCTGCAAGTTTGAACGAAGTGATGAATCATGTTATAGACTACATGGATCGTCGAACATCGAAGAATGTTAAAATGGTGAAGAAAATACCTGAACAGGATGTTATCGTTAAGATGAATGCCTCTCTCTTTGAATGGGTGGTAGAAAATCTGTCGAAGAATGCTGTTGATGCTATTGGAGCAAATGGTGGACAGATTACGCTCCATGTGGAAGAAACAGCTGATAAAGCTATTATAGAAGTTTCAGATACAGGAAATGGTATAAGAAAAAAGGATTTGAAGAATGTATTCCGTCCCGGTTTTACTACCAAAAAGCGAGGCTGGGGCTTAGGTTTATCACTAGCTAAACGAATCGTAGAAGAATACCATCATGGTAAAATATGGGTAAAAAGTACAGAAATTGGGCATGGAACCACCTTCAGAATCGAGTTAAAGAAAGAATAATCAATTAATAATGAGTGATTTTAGTGATTTTTACATAAAAAATTATTTTATCTCAAAAATTATTTGTAACTTTGCAGCCCGAAACAATATAGTATATATTGAATATGTGTAACATAGATTCTTTTAAGATTGATTTGAAAGCTTTACCTCAAGGGATAACCGAAAAGGAATTTAAGCTTACCAATGAATATTTTGAGGCAATCGATGCTCCTGATGTTCAGAGAGGCGAGTTGTCAAGTAGTCTGTCTATCAATAGGACGGACGACTTCTTCGAACTCAATTTTCATACAGAGGGAGTGGTTCACATACCATGCGACATCTGTCTGGACGATATGGACCAAACCATTGAGACTGATGACAGACTTGTCGTAAAATTCGGAGAAGAGTACTCAGAGGATGATGAACTGGTGACTGTGGCCGAGAACGAAGGAATGCTCGATGTCGCTTGGTTTATCTATGAATTTATAGATCTCAATATTCCCATCAAGCATGTGCATGCACCTGGAAAATGCAACCCTGCTATGATTGAAAAGCTCAATGAGCATTCTGCCGCCCGAAGCGGTGAGGAAGAAGAGGAAACTGTAGATCCACGCTGGGAAGCTCTATTGAAATTGAAAAAATAAAAATTAAAATTTTAAACATTTAAAAAATTATGGCACATCCTAAAAGAAGACAGTCAAAGACACGTACACTTAAGAGAAGAACTCATGATAAGGCAGTAGCTCCTACATTGGCAGTTTGCCCTAACTGTGGTGCATACTATGTATACCACACTGTTTGCCCTACTTGCGGTTACTATCGTGGTAAGGTTGCAATCGTTAAGGAAGCAGCTGAATAATGGGTAAGATTAATGCTGTAATTACAGGTGTCGGTGGCTACGTGCCAGACTATATCCTCAACAATGAGGAGTTATCTCGCATGGTAGATACTACAGATGAGTGGATTACCACCCGTGTGGGTATCAAAGAGCGCCGCATCCTTACAGAGGAAGGTCTTGGAACCAGCTATCTGGCACGTAAAGCTGCCAAGCAGTTGATTCAGAAGACTGGCGTGGATCCAGATACAATCGATGCATTGATTGTAACAACCACGACACCTGACTATAAGTTCCCTTCTACAGCATCTATCGTCCTCGGCAAGCTGGGTTTGAAGAATGCTTTTGCATTTGACTTCTCTGCTGCTTGCTGTGGATTCTTGTATACCCTTGATGTTGCTGCAAGCATGATTCAGAGTGGTAGATACAAGAAGATTATTGTGATTGGTGCTGACAAGATGTCTTCACTGGTAGATTACACTGACCGTGCTACTTGCGTTCTCTTCGGAGATGGTGCAGGTGCGGTTTTGGTGGAGGCAACTGAAGAGGAGAACGTTGGAGTTCAGAACTCATACCTTCGTACAGATGGACAAGGTTTGCCTTTCCTTCACATGAAGGCTGGTGGTTCTGTTTGCCCTCCTTCACATTTTACAGTTGATCATCGCCTGCACTATCTTTATCAGGAAGGTCGTACTGTATTCCGTTACGCAGTAACAGATATGAGCAACGACGTGATGAAGATCATGGAAATGAACAATCTGAAGGCTGATGATGTGAACTGGGTAATTCCTCACGAGGCTAATCTCCGTATTATCGAGGCAGTAACCAAGCGTGCTGGAATTCCACTTGATAAGGTGGTTGTAAACATCGATCATTATGGAAATACTAGTGCAGCAACAATTCCATTGGCACTCTGGGATGCTGAAAGCCAATTGAAGAAGGGCGATAACGTCATCTTCACAGCATTTGGTGCAGGATTTGTACATGGCGCTTCTTTCTATAAGTGGGCGTATGATGGCGCTGCTTACGGAAAGTAATCTATAAAAATAGGATAGAATAATAATCTATATAAGGAAACGCATCTTTCTTATTTCTCTATAAATAAGTAAGGATGCGTTTCTTTAGCTTAAAAACAATAGAGGCTTAACTTCTTGATAGTAAAATTTTGCTAAATTCAATTTTTTATGCATAAAGCTGGTTTCGTTAATATAGTAGGTAACCCTAATGTGGGAAAAAGTACCTTGATGAATCAATTGGTGGGTGAACGTATTAGTATTGCAACTTTTAAGGCTCAGACAACCCGTCATCGTATCATGGGTATTGTGAATACTGATGATATGCAGATTGTATTTTCTGATACTCCTGGTGTTTTGAAACCTAATTACAAGATGCAGGAGATGATGCTTGCCTCTCTGAGAGTGCATTGGCGGATGCTGATGTGCTGCTTTATGTGACTGATGTGATAGAAAACCCTGAAAAGAACATGGAATTCTTGGAAAAGGTTAAGAAAATGCAGATTCCTGTACTCTTGCTCATCAACAAGATTGATCAGAGTGATCCGAAGAAGTTGGGTGATATTGTTGAAAAATGGCACTCTTTGTTGCCTAATGCAGAGATTCTTCCTATCTCAGCGAAGAATAAATTCGGAACGGATATGCTCTTGAAGCGCATTAAGGAACTCTTGCCGGAATCTCCTGCTTTCTTTGATAAGGATCAGCTGACAGACAAGCCTGCCCGTTTCTTCGTTTCAGAGATTATCCGAGAAAAGATTTTGCTCTATTATGATAAGGAAATACCTTATTCTGTAGAGGTAAGAGTGGAGCGATTTAAGGAAGATGAAAAACGTATCCACATTAATGCGGTGATTTATGTTGAACGTGATTCCCAAAAGGGTATCATCATCGGGCACCAGGGTATCGCATTGAAAAAGGTGAATACCGAGAGTCGTAAGGCTTTGGAAAAGTTCTTCGACAAGAAAATTTTCTTGGAGACTTTCGTAAAAGTTGATAAGGATTGGCGCAGCTCTCAGCGAGAACTTGATGCCTTTGGATATAATCCGGAATAATTGATAGTTAAGAGCTAATAGTTTAAAGACGCCTTAATAACTATAAACTATCAACTGTAAACTATCAACTAAAATAACTCCTCCCTGAATGTAATCGAGGGAGTGACTCTCGCCAAAAGAGCGAGGGCCGGAGCAAGGTCAGCTTCGGCAAATTATTAACTTGGATGCAGAGACCACATCCTTGAATACCTCCTAAAAGGAAGGAGGATAATGACTGTTTATGGCAAATTTAGTAGCTATTGTAGGACGCCCTAATGTGGGTAAGTCTACTTTATTTAATCGTTTGACTCAATCACGTCGCGCTATCGTTAGTGATACTGCCGGTACTACTCGTGACCGTCAGTATGGTAAGTGCAGTTGGAATGGTAGAGAATTTTCTGTTGTTGATACTGGTGGTTGGGTTGTAAAATCTGATGATATTTTTGAAGATGCTATCCGCAAGCAGGTGCTTGTTGCTACCGAAGAGGCTGACCTGGTTCTTTTTCTGGTAGACGTTAACACTGGCCTTACTGATTGGGATGAAGACGTGGCGCTTATTTTGCGTCGTGCCAAATTGCCTGTTATCCTTGTTGCTAACAAGGTTGATAACAGCGCAGAGTATTATCAGGCTGCTGAGTTCTACAAGTTAGGCTTGGGGGATCCTCAGTGTATCAGTGCTGCTACAGGTGGTGGTACTGGTGATTTGCTTGATATGATTCTGGACAAACTTCAGGACAATCCTGAGGAGGCAATCGAAGAAGATATTCCTCGTTTTGCGGTAGTTGGTCGTCCGAATGCTGGTAAGAGTAGCATTATCAATGCTTTTATTGGTGAGGATCGTAATATCGTGACAGAAATTGCTGGTACTACACGTGATAGTATCTATACCAGATACGATAAGTTTGGTTTCGATTTTTACCTGGTTGATACAGCCGGTATCCGTCGTAAGAACAAGGTAAGCGAAGACTTGGAATTCTATTCTGTGATGCGTTCTATCCGTGCCATCGAGAATAGTGATGTCTGCATCCTGATGCTTGATGCTACCCGTGGTATCGAAACCCAGGATATGAACATCTTCCAGTTGATTCAGAAGAACAACAAGAGTCTGGTGGTTGTAGTAAACAAATGGGATTTGGTTGAGGAGAAGAATCAGAAGGTAATTGATACTTTTGAAAATGCAATCCGTAAGCGTATGGCTCCATTCGTAGACTTTCCTATCATCTTTGCTTCAGCCTTGACTAAGCAGCGTATTTTCCGAGTATTGGAAACAGCCAAGGAAGTTTACCAGAACCGTAAGGCTCATATTGGAACTTCTAAGTTGAATGAGGTGATGTTGCCTATTATCGAGGCATATCCTCCACAGAGCATAAAGGGTAAGTATATCAAAATTAAGTATTGCACCCAGTTGCCTAATACAACGATTCCTTCGTTTGTGTTCTATGCAAACTTGCCTCAGTATGTCAAAGAGAACTATCGCCGTTTCCTGGAGAATAAGATTCGTGAGAACTGGTCATTACATGGCTGTCCTATCAACGTCTTCATTCGTCAGAAGTAAATAAATGAAGCGAAGAATGCAGAATCAAAGTGTATAAAAATGAAGAAACTTTTGATTTTTATGATATTCATGATGGGATTGTTTTTTTCTTCCTGTAGGGAGGAAAAATCTGATCCTGGCTATCTTGCAGGTATTGCAGCCAAGGGATATTATGATTTGCTTTTAGAGGGCAAGTATAAGGAGTTTGTAGATGGTTACAATCAACCTTATCGGTTGCCAAATGGCTATCAGGATCAATTGCTGATGAATGCCAAAATGTTTGTTGAGCAGCAGCAAGATGAACATAAAGGTATGGTTAAGGTGAATGTACTGAATGCAAAGGCTGATACAGCGCATCATGTTGCTGATGTTTTTTTGCAAGTGGTGTATGGTGACAGTACTAAAGAACAGATTGTGGTACCTATGGTAGAGGTAAAGGATGCCTGGAAAATGAGATAGTATTTATTTTGTAATAAAAAAGCCATCAGCCAGTTTCTGGTCTGATGGCTTTTTTTGAACGATACTGTTTTATTTGTTTTTAGCTTCTTCCAGCTCCACCTCCTTTACTTTGCGGAAGAGATCGGAAGCAAAGACTAAATCGTTGAGTTTCTCGTTTGTTGAGGTCATCACTTCATCTTTGTTGCCTTGCCATTCTTTATGACCTTGGTAGATAAAGCAGATGTTTTCACCAATGCCCATCACCGAATTCATGTCGTGGGTGTTGATGATGGTAGTCATATTATAGTCTTTGGTGATGCCTGAAAGCAGTTCATCTATCACAAGTGAGGTCTTTGGATCCAAACCTGAGTTTGGCTCATCGCAGAACAAGTATTTTGGATTCATTACTATGGCACGTGCAATAGCTACTCGTTTCTGCATACCACCCGAGATTTCACCCGGATATTTCTGCTGAGCCTCAATCAGATTGACGCGGTCAAGGCATTCCTGGGCCCGTTTTACGCGCTCCCTGTAATTCATGGTAGAGAACATATCAAGTGGAAACATGACATTCTCAAGTACATTCAAAGAGTCGAACAGGGCTGCGCTTTGGAAAATCATTCCCATCTCGCGGCGCATCAGAACTTTTTCTTTTTTCGACATCCGGGTGAAGTCACGGTCATCGTAGAGAACTTCGCCACTTGTAGGCTGAAGTAATCCTACGAGATTCTTCATGAGTACGGTCTTTCCGGAACCGCTCTGTCCGATTATCAAATTAGTCTTTCCTGTTTCAAAGGTGACGTTTATATTGTCTAATACAACCTTGTCGCCAAACGACTTGGTGAGATTTCTAACTTCTATCATAGTTTACGAGAGAATTTGAGTGAGGAAAACATCTGAAAACAGAATCAAAACACTAGAACAGACAACAGCATCGGTTGACGATTTTCCAACCTCAACAGATCCACCTTCTACGGTATAACCGAAATAAGAAGATACGCTGGAAATGATGAATGCAAAGAAAAGACTCTTGATAATGCTCATCCATACAAACCATTGGTTAAATGAATGTTGCAAGCCAAGTGTCAGATCATCTGGTGGTAGGATATGCCCAATATACGCTGTTCCGTAGGCGCCGATAATACCCATGCCAGAACTGAAGATAACCAGGAATGGCATGATGGTAACCAAACCGAGAATTTTAGGCAGAATGAGGTAACATGCAGAGTTCACTCCCATGATATCAAGGGCATCAATCTGTTGGGTGACACGCATTGTTCCCAACTCCGAAGCGATATTAGAACCCACTTTACCTGCGAGAATCAGACACATGATACTTGATGAGAACTCCAGAAGCATGATTTCTCGAGTGGTGTAACCCGAAACCCATCGTGGCATCCATGGACTCTGAATGTTCAATTTCATCTGGATGCAGATAACTGCTCCAATGAAGAAGGATATCAGTAAAACGATACCAATAGAGTCAATACCCAATTGCGACATCTCCTTGATGTATTGTTTCAAGAACATGCGCATGCGCTCAGGACGGGAAAAAGAACGTCCCATCAATATGAGATATTTACCGAAGGTGGTAAGCCATTTTTCTATTAACATGCTATTATAAAACTGAATTTTGCTGCAAAATTAACCAAAATCCTCTAAAAAACTGCAATATTATGAATAGTTTTTGATTTTATAAGCGATATTTCCTTTATTTTTAGTATTTTTGCAGCCAAATTAGCTAATTATGGACGAAATTAACAATAACGAACAGCAAAATCAGAATTCTCTGGTTTTGCGAACAGAGGGATTGGTGAAGCGCTATGGTAAACGAACGGTTGCCAATGGAGTTTCTATCAATGTGAAGCAAGGAGAAATTGTGGGATTACTGGGACCTAATGGTGCTGGTAAGACAACTTCTTTCTATATGACAACTGGACTTGTTGTGCCTAATGAGGGACATGTCTTTCTGGGAGATCAGGAAATTACTGATTTTCCTGTATACAAACGTGCCCGTGCGGGAATCGGATACCTGCCTCAGGAGGCCAGTGTTTTCCGCAAGATGAGTGTTGAGGACAATATACTTTCAGTCTTGGAAATGACAGGAAAACCACGTAGTTATCAGTTGCAGAAGTTAGAGAGTCTTATTAGCGAGTTTCGTCTCAATAAGGTTCGTAAGAATAAGGGTGACCAGCTTTCCGGAGGTGAGCGCCGCCGTACAGAGATTGCCCGTTGCCTGGCTATTGACCCAAAGTTTATCATGCTCGATGAGCCATTTGCTGGTGTTGACCCTATTGCGGTAGAAGATATTCAGCATATTGTATGGCAGTTGAAGTATCGCAATATCGGTATTTTGATTACCGACCATAATGTACAGGAGACTCTGACCATTACTGACAGAGCCTATCTGCTGTTCGAAGGTAAGATTCTTTTTCAGGGCAAACCAGAGGAATTGGCAGAGAATAAGATTGTGCGCGAAAAGTATCTGAGTAACAGTTTTGTGCTCAGAAAGAAGGACTTTCAGCTCATAGATGAGCAAAAAAGAGCCAAAGAAGCAGCGACTGATGGTTAAAAAATCATTTTTTTCTCTTATATATTAGGTATATCCATTAAAAATGTGTAATTTTGCAAGCCAATTGCGGTTATACACGAAAACTGTAGAATTAAAGAAAATATTAACAATAATAAAATAACAAATATCAAGATGAAAATTTCATTTGAAAATCCTGACAAGATTAATGGTCTTTTGACCCTCGTTGTCGAAGAGGAAGATTACAAGAATGATGTCGAGAAGACATTGAAAGATTATCGTAAGAAGGCTAATGTTCCAGGTTTCCGTCCTGGTCAGGCTCCTATGGGTATGATTAAGCGTCAGTTCGGTCCATCTGTAAAAATGGAAGCTATCAACAAACTCGTTGGTCAGCAGATTTACAAGTATGTACAGGACAACAATATCCAGATGCTCGGTGAGCCTCTCCCATCAGAGAAGCAGGAGCCAGCTGACTTGGAGAATGGTACTTCTTTCACATTTATGTTTGATATCGCTGTTGCTCCAGAGTTCAAGGTAACTCTCAATGGTCGCGACAAGGTTGATTATTATAACATCACAGTTGATGATAAGATTCTCGATCAGCAGATTGATATGTACGCTCAGCGTGCAGGTAGCTATGAGAAGGCTGAGAAGTACGAGGAGAATGACCTTTTGAAGGGTGACTTGCGTGAGCTTGATGAAAATGGCAATACCAAGGAAGGTGGTATCACTGTAGAGGGTGCTATCCTGATGCCTAGCTACATCAAGGTTGACGAGCAGAAGAATCTCTTCAACGATGCTAAGCTCGGTGATGTAATCACATTCAACCCTAAGAAGGCTTATCCAGAGAACGATACTGAGGTTTCTTCACTCCTGAAGATTGAGCGTGAAGCTGTTAAGGACTTGGAGTCAGAGTTCAGCTTCCAGATTACAGAAATCCAGCGTTTCAAGAAGCATGAAATCAACGAAGAGCTCTTTAAGCAGGTTCTCGGTGAGGATACTGACGTGAAGGACGAGGCTGCTTTCCGTGCTAAGATTGCAGAGGGCTTGAAGGCACAGCTCGTTAACGACTCAGATTATAAGTTCATTCTCGATGTTCGCGAGCACTGCGAGAAGAAGGTAGGTGAATTGCAGTTCCCAGATGCACTCTTGAAGCGTATCATGTTGGCTAACAACAAGGATAAGGGCGAGGAGTTCGTAGAGAAGAACTATGCTGAGAGCATCAAGGAGTTGACATGGCATCTTATCAAGGAGCAGCTTATCAAGGCTCAGAATATCAAGGTTGATGACAATGACCTGATGGAGACAGCTAAGGAGGCAGCTCGTGCTCAGTTCGCTCAGTATGGTATGAACAACATTCCTGAGGAGTACATTGAGAACTATGCTAAGGAAATCCTCAAGAAGGGTGACGCTACAGATGCACTTGTAGATCGCTCTATCGATCGTAAGTTGGCTGCAGCTCTGAAAACAGCTGTAAAACTCAACGAAAAGGAGATTTCTGTAGAAGATTTCAACAAGATGATGCAGGAATAACATTTTTTTGAAAAAAAACTTCAAATAAATACGAGGTTATCGACTTTTTTTATTATCTTTGTTCCACCGAACGAGAAATAAGGGTCGATAACCTCTTTTTTCGTATGGTTTAAGACGTAAAATACTATATAGATATGAACGATTTTAGAAAATATGCAACCAAGCATCTTGGTATGAATGGTATGGTGCTTGATGATGTTATTAAGGCACAGGCTCAGTATATGAACCCTTACATCTTGGAGGAGCGTCAGCTGAACGTTACTCAGATGGATGTATTCTCTCGCTTAATGATGGACCGTATCATCTTCCTGGGTACACAGATTGATGACTACACCGCAAATACATTGCAGGCGCAATTGCTGTATCTGGATTCTGTAGATAGTGGCAAAGATATTTCTATCTATTTGAATAGTCCTGGTGGTAGCGTTACTGCCGGTTTGGGTATTTATGATACCATGCAGTTTATCTCTAGCGATGTAGCTACTATCTGTACAGGTATGGCTGCTTCTATGGCTGCCGTGCTGCTCGTTTCTGGTCAGGAGGGTAAGCGTTCTGCTTTACCTCATAGCCGTGTCATGATTCACCAGCCATTAGGAGGCGTTCAGGGTCAGGCTTCTGATATTGAGATTGAGGCTCGCGAAATCTTGAAGATGAAGAAGGAATTGTATACTATCATTTCTGACCATTCTCATACTCCTTATGATAAGGTTTATGCTGATAGCGACCGTAACTATTGGATGACAGCTGAAGAAGCCAAGGAATATGGAATGATAGATAATGTGTTGGTTCGTAAATAACGAATTGTTTTAAGTAAATATGCGTATATATAATAAGGTGCGCAAGAAGAGATAATAATTATAATATGCCAAAGAAAGTATGTAGCTTCTGTGGAAGATCAGAAAATGAAGTCAGATTACTCATCACGGGTATCAATGGCTTCATTTGCGAAGATTGTGCTAAGCAGGCTTATGAAATTATACAGTCTACAGGGGTCTTAGCTCCTAAAGCTGGGGAGGGTAAGTTTGTTCTCAAAGAGGTGCCAAAGCCTGTAGAGATCAAAAAATATCTGGATGAATATATCATCGGTCAGGATCAGGCTAAGCGCAATTTGGCTGTCGCTGTATATAACCACTACAAGCGTTTGCAGCAGCCAAAGGATGAAGATGGTGTAGAAATCGAAAAGAGTAATATCATCATGGTTGGTAGTACCGGTACTGGTAAAACCTTGTTGGCGCGTACAATAGCTAAGATGTTGGATGTTCCTTTCACCATTGTTGATGCCACTGTATTTACTGAAGCAGGTTATGTGGGTGAAGACGTTGAAAGCATCTTGTCGCGTCTGTTGCAGGTTGCTGATTATGATGTGGCTGCAGCAGAAAGGGGCATTGTGTTCATTGATGAGATTGATAAGATAGCCCGCAAGAGCGATAATCCTTCTATCACGCGTGATGTGAGTGGCGAAGGTGTACAGCAGGGATTATTGAAACTCTTGGAAGGTACCATGGTTAATGTTCCGCCTAAGGGTGGACGCAAGCATCCTGATCAGGATTATATCCATGTAGATACCAAGAATATCCTGTTTATCTGTGGTGGTGCTTTTGATGGTATTGAGCGTAAAATAGCTCAGCGTATGAATACGCACGTCGTAGGCTATAATTCGGTTCAGAATGTAGCTAAGATAGATAAGAAGGATTTGATGCAGTATATCCTTCCACAGGATTTGAAGTCTTTTGGCTTGATACCTGAAATTATCGGCCGTTTGCCTGTGCTTACTTATCTCAATCCGTTGGATAGGGAGGCTTTGCGCAAAATCTTGGTTGAACCTAAGAATTCAATTGTCAAGCAGTATCAGAAATTGTTTGAGATGGATGGCATCAAGTTGAAGTTTGATGAGGAAGCACTCGATTATATCGTAGATAAGGCGGTAGAGTATAAATTGGGTGCTCGCGGACTTCGTTCAATTGTTGAAGCTGTGATGATGGATGCTATGTTTGAGATTCCATCAGAGAAGGTTAAATCATTCACTGTTACGCTGGAGTATGCCAAGCAGCAGTTGGATAAATCTCATCTCGGACAGTTGGAAACAGCATAAATCAGTTGGGCTTTTCGCCCAATTGAATGCTATTTAATCGTATATATAGACATATATAATATAATAATAGGTGGATATGACAGAACAGGTTAATCTTACAGGACAGTTGAAGCATTATTTCGGCTTCGATTCGTTTAAGGGTGATCAAGAGGCAATCATCAGAAATTTGATGAGTGGCAATGATACTTTTGTATTGATGCCTACAGGTGGCGGTAAGAGTTTGTGTTACCAGTTGCCTTCGCTCATTATGGAGGGCACAGCTATTGTGATTTCTCCTCTGATTGCTTTGATGAAGAACCAGGTAGATGTTATTAATGGTTTGAGTGAAAGTGATGGCGTGGCTCATTATCTCAATTCATCATTGAATAAGTCGGCTATTGAGAAGGTGAAGAATGATATTCTCAATGGTACGACCAAACTCCTGTATGTTGCACCTGAATCTTTGACGAAAGAAGATAATGTTGAGTTCCTTAAAACAGTAAAGATTTCGTTCTATGCCATTGATGAGGCTCACTGTATCTCTGAGTGGGGACACGATTTCAGACCAGAGTATCGTCGTATTCGCCCTATTATTAACGAAATAGGTGTTGCACCTGTGATAGCGCTTACAGCTACTGCAACAGATAAGGTACGTACTGATATCAAGAAAAACTTAGGCATCATGGATGCCAAAGAATTCAAGAGTTCTTTTAACCGCCCTAACTTGTATTATGAGGTGCGCCCGAAGAACAAGGATATCGATCGTCAGATCATCATGTTTATTCGTCAACACAAAGGAAAGAGTGGTATTATCTATTGTCTCTCCCGTAAGAAAGTAGAGGAATTGGCAGAGGTGTTGAAAGCCAATGAAATCAAAGCAGCTCCTTATCATGCCGGTCTTGATTCGGCTACCCGTTCTCAAACCCAGGATGATTTTCTGATGGAGCGTATTGATGTCATTGTTGCTACTATCGCCTTCGGAATGGGTATCGATAAACCTGATGTCCGTTTTGTTATTCATTATGATATACCCAAGAGCTTGGAAGGTTATTATCAGGAAACGGGTAGAGCTGGCCGTGATGGCGGTGAGGGCATCTGTATCGCCTTCTATGCCCGTAAAGACCTCAGAAAACTGGAGAAGTTTATGGAGAATAAACCTGTAGCAGAACAGGATATCGGCAGACAGTTGTTGCAGGAAACGGCTGCCTATGCAGAATCGTCTGTCTGTCGCAGAAAAATGTTGCTTCATTATTTTGGTGAGGAATATCATGAAGAAAACTGCCATAACTGCGACAACTGCTTGCATCCTACAGAAAAATTCGAGGCTAAGGATGCGCTGCTCGTTGTTTTGGAGTCTGTTGCTGCGGTGAAGGAGAATTTCCGTCAGGAATATATCATCGATTTTGTAAAGGGACGTGCTACTGATGATATCGTTTCTCACAAGCATGATGAACTGGAGGAGTTTGGAGCAGGAGAAGATATGGATGCTAAAGTTTGGAATCCTGTTATCCGTCAGGCGTTGATAGCCGGTTATCTCAAGAAAGATGTAGAGAATTATGGCCTTTTGAAGTTGACAGCTGCGGGTAAGCGTTTCATTAAGAATCCTGAATCATTCATGATCGTTGCCGATAAGGAATTCTCTGATGATTTTGATGGAGCGCCTCTGAGCGAGCATAATACAGGTGCTTTGGATCAGACACTTTTCTCCATGTTGAAAGACTTGCGTAAGACAGTAGCAAAGAAGCATAAATTGCCGCCTTATGTTATTTTCCAGGATATTTCTCTGGAACAGATGGCAACGATGTATCCTGTAGATATGCAGGAATTGCAGAACATACAAGGAGTTGGAGCCGGTAAGGCAAAGAGGTATGGTAAGGAGTTCTGTAAATTGATCAATCAGTATTGTGAAGAGAATCTGATAGAGCGTCCTGAGGAATTACGTGTCAGGACAGTTGCCAAGAAATCAGTCTTGAAGGTAAGTATCATTCAGAGCATAGACCGCCAGATAGATCTTGATGATTTGGCAGAAGCAAAAGGTTTGGATTTCTCAGAATTGCTTGACGAAATAGAGGCAATCGTTTACAGCGGTACCAAACTGAATATCGATTATTTCATAGAGGAAGTTGTGGATGATGACCATGTAGATGACATCTACGATTACTTCATGGAGAGCGATACTGATGATTTGAATGCGGCTCAAGATGAATTGGGTGAAGACTACAATGAAGACGAAATTCGACTCGTCAGAATCAAGTTTTTGTCCGAACAAGCCAACTAATCACGTTAAATAGCATTAATAAGGTAAGATTTTCGTGAAAAGCGAACTCTATCTGAGAAATTATTGCTAAATTTGCACGCAATAAATTTTTAAAGGTTACAATATGTCATCATTTGTTGCAGATAAAATTGTAATGGACGGTCTCACTTACGACGACGTCCTTCTTATCCCTGCGTATTCAGAGGTACTACCAAAACAGGTAGAGTTGAAAACCAAGTTCTCTCGTAACATCGAGTTGAACGTTCCATTCGTTACAGCAGCGATGGACACCGTTACCGAGGCTTCAATGGCGATAGCTATCGCTCGTGAAGGTGGTATCGGTGTAATTCACAAGAACATGACCATTGAGGAGCAAGCTCGTCAGGTTGCTATTGTGAAGCGTGCTGAGAATGGTATGATTTATGACCCTGTCACCATCCGTCGTGGCAGTACAGTGAAGGATGCTCTTGATATGATGCATGATTATCATATCGGTGGTATTCCTGTGGTAGATGATGAAAATCATCTTGTAGGTATTGTTACCAACCGTGATCTTCGTTTTGAGCGCCACATGGACAAGAAGATTGATGAGGTAATGACTAGCGAGAATTTGGTTACCACTCACATCCAGACCGACTTGGTTGCTGCTGCTGCCATCCTGCAGGAGAATAAGATTGAGAAACTCCCTGTAGTTGACAACGAGAATCACCTGGTAGGTTTGATTACTTACAAGGACATCACAAAGGCTAAGGACAAACCTATGGCTTGCAAGGATGCCAAGGGACGTCTTCGTGTGGCTGCCGGTGTGGGTGTTACTGTAGATACATTGGATCGTGCCAAGGCTTTGGTTGAGGCTGGTGCTGATGCTATCGTTATCGATACTGCTCATGGTCACTCTAAGGGTGTAGTTGAGAAGCTCAAGCAAGTTAAGGCTGCCTTCCCACAGGTAGATGTTGTGGTAGGTAATGTGGCTACTGGTGAGGCTGCCAAGTATTTGGTAGAGAATGGTGCTGATGGTGTTAAGGTAGGTATCGGTCCTGGTTCTATCTGTACTACTCGTGTGGTTGCCGGTGTTGGTGTTCCACAGTTGAGTGCTGTTTATGATGTATATTCTGCTCTTAAGGGTACTGGTGTGCCTTTGATAGCTGATGGCGGTCTTCGTTACTCAGGTGATGTTGTGAAGGCTTTGGCTGCCGGTGGTAGCTGCGTCATGATCGGTTCTTTGGTTGCTGGTACCGAGGAGAGTCCTGGTGATACCATTATCTTCAATGGCCGTAAGTTTAAGAGCTATCGTGGTATGGGTTCTTTGGAGGCTATGGAACAGAAGAATGGTTCTAAGGACCGTTACTTCCAGGGTGATACCAAGGATGCCAAGAAATTGGTTCCAGAGGGTATCGCTGGTCGTGTGCCTTACAAGGGAACTGTCCAGGAGGTCATCTACCAGCTGATTGGTGGTTTGCGTTCTGGTATGGGATATTGTGGTGCTGCTACCATCGAGAACTTGCACAATGCCAAGTTCGCTCGTATCACAAATGCAGGTGTGTTGGAGAGTCATCCACATGATATCACTATCACTAGTGAGGCTCCTAACTATAGCCGTCCTGAATAATATAATTAGGAAATATGAAGTTTTATGCACTTATAGCGGCAATGCTCCTTTCGGGGAGCATTGCTTTTGCTCATACCGACCCAATTGTTATGATTATTGATGGTCAATCTGTCAAGAAGTCGGAATTTGAGTACTTTTATCAGAAAAATCATTTGGGAAATACAGTTGATTCTAAAAGTGTCAAGGTGTTTACCGATGGCTTTGTTGATTATAAGCTGAAAGTGCAAGCTGCTAAGGATGCTCATCTCGATACTTTGCCTAATATCAGGCGTGTGTTGAAACGATATGATGATGTCGAGTCATGCGAGTTGATGCCCGATAAAGGCAGTGTTCATGTTGCACATATCCTCTTGAGATTGGGACAGAAAGCATCTTACCGGGAACAGGAGGTGGTGGAAAGAAGAATCGATTCTATTTATCAGGCTCTTTGTAAAGGTGCAGATTTTGCAGACCTGGCAAAAAAGTGTTCTGATGATAAAGGGTCTGCGGTCAATGGGGGGACTTTGGCATGGTTTACAAAAGGTCAGACTGTGCAGGCTTTTGAAAAAGTAGCTTTCTCTCTGCGAAAGGGTGAGATTAGTAGACCGTTTATGTCTGAGTTTGGTTATCATATCGTCAAGTTGCTGGATAAACATGATGATGGTAATCAGAAAAAATATGTTGCTGATGCTAAGGTAGAAAATAGGCAGGGAACCTACCAGCAGCAGGAGGAAGTAGAAAACCTTTTGCTGAATGAAATCTGCCAGCGTAATATTTGGGATAAGGCTGCTGCTGATAAAAAAGGTCTGGCAGCCTTCTATGCCAAGAATAAGAAAAAATACAAATGGGAAATGAAGCGCCTGAAGAAGATGAAGGCTAATCTGCCCCGGAATGGCGAATACCCGGATGTGGTACTTGCTGACTATCAAGACTCGTTAGAGAAACAATGGGTCGCACAATTGAAGAAGAAATATAAAGTGGTGGTTTTCCATAGCATGTTGACCACTCTCAATATACATTAATATATTATAGAAACAATACATGAATACTGGATATAAAATGACAATGGCATTTATAGCCCTGCTGATGATAGTAGGAATAAGTGCTAGTGCAACAAGAGCAAGCCGCAGTGCTTTGGCTCATGAGGCTGATTCTGCAAATATCAAGCAACAAGCTGCTGCCGATTCTCAGAAAATCAATGAGGGTAGTGTGGTTGATGAGGTAATTTGGGTTGTCGGCGATGAGGCTATCCTAAAGTCAGACGTCGAGGTAACCCGTTTGCAGGCTGAGGCTGAAGGTATTAAATATACTGGTGACCCAGACTGTTCTATTCCTGAGCAGATTGCCGTTCAGAAACTGTTTCTCCATCAGGCAGCTATCGATAGTATCGAAGTATCTGAGTCAGAAGTCATGAATGGTATCGACGAACAGATCAACAGTTGGGTTTCCATGATTGGTTCTCGTGAAAAACTGGAGGAGTATCGCAAGCAAAGTATCACCCAGATGCGCCAGCAGATGCATGATGATTTCAAAAACCAACAGCTGATTCAGAAGATGAAGCAGGAACTGGTGAAGGATATCAAGGTGTCTCCAGCTCAGGTACGTAAATACTTTAAGGATTTACCTGCCGACAGTATCCCTTTTGTTCCTACAGAGGTAGAGGTTGAGATTCTTACCATGCAGCCACGTATTCCTCTTGAGGAGATTAACCGTGTGAAAAATCAGTTGCGTGAGTTTACTGACCGTGTGAATAAGGGTGAGACTTCTTTTGCTACTTTGGCTCGTCTTTATTCTGAGGATCCGGGTTCAGCCCGTATGGGTGGCGAGATGGATTATATCGGTAGAGGTATGTTGGATCCTGCGTTTGCAAATGTAGCATTCAATCTTACCGATCCTAAGAAAATCTCAAAGATTGTTGAGTCTGAGTTTGGTTATCATATCATCCAGTTGATTGATAAGCGTGGTGATAAGATTAAGTGTCGCCATATCCTGCTCAAGCCTCAGGTTTCTCAAGATGCAATTGATAAGTCTATCGGCCGTCTGGATTCTATCGGTAATGATATCCGTGCCGCTAAGTTTACCTTTGAGCAGGCTGTTGAAGCATTGTCTGATGATAAGGATACCCGCAACAACAAGGGTTTGATGGCCAATGTTACTCCTGACCAGTCAAGAACTTCCCGCTTCCAGATGAAGGATCTGCCTACCGAGGTTGCCCGTACGGTAGATACAATGAAGGTAGGTGAGGTTTCTGCACCTTTCACGATGGTGAATTCCAAGGGTAAAACCACTTGTGCTTTGGTAAAACTGGTAAGCCGTGTTGACGGACATAGAGCTACTATTACCGAAGATTTTCAGGTGATGAAGGATGTAGTGTTGGCTAAGGAGCGTGCCCAGACCTTGCACGACTGGGTAGTCAATAAAATCAAGCAGACTTATGTTCGTATGAACGATCGCTATAAGGATTGTAAGTTTGAATATCAAGGTTGGATTAAATGATAAATAAAAGATTAAATAATCATATCAGAGGGCATAGAATCATATCGGTTATGATTCTATGCCTGTTTGGGTTTTGTCTGATGCAAGCCATGCAGGCTCCAAAGAAGCATGCCAGAAAACGCCCTCATGGTGACCGCGTATATCTTTTGCATGCAGATGAATTGTACTATGATATGTTCGGTAATAATCCTGATGCCCAAATATTGAAAGGTAAGGTCTCTTTCTTGCATCAGGGCAGTCATCTTACCTGTGACAGCGCGTATTTCTATCAGGCTTCTAATTCCGTGAAAGCTTTCGGACATGTTCATTACCGGCAGGGTGACACCTTGTCACTCACTTGTAATAGAGCAGAGTATGATGGGCAGATGCAGATGATGAGAGCACGCAAGAATGTGGTCTTGCATCATCGTCGGCAGACTTTGCGTACTGATAGCTTGGATTTCGACCGCTTGTATAATATGGCAAACTTCTTTGACGGCGGAACGCTGATTGATGGTAAGGATAAGCTGGTTGCCGATTGGGGTGAGTATCATACCGAAACGCGTGAGGCTAAGTTTGTCTATAATGTCAAGTTGCGCAGCGGCAAGGATGTTGTTACCACCGATACTTTGTATTACGATGTCCGTAAGTCAAAGGCTCACATGGTAGGACCTTCTAAGATTGTTTCCGGTGCAAGTGTTGTCAAGACCGAAAATGGGTATTATGATACCAAGACCGATAGAGCACAGCTTTACGGGCGCTCTACGGTTGTAGATAAAGACAAGACGCTTACGGGTGATACGCTCTATTATGTAAAGGATGGGGAGAGTACCGGATATGGCAATGTGGTTTATGTAGACAAGAAAAATAAAAATTCCCTTACTTGCAATTATCTGCGTTACAACGAGAAAACCGGTAATGGCTTTGCCACCCGTAATCCTGTAGCGATCGACTATTCGCAGAAAGATACCCTTTGGGTTCATTCTGATACCATGCGTATCAATACCTTCCATATCAATACCGATTCGGTATACCGTAAGGTGCATGCTTATCCTAAGGTCCGTGCCTATCGCCTGGATATGCAGGCCATCTGCGATTCCCTGGTTTTCAATTCTCAGGATTCCTGCATGACCATGTATAAGGATCCTATCGTCTGGAATGGAAACCGTCAGTTGCTGGGCGAGAAGATTCTGGTCTTCATGAACGACTCTACCGTTCGTTTTGCCCATGTCATCGGACAGGCGCTGTCTGTAGAGCAGATGCCGGATAGTGTTCATTTCAATCAGATCAGTTCTTCTGAGATGAAATCTTACTTTGAAAAAGGTGAGATTAAACAAGGAGAGTCTATCGGTAATGTGCAGACCATCTATTATATGACGGATGATAAGGACAGTTCGCTCATTGGCTTGAATTATCTGGAGACCGATACCATGCGTATGTATATGGGACCGGGCAGGAAGATGGAGAAAATCTGGACCAATAAGTTTACATCTACCATGTATCCTATGACGCAGATTCCGCCGGCAAAATATAAACTTAACAATTTTGCCTGGTTCGAGGACTTGCGTCCTAAAGATAAGAATGATATCTTTGTATGGCGTGGTAAATCCAAGGGCTCCGAACTCAAGAACATTAAGCGTCATGAAGCTCCACTTCAGAAACTGACTGACTGATTATAATGAAGCATCATTTTCTTATATGATTAATATTTAGAGATGAGTGATATTATTCAACTTTTACCCGATTCTGTTGCCAATCAGATAGCAGCAGGTGAGGTTATACAGCGTCCGGCTTCAGTTATCAAGGAGCTGGTCGAAAATGCAGTCGATGCGGGTGCCAGGAATATCCATGTCACAGTTACCGATGCTGGCCGTACCAACATCCAGGTGATAGATGATGGAAAAGGTATGTCTGAAACCGATGCTCGTTTGGCTTTCGAACGTCATTCTACTTCCAAAATCCGTAAGGCTGATGATTTGTTTGCTCTTCGCACCATGGGCTTCCGTGGCGAAGCTTTGGCGTCAATAGCTGCTGTGGCTCAGGTAGAACTGAAGTCACGACAGGCTACCGACGAGATAGGAACCCTGATACAGATTTCTGGTTCCCGATATGAGAAACAGGAGCCATGCTCCTGTGCTGTGGGAAGCATCTTCTCTGTCAGCAATATCTTTTATAATGTACCCGCGCGAAGAAAGTTCCTGAAGTCCAATTCTACAGAGTTGAACAATATTCTGACGGCTTTCGAGCGGATTGCATTGGTAAATCCTCAAATCACCTTTACTTTACATAGCAATGGTACCGAAGTATTCAATTTGCGTGCCGCTAATTTGCGTCAGCGCATTCTCGATGTCTTCGGCAAGCGTTTCAATCAGGAACTCCTGCCGGTAAATGTAGAAACCACTATGTGTAAGGTGTCTGGATTTGTGGGCAAACCGGAATCTGCCAGAAAGAAAGGTGTGCATCAGTTCTTCTTTGTCAACGGGAGATACATGAAACATCCTTATTTCAATAAGGCTGTGATGGCAGCTTATGACCGTCTGGTTCCTCAGGGCGAACAGGTGCCTTACTTTCTGTATTTTGATGTGGATCCGAAGGATATTGATGTGAATATCCATCCTACGAAGACTGAAATCAAATTCGAGAATGAGCAGGCTATCTGGCAAATCCTATCGGCTTCGGTCAAGGAGTCTATTGGTATGTTCAATGATGTACCTACCATTGATTTCGATACCGAGGATAAACCGGACATCCCTGTTTACAATCCTGAGATGAGTACGGCTGCTGCGGCACCGAAGATCAGTTTGAATCCTGGTTATAATCCGTTCAAGTCTTCCTCTTCCACAGGAGCAGTTCCTATGGGAGCAGGCTTCTCTGTTCCTAAGTCGAAACCTCAGGTGGATGAAAAATGGGAACAGCTTTATGAAGGACTCAAAGATCAGGATGATGTGCAGGGGATGGAACAGACCATGGTGTTTTCCGATGATTCTAGTCAGGATAATACGCCAGACAGTATCATTGCAGAGAAATCGCCAGCCCATTATCAGTATAAAGGCAAGTATATCATGACTGCGGTAAAATCGGGATTGATGATTATCGACCAGCATCGTGCCCATGTGCGTGTCTTGTTCGAACAGTATTTGCGCCAGTTGGCTGACCGGACCTTTCATTCACAGAAAGTCCTCTTTCCTGAGGTTGTGCAGTTCCCGATGTCAGAGAAGGTAATCTTTGAAAAGATCCTGCCTGAAATGGAATCGATGGGCTTTGAACTGGAAGATCTTGGAGGCGGAAGCTATGCCGTTAATTCAGTTCCTGGCGGACTTGAAGGATTGAATCCTCTTAAACTGGTACAGGACATGGTTTCTTCTGCAGTAGAAAAGGGCGTATCAGCCATTGATGAAATCAATCAGACTTTGGCTTTGAGTTTGGCTCGCCAGGCTGCAATACCTCAGGGGCAGATATTGAGTAATGAAGAGATGGAGGGGCTGGTGAATGATCTTTTTGCCTGCCAGAATGTCAATTATACGCCCGACGGAAAGTCGGTACTTTGTATCCTCCGTCAGCAGGAAATTGAGCATCTTTTAGGTTAAAAGCAGGGAAAAATCCCGTTTTTCTTAAAAAAGTTAACGAAAAATGCTATTTTTTTTAGAAAATGAAGGTTATTTCAAAAAATAGTATTATCTTTGCTCCGTCATCAGAAGGTATATATATATATAAATTGATTTTTAAATTATAAAGTTATGAAAAAGTTATTAGCAGTGCTAGCATTGGCTAGCGTAACAATGGGCAGTATGGCTCAGGATGCAGCAACTACTGAGAAGTATAGCGTTGCAACAAATTCTTTCTGGAGCAATTGGTTTGTTCAGGCAAACGTTGCTGGTTCTGCATTCTGGGGCAACCAGGAAGAGGGCAATGGTTTCTCTAAGAGCCCACTCAAGGGTTTCAGAAACAATCTCGGCTTCTCTGTTGCAGTAGGTAAGTGGTTCACACCAGGTCTCGGTCTCCGTACCAAACTCAATGGCGTTTGGGGCCGTACAGTAGTTTCTGAGAATAAGTCAACAAATGCAAATAAGTATTGGACTTTGAATGAGCAGGTTTTGTTCAATGTTAGCAATATGTTGTGTGGTTACAACGAGGCTCGTGTTTGGGATTGCATCCCTTACGCAGGTTTTGGTATTAACCGTAACATGAGCGCTAACTGCTATGCTCCTGTAGTTGGTGTTGGTATCTTGAACGAGTTCAAGATCAATAAGAAGTGGGCTGTCAACCTCGATGTAAACTATGCATTAGGTGCTAGCGACTATGATGGTTACACAGGTGTATTGGCAGGTGCTAAGCCTAGCACATCTCGCTCTATCGACAAGGTGATTGCAAGACACGACCGTTCTTTGAATGTTGAGGTCGGTGTTACATACAACTTGGGTAAGGCTACTTGGAACAAGGTTCCAGATGTTGACGCTATCAACGCTCTTCATCAGTCAGAACTCGACGCTATCAATGCTAAGTTGAACGATGCTAATGCAGAGAACGACCGTTTGAAGAATCTCTTGAACAACCAGAAGTCTGTAGAGGATAAGGCAGTTAAGGAGTATGTTGCTACTCCAGTTTCTGTATTCTTCAACATCGGCAAGTCTAAGGTTGCTTCTAAGAAGGATCTCGTAAACGTACAGGCTCTCGCTCAGTATGCTAAGGACAACAACGCTAAGTTGGTAGTTAACGGTTATGCTGACAGCGCTACTGGTTCTGCAGCTGTTAACCAGAAGATTTCTAAGGCTCGTGCTGAGAAGGTAGCTGATGAGCTCGTTAAGTTGGGTGTTGCTAAGGAGAACATCGTAGTTAAGGCTAACGGTGGTGTTAAGGATTTGACTCCTGCTTCTTACAACCGTCGTGCAACTGTTCAGGTTGGTGAGTAATTATACAGTATATATAATATAAGGTATAAAAATAGAATAGGGCATTCTTCCTCGTGAAGAATGCCTTTTTTGTTTCTTTGAATTTCTTAAAAAGAACTTTTCTTTCTCAATAAGTACCTTTTGGAGTTGAAAGAGGTTTGGCAGTCCCATCGTAAGTACTTTCTCTTGGTTGGCTGTTTTTGGCAATTGAAATGCAAAAACTGACCGTTTTTACCCTGAAAATTGAGGAAAAACACCCAAAAATGCACTTTTTTGAAGAAAAAACGAAAAAAGTTGCTGAAAAATTTGGTGGAGCCAAAAAATAGTCGTACCTTTGCAACCGCTTACGAAAAGTAAGGGCGCTTAGCTCAGCTGGTTTAGAGCATCTGCCTTACAAGCAGAGGGTCGGCGGTTCGAATCCGTCAGCGCCCACGGGGGTGTTCCCTGTGATTCACTTTAGTGGTTGCAGGGACTTTTTTAGAGGGCGTTTAGCTCAGCTGGTTTAGAGCATCTGCCTTACAAGCAGAGGGTCGGCGGTTCGAATCCGTCAACGCCCACAATAGTGAAGGTCTTTCAACGAATGTTGAAAGACCTTTTTTTAGTATGCTCGGCATGAGCTTATTCTAATGGGTGCAAGTCCCTAACAAGCCCTAATAGCGGGAATTGTATAGCCAATAGCAAGGGTGTCCACTGCGAGGTGGA